>SUVA01000023.1 GCA_015062245.1 Alphaproteobacteria bacterium
CAACCTTTCGGCTGACCTTTTTTCTTTTTGGTTGCGGGGATGGGATTTGAACCACATGACCTCCAGGTTATGAGCCTGGCAAGCTACCGGACTGCTCTACCCCGCGTCAAGTAGAATTTTATTATACGCTACTTTTTTGGTTTTGTCAAGCGCTTTTGTAAAAAAACTCCCCCCGAAATGAGAGGAGTTTCACACACACTTACTTTCTTGAACCATAGAAAGGAGCGGTCGCAGCCTTTGTGGCAGTTGATTTTTTTGCAGGTTTAGCCTGAACTTTAATAACCACCTTTTTAACCGGTTGAGCTTTTGCTGATGCCGGTTTTACGGCAACTTTCACAACGGGTTTTTTTGCAGGTGCAACCTCTTTTTTGACAGCACATGCTTTTTTTGAGCATGTTTTTTTTGTGGCCGGTTTTTTGATTTCAACTTTTTTGGGATTGAAAAACTGTTCACAAGCTTTCATCCAAAAATATTCAGCTGAACCATCGGGCCGCCCGGCTTTTTCCCACAGGAAATATGCGGCTTCACGAATCATGTTTTCGTTAATTTGTTTGACCATGTTTAATACTCCTTATAAAATCAACACGCCTTTACTATAAAACGAAAAAAATATTTTTGCAACAACTTTTTAATCTTTTTTTGATTTTTTTTGCATAAAGTCCAAAAGTTGATCCAAAGGCAACGGACGAGAGAACCAATAACCTTGTCCCATATCGCATCCATGTTCTTCCAACCAATTCTTTTGTTCAGTGGTTTCAATACCTTCGGCCAAAACAGGGAATCCTAAATCATGGCCCAGTTGAATCATAGAAGAAAGAAGGGTTTGATTTTTGGGATTTTCAAAAATTCCTTGAACAAAATCTTGGTCAATTTTTAATTTTTTAATATTCAATGTACGCAGATAATCAAAAGATGAATAGCCCGTTCCGAAATCGTCAATGGAAATGGATACGTTTAAATCCTGCAAGCGTTTGAATACATCACTGTCTAATAATTCACGATCAATTCCTTTGCTTTCTGTTATTTCACACTCCAAGAATGTTGAATTGATATAAGCAGACTGTAATGCATCTTGGATTTTATCCACAATGTTTGTTTCTTTTAATTGAACAACGGACAAATTGACGGCCAATTTTGTATTTTTAAAACCGGCATCATGAATTTTGCGCAAATCCGATAAAGTTTGTTTCAATAAAAATTCGGTAAAGTCGTTAATCAATCCGCTTTGTTCCAAAACAGGGATAAATTCGTTTGGCGGAACAATGCCACGTTTGTTGCTTTCCCAACGCATTAAAGCTTCTACGCCCAAAATTTCGCCTGTTTTTAAATTAAATTCGGGCTGATAATAAAAAACAAATTCTTTGTTCTTTAATGCTTTTTTTAAGGCATCAACGGTGATTTTTGATGAAAATAAACGACTGAAAATTGACATTTTTTACTCCTTTGTCTGGTAATTGTTATTTAATGTATACACATTTTTTTTACAAAAAGCACGCTTTTTTTTAAAAAAAAGTACACTTTTTTGAAAAATATCGTTATAATAAGCAAAAAATTGAAAAAAAGAAAGGAATAAAAATGACGCAAAAACCAGTAATGCTCTGTATTTTGGATGGGTGGGGCTATCGGGAACAAAAAGAAAATAATGCTATTGAAATGGGAAAAACGCCTGTTTGGCATGATTTGATAAAAAATTGGCCACATGCCATGTTGGAAACATCCGGCTTGCATGTGGGGTTGCCCGATGGTCAAATGGGCAATTCCGAAGTCGGTCATACAAATTTGGGGGCCGGTCGTGTGGTGATGCAGGATTTACCCCGTATTGATTTGGCTATTCAAAACAAAACTTTGGCCCAAAATCCCGTTTTATTACAATTGATTGAAAAATTAAAGCAAACAGGTGGTGTTTGTCATATTATGGGGTTGTTGGGCCCTGGTGGTGTGCACGCCCAACAAAGACATATTGTTGCTTTGGCGGATATTTTAAACCAAGCCGGCATTGTTGTCAATTTGCACGGATTTTTGGACGGACGTGATACACCGCCTGCTTCGGCCAAAGATTTTGTGCAACAGTTAGAAGATGAAATCCATGATATGTCGTTGGTTTCAATTGCCACATTGGGCGGTCGTTATTATGGTATGGACCGTGATAATCGTTGGGATCGTGTAAATCTGGCCTATGAAGCCATTGTCAATGGTCAAGGCACACACTTTGAAACGGCAAAACAGGCCATCACCGAATCATATAAACAGGAAGTTTTTGATGAATTTGTATTGCCTTGTATCATTGGTAATTATCAAGGGATGAAAGACGGTGATGCCGTTATTATGGCCAATTACCGTTCGGATCGTGCCCGTGAAATCACCAAAATGATGTTACAACCTGATTTTGATTTAGCCCCACGTTCACGTGTGATTCATTTTTGTGATGCCGTTGCGATGACGGAATATTCATCGGAACATACGTCATGGATGCATACCTTGTTCCCGCCCGAAGATTTGAAGCATATTTTTGGCGAAGAAGTGGCTAATGCCGGTTTGACACAATTGCGTATTGCCGAAACAGAAAAATACGCCCATGTGACTTTCTTTTTTAACGGTGGACGTGAATCGGTATTTCAGGGGGAAGAGCGTATTTTAATCCCCAGCCCAAAGGTGGCTACCTATGATTTACAGCCTGAAATGTCGGCTGTGGCTGTGACGGATGAGTTGGTCAAAGCAATTGAAGGCCAAAAATTTGACGTGATTGTTGTCAATTATGCCAATGGTGATATGGTGGGACATACCGGATCAATACCCGCTGCCATAAAAGCCGTTGAAACAGTGGATGCTTGTGTTGGGCGTTTGTTGGAAGCTTTGAAAAAAGTGGATGGTTGTGCTTTGTTCACGGCCGATCACGGTAATTGCGAGGATATGTTGGATGAAAACGGCAAACCCAAAACGGCACATACCAATACACCGGTTCAGGCGGTTTTATTCAACGCCAAAGGTGTGAATGAGTTGAATAACGGCAAACTGGCCGATGTGGCACCAACATTGTTGCAACTGTTAAATTTACCACAACCTGTGGAAATGACCGGTCAATCTTTAATTAAAGGATAAAAGGCGTGTTCAGACTGTTATTGATTGTGGGGATTTTGTTTGGGGGGACAGAAGTTTTGTCTGCCCCGAATCCCACAACCAATGATTTAAGACAGGTGGAAGCTCAACTGCGCCGTGAACGTTTAACCCAAAAAGAATCGGAAAGAAAAGCGGCTGTTTTAAATAAAGAAGTTCAATCTGTTCAGGGGCAGTTGGTTTCGGCGGCCAAAAAAATTCAATCCCATGAAGACAGATTGTCTTTGTTGGAACAAAAAAAGATTGAATTGGAAGAACGTCAGGCACATTTGGAACAACGTTTAAATTTATCCAACAAGCAATTGGCACGCATTATGAAAGGGATGCAAACATTGGCGTTGCGCCCGACTGAATTGTTGATTTTCCAAAAAAAGACACCTGTGGATATGTTTCGCAGTCGTAATTTAATGCGTTATAGTTTGCCTGTTATCGGACAAATGCGTGATCAGACCAAGGCCGATTTGGCTGAATTGTCATCGGTACGTCAGGAAATATCCCAAAAAATGCAGGATATTCAAAAAACATATACGGATTTAAAAGATGAATCCGAACAAATGAATCGGTTATTACAACAAAAACAATTGATGCAAATTCAATATACGGCTTATTATAATGATTCCAAAAAAAAGGCCGAAGCACTGGCCGCCAAAGCGCGGGATTTAAAAGACCTGTTGCAAAAATTGGAAAAACAACGGCGTGAGGCCAAGAAAAAACGTCCACCAAAAGCATCAGCTAAACCCGTTTTGGCGGGGGCTTTTGCCAAAACTTATTCGCATTTGTCATGGCCTGTTTCAGGGACAATCACACAACATTTTGGTGATCAAACGGCTTCGGGGGTTCATGCCAAAGGTTTGACATTAAAGACAAGGCCAAAAGCCACAATTACAACCCCTTATGACGGCACGGTTTTGTTTGCAGGACCTTTCCAAAATTATGGTCAATTGATGATTATTGATCATGGTGATGAATATCTGAGTGTTTTATCCGGTTTTGGTTCTATGGATGTGGCTGTGGGACAGGAGGTTTTGGCCGGTGAACCCATTGGTTCTATGGCACAAAGTAATACGAACTTGTATTTGGAAATGCGTTATCGTGGTCAGGCGATTGACCCCGAACCATGGTTTAAAAAAGGAGGTCGATAATGCGCTATTTTTTATCGGTTTTAATGACAAGTGTTTTCTTTTCCACAGCTGTAATGGCCTCGGATAAAAAAAACGAAACGGTGGATGATCCTTATTTGTTGATGGATTTGTTGGGGGCCACCTTTGAACAAATTCAATCGGATTCGGTGGAAGAAATATCCTATCGCCAAATGGTTGAAAAATCCATTGACGGTGTTTTAACATCATTGGACCCGCATTCGGGATTTTTGGATCAAGAAGAAACCATGGAAATGGAAACTCAAACTTCGGGTGAATTCGGTGGTTTGGGATTGGAAGTTACTTCCGATAAAGATTTGGTGCGCATTACAACCCCGATTGATGATACACCGGCGGCCAAAGCCGGTTTACAGGCCGGTGATTATATCAGCCATATTGACGGTGTTTCCGTTATGGGGATGGATTTAAATGATGCGGTTAAAAAAATGCGTGGTAAGCCCAAAACCAAAATCAAATTGGGGATTTATCGTAAAAATAAAAAGCCGTTTTCCGTGACTTTAACACGTGATATTATTAAAGTTCAACCCGTAAAATTTGAAGCCAAAGAAGATATCGGTTATTTGCGTGTATCCACTTTTTCGGGTAATACGGGTGAAATGTTAAAAGAGGCCATTGAAAAACTGACAAAAGAAATCGGCCCCAAAAATTTAAAAGGTTTTGTGTTGGATTTAAGAAATAACCCCGGTGGATTATTGGAAGAAGCCGTTGCCGTTACTGATTTATTTTTAAATCAAGGTGAAATTGTTTCCACCCGTTCACGCAACCCCAGTGAAACTTTGCGTTTTTCGGCCAAAGCAGGAGATGTCACCAATGATTTGCCTTTGGTTGTTTTAATCAATGAAGGTTCAGCCAGTGCTTCCGAAATTGTGGCGGGTGCTTTGCAGGATCATAAGCGTGCCGTGATTGCCGGATTAAAATCTTTTGGTAAAGGTTCGGTGCAAACCATTCGTCCTATCCCCGGGTTTGGCAGTATCAAAATCACAACGGCCCGTTATTATACGCCTTCGGGCACATCAATTCAGGCCAAAGGCATTGAACCGGATGTTGAAATTCCCCGTGGCAAGTTTGAAGCTTATCCGGTTTTAACCGGTTATGGCGAAGAAAATTTGGACGGCGCTTTGGATTTGGATCATCAACCCGAAGCCGCCAATCCGTTTGAAGAGGACGATAAAGAAAAAGAAGAAGACACCAAAACAGATTATCAATTGGATCGTGCCTTGGATTTGGTGCGGGCTATTTGGACGGCGTTTGAGAGGAAAGAGTAATGTCAAATTATCGTGATGCTGTCGGTTTAATGATTATCAATCGGGAAAAGCGTGTTTTCTTGGGCTATCGTGCGTGGAGCCAAAATTCCCCCTATCACTGGCAAATGCCCCAAGGCGGTATTGATGAAGGTGAAACGCCCGAACAATCCGCATGGCGTGAATTATATGAAGAAACAGGCATGACCCAAGAAAATACCAAAATTATTGCGGTCAGCCAAAATTGGTACACCTATGATTTGCCGGATAAATTTCATAAAACAATTGACGGCGAACGCCAAAAATGGTTTTTAATGTATTTTCATGGTTCAAATGAAAACATCAATTTGCACGTTCAACGCAAACCTGAATTTATTCGCTTTCGTTGGAATCGTTTAAAAACAGCCCCTTATTTGGTTATCCCTTTTAAAAAGAATGTTTATCGTGAGGTATTAAAAGAATTTCGTCAAATGATAACAGATTTTAATCCGGATGAAGTTTAAAAAAAGTCCCAAATAAAGTTTGGGACTTTTTGTTGGGATTTTATTTGATTACTCTTTGCTGACAATCACCATGGCTTCACGCAACACACGACCGTCCAATTCATATCCGGTTTGTAATTCCTCTATAATGGTGCCACTGGGTTTGGATGGATCTTCCACCTGTTGAATGACTTGATGCTTATCGGGATTAAACACTTGCCCTATACCTTCCATTTTACGCACATTGTGTTTTTCCAAAGCGTTTAACAATAATTTATGTGTCATTTCAATACCTTGAAATAATCCGGTCACAAAAGGCGGTAAAGCCTGTTCGGATTTGCCCATTTCCACACGGGTGTGTTTCATGGCATTTTCCAAATTATCCACCACCGGCAATATATCTTTGGCAAAATCTTTGTTGGCATACTTGGCGGTATTTTGCATATCAATTTGGCAACGTTTACGTAAATTTTCCATTTCGGCCGCTGTGCGCAAAGCCAAATCTTTCCAATGTAAAACTTCCTTTGTTAAAGCTTCCACCTGTTCTTCGGCCACAGGGGCAGGTGGTGCAACTTTTTCTTCTGTTTTTGCTTCATTTTGTTTTGTTTCTTTTTTGTTCATATTTTTTGCCTTTCTCTGACTATCCTTATATGTAGGACTATTTTATGTAAAAATCAAGACACCTAACTTGATTTTTATGTTAAAAAAGTATATAATTTAACAAAACAAAGGAGTTTTAATATGACCAGACCATCAGGCAGAAATAATAATCAAATGCGAAATCTGACAATTACCTCACGTGTGAATAAACATGCGGAAGGTTCATGCCTTATAAAATGCGGGGATACGCACGTTTTATGTACGGCCAGTGTGGAATTTAAGGTGCCGGCGTGGATGAAAGGAATGCGCAGTGGTTGGATTACGGCCGAATACGGAATGTTGCCACGGGCCAATGCCAACCGTATTGATCGTGAAGCCATCAAAGGCAAACAAGACGGGCGCACCCACGAAATCCAACGTTTAATCGGTCGCAGTTTGCGGGCTGTTGTAGATTTACACCAAATGCAGGGCATAACCATTAAATTGGATTGCGATGTATTACAGGCCGATGGCGGTACCCGTACGGCATCCATTACAGGGGCATGGGTGGCTTTGCGTCAGGCGATTGATAAATTATTGGCCGATAAAAAATTGGAACGTGATCCTTTATTGGGTCAGGTGGCGGCTATTTCCTGTGGAATTGTGCAAAACAATGCCGTCTTGGATTTGGATTATTTGGAAGATTCCAATGCCGGCACAGATGCCAATTTTGTGATGAACAACCGTGGTGAATTGTTGGAAGTTCAGGGAACGGCCGAAGGCGCCCCCTTTACATCCGATCAATTGATGACGCTGACCAAAATGGCATCTGACATTATGCCGATTATTATGAAAAAACAACAGGATGCTTTAAAATAATTTTAAATCAATATCCGAATCTATCAGACGGGCTACATTCAAATAGCCCTCTGTTTTTTTTGTGATAAAAAATTGGCGAGATTGATTTTGTGATAGTTTTGATTCAATTTCTGTATGTCGTTTTAAATAATCGGCCAACTTTTTACCCATCAATTCGGTTTGGGCAATAATGTGTGTGTTGGGTAAATGTTTATGAAATAAATCTTTGATAATCGGATAATGTGTACATCCCAAAATCAAAACAGGCAGATGTTTCAACTTTTGCGAATACCGAATTACTTCTTTTTCGGCCAAATCAAAATCGCCTTTTTCAATAGCAGGAACCAAAGTTGGTGTGGCCAAAGAAAAAACATTTAAATCACTTTTGATTTTTTTTAACTCTACGGCATAAATATCCGAACGTACGGTAGTGGGTGTTGCCACGACACCAATTTGTTCCGTATTAAAGGTTAGCGCTTCTTCCACAGTAGGTATAATCACACCTAAAATTTTAATATCAGGGGCATATTTGGGACAAAATCTTTTTTGTAAATAACGCAAACAAACGGCCGTTGCGCTGTTGCATGCAATGATGATTAAACGGCAATCTTGATTGATTAAAAAACGCATCGCATCCAGCGTATATTTTAAAATATGTCCGGCGGTTTTTTCGCCATAGGGCAAATGTTTTGTATCCCCAAAATACACATAATCATACTGTGGCAAAGCCTCAATTAAAGCCTTTGCAATGACCAATCCGCCTAAACCTGAATCAAAGACACCTATTTTCATAAAGATATTATAATCTATTTGATTGATTTTGTCCACTTGCTTTTTCAAAAACAACGTGATAAAATAACAATATGCGTAATAAATTTAAAAGATATTTTCATCGTCGTCAGGACTTTTCCGTTTCGGATAAGCCTGTTTCGGTGGTCGGTGTTTGGGAACGTGGTCAGTTTGTGCCGGCTGATAAAAAAATAAAAAAAACATTTTATGTAAAACATATTCCGCCATCTGTTCGCTTAAAAGAAGGGGATATGTTGGAAATTTTGATGCCTCGGATGGTATCATCGGATACAGCCGGTGAATTTCAACGTAAAATCGGTCATATAACGGATGCTTATGCGCCAACGGAATTGGCAATGGCTGAGGCACATTTACCCCACGATTTTTCCGAAAAAGCCAAAGAACAGGCTCAAAAAGCCACCGTTCCGACTTTGGAAAAAGGGCGCAAAGATTTGCGGGATATTCCTTTTTGTACCATTGATGGGGCGGATGCCCGTGACTTTGATGATGCCGTTTGGGGACAAAAAACGGATAAAGGCTATCGTATAATTGTGGCCATAGCGGATGTTTCATGGTATGTATTGCCTGATTCTGATTTGGATAAAGAAGCCTATCACCGTGGTAATTCCACCTATTTTCCCGACAGGGTTGTCCCGATGTTGCCTTTTGAATTATCCAATGGGATGTGTTCATTAAATCCCGATACGGACAGAGGGGCTTTGGTTTGTGATATAGAACTGAATAAAAAAGGACAAAAAACAAAACACCGTTTTTATCGTTGTTTGATGCGTTCTCGGGCCCGTCTGACATACGATACCGTTCAAAAATATATGGATGAAGGTTTGGGGATTTGTGGTGATGTTCAAACATCTTTGGATACATTGATTCAGGTTTATCATTTGTTGTTAAATCACCGTAAAAATCGTGGTGTTTTGGAATTGGACGTACCGGAAAGAAAAGTGATTTTAAACGATAAAGGTCAGGTTTTATCGGTGGCACAACGCATTCAAACGCCCAGCATGCAATTGATTGAAGAATTGATGATTTTGGCCAATGTATCGGCGGCGGAAACTTTGGAAAAATCGGGTGTAGCAACTATGTATCGCATTCACGATAAACCCAGTGAAGAAAAAATGGAACGCTTTAACGATTTTTTAAAGTCCTTGGGTCAAAAGGCATTGGGTATCAATGTGCGTTCGGGCGAATTTAACACCATTTTACAAAAAATGGACGGCAAAAAAATGGATTATGCCATGAATAAGTTTGTATTGCGCACACAATCTCAGGCTGAATATGCTTCGGAAAATATCGGGCATTATGGATTGGCATTATCTCGCTATGCGCATTTTACTTCCCCTATTCGCCGTTATGCCGATTTGTTGGTGCATCGGGCGTTGGTCTTGGCATTAAAGTTAGGGCAGGGTGCTTTGACGCAAAAGGAAGAACAGGATTTTGACGATATGGCTGAACACATATCACATACGGAAAGGGCGTCTGCCAATGCCGAACAAAGTGCTGTGGACAGATATTTATCACGTTATATGGCCGACAAAGTGGGAGGGCTTTTTTGGGGGCGCATTTCCTCAATCACGACTTTTGGTGTGTTTTTAACCATGAATGAAACAGGCGCAGACGGGTTTGTTCCTTTTCGCAGTATCAAGGGCGATTATTTTCGTGTGGATGAAAAAGGCGCTCGCTTGGTGGGATGTCGCACCAATAAAATTTATAAAATGGGCGATGAAGTACCTGTAATTTTACATGAAGCCGATCCGATTACAGGATTGATGTTGTTTGCTTTTGCCCGCCCAAAAGATTTAAAAAACGCCTAAATCCGCTTGACAAGGGTGTGAAAGTATGCTAGTGTGGGGATAAGTAAAGGAAATAGGAGGCTATTTAAAATGTGTTTAAACCACGGTAAAGGTATAAATAGATGGACCTTGTACACACACACATTTAGTTTTGAATATTAAGTTGTGCGTATGCACAACCGACCCACTGTATAATAAATACAGTGGGTTAAACTGTGTTTGTCATTCCACCCCATCACTGTCATCTTCGTGCTTGACACGAAGATCCATAGAATCAAATCCTTATGGATTCCCCATCAAGTGGGGAATGACAAAAGGTATTTACTGTCTGAACAAATAAAAGAAAGGAGTCAAACATGTCAGTAAAAAATAAAACAAACAAAAATTATAAAAGAAGTCAAAAGGGGCGCAGTATGGTTGAAATGCTGGGCGTGTTGGCCATCATAGGTGTTTTGTCCGTGGGCGGTGTGTATGGCTATGGCGTCGCCATGAAAAAACACAAAGCCAATCAATTGCTACACGAAGCCAGTATGCAAGCCGCCACCGTATCCGCCCAAATTATGAGCGGTAAAGACCCGACAGGTTTAACCGATTTTGGCACAGGTAATA
>SUVA01000006.1 GCA_015062245.1 Alphaproteobacteria bacterium
CTTCACGTTGCCCCCGTGAGTCCTCTCCCACTTGTGATACGCATTTAAAAAAAAGCCCCAAAAATGGGGCTCTTTTTAAATGGTGCCGCAGGTGAGAATGTAAATTCCCATTGTTCCAATGGGCCCCTTTCGCCTTTCGGCTCGGACTTCACGTTGCCCCCGTGAGTCCTCTCCCACTTGTGATACGCATTTAAAAAAAAGCCCCAAAAATGGGGCTCTTTTTAAATGGTGCCGCAGGTGAGAATCGGACTCACGACCCCGTCCTTACCAAGGACGTGCGCTACCACTACGCTACTGCGGCTTTGGTTGGTGGTTATTTTAACGCTTTTTTGAAAAAAGTCAAGTATAAAATACGAAAAAAATAAAAAATGTCCATTATTTTAAAAAAATAAAACTTTCGCTTGACAGCTCTTTCAAAATTTGCCATAGTGTTATAAAACTTGGAAAGGATATTCAAATGAAATCTAATTTGCTCTTGCGTGTTTTGTCTTCGGTTGTGATGGTGCCTTTGATTTGGTATGTGATTTGGTATGGCAAGTCGGTCTATGAAGATTATTCCATTGATTTATTTAAGATTTTCTTGGCTTTGTTGGGGGCCGGTTTGGCTTGGGAATGGGATAATATGTTCCATAAAAAGCAAACAGTGGCAGGGCTGTGGATGACTATTTGTGCTGTCTTTGTGGCCTTTTTGGCAGAGGATAATCCGGCTTTTTCCTTCTGGATTATTTTGTTGGGGACAACATTGGCTTATTGGAAAAGTTCGGCTAATTTGGCTTTTTCCTTGGGTGCTTTTTATGTTTGTTTGCCTGTTTTGGCACTCAGTTGGCTTTATTTTTCAAATGGCGACAGCGCCAAAGAAATGTTGCTGTGGTTGTTCTTTGTGGTTTGGGCAACGGATGTAGGTGGATTTATTGTTGGCAAAACAGTGGGTGGACCGAAATTATGCCCGAAGGTCAGTCCAAAAAAGACATGGTCCGGTTGTTTGGGTGGAATTGTCTTTGCGATGTTGGTTGCTTGGATTTTTGCAATGTATCTGAAAACTTATGGCTATATGGACGGTTCTTTCCAATTGACAAAAAAAGTTTTGATTTTGTCGGCCGGTGGTTTGGCAATCGTGTCGCAAATCGGTGATTTGTTTGAATCTTATATCAAACGCAAGTTGGATTTAAAAGATTCCAGTAATTTAATTCCCGGTCACGGTGGTTTGTTTGATCGTATGGATGGTTTGATTTTTGCGGCCACGGTAACGGCTTTGGTTGTTTATTTAACGGGTAACGGGGGAATGTCTTCATGATCAGTTTGGCATACCTTTTTGCGTTTGTTTTGGTTTTGTCAATCGTTGTGATTGTGCATGAAGGAGGGCATTTTTTAATGGCCCGCCTTTGTGGTGTTCAGGTGGAAGAATTTTCGCTTGGGTTTGGTAAGGAATTGTGGGGACGAAATGATAAAAAAGGTACCCGTTGGAAAGTGTGTTTGATTCCTTTGGGCGGTTATGTGAAAATGTTGGGGGATGAAGATGCGGCCAGTGCCCAAAAAAGCACAAAAAAACTTTCCGAAAAAGAATTAAAAAAGACCTTTTTTATGAAACCCTTATGGCAAAGAGCTTTGATTATTTTTGCAGGACCGGCAACAAACTATTTGTTGGCATTTATTTTACTGTTTGGTTTGTTCTTTGGGGTGGGGCGTTTGGTTGTTCCGCCTGTTATTGGTGAAGTGATGCCTGATTCAGCAGCACAAAAAGCAGGTATAATGGTGGGTGATAAAATTATTTCCATTAATGATAGACAGGTTGCGGATTTTTCGGATATTGGCCGTATTGTGCGCTTGGTTGAATATGGAAAATCTTTAAAAATCAATATATTAAGAAACGATATTCAACAAGAACTAACAGTGGAACCCATTTGGGAAACAAAACACCAATTGCCTTTGCTGGGTGTTCAATCTTTGGTTGATAATTATCAGGTTGAAGAAAAGCTTGGTTTTATTGAATCTGTTTCTTTATCGGCCGAAACTTTATGGAATGTAACGGTTGATACCTTGCGTTATTTGGGGCAAATTATAACTGGGGCTCGTGTTCCACGTGATTTGAGGGGGCCTTTGGGGATTGCCGAGGCGTCGGGAGATGCGTTGATGGGTGGATGGATTGTTTTAATCGGTTTTATTGCCAATGTATCCATTGCCATTGGTTTGATGAATTTGTTGCCGATTCCTGTTTTGGACGGTGGGCATTTAATGCTTTATGCGGTTGAAGCTGTTCGTCGTAAGCCTTTGTCGGAAAAAATACAAAATCGCTTGGTTTATACAGGCCTTTCGTTTTTGTTGGTTATTTTTGCGTATTCAATGTTTTTGGATGTTCCACGTATTATCAAAAGGATCTTTGAATGAAAAAATTAAAATATACTTTACCAATATTTGCTTTGATGGCTTTTTCTGTTCAGGCAGAAGAATTGGAAAAAATCAATATTTCGGGAACACGCCGAATTGAAAATTCAACGGTGATGAGTTATTTGGGTCTTAAAAAAGGCGATGATGTTATGACAGAAGATTGGAATCGTGCTTCTCAAACATTATTTGCCACAGGTTTGTTTTCGGATGTAAAAATTGACTTTGAAGACGGAGTTGCCCAAATTGATGTGGTGGAAAATCCCATTGTTCATGATGTGTTTTTTGAAGGCAATAAATCATTGGATGACGATATTTTAAAGGTGGAAGTTTTATTAAAATCCGGCGATACTTTTACCAAAAGAAAATTGCAAAAAGATGCGGACCGTTTGTTGGAAATTTATAAAAGACACGGGCGCTATGCTGCTTCAATCAAACCGACCTATCGTGAATTAGAACAAAATCGTGTGGATGTCGTTTTTGAAATTTCAGAAGGCGAAAAAGCCATGGTTAAACAAATCAATTTTGACGGTAATCAGGCCTATTCGGATTCTGATTTAAAAGATAAAATGATGACTCAGGAAAAAGCCTGGTATCGTTTCTTGTCGTCCACGGATACCTATGATCCGGATCGCTTTAACTATGATCAGGAATTGATTCGTCGTTTTTATTTGCAAAACGGTTATTTGGATTTTGAAATTGTGCGTTCTATGGCCGAATTAATGCCGGATAAAGAAGGCTTTGTTTTAACCATTCAATTAAACGAAGGTGAAAAATATCATGTTTCGGATGTGGATATTCAGGTTCAGTTGCCGGAATATCAGGGTAAAACGGATTTAAAAGACTTGGTTCGTTTGGAAAAAGGTGATACGGTTGATGTGGATGAAGTTAATGCTTCGGCTGACGATATCACGGATGCTTTAATCAATGATGGGTATGCTTTTGTGAATGTAACGCCGGATATTATTCGTGATGATGAAAATAAAACGGCCAAATTGGTTTTCCGTGTGTCCGAAGGCGATAAAGTTTTTGTTCGTCGTATCAATATCAAAGGAAATACACGCACAAAAGATAAAGTGATTCGTCGTGAATTCAGAATTAAAGAAGGTGATGCCTTTAATGCCTCTAAATTGCGCCGTTCCAAACAACGTGTCAGCGATTTGGATTATTTTTCAAATGTGGATATGCAAACGATTCCCGTGCCTGAAAATCCATCCATGGTGGATGTTGAAATGTCCTTGGCCGAAAAATCAACAGGTGCTTTTAATATTGGTGTGGGTTGGTCGTCCTATGACGGTATGATGTTTGAAACCGGTATTCAGGAAAGAAACATTTTGGGAACAGGTAATATCGCCCGTTTGAATTTGATGCTCAGCCAAAAAGAAACGCAATACACTTTGGGACTGACCGATCCGTATTTTATGGATTATAATTTATCGGCCGGTATTGATTTGTTCCGCACAACTCGTGATAATTCGGATTCATCGTCTTATGAATACGAAACAACCGGCGGAACGGTTCGTTTGGGTTGGGATTATACGGATTATTTGCGCAACAGTGTTTATTATACTTTGCGTCAAGACGATATCACCGATATTGATTCTGATGCCGCTTTGGCCATTAAAGAACAAAAAGGTAAAACAAATGTATCATTGTTTGGCCAGGATTTAATTTTTGATAAACGTGACAGTCGTATTGACCCGACAACGGGATATTATTTATCCTTAGGTGCCGAAATTGCCGGTCTTGGCGGTGACAGTAAATATTACCGTGTCAACGCAACGGCCATTCGTTATTTTTCGGTTGTTGAAGATGTTGTCTTTTCTGTGCGAGGAGATGCCGGTCGTGTTTGGGGCTGGGGTGGACAAAAGGTTCGCATAAATGATCGTTATTTCTTGGGCGATTCTTCTTTGCGTGGTTTTGAATACGGCGGTGTCAGCGCCCGTGATATTGCATCTGATGACGCATTGGGTGGTAATTGGTACACTTCGGCCAGTGCGGAATTAACTTTCCCGATGGGATTACCCAAGGAAATGGGTATCAAAGGTAAATTATTTACGGATGCCGGCTACATTTCAAAACCCGATAATTATGACCCTGAAACAACATATTATTCCAATAAAATACGTGTAGGTGTTGGTACAGGTATTTTATGGGCTTCACCAATGGGGATAATCAATCTGGACTTCACGTACCCGTTGGTTAAAGAAAAATTTGATAAAACACGTGTGTTCAGATTAAACTTTGGAAAAGGATTTTAAAATGAAAAAAGTAAAATTAGCCGTAAAAAAAGTAAAAGAAAATAAAAAAGCGACAATGATTTGTGGCGGTGTGTTGTTGGCCGGTTTGTTGGGTTGTTGTTCGTGGTTGGCCATGCGTCCTGAGGTTGGCGTGATTGATTTTAATGTGGTTCAGGAAAAGGCAAAAGTGTATCAGTATATTTTGGCCGAACAAAATAAATATGCCGAACAGGTTCGTATTCGTATTATGGCTGATTCCAAAGACATTGAAGCTGATGCCAAAAAATTGGAAGCCAAAAAAGATAAAATGAAACCCGAAGAACTTCAAAGAAAATTACGTGATTTGGAAAAGAGAGCTTTGAAAGTTCAGGAAAAATATCGTCCGACAATGGAACGTATTATGTTTGCTTCTCAATTGGCTTCAAATTCTATCTCTAAGGAAATTATTCAGGTTTTTAAAGAAACAGCAGAATCAGAAGGGATGAAAGTTTTATTGCCCAAAAATAATACATTCCATGCTTGTGAAAGTGTGGATGTGACGGATGAATTTGTGGAAAATTTGGATAAAGTAATTCAAACAGTTGCTTATCCTGATCCGGCAAAAATCGGTCAATAAGGAGTTGGATTATGGCAGATGCACGTTTTTTCCATAAAATTGAAGGTGGTCTTACTTTGGCGAAATTGGCCGAAGTCGGTGAAGTTGTTTTGCCCGAAGGCATTGATGCCAATAAAACATTTTATGATGTAGCGGATTTGGAAAATGCCACGGAAAATGATGTTTCTTGGGCTTTTATTCCGGCTGTTCGGAATGCTTTGAAAAACACCAAAGCCGGTGCCGTTATTGTACCGGAAAAATTTAAAGAATATGTACCAAGTGGTACAGTTGCTTTGATATCCCAAGATGCCCATCGTTCTTATGGATTGGTGGCCTCTGCCTTTTATCCCAGAAATTTTGAAGCGGGTATTTCGTCATCTGCTCATGTGGATCCGACCGCCAAAATCGGTGCAGGTTGCCGTATTGCGGCCGGTGCTGTCATTGAAAAAAATGTGATTTTGGGTGATGGTTGCGACATTCATGCCAACGCCGTGATAGAAGAGGGCGTTCAAATGGGGGCTTTATGTACGGTTGGTGCCAATGCCACTGTTTCCCATTGTATTGCGGGGCATAAAGTTTATATTTATCCTGGTGCTCAGGTGGGGCAAGACGGTTTCGGTTTTGCTATGTCGCCCACAAAAGGCCCGCAAAAATGTCCGCAATTGGGGCGTGTAATTATCGGTGATGATGTTGAAATTGGTTCATGTACCACAGTGGACAGAGGGGCCATGGGCGATACTGTTATCGGTTCGGGTACCCGTATTGATAATCTTTGTCAAATTGCACACAATGTTAAATTGGGACGTTGCTGTGTCATCGTGGCACAAAACGGTATTGCGGGAAGCTGTGAGTTTGGCGATGGTGTTGTGTCTGCTGGTCAAGTGGGTTATGCCGGTCATTTAAAAATCGGATCAGGCGCCCAAATCGGTGCCAAATCCGGTGTGATGAGCAATGTTGAACCCATGAAGAAAATGATGGGCGCACCGGCACAAGAAGGTCATGAATTTATGCGTCAAATGGTGGCTTTGCGTGGTTTGACAAAAAAGAAAACAACCCAAGTGAAAGCCGATGCCAAGATTTGGTTTTGGAAAAAGTTTATCAAGAAAGGCTAAAAAATGACAAAAATTCATCCGTCCAGTATTGTGGATTCAAAGGCCGAATTGGCTGATGATGTTGAAATCGGTCCATTTTGTACGGTCGGGCCTCAGGTTAAAATCGGTGCCGGTACTCGTTTGATTTCACACAATGTAATTGATGGGGATACGGTTGTAGGAAAAGGTAATACCCTTTATCCGTTTGCCAGTTTGGGACTTCCTTGTCAACATAAGCGCAACAAAGCATCTGATTTAAAATTGCGTATCGGGGATGATAACGTATTTCGTGAACATTTTACCGCCCATACAGGATCGGATGTGGATCAAAAGATTACCCGAATCGGTTCACGTAACTGGTTTTTGGTGGGATCTCATGTGGCTCATGATTGTATTGTGGGGGATGATATTGTGATGAGCAATAATGCCGGTCTTGCCGGTCATGTTGTGGTGGGTAATCGGGCGATTATCGGTGCTATGGCGGGTGTTTTGCAATTTACCCATATTGGTGAAGGGGCTATGATTGGCGGTATGGTCGGAGTCATGCGTGATGTTATTCCTTTTGGGATTGTGATGCGTGATGGTTTGGCTGGTTTAAACTTGGTCGGTTTACAACGTGCCGGCGTTGATAAAAAGTTGATTCTGGAACTACAAACAGCTTATAAGGAACTCTTTTTCGGTGAAGGCATTTTGACCGATAGAATTGCCAAATTGGCCGAACAATATTCGGATCATCCGTTGATTGGTAAAGTTGTCAGCTTTTGCCAAAATCCATCCAAAAACGGAATCATGCAACCGGAGAAAAAGAAATGAAAAAACTGGGGATTATTGCCGGCGCCGGTGCTTTGCCACATTGTTTGATTGAAGCATGTGAAAGAATGCATCGGGACTTTTATGTTCTGGGCTTGAAAGGTCAGGCAAACCCCAAAGAATACGATAAAGCGCTTCCGATGTCTTGGATTCGTTTGGGGTCGGTTGGTAAAGCTTTTCGTATATTTAAAAAACAAAAGGTTCAAGAGGTTGTCTTTATCGGTGCGGTAAAACGTCCGTCTTTGATTGGCTTATGGCCTGATTTTCGGGGGATTAAAACACTTGCTAAGTTGAGCTTGAAGGCTTTGGGTGATGACGGATTATTAAAGTTTATCGTCAAAGAGGTTGAATCCGAAGGCATGAAGGTGGTCGGTATTGATGATATTTTACCGCAACTGTTGGCCAAAAAAGGCGTTTATACACGTTTGGTTCCCACCCCCCAAGATTCCGTTGATATTAAACGTGGTATGGAAGTGGCTCATTTATTGGGTAAAGCAGATGTCGGTCAAAGTGTTATAGTGCAACAAGGCTTGGTTTTATCGGTAGAAGGGATTGAAGGAACGGATGCTTTAATACGCCGTTCGGCCGATTTAAAGCGTCGTGGTGGTGGCGGTGTCTTGGTTAAAATGTGCAAACCGCAACAGGACAGACGTATGGATTTGCCGACAATCGGTCCGCAAACGGTTCAATCCGTTAAAAATGCGGGATTTTCAGGTATCGCCATTCAGGCGGGGGCTGTTTTAATTTCTCAATCCGAACAAACTGTTAAATTGGCCAATCAATTGGGAATCTTTATTATCGGGGTGGAATCAAAATGACTTTGCGTGTTTATTTGATTGCGGGTGAACCTTCGGGGGATTTGTTGGGCTCCCGTTTAATGCGCGCTTTGAAACGTCAAACAAAAGGACAGGTAACCTTTACGGGTGTTGGGGGAGAAACCATGCATGATGAAGGTTTAAAGTCTTTATTTGATATTCGGGATTTGGCGGTTATGGGATTGTTTGAGGTGATTCCCAGTATCCCGAAAATCTTGGGTCATTTAAATGAAATTATGGCGGATATTCAAAAGAAAAAGCCGGATATCATTATGACAATAGACAGCTATTCTTTTTCCATTCGGGTGCATAAAAAGTTAAAAAAATTGAATTTAGGTATTCCACATGTGCATTGTGTGGCACCTCAGGTATGGGCTTGGAAAAAAGGACGTGCTAAAGTTTTACATAAATATATTGATCATTTATTTTGTTTATTGCCCAATGAAGAAAAGTATTTTAAGCCTTATGGTTTGAAAACAACTTTTATCGGACATCCCGTCATTGAAGGCGGGGCTGATAAAGGGTCAGCCAAGGCATTTTTCCAAAAATATCATTTAAATCCAAAAACAAAAGTTGTAATTTTATTACCGGGTAGTCGTAAAAATGAAGTATCTCGTTTGATGCCGATTTTTAAAGAAGTTTGTGAAAAATTATCCCAAACGTATCCGAATTTATTTGTGGTCATTCCATCGGTTAAAACGGTGGCGCCAACTGTTTGTGATATGGTTAAACGTTGGCATATTCCCCATACGGTTATTATGGGTGAAAAAAAGCGTTATGATGCATTTGCGGCATCCGATGTGGCGATAGCGGCCAGCGGAACGGTCAGCTTGGAATTATCCTTGGCGGGAGTGCCTCATTTAATTGCCTATCGTGTGCATCCGATAACAGGGTGGATGGCCAAAAAATTATTAAAGATTCGCTTTGTCAACCTAATCAACCTGTTACAAAACAAAGAAGTGATTCCCGAATTATTGCAGGATAACTGTACAGTTGAAAAAATTTATCAACAAACACAAAAGTTGTTGCAAAATCCAAAACAAAATGTTAAAAAGAGTTTAGATAAATTAAAAACAGATGTTTTACCGTCTGAAAAGATGGCAAAAGTTTTGATAAATTTAACAAAAAGGAATAAGAATGATAAATAAGGGTTTGTTTTTATACCATTTTCCTTTGGATCCTTTTTGTCGAAAAGTGCGTTTAACTTTGTTGGAAAAAGGGATGCCTGTCCAATTGGTTTTAACAAAACCGTGGGAAAGAGATCCGAATTTTTTACAGGTCAATCCTTTGGGGACCGTTCCTGTTTTATATGAAACAGACGGTCATACTTTATCGGGGCATCAGGCCGTTGCCGAATACCTAAATGAAATCCAACTGACACCGAATTTGTTGGGTGAAACGCCACGGGGCAGGGCCGAAATACGTCGTTTAACCCAATGGTTTGACGGACCTTTTTATCAAGATGTTGTCTATCCGATTTTAATGGAAAGATTATTAAAGGTTATTTGGACGCATGAAGCACCGGATCCTGCATTGATACGGGCAGGGCGTGAAAATTTACAAAAGTATTTGAAATATATTGATTGGTTGGCCGGTCGTCGTTCGTTTTTGGGCGGTCGTAATTTATCTTTTGCAGATTTGGCGGGCGCTTCGCATTTATCCGTTTTGGATTATTTGGGTGAATTGAATTGGCAAGGATTTGCGGATGCGGCTTTATGGTATGCCAAAATAAAATCACGCCCGACATTTGCACCGTTATTGGATGATCAGGTGGCGGGTATTTTGCCTTCACCACATTATGGGGATTTGGATTTTTAATAGGGGGGATATAAAATGAAAAAAGCTTTATGTCTTTTGTTTTTGTTATCAGGTTGTGCCATGATTGAAGAAGGACAAAAAACCTTTTATTGGCAACGCCCCAATACTGGGGTGGCATGGTTTGCCAAAGATCACAATGAATGTATGCATGAATCCGATTGGTTTCCTTTTGAATGGCCAAAATGGCCTTGGTCGGAAGAATCTCCCCGAAAACTAAATTTACGCTTTGATAATGAATCGTCCAGTGGGATTTGGGCGCAATTTGTTCCTTATCCTGGGGCTCAGCCGGTGTATGTGAATTATGCCACGGATGATTGGTCAGTGGATTATGATGATTATCAAAGATGTATGGAAGCCCGAAATTATACCCAGCGTATGGCACCCCGTGTCAATTATCAGGTTTTTCCCGAATAAGGAGTTTAGATGAAAAAAACAATTATGCAGGTTTTACCTTCTTTAAAACAAGGCGGTGTTGAAACAGGAACGATTGAAATAGCATCGGCTTTACAAAGAAAAAAAATACCAAACATTGTGGTTTCAAATGGTGGGGCGATGGTGGCGCAATTAAAAAAAATGGGCGTGACTCATTTTCAATTACCTGTTCACTCTAAAAATCCTTTTCAAATGTGGTTAAATTCACGAAAGCTGATTAAAATTGCCCGTGAAAATAATGTGGGTTTGATGCATGTGCGTTCCCGTGCACCGGCATGGTCTGTGAAATGGGCCAGCAAAAAATCAGGCATACCTTTTATTGCATCTTATCATGGGATGTATGGTATAAAGCCTGCTGTTAAAAAGCTGTATAATCGTGTGATGTTACAGGGTAAATGCACAATAGCCGTTTCCGAATGCGTCAAAAAACACCTGATGGATACTTATCAATATCCTGCAAAAAAAATTCATGTAATTCATCGTGGGGCTGATTTAAAACGCTTTAATCCTGAACGGATTCAAACAGACGAATTGATTCATTTTGCACAAAAAAATCATATTCCGATGGATAAGCCAGTCATTACTTTGGTGGGGCGTTTATCTAAATTAAAAGGGCAAAATTTGTTGTTGCAGGCCTTATCCAAGATGAAACATACGGAATTGACCTGTTTGTTGGTGGGAGGGAAAGCCAAACCCGAATATGAAAAATTATTACAAGATGAGATTCAAAAATTACCCGATACAATTACTGTTCGGACACTTTCTGTATCACCTCAGGAAATTCCGATGATTTATGCCGTATCGGATGTGGTTGTTTCAACTTCAATTGTGCCGGAAACATTCGGTCGTACCATCAGTGAGGCTAATGCTATGAATCGCGTTGTTGTGGCATTTAATCATGGTGGCCCATCTGAAATTATTCTAGATGGTCAGACTGGTTTTTTAACGCCTGTTGCGGACATCTTGACATTGGCAAAAAAATTGGATAAAGTATTGGATATGAAGCCACAGGATAAGAAAAAAATGGAAAAACTTGCCCGTGAACGGACCGAAGCGTTATTTTCCATTGAAAAAATGTGCGAAACAACATTGAATTTATATAAGGAGATATTAAAATGATTTCATTTTTACACAGAAAATTTCCCAAAGAAACGGTGGAAAATGTGGATATGGTTCATAAAAAAAATGCACCATCTATCCGTCCGACAATGGCAGAACGTCACAAATTAAGCCAATTGGAAAAATTGGCCGATCGTTTGGAAAGAATGCGTTTGGGCGATTATGTGACAAATTTAAATAAAACTTCACGTATTATTTGGTTAAATTTTGTCAGCGGTATTGCCCGTGGTGTCGGCTTAACAATTGGTGCGACATTAGTTATTGCAATTATCTTTAAAATTATATCAGCGTTGGTCAGTATGAATGTGCCTTATTTAAGCGATATGATGAAAGACGTTCAACAAACATTGGAAAGTCGTTATGCCCCTGTGTCAACAACTCATCAACCTGTTCGGCACAACAATGAATATGTTCATCCACGCAGAAGAAATTAATTTTTATTTAAGGATTCAAAATGAAACAATCAGATATTAAAGTTGGAATTATCGGTTATGGTGTTATCGGTTCTACATTCAGTCAGTGGTTAAAAGAACATACCCAATGCCGTCAGGCAATATCTGATCCGCCAAAGGGAATAAATGAAGATTTAACGGGTTGTAATGTCTTTTTTGTTGGGATTCATATTCCGACCGAAGCCGATGGAACACAGGATTTAACCCTTTTAAAACAGATCATTTCAAATTTACCACAAGGACCGGTCTTTATCAGGACAACCTTATTACCGGGAACAGCGGATAAATTGACGAATGAATTGATGCGACCTGTGTATTTTATGCCTGAATTTTTAACAGAACGTACGGCCTATGCTGATTTTTGTTCTCAGGATGTGGTGATTACAGGCGAACATGAATTGATGGATGCGATATTTGCAAACAAAAAACGCTTGTATATGTCCAATATCGAAGCTGAATTGACCAAATATGCCCATAATGTTTTTGGGGCTGTGGCTGTTACATATTTCAACGGTATTTATGATTTGTGTCAAAAGGCTGGCGCAGAATATGAAAAAGTACGTCAAGGACTTTTGCTCAGTGGTTATATTGCGCCAACGCATTCTCATGTGCCGGGGCCCGATGGTAAATTTGGTTATGGTGGAAAATGTTTCCCAAAAGACGTAAATGCCTTTACCGAATACAGCAAAGGAAGCCCTTTATTCAATCTGTTGGAATCGGTTATCAATGCCAATAAAGTGTTCAGAAACTAATCGTTTCTGAACATTGGCAATCCTTTTTTCATCAATGTTTCTTGTTGTTCCATAAAGGTGGCCAGGTTGATGTTACCGCCACGGATGGTCATACGCATTTGATCGGCCGCAGACGAATTGGGGTTAGCAAAGGCGGTTTTATAGTGCAGTTTTAATTTTTCAACACCGTCCAAACGTTGATAGATAACACCCAAAATACCACGGGCCAATAAATCGGCCACCAAACCGCTGTCCAATCCGGTGGATGAAGCATATTTAATCATAGAGTTTAAAGCATCTTCCACACCGTTGGCGTGAATGGTTGAAAACACCAAGTGTCCTGATGTGGCCGCCACTAAACATTGGGCTGCCGTTTCAGGCGTACGGATTTCCCCCACCAAAATATAACGTGGTTTTGAACGCAAGGCAGAACGCAAACCCGCACCCCATTGATCGTTTTCAACGGTTGTTTGTTTGCATAATCCCAATCCGCCGTTTTTGGCGTGATAAAGACCGGATAAAGGCATTTCGGGCGGATCTTCAATTGTAAGTAAAAATCCACCTTCTGTTTCCAAATAACGTTTCATAATGGCGGACGCAGATGTTGTTTTACCTTGACCTGTTGGACCGGCAAATAAAAGCAAACCTGATGATTTGCCCAGCCCTGATAAATGTTTTACAATCTCTGGCGCAAAGCCCAGTTGTTCAATTTCCGGTGCTTTGTTGGGCATTTTACGACAGTTAAACTGAACACCCTCATTGGCCACAATTCTTTCCACACGGTAATAATCGCCACCGAATTTGACAGAATAACTGGAAGTGCCGGTATAACCTTGTTCCAACGCCCGTTTAAATTCAGGCAGATCCGGTGTTTCAATCGGAATCAAAGCAAAACGAGTTCTGGGATCACGCACATAGGCAATGTCTTCCGGCGTGTACCAAATATCGGAAAAGCCTGTGTCATGCAGGCTTTCGCCCTTAATAACGGTTGCATCAGCACTGATTTGATCGGCTTCATTTGAAAAGGTATGCTCTGCTTTTTTTTCGCCTGTTACAGAAGGGTTGGTTGACGCACCACCACGCAAAGCCGCCAAAGGATCTTCCGTTGGTGTTTGCATTTGTTGAACGGGCTGTCCGCTTGGTTGATTATTGTCAAGAGATTCGGGTTGGTTATGGGATAAAAAATTTGGTAAAATTGGTTTGTCAAACATAATAACTCCTTTTTCTTTTTAAAATTGCATATTTTTTTTAAATTGTCCAGTAAAATTATTTTGTTTTTCTTTTTAATGCCATTGCAACAAACGGGCAAAATTGTTTTTTCTTGTCAAAAACGTTTGTTTTTGATATTTTTCCCGTATCATCAATGGTGGCATATTCTATACTGCTTATCGGTAAGTTTTCTTTGCCTGTGTATTTTAAAGCTATACCATTGGTCAGGACGCTTTGTTGCATAAAACGATTATAATCCTGTTTGAAATCGGGATTGTTTTGACACAAATAATCGGTTAAAGTTTGGAAAAATACGGCATCGGCACATCCTTGACAGGGATTGCCCCCTTCTTTTCGTATGAAATTTTGTTGCATTGTCGGGGCAAAGTGGCTGGCACCTTTGATTGTTAAACAGATATCATCATTTTCTTTTTTTAATTGAATGGATTGAATGCTGGTTAAAAGACTTTCATTTGACGGTAATTGAATGTTCAGATTTTGCATTTTTTTATTAATAAAATCTTGATGTTTTGCAAATAAATCGCATAACCCCGGTGCACATTCCACATCTGCTTGCCACAACGGATAAGTAATTTTTTCTTTTTCTGTATCAATCCCCACAATGATGGCTTCTTTCAACATTTGTTGAAAATTTAAAAATTGAATATGGTTTTCGGCCAGATTTTCATTTGACCAAACATAAAATCCATTTGCCTGTCCACCAATACCTTGACCGATGGGTTTTGCACCTTCTTTAAAAAATGATTTAAAATCATCGGGATTTGTTCCGACATGGTAAAAACGGACGCTTTGTTTTTGTTCTAATGTTTTTTGAAGGGTCATTTTTTCCTCCTTTTTATGAAAAAACTAGCATAAAACACACTTTTAGGCAACTTAAAACTTGCTCTTTTTACAAAAAATGCTAAACTCTTTTAAAAAAGGAGGAAAAATGCGTATTTTAATTGCAGGTGCCGGTGAAACAGGGATTGCTTTGGCCCGATATTTAAGGGCCGAAAATCATGAAATTGTTATGATAGATAAAAATCCGGATGCTTTGGAAGGTGTTAGTGAACAGCTGGATATTCAAACGCTGACGGGTTCATGTGATTCGCCTTTGATCTTGGAGAGGGCAGGTGCCGACAGTGTTGATATTTTGTTGGCAATGACAGGTGATGACCAAAGTAATATCATTGCCTGTTCTTTGGCAAAAGAATTGTTTCGGGTTTCCAAAAGAATTGCACGGGTTTCGTCAAATGATTATTTAATGCCGAAATATTCTAATTTTTTAAAGGCGTTATCGGTTGATGTTGTTGTATCACCTGAAGTTGAAACAGCAAATCAGATTTTAACGGCTTTATCTATCAACGGTGCTACTGATATGACAATATTGGGCCGTGGTTTGGTGCGTTTTTTGGGATTGAAGTGTCGTTCGGATATTCCTTTGTTGGGAAAAACATTATCACAATTGAAACGCCAATTGGAGGAATTAAATATATCCGTTGTGGCGGTTGTTCGCCGGCATCAATTGATGGATTTGAAAAAAGTAACCTTACAAGTAGGTGATGAAGTTTATTTCTTTGTTGATACGGTTCATTTGCCGTATTCATTGGATTTATTCGGTTGTTCGGAAATGTCGTTGGATTATGTTTTGATGTATGGTGGGGGTTCAGTTGGTTTTCAAACGGCCAAAGCCTTGGAAAACGATTCAGATGACAGCCAAATCACCCTGTTAGAACGAGATAAAACCAGGGCCGGCTTTTTGGCGGAACACTTGAAAAGAACTTTGGTGATTCATGGGGACGGTTTTGATGATACGGTTTTGGATGATTTGGATTTGCGTGCCAATCAGGTCAGTATTGCC
The DNA here is from genome assembly GCA_015062245.1 of Alphaproteobacteria bacterium. Taxonomy (GTDB): domain Bacteria; phylum Pseudomonadota; class Alphaproteobacteria; order CAAHEQ01; family UBA3637; genus UBA3637. The sequence goes on from SUVA01000006.1 coordinate 15,556, forward strand.
ACCACTCAATCCGATGAAAACAATGTATTGTTATCTTTGATTGCCAAGCGTGCCGGAGTGCGTCGCACATGTGCTTTGGTCAGAAATACCCTTTATAAACAGTATTTGCGTGGATTAGGGGTTGATATTTTAATCAATCCGAATGCGGTGATGGTGTCGGCTGTTTTGCAATGCTTAAGAAAGGGGCGCCTGCAAAACGATTACTTTTTGCAATCGGGTATGGGTGAAGTTTTGGAAATAGAAGCATTAAAAACTTCCCGTATCACCAGCTTGCCTTTTGAAAGGTTAAAAATTCCAAATGGTGTTCAAATCGGCGGCGTTTTGCGTAAAGGTAAATTTATTCGTCTGCATAAAGGATTTCGTGTAATGGAAGGCGATAAGGTTTATGTTTTTGTACAACGTGGTCAGGTGGCCCGTGCCGAAAAATTATTTACGGTGAGGTTGGCATTTTTTACATGATAAATCAAATTTACAGTGGGGTTCCTGATGGCTATGAAGCTTTTGTTTTGGTAAAACAGCTTCAAAAGGGGCATGTATTGTATGTGGCCTCGGATGAAAAAAAAGCAATGCGGACTTATGAAACATTGTTGCGTATTTTTCCAAAAATTCCGGTTTTGTTCTATCCTGCATGGGATACGGTTCCTTATGACAGAACATCACCTTCATCGGATATCGTTGGTAATCAGTTGGATACATTGATTCAATTACAACGTTTGAAAAAAAACACTGTTGTTATTACCTCGGTGCCGGCTGTTTCTCAATTGATTCCGCCGACTGATGTTTTTTCAAAATCCATTAAAAAATTGGCTGTTGGTGATAAGGTTGATTTTGATGAATTAAAGTCTTTTTTGGTTCGGTTGGGTTATCAATCCACGGATGTGGTGATGCAGGCGGGTGATTTTGCCGTTCGGGGTGAGATTGTGGATATTTTTACACCGGGGCTTTCTTTACCTGTGCGGTTGGATTTTTTTGATGATGAACTGGAAAGCATTCGCTTTTTTAATCCCACCACGCAAAGAACAACGGATATTTTGAAAGAATTTGAAATAAAGCCGGTACGCTTGTTTGAATTGACCGAAGACAATTGTCATTTATTTCGTTCACGTTATCGTGAATTATTTGATAATCCTGTTCAGGATATGATTTATCAGGCTGTATCACAAATGCGTTATATGGATGGGATGGAACATTATTTGCCACTTTTTTATTCCCAAATGGTTTCTTTATTTGATTATTTGCCGAATGCAACCGTTTTTGTGGGGACAACCTTTGAAGAATCCCTTAAAGCACGAGAAGCTCAGGTCAATGATTATTATCAGGCCAGAAGTCAGTTTCAATCACCCAATGCGCCGGCCTATCATCCGTTACCGCCGGATTTGTTTTTTATCAGTTCGGATTCCATGAATCAGTATTTGAAAAAACAAAATGTGATTCGTTTAACACCGTTTCAAAGTGAAAAAAGTAAAAATCAAGGGGCAACACCTTCACGGGATTTTGTAGATATTCGTGTTCAAAAAGATAAAGATTTGTTTTTGGAAATTGCCGATTATGTGCGTTCTTGTCCCAAAAGGGTGGTTATGACAACTTTAACGGAAGGGGCGGGGGATCGCTTGGTGGCTTTGTTTAAAGAAAAAGAGCTTGCCTTGAACTTTTCAGATGATTTTAATCAAGCCCTTAAAAAAGCCCCATCTGTGATGGTGGCCCCTTTTGAAACAGGCTTTCAAACCGAAGATTTACTTGTTTTAACTGAAACGGATATGTTTGGGCAACGCCTGCAATCTTTACCTAAACGCCGTAAGGCCCAAGATTTTATTGCCGATATTTCCTCTTTATCCAAGGGGGATTTGGTGGTTCATACACTTCACGGCATCGGTCGTTTTGTCGGCTTGGAAACAATACAGGTGGCTGGTGCTGCCCACGATTGTTTGTTGTTGGAATATGCCGAAAATGCCCGTTTATTTGTGCCGGTTGAAAATACGGACGTCCTTTCTCGTTATGGCTCAGGTGAGGTGGCATTGGACCGTTTAGGTAATCCTTCGTTTGCCAATCGTAAAGCCAAACTTCAAAAAGACTTAATGCAAATGGCGGATAAGTTGATGAAGATTGCGGGTAAGCGTGCCCTACATCAAATGCCAAAAATTTTGGCCCCCCATGGTTTATATCAGGAATTTTGTGCCCGTTTTCCCTATACTGAAACAGAAGATCAACTGCGAACAGTTTCGGAAATTGAATCAGATTTATCAATGGGCAAGCCTATGGATCGTTTGGTGTGTGGTGATGTTGGTTTTGGTAAGACGGAAGTGGCTATGCGGGCGGCCTTTTTGGCTGTTATGGCCGGATATCAGGTGGCTGTGATTGCCCCCACCACATTATTGGCCAGACAGCATACACAAAATTTTATTCAACGTTTTGATGGTTTTCCTATTCGTATCGCTTCACTTTCCAGATTAGTGTCGGCCCGTCAAAGCAAACAAGTCAAAGACGAATTACAAAAAGGTTCTTTGGATATTGTTGTGGGGACGCATGCCTTACTTTCAAAAACTTTATCGTTTAAAAATTTAGGGTTGGTGATTGTGGATGAAGAACAACACTTTGGTGTCAAACATAAAGAACGTTTAAAGGAAATGCAAACAGGCGTTCATGTTTTGACTCTAACAGCCACCCCCATTCCACGCACTTTGCAATTATCGTTGTCGGGTGTTCGTGATTTATCGGTGATTGCCACACCGCCCGTGGACAGATTGGCCGTTAAAACCTATGTCATGTCCTTTGATCCGGTTGTGATGAAAGAGGCAATTTTGCGTGAAAATTTTCGTGGTGGTCAAACCTTTGTCGTGGTTCCCCGAATTTCGGATATGGATGATGTCTATGATGATTTGAAAATACTCTTGCCTGATTTGAAAATGGTCAAAGCGCATGGGCAAATGCCCCCCACTCAGTTGGAAAAAATAATGTCTGATTTTACCCAAGGCGATTATGATGTTTTAATTGCCACCAGTATTATTGAATCCGGTCTTGATTTACCCCGTGTCAATACAATGATAGTCTATCGGGCCGATATGTTTGGTTTGGCCGGTCTTTATCAGTTGCGTGGTCGGGTCGGGCGAGGCAAACAAAAAGCCTATGCTTATTTGACGACCACGGGAAAATTATCCGAAAATGCCCGTAAACGTTTGGAGGTTATGCAAAAACTGGATTCTTTGGGGGCAGGCTTTATGTTGGCCAGCCATGATTTGGATATTCGTGGGGCGGGTAATTTATTGGGTTCAGAACAATCGGGGCATATTCGTGAAATTGGTGTGGCGCTGTATCAAAAGATGTTGGCCGAAGCCGTTCAATCTTTAAAACACGATAAAACAAAATCGGTGGATATGGATTTTTCACCGCAAATTTCCGTTGGATTGCCCGTTTTAATACCGGCCGATTATATCAATGAATTGGATGTGCGGATGGATTTATATCATCGTATGGGTGAAATTCGCACATTGGAAGAAGTAAATACGATGCGTTCAGAGTTAAAGGACCGTTTTGGTATGTATCCTGTGGAAACGGAAAATCTGTTTTTGACATTGGAATTAAAACTTTTGGCCCGTCAAGCGCATATCGAACGATTGGATGCGGGTGAAAAGGGTGCAACAATTTCATTCTTTAACAACACTTTCCCGAATCCGGCCGGTTTAGTGGATTATATCAAATCTCAGGTTGGGACAATGAAAATCCGACCTGATCAAAAAGTGGTGGCCATTCGTTCATGGAAAAATACGGATACCCGATTAAAAGGTATCCGTGATATGATTCAAAAAATTGCCGAATTGGCCGTTCATTAAATGGCATCATCCTTTGGTGGTGTATAGGTGTTTTCCGTTTCGTTCCAATTATTACCCCATTGGTTGATGACGCTGTTTTTAACTTTTGGGCAATCATCAGTTGTTGAAAATTCAATCGTTACCACGCCGTTTGAATTAACGCTTAAAGAGCTAACACATTTATAATCATCCTTTTTTTTACCGATGGCTTTCCAAATAGCATCATTGTCATAAAATTTTATCATTGTTTTGCCGGTCATAGATGCGATGGATACCAATTCGGCTGTTTGATTGGCTTTGTTCATACTAACCGCAGATTGATATCCCATAACACCGGTCATACCGATAATCCCAATTAAAGCCAAAACAGCCAGCATTTCAACCAATGACTTTCCTGTTTCATTTTTTTTCATGTTATATCCTTTCTTTTTTTTAGAAAAAGTATAATTTTTTTAAATCAGAAGGTCAAGATAAAATTAAACTTGTTTTTGATTTTTGGTGTAAGGAATAAAAATTCCATCTCTTTTACGGCTGATATGATTGATAAATCCGTTGTAATCATACACAGGTTGAGGATGATTTTGTTCGTTCATCCAAATTTTTAACCTTGGTAAATTTTCGGGCGTGCTGATTAAACCGTAAAGGTGCGCTGGGTTTTGTTTGAAATTGACATTTGCCATATAGGCATCATCTTTTGCCATTTGGTATTCTGCATCATTTTGTGCTTTTAAAACGAAAATAACACCGGCGGGTAAAAATCCAATATAAGAATTTAAACCGGCATATCCCAAGACACTCGTTTCCACTTGATCTTTTGTTGTGGCGGAAAATTTGCCCTTTGGATCGCCACTGGTGGGAATTGTCCATAAATCTCTGCCCGAAATAATGCGCCCGCTTTTGATAATTTTTTCGGCATTATAAATGGGTGTTGCATGAAAAATCAAACCGTCTGAATCAATCAAATTTTTTTCCAACTTTTTGCTAAAAGTATGCATCTGTTCATTCCGATAATCTATGTCAGATTGACTATTTCTTCTTAAAAATTTCAGTTTTCCACGAACGTTTGTCAGACGGAATTGAGTTTCCAGCATTTTGTGGCGTAATTCAGGAGAATAATTGTTTAAAATCTGCTGAATTTTTTCTCTTAAATATTCAGCCTTTCTTTCCAATAAAAATCTTTTTTCTTTAATGGTTTGCATCGAATTATTGATTCATTGAGGTAAAGAAATCGTCATTATTTTTGGTCAGTTTTAATTTTTCCATTAAAAATTCCATAGATTCGGTTACCCCCATCGGGATTAAAATACGGCGCAACATCCACATTTTGGGCAGTTTATTTTTATCCACCAACAATTCTTCTTTGCGTGTGCCGGATTTTGTTACATCAATGGCGGGGAAGATACGTTTGTCGGAAACTTTTCTGTCCAAAACGATTTCGCTGTTTCCCGTTCCTTTGAATTCTTCAAAGATAACTTCGTCCATTCGTGAGCCTGTATCCACCAAGGCTGTTCCGAAAATGGTCAAAGAACCACCTTCTTCTATATTACGGGCAGCACCGAAAAAGCGTTTGGGTTTTTGCAAGGCATTGGCATCCACACCACCGGTTAAAACTTTACCTGAACTGGGCACAACCGTGTTATAGGCCCGTGCTAAACGTGTAATGGAATCCAATAAAATAACCACATCTTTTTTATGTTCCACCAAGCGTTTTGCCTTTTCAATCACCATTTCGGCCACCTGCACATGGCGTGAGGCCGGTTCGTCAAATGTGGAAGAAATCACTTCACCTTTGACCGAACGAATCATATCTGTCACTTCTTCGGGGCGTTCGTCAATCAACAGCATAATTAAATGGGCATTGGGATAGTTGGCGCTGATAGCATGGGCAATATTTTGCAACATCACGGTTTTACCTGTTCTGGGTGGGGCCACAATCAATGAGCGTTGACCAAAACCCTGCGGACAGATTAAATCCACAATTCGGTCGGTTAAATCTTTTTTCTTGGTATCGTTTGTTTCGTGTTCCATTTTGATGGGCGTTTCGGGATATAAAGGGGTTAAATCATCAAAGTTGACACGATAGCGCAATTTTTCCGGATCATCAAAATTGACCTGATTGATTTTGGATAAAGAAAAGTATTTTTCATTATTTTTGGGGGCCAAAATTTCACCGCTGACGGTATCGCCAGTGCGTAATCCATAACGTTTAATGTGTTGCGGGGCGACATAGATATCATCAGAACCGGCCAAATAATTGGCTTCAGGCGAACGCAAAAAACCAAATCCGTCTTGCATAACCTGTAAAACACCTTCACCGAATAAAGTCGTTTCGGTTTCGGCCAAGCGTTTTAAAATGGCATACATCATATCTTGGGTGCGTAAACTGGCGGCGTTTTCGATGCCCAATTCTTCGGCATATTGTAATAATTCGGTGGGTGATTTTTTCTTTAAATCCTGCAATTGCATGATAAGGCCTTTCTGAAAAAAATGGGAAATAAATCAAACGGACGTTTGATAAGAACAATTATAATTTAAAAATCACTTTTTGTCAAGAAAATAAATAATCAATTTTCCCGCTTGACAAGGTGTGTAAATTATGCTAGTGTGGGGATAAGGCATAAGAAAGGAGAGCCGATTACAATGTGTTTAAATTGCGTTAAAGGTCAAAATAAAAGGACTTTGTACACACACACACACACAAGTAGTTTTGCAAATTAAGTTATGCCTTGGCATAATAAACCCACTGTATGATTACAGTGGGTTTAATTGCGTTTAAATAATGTCAAACAATTAACAAAGGAGTAAAAAATGGCATTAGCATTCATAACAACAAAACAAACCGCAGAATTTCGAAAGAGGCATGGCATAGACCCAAAAGCAAAGCTTACAGAGGAACAACGCCAACAATTGTATACCGAAGAAGTTGTAGATAGATATAAAAGGCTTGCTGAAAAATCAACACTGACGCAACGTTTAAGGGCGGCTTCCTTGGATGGAAAAAATAATGATAGTATGCAAATTAATCAAAATTTAAGAGAATCTGAACAGAAAAACTCTGAAAACACAGCAGTCATGAATAAAATGAAAAGAGAAGGCCGTTAGAAAAAGACTATAAAATCAGCCCTTTGTTTTAAGGGGCTTTTTTTTACACCAGATTGATTGGTTTATTGGTCAAAAATGCACGGATGTTTTCGCATGTGGTGGCATTGATACGCCGAATGGCATCATGTGTGTTAAAGGCGATATGTGGCGTGGCAATCACATTGGGACATTGTAACAATTTTAAATTGATGGCTGATGTCAATAAAAAATCCGAATTTTTCAGGTTGGGGGATGTTTCCGCTTCATCATGCAATAAAAAGTCTTCATTTTCCAACACATCCAAGCCGGCGCCGCCCACAATGCCTTTTTTAATGGCCTGATAAAGGGCAGATGCATCAATTAAATCGCCCCGTGCTGTGTTGATAATATAAACACCTTTTTTCATTTTTGAAAAGGCATCTTTGTTTAAAAAATGCCTGTTTTCGGGCGTGGATGGTATGTTTAACGAAATCACATCACTTTTTTGATAAAGTTCATTTAATGAGCTTGCATATAATTTTTTTAATGATGGATTTTGATATAAATCATAGGCGATAACTTTCATGCCGAAACCTTGGGCCAATTGAATAATATGTCGCCCGATAGAACCCGTTCCGATAACACCGATGGTTTTGCCGTTTAAATCTATGCCTGTATAGTTGGGCAAAAAGACGTTGCCATGGCGCATATCAAAGCTGGCTTTGGGGATTTTTCGTGTCAATGACAACAACAAACCAAAGGCAAATTCTGCCACTGTAACGGCGCCGTAGTTGGGGACATTGCAAACGGAAATTTTTCTTTTTTTACAATAATCCAAATCAATGTGGTTAAATCCTGTGGAACGGGTAGCTATCAATTTTAAATTTTTAAATAAGTCCAGTTTTTCATTGGGAATATATGCCGAATGGGTAAAAACAGAAATGATTTCAGAGTCTGAAAATTTTTTCAATTTTTGTTCTTTTACCTGATAAAAAGGTTCATCAAAAAAAACATATTGAACGCCTTTTATTTGACAATTGGTTGCAAATCTTTTTAAATCTTCATCTGTATCAAAAAATAAGATATCTTTCATTTTTACCCCCTTCGTGAATATATAGGGGATAAAATGAAAATTACAAGTCAAAGAAGCTTAAAATTTGAATCAACTTTTCACGCAGATTTTTTCGACTGACCACTTGGTCAATCATGCCGTGTTCCAATAAATATTCGGATTTTTGGAAATTAGGCGGTAAAGTTTCATGAATTGTTTGTTCAATCACACGTGATCCCGCAAAGCCGATAATGGCACCGGGTTCGGCCAAAGTAATATCGGCCAACATAGCAAACGAAGCCGTTACACCGCCCGTTGTCGGGTTTGTCAATATGGCGATATAGGGAATTTTCTTTTTATTTAACTCTTTAACGGCAACGGTTGTGCGGGCCATTTGCATCAAAGACAAAATGCCTTCTTGCATACGGGCGCCGCCACTGGCCGGAATTAAAATCAAAGCCGCTTGTTGTATTTCGGCCAATTTTGATGCTGTAATAATGGCTTGACCAACGGCCGTTCCCATAGAGCCACCCATAAATTCAAAATTAAAAACACCAACAACGGCACGTTTGCCACCAATTAAACCATGCGCCACAATGATGGCATCTTCTTGGTTGGTCTTTTTTTTGGCTTCTTTTAAACGATCGGTATATTTCTTTTTGTCATGAAAGTGTAAGGGGTCTTCTGTTGTTTTTGGTAAATGGATAATGTTGTATTCAGCTTTATCAAATAATAAATCCAATCTTTCTTTGACAGGCAAACGGAAATGATAATCACAATGTGGGCATACAAAATAAGATTTTGTCATTTCGCTGTGAAACAACATAGCGCCACATTTTGGACATCTGTCCCAAAAATTGTCAGGGATATCTTTACTGATGCCTATTTTTTTGACGGTAGGTCTGGTTAAATTGGAAATCCAACTCATTTTTTACCATTCAATGCATTCAAGACGGCTTTTCCGGGTTTAAAGTAAGGGACACGTTTTTCACCCACAAACACCTGTTCACCTGTCTTGGGATTACGTCCCATACGTGCTTTGCGTGTTTTTAACGATAAAATACCAAAATTACGCAATTCCACACGCCCTCCGTTGACCAAAGTTTGGACGATCGTATCAAAAATTGTGTCCACTACAATTTTTGAATCATTTACACTTAAACGGCTTACTTGTGCCAAACGCTCAATTAATTCTGATTTTATCATTTTAACTCCTTTTTGGCTAGTTTATGTATTTTTTCTATATTTGTCAAGCGTTTTTTTGAGTTTTATTGATTGCTTCGGCCCCCGAAACAATGTCAATCAGCTCATTGGTAATTTGATTTTGACGTTCTTGTTGATAAATTAATTCCAATTCTGCCAATTTTTCATCAATGTTTTTTTCGGCCTGTTGCATATGTATCATTCGGGTGTAATGTTCTGTTGCCAAAGAGGCCGTCAAAGCATGGGATAAAGACACAATAAAGTGTTCACGAATCAATGCTGAAAACAGTTCATCGTATTCTGCCGTAATCAAAGGTAAGGTTTTACCATCCCATTTTTTTGTTTTGATATGATCCAAAAGTTTTTGTTGAAAAGGAATCATTTGTTCACCGATAACGGATGTTTTCATATCTTGGCGAACGGTATAAAATAACCATACGGCATCAAATTGATCTTTGGTGAGCAACTGATGAATTTTGGTTAAAAGTGCGCCGGCCAAAGCCGATACTTCTTTAGTAGTGTTGGAATTATTGTAATGGGCCAATAAATTCAATCCATTTGAGGTAATCATGGCGGATAATCTTTTGCCGACACTGATAATTTTTATTTGATTTTTATCGCATATCGGCTCTAAAATTTTTTTCATATTATCCAAAATTTCACGATTAAAAGGACCGACTAAACCATTGTCAGAACCAATCAGAATGGCCAGAATTTTTTGCTTTTTAATACGGTTGATGGGGGGATTATAGTGAAAATTTTCCTGTGCAAAAAGTCCACGAAAAGCATTTTGTAAATTTTCAGTATACTGATTTAAGGATTTTAAAGCCCGTTCAAATTGCCCCACAGAAACGGATGACAACATCTTCATGGTACTGACAATACCACGTAAATCCGTTGTTGTTTTAATCCGTTTGTTCAGTGTTTCTTGTGTCATTTTGTGGTAATGATTCCTTTTTTAATTAAAGCCTGTTGGAATGTTTTAATTAAGGTATCTTTATCTTTTTCGGATAATTTTTCTCTTTTTTCTGTCCATTGTTTCAAAAGATGGGCAAAGTTATTTTTTAATACCTGTTGAATGACATCTTGGGCTTGGGAAATTTTACTTTCTTCAACATTATCCAGCAATCCGTTGTTCAAAGCCAAAAAGACCCCGATTTGTGAGGGGGCATCCATCAATTGATATTGACGTTGTTTTAAAACGTTTCGGATTGTGCGACCCCGTTTCAAACGGGCCAAAGTGTCGCCTTCCATTTGAACGCCGAATTTTGAAAAAGATTCCAATTCTTCAAATTGGGAATAAAACAGTTTTAACGGTGCTACCAAAGAACGATAAGCCGGTAATTGGGCTGCACTTCCCACACGGGAAACAGAACGACCCGTATCAATGGCGGGCATTTGACCTTTTTGGTATAAACTGTTGGACAGATAGATTTGACCGTCTGTAATTGAAATCACATTGGTTGGAATATAAGCGGATATGTTGCCGGCTTCGGTGGATACAATAGGCAAAGCCGTTAATGAACCGCCACCGAATTTGGGACGCAAATGTGTGGCGCGTTCCAATAACCGTGAATGTAAATAAAAGATATCGCCCGGATAGGCTTCACGTCCCGGCGGTGTACGCAACAATAACGACATTTGGCGATAGGCTCTGGCATGGGCGGTTAAATCATCATAAACCACCAAAACATCTTTGCCTTTGCTCATGAAGTATTCACCGATTGATGTGGCAGAATAGGGCGCGATATATTGTAATCCGGCTTCGTCTTCACCGCTGGCAATAACAACAACACAATTTTTCATCATATCGTATTCATTTAAAGTGTTGATGACTCTTGCTGTATCACTCATTCTTTGACCGACAGCACAGTAAATACAGATAACGCCTGAATCTTTTTGATTCAAAATTGTATCAATGGCAATGGCGGTTTTTCCTGTTTGGCGATCGCCCAAAATCAATTCACGTTGACCACGACCGATAGGGGTAAAACAATCAATGGCTTTGATGCCGGTTTGTAAGGGTGTATCTACGGGCAGACGTGCCATAATGGACGGAGCATCCCGTTCAATAGGCAGGCTTTGTTTCGCACTGATTATACCTTTATCATCCAATGGTTGCCCCAAAGGATTGATAACACGTCCCAATAATTCATTACCCACAGGAACATCCAACACCTGATTTGTTTGTGTGGCTCTGTCGCCGGCTTTTAAGGAATCGGCATTGGTTAAAAAGATAACACCGGCACCTTGATCGGATAAGCTGTGCACCATACCGATAACGCCGTTTTTAAAGGTTAAAAGTTCATTGATTTTAGCGTGCGTCAAGCCTGATACAATGGCTGTTCCGGCGGCCATTGATTCAATGGTGTTGACTTCTTTTACACATAATTGAAAATCAGATTTTCTTAAAACCTTTTCGGCATTTTTTCGTGCTTTTGTGGCAACTGAGTTTGACATCTTTTCTCCTATTTCTTATGGTTAAGAATCTGTTCCAAACCTTGTTCCAGTTCATTCAGATAATTTTTAACCGTCCAATCAACGGCAATATCCGCAAAACGAATTTCTATTCCCAATACCAAAGTTGATTCTGTTTTATATTGAATTTTTGTTTTTGGTGGGATTTCAAAATAATCCCGCAAAAAACGATTCATATCACGCTTGTGATTTTCTGATAAAGTTTCAGATGAATTGACAAAAATAACTTTTTGATTTTTAATTATTTTAATTATTTTTGTTTTTTCTGATTTTGTCAGCTTTACCAATTTTTCATAAAACAGATTTAACACCCTTTCAATGGGGGTTGCATCGGTCAAATCAGTGATAATTTTACCGGCGATTTTTAAAAAATCATGGCTGATAAAATTTTCCAATTCTGATTTTAGGTTTTCGTTTTGTATTTTGATTTGATCATGCAATTGCAATTTTAATTGGTTTGCCTCTTGTTTAATAACTTCCAAACTTTCTTTTCGTTGTTGGGTCAATTCCTTTGTCAAATCATTGCGCTGTTTTTGTAATGATTTTTCAAAGTCTTCTTTTTCGGATTTCAGTGATTGAAATTCCGATTCAGCCTGACGTTGTAAAGAAGTGGCCGAATCAATCTTTTCATTGATTTCGTTTTTACGTTTTTCAATAACATCCAAAATAGGTTGGTATAAAAAACGTTTTAATATCCAAACCAAAATGAACAGATTGAAAATTTGGGCAACAAAGGTAATCCAATCAATTTGCATATTTTAAATCTTCCTTATTTGGCAGCCTGTTCAACGACATAATCCCAAAATGGGTTGGCATACAAAATCAAAATGGTAATCACGAACGCATAAATAGCAGTAGATTCAATCATCGCCATTGACACAAACAAAGTGCGTGTGATATTTGATGATTCATCCGGTTGTTGTGCCATAGAACGCAGGGCATTTGCAGCCACATTGGCCTCACCGATTGCCGGCCCGATACCACCGATAGCGATACACAAAGCCGCCGAAATAATTGACATAGCACCGATTAAAGTGATAGCATCCATTTTTTATTCTCCTTTTGTATCGGTTGATTGAACAAAAGACTCTTTGGGGGCGACCGCCGATACATATACAATCGCCAAGAGTGCAAAAATATAAGCCTGAATTGTTCCCGTTAATAATCCCAATATTTGCATGGGCAAAGGAACAATGAAAGGAACCAACATAATTAAAACCGAACCAATAACGGCGCCACTGAGCATATTTCCGTATAAACGAAACGCCAATGAAAAAGTTGATGAAAAATCGCTGATGATATTCATGGGCAACATCACCGGTGTCGGTTCTATAAACTTTTTAAAATATCCTTTCCAACCGGCATTTTTAACGCCATAATAAGGAATGGCAAAAAATACACAAGATGCAAAGGCAACCGTTGTTGTTAAACTGGTTGTCGGGACTTTAAACCACGGAATGATACTGAGCAGATTTGACATAGCGATAAACAGGAAAAAAGTACCGATTAAAGACAGATACTTTTTGGGATTATCACCGGATACGTCTTTGATTTGACCTTGAATGGCCGAAACAATCATTTCCATGATAATTTGAATTTTACCAATTTTTCCATTGGTCTTTAAATTGTGTGTCATCCAAACGGATAAGCCGGCCAAAACCGCCATCACAATCCATGTATAAAAAATCGTGGCGTTTATGGTAATCGGTCCGATTTGAAAGACAATCGTTTGGTCTAAATTTTCAAGCATGTTTTTTTCCTTTGTCTTTCAAAAAATAAACCAAAAGTAATCGTGTGATAATGAATGCTAAAAACATCCATATCAATTTAACGGGATTTTTTGATGCCAATAAAATGGCAACGCTTAAAAAGATAGTCAGGCGCAAAAGAGATGAAAAAAACAAAAACATTCCTTTTCGTTTGATATTCGGTAAAATCTTTAAAGAATACCATAGTAATGAAAAATAGACCAAACTGAGCAGAATACCGCACAATAAAGATTCCAAAACCATATCAATGGAGAGCTTAAAGTTTTCCATTTTTGCTCCTTTTTTTAACCTGATAAGATTTTTTTAACCAAACGGTGGCGTTGATGAAACCAAATATAAAGCCGACAATAATCAAATTCAAAGTCCATGAAATCATCTCTTGCGGATAAACTTTATCCAAAAAGCGCCCCAAAAGCAAAAACAAAAGAACAGGGATAGCAATCTGCCAACCGTAAATGCTTAAAATTGCCACATTATAATCAATTTTAATCGTTCCTCTTTGTTGACGATTATTTGCTTTTTTTATCAACTGTTTTGCGGTCTTGTTCATTTGTTTTTCAAATTCCGACATGTTTTGCCTCCCGCATAGAGGTTAAATTCATCAAACCCTTTGTCAGACCAACCTCTAATTTAGACATAGAAACCAAAACTTCTTTGCGTTCTTGTTCCATTTGTTTAAAATCAACTTCAATTGTTTTTTTCAGTTTTTCCAAATTATCATCACTGATTGCCAAAGCGGTGGAAATAATAACTTCATCTGATTTTTTGACAACCACGCCACGATCACAGGCCACATAGTAGCTTTTATTATTGACCTGATATTGAACAATTGTTTGCTTTAAAGAATTGATAAAATCAATATGTTTTGGTAAAAGAGTAAAATATCCATCCACCGCCTCAAAATCCACTTTTTCAATGGGCGTATCAATTAAAATTTGAGTTGGTGTTAAGACCTTTAATCTCATTTGCTTTCTTTCCTTTTTTTGGCTTTTTGAATGGCTTCTTCAATGTTTCCAACCATAAAAAAGTCATCTTCAATAAAATCTTTAAATTCACCCGATAAAATACGTTCACATCCGGTGATTGTTTCTTCTAAATCCACAGAACGGCCTTGCATACCTGTGAATTGATTTGTGGTAAAGAAGGGCTGTGTTAAGAAACGCTCCAATTTACGGGCGGTTTGAACGGTTTGTTGATCTTTTTCGGGTAATTCGTCAAAACCCAACATGGCAATAATATCCTTTAATTCTTCGTATTGTGCCAAAGTTTTTCGGACTTCAATGGCCACTTTATAATGGCGATCGCCCACAATTAAAGGGGTCAACATATTTGACCCTGATTCCAATGGATCCACCGCCGGATAAAGCCCTTGTGCGGCCCGATTTCGTGATAAAACGATTGTGGATGACAGGTGTGAGAATGTATGCGTGGCCGAAGGATCGGTAAAATCATCCGCCGGCACATAAACCGCCTGAATGGACGTAATGGCCGCATCTTTTGTGGATGAAATACGTTCTTCTAAATCGGCTAAATCCGTTCCTAAATTAGGTTGATACCCTACACGTGATGGAATTTGCCCCAAAGAGACAGAAACTTCTGAACCGGCCTGAATAAAGCGGAAGATGTTGTCTATCAATAATAAGACATCTGTCTTTTTTTCGTCACGGAAGTATTCTGCCATTGTCAGGGCAGATAAGGGAACGCGAAAACGAACACCGGGTGTTTCGTTCATTTGACCGAAAACCATAACGGTCTTATTTAAAACACCGGCTTGTTGCATTTCACGATATAAATCTTCACCTTCACGGGAACGTTCCCCGACACCGGCAAAAATACTGACGCCTTCATAACGGCCAACCATGTTGTTTATCATTTCTGTAATTAAAACCGTTTTGCCCACACCGGCACCGCCAAACAAACCGGCTTTACCGCCACGTTCCATAGGAGCGAGCAGGTCAATAGCCTTAATTCCTGTCACAAAAATTTTATTGCTGACATTCAATTTGCTGATAGGTTGTGATTGGGCGTGAATGGAACGAGTAGGTGCCGAAGACAAGGCTGGCTTTTCATCCAAGGGTTGACCCAAAACATTGAACATACGACCCAAAACCTTTTGACCGACAGGTACTTCAATGGGATGCCCCAAATCCTGAACAGTCATGCCACGGGCCAAGCCCTGTGTTGAGCCCATCGCCAAAGCCCGAACTGTTTTTTCATCGGCATAACTTTGGACTTCCAAAATCAAATCATTGACTTGTAAGGCGTTAAAAATACTGGGTGGATTGTTTTGGAATTTAACCATAACAACACTGCCTGAAATAGCGGTAATTTTCCCTGTATGAAGTGGCATTTTTTCTCTCCCTTTTGGTTGTGAGTCTATTCTTTTTTTTATCGGGTGTCAAGTAAAAAAATGCGAAATTTGACAAAAAAGCCTTTCGGGTGTATAATTATATCAGCCAAGGAGTCCTCACTTGAAAATACATTTTATTTGTCAAAAAGAAAATGCCAAAAACGATTTTGAATCCTGTATATCCAAATATAGTCAAACTGATTGGTCAAAGGCGGATGTCCACGTTGTTATGGGGGGAGATGGTTCTGTTTTGGATGATTTGCATGAACAGGTTAAAAAAGATGTTTCTATTCCGATTTTTGCGTTAAATTATGGAACGGTTGGCTATTTAACAAACGAAAAAGATTGGCAGAGTTTGCCTGAAAGAATTTCACGGGCTGAAAAAATAACCGTTCCGCCATTACAGGTTGAAACAACATTGGCGAGCTCTGGTCAAAAGGTGAGAGCCTACGCCTTTAATGAAGTTTCATTTTTTAGGGGGCCATCCATGCAGGCGGTGGATTTAGACCTTTTAATCAATGATTCACGATATAATATATTTGGGGATGGTGCTATGATTGCTACGCCGATGGGGGCGCATGCTTATTTGAAATCAGCCGGCGGTCCTCAGATGCCCAAAGGTCAAAATATGTTGGCAATTCACAGCAATAACTCGGCAAATTCTTTTTCGGCTGTTGTGCCTTCGGATACGGTTGTGGCGGTTGCTTCACGTCAAAATCAAAAAAGACCGGTTCGTATTGAGTGTGATTCAAAATTGGCGATAGATCATATTTCTCGGGCTGTGGTAAAGCAGGCAGTTCACAAAAGTCAAGTTCTTTTATTTGATGGAGTCAAAAAAAATATTTTGGCTAATCGTTTAAGAATGCGATAGAAAAATCAAAAAAATTAAAAAAGTGCTTGCAATTCATTTTTTTATTGTTTAAACTGGTGTTATTAAAGGGGAAATACCCATACGAAAGGGGATTATAATGAAAAAAAGTCTTTTGTTTTCAACGTTTTTTTGCTTGACAACTGTTTTGGGCGTGCCAACGGCAGAGGCAGGCTATTGCGCTTGTGCTGGTCGTTGCGTGACAGGGGCTGTTTGTAATTGTTCAACGGGGGCTTGCACAATTCCGGCGCAACAATCCAGATATGCTTATGGTTATGTGGATACTTCGGCACCGGTTGTTTATTCGCAACCAGTTATTGCACCCAGTTATCAAACGCCGACACCGTACCGTTCCCATCATGAATATACAGGTGCTCGCCCTGTGCCGTACATCGCTGCCCGTGTGGGTGTGAATATGATGGAAGGGGATGCCGAATATCGTTCCTCAGTTGATGGGACATGGAAAAAGGATTTTGATGACAGTGTTTTTTCTGGTGCCTTGGCTTTTGGTGTAAAGATAAATTCTTGGCGTGCAGAAGTAGAAGGGGCTTTGTATTCAAAAGCAGAAAAAGAACTTGATTTTTCTACACCAACAGGTTATCACTTTGGTCATGATTTGAAGGCTAGAATACAAGCAAAAACATTGTTGTTTAATTTGTTTTATGATATTCCCACAGGAACACAGCTAACACCATTTATCGGTGGCGGTGTTGGTTTTGCTCACTTAAAAGGTACTTTGGAAGGTAAAGATGAGACACCTACCAGTATTTTAGTTCCTTTTTCTGAAAGTCATAGCAAAGCTAATTTTGCTTGGCAAATTGGGGCAGGCCTTTCTTATGCTTTAAATCGTAATACAAATGTGGATTTTGGCTATCGTTATACAAATTATGGAAAGGTGAAATTGCAATCCTTTGAAGGAATTGATAGGGGTGGAACTGGTACATATGTAAAGGAAAAAACCGAAGTCAAAGATTTAACCTCTCATTCAATATCGGCAGGTTTAAGATTTAGTTTTTAGGATAGCTTATGGATAAAAAAGATAAAACCTCATTGATGATGTTGGCGGGTGGTGCTGCTGTTGCAGGTGCTACGGTTTTAGCTTCACAGTCATTAAGCGGACTGGAACTCACAAATGATCTTTTGGAAATTGTTGAGAATGTTTTGAATTTATTGAGAGGAACATCCATGATTGCTTCTGCGATCGGTCTTGCTCGGATAGGTTTGAAATATGGAACAAAAATGTGGAATTGGTTGAAAGAAAAAATAAGCTATCATTCAAACAATAAGAAAAAAGAATTGGCAAAGACGCATTCTAAATCTAACGATTCAAAAAGTTCATCAAAAGGACATGTAAAAGAAGGCGAAATGACAGGTATTATGAAAAAGGGTTTTAATCGTGGGGCGGATATAAATTTGGCCCAACAATCAAGACCAGTGCAAAAAACGGTATCAAATGCAAAAGTTGTTCAACAACAATCTCAAAGATAATCGCTTGACAAGTGGTGAAAGGTTCGCTAGTATGGGGATAAGTAAAGAAAATGGGAGGCTATTTAAAATGTGTTTAAACCACGGTAAAGGTGTAAATAGATGGACCTTGTACACACACACACACACATGTAATTTTGGATATTAAGTTGTGCCTTGGCACAACCGACCCACTGTATGTCAAATACGGTGGGTTAAACTGTATTTGTCATTTTGAAATGGGCTCGCCCATTCAGAATGACAATTTTAATTACTGTCATAACAAATAAAAGAAAGGAGTCAAAAAATGTCAGTAAAAAACAAAACAAACAAAAACGATAAAAGAAGTCAAAAGGGGCGCAGTATGGTTGAAATGCTGGGGGTGCTTGCCATCGTGGGCGTTTTGTCCGTGGGCGGTGTGTACGGCTATGGTGTCGCCATGAAAAAACACAAAGCCAATGAATTATTGCACCAGGCCTCAATGCTGGCCACTACCATATCGGCACAAATCCAAAGTAAAGGTGAATTGCCCCAAAGCATTGAAGATTTTGGCAATGGTAAATACGGGACATTTAATCCCCCCAGTGAAGCAAATGCTGAACAATTTACCATGCAAATCACAGGTATGGATTCTGCGGTTTGTACCCAAATGGAAAAGATGGCGAGCGGAATGGTGCGTGAAGCCAAATGTAATGGCACAACATTGACCTTAACCTATAACAACAA
Source organism: Alphaproteobacteria bacterium (assembly GCA_015062245.1). Taxonomy (GTDB): domain Bacteria; phylum Pseudomonadota; class Alphaproteobacteria; order CAAHEQ01; family UBA3637; genus UBA3637. The sequence goes on from SUVA01000006.1 coordinate 34,331, forward strand.
TTTATCCAGCGACAAAGTCGCCGCCGATTATAATGGTGATGAAGACGGTTGTAAAGACAGTGGTCGTAAATACTGTTCAGGTTCAAATTCTTGCGTTGCTTTGGATAAGGAATGCGGATGTAGTGGCACAAATAACGGCTGTCAAAAATGCGATACAGAAACGGGTTCTTTGGTTGCCGATGATGAAAAAGAAGGTGAAAATTGCACCACATCTGATGGTAAAGCAGGAACATGTAATGATGGCGTGTGTGAGGAAAAAGTGGATTGTCCTAATGGCTTGGATGCGAATGAAGAGGGAAAGTGTATTTGTACAGACCACACAACGAATCAATGTGGATTGGGATATTATTGCAAGTTTGTTCCGGATGATGATGCTTGTGGTGATAGCGACCGTGGAGATGGTGTTTGTACAGCCGTTGGCAGTGGTACTTCCATCAAAGACGGGGCTTATTTAAAGAGTTCTGATCCTATGGATTGGTGGAGTGCATACAGTTGGTGTAAAGGGAACGACATGGATTTGATAACGGGGACAATAGACGGCATACCGTTGAACAGTGATTACTTTGATGAGGATAATTATATATTGTATAACTACTTTGGAGAGTATTTTAAATTTTGGACAGGTTATGAGGATGACCATTCCTGTTACACGTGGTACGCTTACGCTGAGCCTGACCATGAGTGGGTCGGCTCGGACGCCAGTCGCGACTGCGAGTTCTCCGCTTTGTGTCAGTAGTGCGTGTTCGGCTTTTTAAGATAAACAACATCCTGTCGGTTTAATCGGCGGGATGTTTTCTTTTTCATCCGATCATTTGTTGGATTTGGGTAAGGAGTTGTTTGAAAAATTCACGACAGGCAGGGCTGATATATTGGTGCCACAGGCTTAAACCCGCCCAGCCTTTCAGGGCAAAACACCACAAATAACCGATGACAAAAAGATTTGCCCCCGGTATAAATAATGTGGTGAATAACCATCCGGCTTTTTTAAAGTCTGTCTGTTCGCTGTGGATTTGGGTGAAGTTGGCCGAAATGTGAAAGCCGACCCAAAAACCGTAAGTGATGATATACCACGGTTCAAATTGTCCGTTTTGCGTGCCAAAAAATAACCCAACTAACATCCAAATAAAAGGAAAAGTCGGTAAAAAATACGGCGCCATGGTAATCAACCAATTGCCTTTGCCCAAATACGAAAACGATCCGCCTTTGTCTTGCTCTATCTTCATGCCCACGGGTTTATGTCCCGTCAATACCGCCGCCAACATGTGGGTGGATTCATGGGCAAAGATAGTGAATGAAGCGCCGGCCAATCCCGGAATTAAATTCCACAAAGCAACTGTGCCGATAATGGGCAACAAAAAATAAACGCCCAAATGCATATTAAATGTTTCACTTATCAAACGAATCAATGCCTGTAACAGCGGAAAAGTAAAAAAAGCACAACTTAAGGCCACCGGATATTTTATAATCTTTAAGAACGAATTGATAAAACCTTGCATTTAATTCTCCTTTTATGATAGAATAAACCAGTTTTTAAAAAAAAGAAAGGATTTTTTGATGTTGTTGTCAATTGTTTTGGTTTTATTGTTTGTTGTTTTGGTGATGTGTGTGGTCGTTTTGGTAAAGTTGGCGCATATCAATAATCGTCCAGCTCAGACAAATTTGACGGATTTAGCCCAATTGATGCACTCGGACGCCAAAGATTTAAGAACTGAGCTGGGGCAAAACCTGTTAAACTTTAACGAAACGATTCGTAAAGTGTTGGAAGAACGATTGGAAAATATGCGTTCCACCGTGGATGAAAAATTGCAAGGAACTTTAAATAAACGTATCAGCGAATCGTTTTCTATGGTATCGGAACGTTTGGAACAGGTGCATAAAGGTTTGGGGGAAATGCAAAATCTGGCCACGGATGTGGGGGGCTTAAAGCGTGTCTTAACCAATGTTAAATCCCGTGGAACTTGGGGCGAAGTTCAATTGGGTGCGTTATTGGAACAGATTTTAACACCTGAACAATTCGTGAAAAATGTGCATATCAAAGATTCTTCCGAGGTGGTAGAATTTGCCGTAAAACTGCCCGATGGGGATGTCTTGATTCCCATTGATTCCAAATTCCCCATAGAAGATTATGAACGCTTGATGTCAGCGTCCGAAAGCGGTCATCCTGAGGCGGTAGAGCAGGCCGCCAATGAATTGGAAAAAAGCATTAAAGTTCAGGCAAAACGCATTTCGGAAAAATATATCTTGCCCCCAAAAACCACCGATTTTGCCATTATGTTTTTACCAACGGAAGGTTTATATGCCGAAGTAATGAAACGCCCCGGATTATCGGCTTATGTTCAAAACAAAAACAGAATCTGTATTGCAGGGCCCAGCACTTTGGGCGCGTTTTTAAACAGCCTGCAAATGGGATTCAGAACTTTGGCCATTCAAAAGCGTTCGGGTGAAGTGTGGCAGGTTTTAAATGAAGTAAAAACTGAATTTGAAAAATACGCCCTTTGGGTGGAAAAAGTGAAAAAACATTTGGAACAAACATCCAAAACTTTGGATGAAGCCGAAACACGCACCCGTGCGGTCAATCGTCGCTTGCGTGGTGTGGAAAATTATTTAGAAACTTCCAATGATTCCAAACTGGCCGAAACACCCCATCAGATGATTGAATAATCGGATTTTTGACTTTTAAGATGAAATTGTGTATAATAAGAATATGTTAGAAAAAGTTTGTCCTTATTTTAATCGTTGTGGTGGATGTGTGTGGCAGGATTTGCCCCAAAAAGATTATGTTACCAAAAAAGAAAACTTTGTGCGTTTTTGTTTTCGTGATGCGGGAATTGATATTGATTTAAAGCCTTTAATTTTGATTCCGACAGGTACACGTCGCAGGGCCTCTTTTTCATTTGTTCGTGGTCATTTGGGCTTTAATGCCGTTAAAAGTCATCAGATTGTTGAAATTGAATCTTGTCCTTTGTTGTTGGATAAAATCAATGACTTTTTGCCGAATTTAAGAAAAATAATAAAACAATTAAATACTTCGGGTGATTTATTTATTGCTTCAACCGATATGGGGTTGGATATTCACATTCGTGATAAATCGGGTTTGCCTGATTTAAATAAGTTGGAGTTATTGACATCCTTAAACCAATATGATGAAGTGGCCCGTGTTGTTTATAACGATACACCTATTTTTGAAAAAGGCATCTATGGGGGCAGTGCCGATAATTTTGCCCAACCATCCAAAGAAGGGGAAAAAGTTTTGGTGGATTTGGTTTTGGAAAATGCGAATAATTCCAAAAGAGCAGTTGATTTATTTTGTGGTTCGGGAACATTTACACGACCTTTAATTGAAAAGGGTATTTCAACCATGGGATATGATAGTGTTCCTCAGGCTATTGCCCGTTTGGGTGAAAATGGAGAGGTCCGTGATTTGTTTCGCCGACCATTGTTGCCAGAGGAATTATCTGATGTTGATTTGATTGTTTTGGATCCACCCAGGGCAGGGGCTATGGCGCAATGTCAACAATTGGCCGAATTGGAAAAAGGCAGAATTGTAATGGTGTCCTGTAATCCCAAAACGGCTGCCCGTGATATTAAAATTTTATTAAACGCTGGTTGGAAATTGGGAACGATTACACCGGTTGATCAATTTACCTATACCAATCATGTGGAAATTGTGGCTGTTTTGACAAAATAAACTTTCATTGACAAAGGTTGCTTTTTTTGATATAATTTTATCTAAATTTTAAAAGGAGAAAACAAAATGATTTTAAGCCAGTTTTTAAAGGATAAAATTTCCGATTTAGCCCAAGATGTCTTTTCTTTGGATTCGGATGCACGTCAATTGTTGCAAAATCACATGACCTTGGAAAAACCGGCCAATAAATCATTTGGTGATTTTGCCACCAATGTGGCGATGTTGCTTTCCAAACATTTGCGTCAAAATCCACGGGCTTTGGCCACTCAATTGGTTGAAAAGTTGAAAGAACTTGATTGTTTTGAAACGGTTGAAATTGCCGGTCCGGGTTTTATCAATATGCGTTTGACATCCAAGATTTGGGATGAAGCTTTTGCCGAAATTTTTGTTCAAAAGGATGCTTTCGGTTCTTCCGATATTGGTGGCGGGCAAAAGATAAATGTGGAATTTTTATCGGCTAATCCGACGGGGCCTTTACATGTGGGACATAGTCGTGCGGCTATTTTTGGTGATGCCGTGGCACGTTTGTTGTCCAAAATCGGCTATGATGTTTCAAAAGAATACTATGTCAATGATTTTGGTAAACAAGTGGATGTTTTGGCTGAATCCGTGTATTGGCGCTATGAAGAATTATTTGGTCGTCATCAGGGTGAAAAAATTCCCGAAGGCCGTTACCCCGGCGATTATGTAATTCCAGTGGCGCAAAGTATCAAAGATACCGACGGCGATAAATGGTTGGATACAAATGATTGGTTAGAATATTTTAAAACAAAATCCATTGAACAAATGTTAAAACTGATTCAATCGGATGCTGCCAAGTTGGGCATTAAATTTGATGTCTTTTCTTCCGAAAAAGCTTTGGTAGAACAAGGTGCTGTGGATAAAACAGTTCAAAAAATGTTTGATATGAATCTGTTATATAAAGGCGTATTACCTAAACCCAAAGGCGAAGAAACAGAAGATTGGGCCCCTGTTGAACAGACTTTATTTAAATCATCCGAATTTGGTGATGATGGTGATCGTGTGATTTTGCGTGCCGATGGTTCCAAAACATATTTCACATCTGATATTGCTTATCACGTGGATAAATTTAACCGTGGATTTACCCAAATGGTGGATATCTTTGGGGCTGACCATGGCGGTTATGTGAAACGTTTAAAGGCTTCTGTCAAAGCCCTGACAGACGACAAAGCAACCTTGGATATTGCTTTATGTCAGGTGGTCAGTTTGCAAAAAGACGGTAAACCTTTCCGTATGTCCAAACGGGCCGGGAACTTTGTCTTGGTGGATGATATTTTGGATGAAATTGATGCTGATGCTTTCCGTTTGTTTATGTTGACAAAATCGGCTGACAGTCAGATGAGCTTTGATTTGGCCAAAACAAAAGAGCAATCCAAAGACAATCCTGTTTTCTATATTCAATATGCTTCGGCACGGACTTATTCGGTCTTGAATACCTATGAAAAAACTTTTGGCCGTAAAGTTGAAGAAGCAGACTTGGATAAAAATTTATATCAAGATGCCAATGAAACAGAACGTGAATTGATTCAAAAAATGTTGGGTTTAACACGAATTGTGGAAGTTTCCGCCCAAAATAAAGCACCGCATTTGTTGGCTGGTTATTTATACGATATTGCCGGTTTGTTTCACAGTGTATGGACTTTGGGTGCCAAAAGTGGTCATCGTTTTGTGGATGCAAATGATATGTCCAAAACACGCAAAAACTTGGCTTTGGTCTTGGCTGTACAGCAGGTTTTGAAAAACGGCTTAATGACTTTGGGAATTACACCCAAAACCGAAATGGCCCGTGAAGAATAGAGGGATATTACAAAAGAAAAAGCGGGGATTTACCCGCTTTTTTTTATTTCAATCCGTTAAATGTATGGCACATGGGGCATAATCCGTGCCAAGAGGGGGATTTATAACCGCATGTTTCGCATGCCCAAGCGTTTTCGTCTTCTTCCGTTTCAACGGCTTTATCCTCCCATTCACGGGCTTTATCTTCATGATTCCACGCATCTCGTTCCACACGGGCCTGCATCAAAGCCACCTGTTTTGTCAAAGCATAGCTTTGCAAAAATTCATCCAGATATTTTTTTGCCTGAATCGGTTCTTGATTATTCAATGATATATCGGCCAATGCCAACAAAGAAAGGCGTTCATAAGGATTTTCTGATACCAAATTTTTAATGGCTGAAAAGCGTTTTTTACCATCCAAAGATACCAATAATTCTTTATAAGCTTCATAAACGGGCCAACAAGGATTTTTTTGCCATATTTTTTGGAATATCTTGCCGGCTTTTTGTGGGTTTTGTTTGGCATAGGCAATGGCAATGGCCGGATTTAACGGATCGGTTTTATAGGCGCTTTTCACATCATCGCATAAAAATAAACAAGTTGCTCTTCGGCGATTATAATCTTCTGTGCTTAAAATCGGTTTCATTTTCTTTAAATAGACAAGTGCTTCTTCCCAATTGTTTTCCTGACAGGACAATTGAAAGTTTGCCTGTAATGCCCAAGGTGTTTTTTTCTTTTTATCGGGCAATCCGTCCAACAAAAGACGCATTTGTTGTAAATCCCCATCATTATTGGCTGTGCGGAATAAACCACGAATGCCACCCAATGTTGTTTGGGGAAATTGCATCAATTGGTGATAGGAATCTTCATCCGGCAACAACAAACAACGGATTGTCCAATAAATATAACTTTCCTGACCAAAAAGTTTTTCGGCTTTTTCCAATAATTCAGGGACAGCTTCCATTTCTTGGTTGGTAAGGGTCAATAATACCGTTAAAATTAAATCATGCCTTTTTTGTTCTTTAATTTTAAGATGATGTTTTTTCAAAAAACCAAATAAACGAAAAGGTAAAAACAGTAAATGCCAACACCACAAGACGGCAAAAATTAAGCCGGCAAAAGTGAAAATTGAACCGTAAAGACGATAATTTTCAAATTGAATTTCCATCATTGTATCGGAATTTGTGATTTGAAAACCCAAAAAGAATAAGATGGCGGATAAAAGGAATAGTTTAATCATTTTGCACCCCCTGTTCAGCGTTAAGTTCGTTTAATCCATCTTTGATTTTGATAATTGTTTCACCAAAGTCGGTTGTTTTTTTAAGTTTTTGTTGCCAATTTTCGGGTAGCTTTAAAGTCAAAGTCATGGCATTTTGTATTTGATGGTCTATGATTGCCTGTTGAATTTGATTTAAAATATCCTTTGGGGTACTTCCTGATGAATTCGTGTTTTGAATATCAAAGAAAAAGTAGGGAATAACTTTGATATACTTTATGGGCGATTTTTCCATAAGTGTTTGTGAAACAAGTAATTCCTTTTTTTCTTGTCTGAAAGTATAAAGCCATTTGTCCCAGGCCGACATTTCATTGGTATTACAATAAGGTTTTAAAAGTTGTGTTAAATCTTTGAAGTCGGAATTTTTATTTAAATTACTGATAAATTCACGGCAATCCTTTTGGGTGACAAAATCGGCCCAAGTATAATTTAAAATCGTTTCATCTGATTGAGATGGTATTTCATTATCCGCAGGTAATAAATCATTTTGTTCGGTGGTTTCTGATATATCATTTCCTTCGTCTGTGTTTGTTTCAGACTCGCTTGTTTGTGAATCCAAAGATATTTCTTCGTGGTTATCTTCAACTGAATTTGGTTCAGAAATTTCTGTTTGAACGACCGTTTGGGATTGTAAATCAATCTCGGTTTCTGAATCAGCCTCAACTTCTGTTGCCGTGTTTTCTTGCGTTGAATCAAGTTCTTGTGATAAAACGGGATTGACATAAGTCAACATCCCGCAAAAGACAGTCAAAGAAAATACTTTGGCGATATTTGTTTTTTTTATCATTTCTCCCCCCCCCTTTTTTTGTTTTATTCTTCTGTCATATAGGCAGAAAAGAATTTTTGTATTGTTTTTTCGTTCACTTTTACATCAAAATCTTTTGCGTATGATTGTTGTGTTGCTGATAATAAGTCTTGGGTATAAACAGCCAAAGCATCCATTTTTTCAGATGTTGAAATTTTTTCTGAGTTGGGAATGACTTTATTGACAACAATAATCCATGAGCCACCATTTGTCGGGTAAGATTTGGCATTTTTCATACCGACAGATTGATCAAAAATGGCAGATAATAATTCCACAGGAATTTGTTTTGCTTTTGTCAGTTCTACAACTTCCTTAAAAGGCTTGTACTTGGACCAATTACCTTTTTCGGTCAAGGTTGTAAGTGTTTGTTGAATCGTTTGTGGCAATTTTGCTTTTTGTTCTTCGGCTTTCCAAAGGGCGATAACATCCTTTTTTACATTTTCAAAAGGTTTTAAGGCTGCGGGAATAACTTTATCCACTTCGGCCACCAAAAAGCCGTTGCCATAATCGGCAATGCTGGTTGATTCACCGGATGAAAGGGTAAAGACCTCTTGCAATAAAGGATTTTTATCCAAAGTTTTATCGGCCAATTTTCCGTTTTGGTTCAATCCCGAAAAATCTGTTATAAGCAAAGTTGGTTTTGGCAAACCTAATTTTTCGGCTGATTCCTTTAATGGTGCGCCACTTCCCAAAGCATCTTCCAAATCCTGAACAGCTTGGTACATTCTGTCATAGGCTGTTTCTTTTTCGCCTTTGAAATCAGACGGTGTAATGTATAACAGTTGAATTTGACGGTATTCAGGGGCGGTAAATTCTTCCTGATACGCTTCGTAATAATCTTTTAATGTTGTATTATCGGGTTGACCGACAGAAATATCGCTTTCTTTTATTAACAAGGCAGATATTTCACGCTTTTCTTTTTGAATATTTGCGATGTTTTCAATAATTGTTTTATTTTGTGTGGCCACCTTTGATAAAGCAATTGATAAATGCTTATTTGCCAATTCTTTTTTCAATTCTTCGGATAATTCGGCTTGATTCATTCTTAACTGGCCCAAATAGGTGTAAAAGAGATTTGCGTCAAAATTACCTTGGGCATCTTGAAAGGCGGGATGACGTTCCACATATTTGCGAACAGCTTCATCAGATGCCGTTAAACCGATTTTATCCGATATTTTTTGTGAAACTTGTTCAGCAACCAATTGCTGGACGGTTTTATCCAGTAAACCGATTTCAATGGCTTTTTTTACGGTTAGATTCTGTCCTGTTAAACCCGAAATTTTTGCCCGTTCCCTGTCCAAAGCCTGATTCAGGTGATTGACAGTGATAATCGTTGAATCAACGCTAATGGCCTTGTTATCAGCCGAAAAGCCATCCGATAATCCACCCAATCCCCAAAAGGCCATCATACTTAAAGCCAAAGCAGCACAAATAATTTTAGCGGCCCAACTGTTTCCGAGTTTATTAAAAAAAGAAATCATCTTTGTATCCTTTCACTTTTAAACTATCTTAAACAAAAATCATTTAAAAAGCAAGAACTTTTTATTTTGCTTGATTTTTTATAAAACATATGCTAAATCTGAATAAAAAAAACTGGGGGAAAAATGACCTGTTTGTCTTCAAATGAAATTGTTGTTTTGGAAAAAGGTTTGTTAAAAGGTGATCCTTTTGCTGTTTTAGGTATGCATAAGGGCAGTTTGGGGCAAGGAATTGTTATTCGTACGGTTCAACCACAGGCAAAAGAAGTTTTTGTTTTGGATAAAAATGGCAAAAATCTGGGGTTGATGCATCGTGTAGGGCAGGGTGTTTTTCAATTGGATTTTGAACAGGATGATTTTTTTGATTATCGGCTCCAAATAAAATTATATGATGACAGGGTTTATGAAACAGAGGATGCTTATCGTTTCTTGCCGGTTTTATCTGATTTAGATTTGTATTTATATTCCGAAGGCACACATTGGCAAATATATGATAAGCTGGGGGCTCATTTAATAACCCATCAGGGGGTTGAAGGTGTTTGTTTTGCTGTTTGGGCGCCTAATGCCAGTCGTGTCAGCGTGGTTGGTAATTTTAATGATTGGGATGGACGGCGTCATTTAATGCGTCCCAGAGGCAGCAGCGGTATTTGGGAAATTTTTATTCCGGCTTTAAAGGAATGGGATATTTATAAATATGAACTGTTGGATAAAGATGGTCGTTTATTGCCCTTAAAAGCCGATCCGTTTGCCTTTGTGTCTGAAATGCGTCCCAAAACAGGCAGTTTGGTTTATAATAACAATACTTATCAATGGCATGATGATGTTTGGATGAAAAAGCGGATGGAAAATTCCCAGTCCCGTGATAAACCGATAAGCATTTATGAGGTTCATTTAGGGTCGTGGAAGCGCAAAGAAAATAATCGCTTTATGACCTATTTGGAAATGGCCGAAGAATTGCCACGCTATGTCAAAGAAATGGGATATACTCATGTGGAATTTTTGCCTGTTTCTGAATTTCCCTTTGATGGCAGTTGGGGGTATCAAGTTGTTGGCATGTATGCGCCCAGTTCCCGCTATGGAACACCGGGGGATTTTAAATATCTGATAGATTGTTTGCATCAAGCCGGTATCGGTGTTATTATAGATTGGGTGCCTGGGCATTTTCCAAAAGATGCTTTTGGTTTAATCAATTTTGATGGAACAGCCCTGTATGAACATGAAGATCCCCGTAAAGGAGAGCATAAAGATTGGGGAACAAAAATTTATAATTACGGGCGTAATGAAGTTTCTAACTTTTTATTGGCAAATGCTTTATTCTGGTTGCGTGTTTATCATGTGGATGGATTGCGGGTAGATGCTGTGGCCAGTATGCTTTATTTGGATTATTCACGCAAACCCGGTGAATGGGTTCCCAATCAATATGGCGGTCATGAAAATTTAGAAGCTATCACTTTTTTCAGACGTTTGAATGAATTGGTCTATGGTGAAAATTCCGGCGCAATAACAATTGCCGAAGAATCAACGGCCTGGCCAATGGTTTCCCGTCCTGTTTATATGGGCGGACTTGGGTTTGGCTATAAATGGAATATGGGCTGGATGCATGATACGTTAAATTATATGTCCCAAAATCCATTATACCGAAAATATCATCAAAATGAATTGACTTTCAGCTTTTTGTATGCATTTACGGAAAACTTTGTTCTGCCTCTTTCTCATGATGAAGTTGTTCATGGTAAAGGCACAATATTGGGGCGAATGCCAGGCGATGAATGGCAAAAATTTGCCAATTTAAGGGCTTATTACGGCTATATGTTCATGCACCCGGGTAAAAAGTTATTGTTTATGGGCCAAGAGTGGGGATCAACCAAAGAATGGAATTATGCCTCTCAATTACAATGGGATTTATTGCAATATCCGGTTCACAGTGGTGTTCAAAAATTGGTTAAAGATTTAAATCGATTTTATACTACTCACACGGAACTGTACCAGATGGATGAAGAAGAGGGCGGTTTTGAATGGATAAATGGATCGGATACGGAAAATTCGTGTTTGACTTTTATGCGTAAAGATAAAAAAGGAAATACTTTAATTGTAGCCATGAATTTGACCCCGGTACCCAGATATGATTATAAAATCGGTGTGAATCAGTCGGGTGTTTATCATGAGGTTTTAAATACTGATTCTGAGATATACGGGGGCAGTGGTGTGCATAATTTGGATGAAATTCATACTTTAGAACCAGGTTGGGATTTTAAACCGTATCAAATAAAGGTTGTTTTACCACCGCTTTCAATGGTGTGTTTTCAAGTAAAGGATAGAAAATGAAAATTGATTTGAATGATAAAGTAACGCGTTTTTTGGTTCAAGATTATGTGAATCAAATTTGTAATTATCAATCAAAAGATGAGTTAAACTTTGATATCCATAAGTTGATTCACACGTTTGATGTCGTAAAAATGGCAGAACATTTAATTTGTGAAACTAAGCCTAAATTACCTCTAAAATTGCAAAAACAAATTTTGAATGCAGTGCTTTTACATGATTGGGGCAGGTGTTATGAATTTAAAAACGGAGCTCGTTTAAAAAATATTGACCATGGAAAAATAGGGGCCGATTTAATTAAAAAGAATTTTCCTAATATGAAAGTAGAGATGCAATCAACTCTATATCATAATAAAATGCCATCATCTAGGGATCCGAAAGTTGCTCAACCTGTGTTAGATTATGTTCGAGATTCAGATATGTTAGCAAATATTCAGTACGAGATAGAACATTTTGATATTTTTATAGAACACATTTGGGGAAATAATCATAATAAAGTTTCAAAATTAGTTATTGACGATGAAATTATAAAAGCTGTTCAAGATAAGAGAGCAGCTATATTATCAGATGTTAAGGGATGTGATTTATTAACATTATCTTTGTGGCAATTATGTTGGATCTATAATTTACGAACGGAAGCTGGTAAAAAAATTAACAAAAAGAATAAGTTATTTTTAAGATTTAAAGAGCTTATTTATCAAAGAATTGTTCCATTGGTTGTATTAAATAAAAAAGAACAGCATACAATTAGGGGACAGATTGATAAAATTTTCCCAAATAAAATACTTTTGTAAAAGATTTTCTTTGCAAAATTTTTAAAATTGATTATATTTAGTTTTGGGAGATAAGATGAATTTAGAAATTTTACCGGGCTTGCCGTATCCTTTGGGGGCAAATTTTGATGGAAATGGTGTGAATTTTGCGCTGTTTTCAAAAAATGCGACCCGTGTTCAGCTATGCTTATTTGATGCGGACGGTAAAAACGAAAAACGAATCGATTTGCCCCGTTATACGGATGAGGTTTGGCATGGTTATATAAAAGGATTGCGCTGGGGGCAAAGGTATGCCTATCGTGTTTATGGTCCTTATGAACCCGAAAAGGGATTTCGGTTTAACCCGAACAAGCTTTTGCTGGATCCGTATGCCAAAAAATTGACAGGTCCCATTAAAGCGCACAATTCTCAATTGGGGTATAATTTGAAATCGCCAAAATCAGATTTATCATTTTCAAAAATAGATGATGCCAATTATGTTCCCAAATGTGTCGTTGTGGATGATAATTACTTTCAATGGAATAATTCTCAAAAACCCAAACATAATTGGGATGAAGAGGTTATTTATGAAATGCATGTTAAAGGTTTTACGGCCTTAAATCCAGATGTGGACAAAGCTTTTCGTGGAACTTTTAAGGGTCTGTCCCAACAAAAGGTGATTGATTATTTGAAATCTCTGCGTATTTCTGCGGTTGAATTGCTGCCTATTGCAACTTTTATGACACCAGGGCATTTGGCCCCAAAAGGATTAACAAATTATTGGGGATATGACCCTGTTTTATTTATGTGTCCATATACTCCTTATATGTTTAACGGTAGTACGTCTGAATTAAAAAAAGCCGTATATACTTTGCACGAAGCGGGGATAGAGGTTATTTTGGATGTTGTGTTTAATCATACCGCCGAAGGAAATCAATTGGGGCCGACACTTTGTTATCGTGGAATTGATAACGCCGTTTATTACAGGTTAAATCCTCAAAATAATCGTTATTATGAAGATACCACCGGTTGTGGCGCCAGTTTCAATTTGGGTCATCCAAGGGTTTTACAATTGGTAATGGATTCGCTTCGTTATTGGGCGGAAAATATGCAAATAGACGGCTTTCGTTTTGATTTGGCAACCACTTTGGCCCGTGATGATGAAAATACATTTACACGTAATAGTGATTTTTTGGGTGTTGTTCAACAAGATCCCGTTTTGCAACGTCTAAAGTTGATTGCTGAACCTTGGGATTTAGGTAATGGCGGATATCAGGTTGGTAAGTTCAGACCCGGTTGGGCCGAATGGAATGATAAATTTCGTGATACGGTGCGTCGTTTTTGGCGTGGGGATGAAGGTATGGCCGGTGATTTTGCCCAACGTATGACAGGGTCGGCTGATTTATATCAACAAAACGGTCGCAAACCATGGGAATCAATCAATTTTATTACAGCGCATGATGGTTTTTCTTTGGCGGATTTGGTCAGTTATAATAATAAGCATAACGAACAAAATAAAGAAGAAAATCGTGATGGTACAGATGCAAATTATTCGTGGAACAGTGGTCTGGAAGGTCAAACAGATAATCCCGAGATTTTATTGAATCGTGATAGGCGCGCCCGTTCCATGATGGCATCTTTATTGTTGTCTTTTGGGACACCTATGCTTTGTGCGGGTGATGAAATAATGCAATCGCATCAAGGAAACAACAATTTATATGCTCAGGATAATAAGCTATCTTGGATTGATTGGAAAAATATTTCTTCGGCCGGTCAAAGTATGTTGGATTTTACCCGTCAATTGATGGTGTTTCGCCGTTCACATCCGATTATGTCCTATTATGATTTTTTTAAATCTGAAAAATTGGAATGGTTTAAGCCGAATGGTCAGGAAATGCAAGGCGAAGATTGGGCATTTTATGTCAAGAGTCTTTCTTATCGTATTCGCCAAAAAACGGGTGATTTATTCTTTGTTTTTAACGCGTATCAGGCGGATATTGAATGGCAATTACCCAAAAATAAAAAGGGATTTCATTGGGAGTTGGCATTGAACAGCACATTAGAACCGATTGAAATAAGCGATAAAAAAGCCAAGATTCCGGCTTGGAGTGTAGTTGTTTTTGAAGAAATTAAAGAAAAATAAAAAAAATATAAAAAAATGATTGACATTCTAAAATACATATCGTATAATACTTGCTATTGAGTGCGTAGCTCAGCTGGTAGAGCACCTGACTTTTAATCAGGTGGCCGAGGGTTCGAATCCCTCCGCGCTCACCACTTATAAGTCCTTGTTTTTCAAGGACTTTTCTTATGCTTGGTATGCGAGCTTGGTTACGCCCCATCTTCCAAAAAGCCCTTTAATTCCATGCACTTATAAAATTAGATTGCATGCAAAATCTATACCCTAAAGCCCTGTGATGCAAAGTGTGATGCAACTGTGATGCACATTCTACCTCGTAAGTCATTTTAGTTATATTTTACAATAAATAAAAAATAACCTCACAAAAAGTGAGGTTATTAAAAGATATAAATTCTTATTAACGTTCAGAACCAGACCTTTGTTTCAAAAGACGTGGTGTTTTATTAGCCGCCGCAGAAAGGAGAGATTTAAGTCCTGTCTTTACTACAACTTTTCCATCAGAATCATCCTCATAGACTGTAACCTTACCTTCTGCATCTTTCACTAAAGTCCGTCCTGGACGCCCCATTGTATCAAATGCAGAATGTTCTTTAATCTCCATTACTTTTCCTGCATTATCTTTGTGAATTTCACTAATAATATATCCCTTTTCGTCATACCCTAATTCAATACTTTTTACTGTTCTACCAATCCCATCCTTTATAATTGTTTTTATAGCGTTTCCATTTTCATCAAACGTGTCTTCAAAGATTGATGTTATATTGCCATTTTCATCCTTCTTGAATTCAGTATCTCCTAGTAGTTTACCATTAGCATCTTTATGATTAATTAGTCTAACACTTGGGTCTTCATTTGCAGTTCCATCTTCATTAAGGATATATTCATCAGTACCTACTACTTTACCATCTGCATCCTTTATGATTACAGCAGTATTATTTCCTTTTTCATCAAAGATCCATTCCTCTGTACTTGTTACTTTACCATTCGCATCTTTAAAAGACTGAATACCTTTTCCTGTTTTTTCATCAAATCTCTGCTCCACAGTGGATAATACTTTCCCTGTTTCATCTCGTTCAAATATTGTCTTACCTTCTTTGAAATATTGTATAACTTTCATATATTTTCCTTTCTTTGATATTTGACCTCAAACAACTATATTTAACATAAACCAACGATAAAATCAAGCACTTTTTTTCATATTTTTCTTAATATATAAAAACTGTGATGCGAGTGCGATGCAAAATGGTGTAAATATTTCAAATAACATATTGAAAATAAACGATTATTTTATCGGTTGGAGTCCCTCCGCGCTCACCATTTTGAACAAGTCGTCTGAAAAGGCGACTTGTTCAATTCCAACATCAATTCATTCTGCGTTACCACTTGAATTCATTGTGTTTCATTGCTTTACGCATAAAAATTGTCCACTGGACACTTTTTATTTTGCGCAGTTTATTTACAAGCGTTTAAGCCGGTTCGATTGGACTCAACACAAAAAGCGCCTATTTTCATCAACAATCGAACTCACAATCACGAAAGTACTTGATTTTATTATATTTTATGTTTTTTGATGCTGTTTAGACGGCCCATCCTACATTCGAATTTTTAAGCTACTTTTATAGGTAATTTACCGCTGTAGATTTTTTAATTTCAAAAAAGGACAAACTTGTTGGCTCCCTTTTTCTTTATCCCATAAAACAGTTTGCTTTAAATGATCCTTTTCATCCACTAAAACATGTGTTGCTGATGTGATGGTTAAAGGTTTTTTTCCAGTATATTTAAAGGCATTTCCCTTTTGATAAGTTGTTTGCATTAATTGAGAATAATCCTCTTTAAATTGAGGGTTGGTATTGCATAATACATCTACAAGAGTTTGCCATAAAACAGCTTCTGATGCTGGATGAATAGGACTATACTTTTTATAATGGGTAAGTACAAGAGGAAAATCTGAATTAAAAGATGTTTTCCCCTTAAACTGAAAAATCGTTTTGTCTTCTTCTTTTTGACATGAAATTTCACATATTTTTTTCAAAAATAATTCATTATTGTGCAAGGTAATATTCAAATTTTTTAAATTTTGATTGATAAAATTATCATATTGATCGAATAACTCAAATAATCCCATGGCATATTCCACATCTATCTGCCATATAGGATATTTCAGAGATTCTTTCGGAACACTGATTCCCAGAATCAATGCTTCACGTTGGGATAAAGATTTATTTAAAAATCCGGAATTTAACAAATGGATATGGTTTTTAGCCAAAGTCTTATTTGACCACACATAAAATCCTTTGGCATCAGCATTAGATAAGGTCGTTTTGGCTCCTTCGCGAAAGAATGATTTAAAATCGTTTGTATCTGTTGCGATGTGATAAAAAGTTATAAATTTATTTTTTAGAGCCATTTTTATCCTTTTTCATGTATTATATATGATGTATAAATCTATGTCAACTTATTTAGCTCGCGTTCGGCAAGATACCCCTCACCATTTTTTTAAGCCGTCCGAAAGGGCGGTTTTTTGCTATAAGGTTTTAGATTTAATTTTTTTAATTGCCTTTTAAAAGATTTTGTTTTATAATGTATTTGCTTGGGTGCAATGCCCCTCAAGCTAGGATTTAGTACTCCGATTAGTTGCAAGGGCAGAAATAAATTCTGTCGGCATCCGCCATGGGATACGCCGAAAGAGTGTATTAGTTCATGGGTGGATGCCTGCCGAATAAGGTATCCACCCCAATAAGGCAGGACTATTTCTCTTGTGACTAATAGGTACTAACATCCACCCACCTGAATAAGGTGGGCGAAATGTTAAATAGAACAAAAAAAAGGGGTGGATGATGGGCAAAAAATGTGCTTTTTTCGGACATAGAGATTTGTGCGGAAAATCAGATGAAATTATTCCAAAATTACAAAAAGCAATGATTGATTTAATTCATCAGGGGGTGGATGTTTTTTATGTCGGAAATCATGGGGAATTTGATATTCTGTGTTCAAAAATTGCCCGTGATTTAAAAACAATTTATCCTGAAATTCAAGTGATAGCGGTCCTTTGTTATCCAAATGAATTGCAATACCTAAAATGTCAATTTACGGATTTTTTGATGCCTTTGGAAATTGAATCAGCCCCCAAACGGGCCTGTATTATCAAACGCAATCAATGGGTGATAAAAAATAGCGATTACATAATATCTTATACCCGATACAAAATCGGCGGTGCATATCAGGCCATTCAATACGCCAAAAAAAATCATAAAAACGTAATGCAAATATCCACTTAATGGGCATCACGCCAGTTGTTTGCGACACCAACTTCGGCCACCAAAGGAATGGATAATTGAACAACTTTTTCCATGTTTTCTTTGATAATTGATTTTGCCTTTTCTATGTCTTTTTCGGCAACTTCAAAAATCAATTCATCATGAACCTGTAAAAGTGGTTTGATATCCAATTGGGATTTATCCAGTACTTTGAAAACACGAATCATGGCCATCTTGATAATGTCGGCTGCACCACCTTGAATGGGGGCATTGATGGCCGAACGATTGGCGAATTGACGCATGGCGGGGATATTAAAGCCATCAATATAAATACGCCGACCAATGGGCGTTTTAACAAATCCGTTCTTTTGGGCAAATTGAATTGTTTCATCCATATATGTTTTAATTTCGGGATATTGTGCAAAATAGGCATCAATATATTGTTTTGCTTGGGCTTTGCTGATACCTAAATTGCGGGCTAAACCGAAACCGGAAATCCCATAGATAATGCCGAAGTTCACGGCTTTTGCCTGACGGCGTTGATCAGGGGTTACTTGGTTTAATGGAATATTTAAAATTTGGCTGGCCGTTTGGGCGTGAATATCATCACCATTGATAAAAGCATCTTTTAATTTTTTAACATTGGCATAATCAGCCATTAAACGCAGTTCAATTTGTGAATAGTCGGCCGAAATTAAGGCATACCCTGGGCGTGATATAAAGGCTTGTCGGATATATTTTCCTTCTTCCGAACGAATGGGAATGTTTTGCAAATTCGGATTTGAAGAAGCCAAACGACCCGTGTTTGTATTATTTAAAGAATAGGTCGTATGAATTCTTTTGTCAATTTTGTTGCGTTCAATTAAATCATCAATATAGGTGGTTTTTAATTTGTTTAAACTGCGATATTCCAAGATCAAACGAATCAATTCGTCATCTGTTTCTTCCAATAATTTTTCCAAAACTTTGACATCGGTTATCCAATGCCCCGATGGGCCTTTTTTGCCACCGGTCAACCCACGTTCTTCAAACAAAATTACCCCCAATTGAGCCGGTGAATTGACATTAAAATCTTCGCCGGTTATAGTATGGATTTGTTGGGATAGATTTTGTAACTTTTCCGTAAAAGTTTTTTCCAATAAAATCAGCTGAGCTTTGTCGGTTAAAATGCCGGTTTTTTCCATTTGGAATAACCAAGGAATTAAGGGCAAATCAACATCTTGATAAATGGAGTATATATCCTGTTTTTCAAGCTTGTCTTTTATGATTTTGAATAACGGATGGGCAAAAATGGCAAAATGTTTGTCCGAAACATCATTTAAATTCAGATAATGGCTTGTCAATTGAGTTATTTTTTTGCGTTTTGTTCCTTCTGAATCATATTCCATTAAAAGAATGTCGTGGAAATTTTTGGGTAAATTGATATTGATTTTATCCAACAGATGCAAACTTTTTTTGATGTCATAGCCCAAAAAGGTGATGTCCAGATTGAATATATTATTTAAACTTTCCTTTGTTCGTGAATCAATTTCATTTGGGGCAAAAGAAAACAAATCCAAAGATTGAGCTTGTTTTAATGTCAGATGATAAAGATTGTCTGTATTGGGGGCAAAAAAGATATCCGTTATAAAGGATTCCTTGTCATCCGTTTTTATATCAAAGGCTAAAAGCTTTTCTTTTTGGGCCAGATGCGTAAGTTCTTCAAAATCCTTATTTGAATTTAATTCCTTTATGGAAATGTTGGAAATTTCGGGTAAAGGTTGTTTTTGCGCAATTGAAAAAACATCAATATTCAATTTTTTTATCAGACTTTGAAAATTGTTTTCTTTTAAAAATTTCAAAATTTTTTCACTATCCAATTCTTTTTGGGGGAAAACAGAAAGGTCCGGATCAACGGGCGCATGGGCATCTAATGTAACCAATTGCTTTGAAATAAAGACGTTTTCTTTGTCTTGGGTCAATTTTTCACGTTGTTTTTTTGATTTGATTTCGTCTAAGCGTTTATAAAGTTTTTCAATATCCCCGAATTTTTGAATTAAATCGGCGGCTGTTTTGGGGCCGATACCACTGGCACCGGGGATATTATCCGTTGAATCACCCATTAAAGATTGCACTTCTGTTACTTTTGAAGGGCGGACACCGAATTTTTTAATAACGTCCTGTTCTGTTAAATCCCTTTTCTTCATCGGGTCATGTAAGACAACCCCCCTTTGCATCAGTTGCATTAAATCTTTATCGGCCGAAATAATGCGCACATTTTTGCCTTGCGCTTTGGCAATTCGGGTATAAGTTGCAATTAAATCATCGGCCTCATAACCTTCCATTTCAATCCGATCAATGTTTAAGGCATCGCAAGCTTGACGAATTAAAGGAAATTGAGGAATCAGCTCAGGGGGTGTTTCCAATCTGTTGGCTTTATATTCGGGATAAATGTCATTCCTGAAATTTTTACGTTTCGCATCAAAAACAACTAAAATCTGATTGCCCTTGTTTTCATGTATCAGGTTTATCATCATAGACGTAAAACCATACACCGCATTGGTGGGTGTTCCGTCTTGCCTGTTCATCGGGGGCAGGGCATAAAAGGCCCGAAAAATATATCCGGAACCATCAACTAAACAAAGGGTTTGGCCGGATGTGGTCATGTTATTTTTTCTCTTTAATAGGTTCAGGGGCCATATTTAAATAAGCTTCCTGACAATGTTGTTGACAATAAGGCTTACCTGTTAAAGTTTGTTTGCCACAAAAACAAAAATCTTCATCTTTTGGATCGCCAATTGGCCAGCGACAGGTATTCAATTTCAAATCCATCAATTGAACCCTTTCAATGACTTTTTTGGGTGTGGTTATGGTTTTTTTTGTGTCCTTTTTAATCGGAGAAGGGCGTTCTTTTAAATTTAAACGATGCACTTTGCCGATAATGGAATTTTTTGACATGCCCAAATTTTTCGCAATTTCAGCTGTGGGTTTACCTGCTTGCCACATCTTTTTTAATTTTTTTATTTTATCTTCTGTCCAAACCATAAAGAACTCCTTTTTTTTGTTTGATAAGTATAACCAAAAAAAATGTTTTTGTCAATCTGAATAAAGCTTTGTATCCAATAAAGATTCAAAACCAGCCTCTTTAAAAACAAAGGGCAATAAAGACATATAGCTTTTTACCAAAATCTGTTCCTCAGATGGGGGAACGTTTTGTCCCCGCAGATAGTGGCGATAGATCTGGGCTGTTTTATCAACTTTTTGGGCAAAATCACGAACGGAAGAATAGCCGAGCTCTCTTATTTCAAGTTCCATTTGAGGGGAATTAAACGAAAGCAGTTGGCTTAAATTCAGATTTTGTTTTGTTTTTAACTGTTCTTTTTGATCTTTTCTTAAATGATTATAGATAATTTTTAATCCGCTTTTTAATTCTATCAATTCATTTGGTTTTGCCAATTCTGTTTCATTTGAATGATTTTGTATAAAATTCATAAAAAGCTGGTTCATATTTGCTTCTTCTGAGGATATCTGTTCTTCCGGCCACATTTCAGGGGCCAAAAAATGATAAAATTGAGCCGGTAAAAATTCCAATAATTCAGGATCATTTTGAAATCTTTTGGCGATACGTGTTGGTCGTTTGTTTTTCCATACCAAAATATCCGGATGTGTTTTTATTTTCTTGGGTGTATTTTTTTGTTCCGAAAGCATCGGAAATATGTATTGACGTTTTTCAAAGGGAATTTTCAATAAAAAATCCAGTAATTCGTCTTGGCGATTGATTGTATGTTGGCGATGTATTTGAATTTTGTTGATTGGTATATTTTCTGTGGCGTGCAAAGTTGATGAAAGGCCCAGAAATAAAGTCAAGATAATCCATTTTTTCATATTACATCCTTACTGTTGTTTTTTATAAATTTTAAAAATCTCTTTTTGTTTTGGATAGAAAATAAATATATCCAATAAAATAATACCTAAAATGGCACTAATCAACAATAAAGCCCAAAAGAAAGAGAGGTTGATTTTTAAAAACAGAGAAATCAAAAGTGTTAAAGTTAGCAAAATGAAAACGCCGATAACGATTTCGCCCATTCTATAAAGCCAGCTGATAAAGGCATTCTCAGAGTGCTTTTTGAAACGCTTTAATTGATACAACAAAGATCTGGCGTGTATTTCATAGCCCGATAGTGAAAAATAACAAAGCATAATAATAAAAGAGATTAAAAACAAAGAAAATGGTGAAAGGTTGTTTAATGCATTATCTTCGTTTTGGGGATTTACATTTTTTGCACTTAAATATATTTGGGCAAAAGCCGGTATAATATGGTTGTTTTGGAAAAAGGTATTTCCTTTATCATCTGTTTGAATGTTAAAGTTGGAAGGTATTTCCAATTTGTTTTGACCAAATAAAAACTTTATATTTTCTAATAGATTTTGGTTTGCCAAAATAATACCTGACATATTATCCACCACCAAGGACCAATCCGATGCTGTCAATGGCAATAATATCTCGGGAGAGTTTTTTGGGTTATATAAAACATATTCTAAAATTATTTTATGTATTCCTTTTGGGGTTAAAGGAAGTTTTAATGAGGTTAAATCACTTGTTTTTTCCAAAAATGGTTTAATGTTTTGGCCGTTGATTTTTGCACTGATTAAAAAGAAATGCTTGGAATCAATTGGCCAAGAACGTACAATAGGTGTATCTTGTGTTGTTAAAAACTGTAAATGTTCCTGAACATATATATTTTGTCCGTCCATCAATTGAATAATAAAGTTCCAATCGCTGGTATGTGGGATATATTTGACTTCTTTGCTTTTCCCGAAAAAACTATTGACCGGTATGCCGATTTCTTTTTGTTGGTTGTCAAAGGATGGGGTGGCGTTTAGTTGAGGGGCATCCGGCCTTTGCGGAATGTCCATCGACCCAAATAAACGGATTTTTGCTTTATCCATCCACGTTTTGGGTTGGGGTTTGTCCGAAATGCCCTGAATATAGACGAAAGAACCACCGGAATAGACTTTGGCTTCATTATCATACACCAAATTTGGGTTGTTTTCATTAAAAGTATTGTCTGCTATTTCTTGGGCTAAAATCGGAAAGCAAAAAAAACATAAAAGGAAAAATATTTTCTTCATTTTTCAGCCTTTTCATCAGATTGACATACATCATACAACGGACATTCATTACATTTTGGTTTTCGGGCGGTGCATATATAACGACCCAATAAAACCGTCGCCAAAGCAAAAGTTGTTTTATATTTTTCGGGAACAATTTTTTCCAATTTTGTTTGTACTTCTTGTGGTGTTTTTCCTGTGCATATTTTCAATCTGTGTGCCAAACGAAAAACGTGCGTATCCACACCGATATAGGGTTTATGATAGGCCACGTTTAAAAAGACGCTGGCTGTTTTTTTGCCAATACCCGGTAAAGTTATCAGTGTTTCAAAATCGGTCGGTATTTGTCCATTATAGTTATGGACAATTTCGTTGGCCAAATTGACAATGGCTTTTGTTTTATTGTTGAAATAATTGACGGTTTTCACCAAGGGGGTAATGCCTTCAATGCCTAATTTTAATGCTTTTTCTGGGGTGTTGGCAACTTTAAAAAGGGCAGGGGTTGTTTTATTGACATTTTTATCCGTTGATTGGGCGGACAAAATAATCGCCATCATCAATTCCCAAGGATTTGACCAATCCAGTTCGCATTTGGGATTCGGATAAAGCCGATGTAATGCCTCAATAAATTTTAGGCGATCTTTTTCATTCATCAGACTCATTTTTCCCCCTTTTATTTTTATTATTCGTCCAAAGGCTCAGAAGATATTGGCTCACCTTGTTTGTCCAAAAGCAATTTTTCAACCTTCATTTGGGCATTTTTTAATTTTTCTTCGCAAATTTTTTTTAATTGGTTTCCTTCTTCGTAAACTTTGACGGCATCTTCTAATTTTATTTGCCCTGATTCCAATTGCGAAACGATGTTTTCCAATTTTTCCAAAGCTTGTTCAAAAGAAAGTTCATTTATTTTTTCTGACATTTTTTCTTTCCTTTATTGCAACATTTTTTGGTTTTCTTTTCTTCATGGCAACAACAATGATGTTCTTCATCATCATGATGATGACAACAACAATGATGACGTGTGTGTTGACAGGTTGTCGGATGTGGTAAAGTTTTTAACTGTAATTCACGTTCGGCCATTAAAGTCATTAAATCCCACATCATTTCACGGGTTTCTGCCAGCATTTGAACAGCAGTGATTTCAGTGGCTGTTTCTTCTAGTTCAGAAATTAATTTCTCTATTTTTTCCTGCAATTTAAAAGCTTTTGGGGCTAAAATTTGCATTTCTTCCCATAAAAGTTTGGGGTCCTGAGCCGTTTTGACCATAACTTTTAAACTATGCATATGTTTTGCTAAATCTGTTTCTTTTGTCATTTTAATTCTCCGTTTTTTATCAGTATAATCTAATTTTATTTATTTTTCAATAAATAATTTCTTCCATCAGGTAAAGAGGCGTTTAAAACATTTTTTTGTAAAAAATAACCTGTTAAATTTAAAGCGTTTTTTAAATCTATTATGTTGGGGGATTCGCCTGATTTTTGCCATAAAAATTTGGGTAAAGAAAGCAATTTATCACGATAAGGCAGGCCTTTTTCATAGCTGACAGAGCGTCCTGTTTTGGGGGACACGAAAGCCAAGTTGTTTTTATCGCCACCGCCGGCGCAATCCGAAAAATCCAAACCAAAACCCAATTCTTGTAATAAATTTAATTCAAAAAGAATATAATGTTTTACATAATCTTCATTGTTTAAGTTATTGATTAAAATAAAAACTTCGTCATATAAGTTAGAATATATTTGCCGTTCCGGTAATGTTTTGTTCAATAATTCGCAAATGCATCGGATACAACATAATCTGGGCCAATCATCCATATAAAAACCTGAGGTTGACTTTAAATTTTCCAAATAAAAGGTTCCCAATTGTTCGCTTAGGCGGGCTTGCCATCTGGCGTTGACTATATCGGCCGGTTGTGGGGAAGATTTACCTTTATATACACCCAAATAGCGTCCGCTTTCTTTTGTAAAAAGTGAAACAACAAAGGATTTTTCGCCCAGCTTTTTAGACCCCAGAACAATTGCATTTGCGTACTTTTGTTCAGGCATTAAAATTTAACCCCCATTGTTGGTATTGATTGACATCATCCACCCAATCTTGGCGAACCTTTACAAATAAGAACAGGTTGACTTTTTTGCCCAATTGGCGTGTCATTTCCATACGGGCTGCTTCGCCGATTTTTTTAATCATTTTACCGCCGGCCCCCAAAATAATGGATTTATGGGCGGTACGGGAAACAATGATATTTTGTTCAATTCGGATGGATTGTTTTTGTTCCTTAAATAAAACAGGTTCTACCGTCAATTGATAAGGCAATTCTTCCCTTAAATACAAAAACAGCTTTTCTCGGGTGATTTCGGCACAAAAAAGTTTATCGGGCAAGTCGGTTAATTCATCATCAGAAAACATCCATGGGCCGTTAGGGGCATTTTCCAATAAATAATCTTTTAATTCTTTAACGCCTTCGCCTGTTTGGGCGGACACACAAAAAACAGTTTTGATATTATCTATGGCATTTAAATCTGTCAATTTTTTAACTAAGTCATCTTTTTGAACTAAATCAATTTTGTTTAAAACCAAAATGACAGGGGCTTTAATTTTCTTTAAAATGGAAATATCTGTTTCGGTCAACCCCTTTTTGGCGTCTATAACCATCATTTGTAAATCAGAATCGGCCGATTCTGTCCAAGCGCAATCCAACATTGCCCGATCCAAACGTCTTTGTGGCTTAAAAATCCCCGGCGTATCCACTAAAACCAACTGGGTTTCTTTTTCGCTTAAAATACCACGGACACGGGAACGGGTTGTTTGAACTTTCGGTGAAACGATGCTGACTTTTTGCCCGATTAAACGGTTGATAAGGGTTGATTTTCCCACATTTGTTTTTCCAATAATCGCCACAAAAGCAAATTTAGTTGTCATGTTCTATTTCCTGTAAAAGCAAATAAGCAGCCTCTTGTTCGGCTTTTTTTATGGATCCGCCTTTGGCCATTTTAATATAGGGACCGGCCTCTAATTTAACAATAAATTCAGGGGCGTGGGCCTGACCGTGTTGTTCAACCAAAGTATATGTTGGCAGAATACCGAAATTTTTTTGACTATATTCTTGTAATTGAGATTTGGAATCCTGAGGGGCGTGTTCATAGGAAAGCATTAAAGGTTCCCATATGGGAATAATAAATTCTTTGGCTTTTTCCAAACCTTGATCCAAATAAAGTGCACCGATAACGGATTCGCATACATCCGATAAAATTGATTTGTTATGACGAATACAGTGGGCCGATTTTTCACCAAAGCTTTCCAAGTTCCACGTTTTTGTTATTTTTGCCAGTGTTTTACCGCATGTCAATGCCACAAAACGTTTGGCCAATAATCCCTCGGCTTCGTTTGGATAAGCGTTGTATAACATTTCAGCCACAACTATGCCCAAAACACGGTCGCCCAAAAATTCCAATCTTTCATAACCGGATTTTTGTCCGTTTAATGCCAATTTCGTGGCTTGGTAATATAAATCTTTATTTTTAAAAAGAGAAATAATTTTATCCATTTTTTATTCCTTATTTGATATCAGTAAAAAAGCGTTCTAAACGTAAAAATTCTTTCCAACGCCAAAATTGAAAGAACCATCCGGTTCCGTCAGTAGAATAGAAAATCAAACGGGATTTTCCTTCTAAATTTTTTGCGGGAACAGGTCCGAATTCACGGCTGTCCAATGAATTATCCCGATTGTCCCCCATCATAAAAAATGAATCGGGCGGAATTTCAATTTTGGGGGTGTCATCATATCGGTTTTCATCGGTCAATTCATAGATGTCGTGTACAACACCGTTGGGTAATGTTTCTGTATAGCGGGAATAAAGTTGTTCACCTAATTCCGTATTCCACAATTCTTGTCCTTTAAATTCACGAGGGATAAGTTGATCGTTAATGTATAAACGTCCGGCACGCATTTGAATTGTATCACCGGGTATTCCAATGACTCGCTTTACGTAATCTGTATCATTTTCGGGTGGTTTTTTGAACACGGCAACATCCCCACGTTTGGGTTCATTGTAAAAAATCCGCCCTCTGGGAATAATAGGCAGAGAAAAAGGAAAAGAATGGCGTGAATATCCGTAATCAAACTTTGTTACGAACAAATAATCTCCCACCAATAAAGTCGGCACCATTGAACTGGATGGAATATTATAGGGTTCAAAAATTAAAGAACGTATGGCTAAGGCCGCTATAACAGTCCAAAAAATTCCTTTCCATCCGTTTTTGCGTTCTTTTTCTTCACGCAATAAACGTTTATTCAATGCATCTATTTTTTCCTGACGAATGCGGGCTTCTTCCGGTGATAAAGCATTTTGTTGTGTGTTTATATTGTCGTTCATTTGATTTTCCTTTCTAATTTAAGGTAATTTAGCATAAAATAAAAAGGTTGTCCAGCAAAATAAAAAGATTTTTATGTAATAATATTTGACATTTGGTTTGAAAATATGTATTCTATACACTATAACTAACTGAAAGGAAATAAAAATGGCAATGGAAGAAAATTTAGGACATGAACAACGTCAGGTTCGTTTGAACAAACTGCGTGCTTTGGAAAGTAAAGGTATCAATCCTTATCCGCATGCATTTAAACCGACGGCAACCAGTGCGACTTTGTCCCAAAAATACGCCCAATTGCCATCGGATACCCAAACAGAAGATGTTGTTCTGGTGGCAGGGCGTGTGCGTGCCATTCGTAATTCGGGTATGTTTATGGATGTTTATGACGTGACCGGAAAAGTTCAAATTTATACTTCCAAAGAACATTCAGATTCATCCGTTTTGGAAATGCTGGATATGATTGATATCGGTGATATGATTGGTATTCAAGGAACAGTTCGCAGAACAAAACGTGGTGAGTTGTCTGTCAATACGCAACAAATTACCATGTTGGCAAAGGCTTTGTTGCCACTTCCTGAAAAATTCCACGGTTTGACAGATACAGACACAAAGTATCGCCACCGTGAATTGGATATGATAATGAATGATGAAACGATAAAAACCTTTATCAAACGCAGTAAAATTTATGAATCTATCCGTCAATTGTTATTATCAAAAGGATTGTTGGAGGTTGAAACACCTATATTACAGGCAGTCAAGGGGGGCGCTGCTGCAAAACCTTTTATTACACACCATAATACATTAGATATGGATTTGTTTTTACGTGTGGCGCCGGAGCTATTTTTAAAACGTTTGGTTGTAGGGGGGCTGCCTGGTGTTTTTGAATTTGCAAAAGATTTTCGTAATGAAGGTATTGATACGACCCACAATCCTGAATTTACATGTTTGGAGTTGTATATTCCTTATATGGACTATAACGATATGGCCGATTTATTTGAAGAAATCGTTCGTAAAGCGTGTTTGGACGTGAATGGAACGTTGGAAATTGATTATGATGGCAAACATTTTGATTTATCCCAACCTTTCGCCCGTGTGACAATGAACGATATGATTAAAAAATACACAGGCGTTGATTTTATGGCGATTGAATCTGATGAACAGGCCAGGATAGAAGCCGAAAAATTGGCTGTTCATGTGGATGAAACAGATGATTGGGGGCATTGTATGGCGGCTGTTTTTGAAGAAAAATGTGAAGAGCATTTAATTCAACCGACCATTGTAATGGATCATCCGAAATCATTGAATCCGTTATGTAAAACGCATCGCACTGAACCACGTTTGGTGGAACAGTTTGAACCCTATATCAACGGTAAAGAAATGGGGAATGCCTATTCTGAATTGACAAATCCTTTGGATCAACGTGAACGTTTTGAAGAACAGGTTGCCGCCCGTGAAGCCGGTGATGAAGAGGCAGATATGATGGATGATGATTTTGTTCAAGCTTTGGAACATGGTTTGCCACCGACAGGCGGTATGGGAATCGGTATAGACCGTTTGGTGATGTTTTTGACGGGCAATACATCCATTCGTGATGTTTTGGCGTTCCCGACAATGCGTAAAAAGTAATGGTAATAAGGAAAAATGAATAAGGTTTGAAAGTTTAAAAATATCTTTACAAGGAGGGAAAATGAAAGAAGTTTTTAAAAACCTGATGAATTTGGATAAGCCGATTTTGACGAAGAAATTGGCGCCTGCTTTAACGCCTTTTGCCCGATTGATTTACTTGATTGGTTTGATTATTTTAAGCTTGGCGTGTTTGGGGGCTTTATACCTGCTGTTTAAATTAGAGGTGTCCGAATTTTTGCTCAGTTTAATCGGTATTTGCGCCGAATTTGCATTACTTCGTATGTTTTGTGAGTATTTGGTATCCAGCGGTCGCAAATAAGAAACGTTCTCGTAGCTCAGATGGATAGAGCAACAGTTTCCTAAACTGTGGGCCGTGGGTTCGAATCCCGCCGAGAACACCAGCTTTTTTTATGGAGTATCATTTGGATTTTCAGGCAACGGCTGTTTCTTATAAAAATCAGGCTGTTTTAATCACAGGTCCTTCTGGTGTTGGAAAAACAACGCTGGCTTTGCATTTGATTGAAAAGGGTGGAAAAATTATTGGTGATGATATTGTTGAAATATTTATAAAAAACAATCAATTATTTTGCAAATCTAAATCAAAACTTAAAGGAGTTGTTGAGGTTCGTGGTTTGGGTTTAGTCAGTGGTTTAAAGGTTGCAAAACCCACCAAAGTTGCCTGTCTTATTCGTTTGCACAACCAAAAAACAGAACGGATGCCTGAAATGAAAACGATTGTTTTATTGGATAAAAAAATACCTGTTTTTGATTTTTATGCTTGCGAAACAAATTTAATTCAAGTATTATATGCCTTGAAAGTGTTAAACGGAGATTTAAATCTTTTAAAGGAGTAAAGTTGTGCTAGGTATTGTATTGGTGGGGCATAATGACTTGGCTGAATCAATGAAGTCTGTGGCCGAACATGTGGTTGGGGCTTTGCCCGATGTTGTCTGCGTTTCTGTTTTACCGACAGATGATATTGAAGAAAAACGTCAGGAAATTTTTCAAAAAATAAAACAGGTTGACAAAGGAAAAGGCGTTGTTTTATTGACAGATATGTTTGGTGGAACACCTTCTAATTTGGCTATTTCTTTAATGCAGGAAGGGAAAGTTGAGGTTATTTCCGGAATGAATATCCCAATGATAGTTAAATTGGTTCGTATGCGCAAGAAGAAGCTGATGGATGCTGTTATTCAATCGGCTGAATCCGGACAACATTATATAATGGTTGCTTCTGAATTTTTGGGAAAAAAGAACGATGACAAGTCAAAAAGTTAAAATTCAAAACGTGCGTGGCCTGCATGCTCGGGCAACGGCCGAGTTTGTAAAGTTGGCTGATACTTTTTCGGGTGAAGTATATGTCACCAATGAACAAGGTTTGCGTGTTGATGGAAAATCAATTATGGGCCTGTTGATGTTGGGGGCATCAATGGGAACGACTTTAACCATTGAAACCGAAGGTGAATCTTCGGATGAAATTTTGGAAAAATTGATAGATTTGGTCAATAATAAATTTGGGGAAGACGCATGACGGATAAGTGGCAAAAAATATTGGTAGGTTTTGTTTTGGTTTGCCTGTTGGCTGTCTTATTGGCATGGGCCCATAGTGGTTCTGTTAAACAGCAAAAAAAACAAGACTTTATTTTATATGCTTATTTTTCAAAGACAGATGGTTTAAATGTTGGTGCACCTGTGCGTTTATCGGGTTTGCCGATTGGGCGTGTTTTTGCTATGGACTTTGGTGAGGATTATATGGTGCGTGCGACTTTGGCCTTTGATAGAAAATTTGAATTGCCGATTGATACCTCTGTGTCCATTGAAACAGATGGTATTTTTGGTTCAAAACATATTGAGCTTATTCCGGGCGGTGATGAAGAATTGTTGTTGACAGGTAATACGATTGCTTATGCTCAAAATGCGTTGTTATTGGATGAATTGTTGGAAAAGTTGAATGCTTTTATGGCGAACAAGAAAAAAGATTTGAACGAAGAAAAAGGAGTTGAAAATGAAAAAGAATCCTATTGAAACAATTTTAGGTTTTTGTGTTTTAATCTTTGCCGTTGTGTTTATGTTTTATGCGGCGGGCAGGGTGGATACACGTCAAGTGGAAGGCTATCACGTTTGGGCTAATTTTTCAAAAATCGGTGGCTTACAGGTTGGGTCGGATGTGATGATTTCCGGTATTAAAGTCGGAACGGTTATGAAAACACAGTTGAATCAAGATGATTATACGGCCGACGTTTTGTTGAGTATCAATTCAAATGTGAATTTACCGATTGATACGGTGGCAGCCATTGCCGATGCCGGTTTAATGGGGGATAAGTATGTGCGTTTGGAACCCGGTAAAAGCCGTGCCTTGTTAAAAGAGGGTAGCAAAATGTTGAATACCAAAAACTATAAATCTTTGGAAGATAACGTTTCAGAATTTATCTTTTTATCCACAAAGTAGGCGATTATGAAAAAACTGTTTTTTCTTTTGATTTTATGGGTTCTTCCCGTTTTTAGTGCTACAATACCAACGGATTCTGTTATTTTACAGGCAATGGATAAAGTAACAGGACGGGTGAAAGAATTGTCTTTGCCTGTTGGTGCCAGTATTGATTTTGGCGAATTGACCATTACGGTGGATAAATGTTTGACAAAAACGCCCGAAGAAACACCCGAAAATGCGGCCTTTTTAAGGATTACACAAGAAGATAAAGAACTTTTTTCGGGATGGATGTTTTCTTCCAATCCGGCCATATCGGCTATGGAAGATCCGGTGTATGATATTTGGGTTGTTTCATGTGTTTATGAAACACCGATTTTGGATGAAGAAGCTGTATTGGGCGATTTTGAAAAAGATTCAGAAATTGAAACAGACAAAATGTCAGATACGGAAATTATTGAAGATTGATTTTTTTGTTATTTTCCCGCTTGACAAGGAGTGTAATTTATGCTAGTGTGGGGATATGTGGGGAGTTAAGGAGGCCCTAAAAAATGAATTTAAACCACGATAAAGGTATAAATAGATGGACCTTGTACACACACACACACACATTTAATTTTGAATATTAAGTTGTGCGAACGCACAACCGACCCACTGTATGGCAAATACAGTGGGTTAAACTGTATTTGTCATTCTGAAATGGGCTCGCCCATTCAGAATGACAATTTTAATTACTGTCATAACAAATAAAAGAAAGGAACTAAAATTTAAAAATTATATTAATGATGAGCGTTGTTAGCGAAGAATTTAGATAATTTAAATTTTAATGCCTGAACAACAAAAACAATTTTTACAAATAATTTAAATAGAAAGGAGAAA
>SUVA01000007.1 GCA_015062245.1 Alphaproteobacteria bacterium
ATTCTGAATGGGCGAGCCCATTTCAAAATGACAAATACAGTTTAACCCACTGTATTTGTCATACAGTGGGTCGGTTGTGCATGCGCACAACTTAATATTCAAAACTAAATGTGTGTGTGTGTGTGTACAAGGTTTCTTTATTTATACCTTTAACGCCTTTTAAACACATTTTAAATAGCCTCCAGTTTTTATCACTTATCCCCACACTAGCATAATTTATCACCCTTGTCAAGCGGATTATTTGATGATTTTTCCCGATAAAGCGGTTGCCGTGGCATCCGTTATTTTTACACGGACTATTTCACCCAGCTTGGATATCGGCGCACGCACGACGGTGCCTTGCATATAAGGGCTATATCCCAACAACTGCCCCCTCACCTTACCCCGTTCTGTCAGCAAAACATCCAATTCTTTACCAACGGTCGCTTCATTAAAGGCCCGTTGTTGTGATAATAAAAGTTTTTGCAATTTCATCAAACGTTTTGTTTTGACAGCTTCATCAATTTGATTTTTCATCAAACTGGCCGGTGTGCCGGGGCGTGTGCTGAATTTAAAGGAAAAAGAGCTGGCATATTTAACACGTTCCACCAAAGCCAAGGTTTGCTCAAAATCGTCTTCTGTTTCACCAGGGAATCCCACAATAAAGTCCGATGAAATGGCAATATCGGGACGAGCCAAACGAAAATCATTTACAATCTTTTCATATTCCGCCACCGTATATTGGCGATTCATAGCCTTTAAAACCCTGTCAGATCCTGATTGAATCGGTATGTGAATATAGGGCATCAATTTTTTAACCTTAGCATGGGATTGAATCAGATTTTGTGTAATCTTACTGGGGTAAGAGGTCGTATAGCGAATACGCTTCAACCCCCGAATTTTGGCAATATCCTGAATTAAATCACCCAAATCACGCCCTTTATCACCATGCCAACAATTGACATTTTGTCCCAACAGCATAATTTCTTTTGCACCTAATTTGACCAATTGTTTGGCCTCTTTGATAATCTCATCTGACGAACGGGAATATTCACAACCCCGGGTATAAGGCACCACACAATAGGAACAAAAATTGTCGCACCCTTCCTGAATGGCCAAAAAGGCGTTGGCTGAACTTTTTTGTGGTTCAGGCAATGAATCAAATTTGGATTCAGCCGGAAATTGAGCCACTATCTTGCGCCCTTTTTGACGATTATACTGTGTTACCAATTGTGGTAATTCGTGATAACTTTGCGGTCCCAAAGCAATATCAATCATAGGACTGCGTTTTAAAATTTCGGCCCCATCCGCCTGAACCACACAACCAGCCACCACAATTAAAGCATTTTTCTTTTTTATTTGATTTAAGCGCCCCAATTCGGAAAACAGCTTTTCACTGGCCTTTTCACGAATATGGCAGGTGTTAATCAAGATGATATCTGCCGACTCGGGCTTTTGGGTTTCAGTATATCCCAACACCATCAAAGCATCACGCATACGGTTTGAATCGTAGACATTCATTTGACAGCCAAATGTTTTTATATATATTTTTTTTGTCATTTTGTTTTTCTTGAATCCTTTTTACGTTGAATATATTCTTCCATTTTCTTTTTTAATTCTTCCATTGCCTGTTTTTGAGTTTGAGGCGATTTCAGGCGTTTTTCCATATCTGGATACTCATCCGAAGACAAGACTTCACGAGCCGTTTGAAGCAACTTGCGGATTTTAAACTGAGATGCCTGTTTCATGGCTTCTTTTTTTACATCTTCCGGAATTTCGTAATTTCTTAAAAGAGTCAACGTCTTAGCCGGTGCAGAACGAACCAAACTGGGGTAATACCATTTTTTATCAGGTGATTCTGATGCCAATTTTAGCAAAGCATAAGGGTGCATAAAAAAATCATCAAAGCGTTTTACAAAGCTGTCATCAGAGGTTGGAGAAACATTGATGTAATGTTTCAAAAGCCTTTCCATCGCCTTTGGGCTTTTGGTTGCCCGTATCAAACTTTCGGCAACGGCAACTTGGGCCTCTGCATTACCGTTTTCGGCTGATAGTTGATAATAATACAAGGATTGATTAGGGTCTTTTTCCAAACCAAATTCACCACGCACATAAGCTCTAGCTAACTTCATTTGTGATTCATCATCATTATAATTGATGGCGCAGTTTGTTAAAAAAGAAAGGGCCGCCTGTTCATTTCCTTGTTTGATAAAACGATCAGCCAAAGGACAGTAGGCATTGGCCGAAAAAGAAAACAACAAATAAGTAAAAAGAATTATTTTTCGCATGTAACCTCCATCCATTGAATACCGTCAGGTGCCGGTATGTAAGTGCTGTAAAAAGATTTTTCACCATACGGTTCAATCAATTCTTTTGAAAAATAGATTTCCTTTTGGAATAAAATATTCCCTTTTGGGTCATAGGCCTTTGCATAAACAACATCAGGCATTATCTGAGCCACATCCGTATCATTATGTATTTTGCCTTCTATTAAAACTTGTTTTTCCTGCGGTGTTGTTTGATATCTGAAATGAACAGAGCTGAAACTAAACGGCAAAACCTTTTCATACGCAGGAACTTGTTTTAAATCAATACGTTCATTCAATGATGTATCTTCATCAAATAAAGGAATTTCAACTATACCCCGATTGGCTTGCTCTGTTTCGGCGTTTTTTTGTTCTTTTTGAACATCAAAATCTGAGGATTTGACTTCATCTTTTTTCATTAAAATACGACTCGTTTTAATTTTGTATTGATTTATATCAGAAAAAGCTATATCACGATATAACCAAAAACCCACGACCAAAACAACCAACAAAACAGCCAACAACAAAGTCAAAAGCCAAGAATGAGTTTTTTGAGTTTCTATTGGTTTTAAAGGATGAAAAACCTCCGGCAATTGCGTTTCAATCACTATTTTTTCTTTTCTTTCAATAACCTCTGTTTCTTTTAAAATGGCATCCTCTGGCTCTTGTAACAGATTAGAAAACGATTCGTTTTGCACCAATACTTCTTCTTTTTCAAAATGAAAGACATGCTGACAGGCTGAACATTGCACTTTTTGCCCGTTTTTTAAGGTAATTTCGGCCGGAATTTGGTATTTTGCAGCACATTTTGGACAAATAACAAACATTTTTCTTTCCCTTTTTTCAAAAATAGTGTACATAGAGTATATACATTTTTTAAAAAAAAGATGCAACAATTTTTATTAAAGGGAGTAAAAATGATACCAAATGAAAGTTTATCACCCGTTGTCGCCGAATTTAACGGCGTCTCATTCCGATACAAAGCGGGAACAGATGTATTAAAAGATTTACATTTTTCACTGGCGCCAGGGTCTTTTCATTTTTTAACCGGTGAAAGCGGTGCCGGTAAAACATCTCTGCTCAGCCTTTTATATTTGGATCATTTACCCAGCAAAGGGCGTATGCGTTTATTCGGACAAACGGTTGATTCTTTAAAACGATCCGAAAAAGCCCAAATGAGAAGACAAATCGGTGTTGTTTTCCAAGATTATCGCCTGTTGGACCACTTAAACGCCTTTGACAATGTCGCTTTACCATTAAGAATTATCGGCGAAAAAGAAAGCGACATCAGAAAACACGTTTCTGAATTATTATCTTGGGTCGGTTTGGAAAAACAAATGCGTTCCTATCCGGCTGAATTGTCGGGAGGTGAACAACAGCGTATTGCTATTGCTCGGGCTGTTATTCATAAACCATCTTTATTATTGGCCGATGAACCGACGGGAAATGTGGATGATGCGATGGCGCAACGATTGCTATATCTGTTTTTGGAATTAAATAAATTGGGAACAACCGTTGTGGTGGCCACACACAATGAAGGTCTGATTCAAAAATTTCCATTCCCTCGCCTGCATTTAAGCAAAGGTCAGATTCACTTAACGGTTCCCAAAAACACCAAAGCTGAAACAAAAGGAGAAAAAAATGTCTAAACGTGATGCTTTCTTATTTGCCAATGATTCCACACGTTTTTATTTTCCGTGGATTTGTTTATTGATGGTTTTTATCGGGACTTTATTATCCGGTATGGGATTGTTTGTTTATAATTCTTTGGACCGTTGGCATCAAGGGGTTTCCCAATCTTTAACCATTCAAATTAACACCTATGATGAAAACGGCGTTTATCGTCAAGATGAAATACCCGTGGATGTTGAAAAGGTCTTATCAATCGTTCGCACAACCCCCGGTGTTAAAGAAGCCAGTGTCTTAAATGAACTGCAAATGGCTGAGTTGATGGCACCGTGGATTGGGGCAGATGTCAGCATTTCGGATTTACCTTTACCAAAACTGATTGATGTGGCTATTGATCCTGAAAATCCACCATTTTTGGAACAATTAAAAATGGATTTAAATGTTCAAGTACCCAATGCCACCATGGACAGCCATCGAATTTGGTTATCACAATTGGTTAAAATGTCTAACCGAATTTTACAGTTGATTGGCGCTATTTTAATTTTATTGATAATAACGGTTATTTTTACGGTTGGCTATACGACCCGTGCCAATTTAAAAATTCAAGAACCGATTATCCGTTTGGTTCATATGATGGGCGCCAAAGATTTATATATCACAAACAGATATGCCTGGCGAACATTAAAAAGAGCCTTTACAGGTGGTTTTATCGGCTTTGCCTGTGCCAGTCCGATTTTATTTGGTTTAATGTGTTGTTTTGGCGGTATGTCTGATACAATTTTTGTTACCAATCTTTTGTGGGAACAATGGGTGTTCTTGGCTGTTTGTCCTATCGTTATCGCTTTGGTCGCCTTTATAACAACGTTTAAAACAGTAATGGGATATTTAAAAAGATTTGTATGAAAAAACTTAAATACACCTTTATTCAATACACAATGATTACTGCCATATCGGTATGGGTTATATTGTTTTTATTGTTTTTTCTGACAACCGTTTATTTTAAATATACCCCCTTACAACAATCGGATGCCGTTGTTGTATTGACCGGCGGAAAGGACCACAGAATTTTACAGGCTATCGAATTACTATCCCAAAATTACGGCCAAAAATTGTTCATTTCCGGTGTGAATAAAATTGTTGAGCCAAGTGAAATTTTAAAAGACGCCCCAAATGAATTACATCCCTATATTGATTTGGGATATATGGCCCAAGATACACATACAAATGCATTAGAGGTTTCCCTATGGGTACAACAAAATAATATTCATTCCATCATTTTGGTCACCAGCTTTTACCATATGCCACGCAGTTTATTGGAATTAAAAAAGCGCTTACCGAAATTAAAAATTATCCCCTATTCCATTTACCCCAAAGAGTTTGACGAATCAACCTCTTGGTTACATCAACGATATTCATGGCATTTGTTTTTGGAATACCATAAATTTATCGCAACTTTTTTTCAACATTTAATCAAAGGATAAAAAATGAGAACATTAAAATCTATTTTATTTTTACCAATTTTATGGTTGGAAAGCTTGTTTATTTTCATCATCTTTTTGCCGGTCTTATTTATGCCATTAAAGGTGGCCTATTGGATGCCGGTGGCTTGGACATGGACGGTTCGCTGGTCTTTGCGTTTTGTCGGTATTAAAATAAAGGTGGAAGGGTTGGAAAATCTGCCCAAAAAACAAGGCTATATTGTGGCTTCCAAGCACCAATCAGCAATGGAAACATTGTTGTTTCATACAATGGTGCCCAATGTCTTTTATATTTTCAAAAGATCATTGTTATGGTTGCCCTTGGCTGGTCTTTATGCATTGAAAACAGGCTGTATCCCCATTGACCGTGCAGGTGGTGCCAAAACAATGCGTATGATGTTAAAACGGGCTCAGGGCAAATTGGCCATGGGCAGAAATTTAATTATTTTCCCCGAAGGCACCCGCACAAAACCCGGTGAAAAAATTGATTATCATCCTGGAATTGCTTTTTTGTATGATAATTGTAAAGTCCCTGTTGTCCCTGTGGCATTGAACAGCGGTGTATTTTGGCCCAAAAACAAGGTTATGAAATACCCGGGAACAGTTGTTGTGCGTTTTTTACCGCCCATTGAACCCGGGATGGAAAAGCGGGCCTTTTTAAATAAGTTACAAAATGAAATTGAAAAAGAACAACAAACATTACAAAGCGAGTGGAAAAAATAATGCTGACCCCAAAAAATGTTTTAAGCCTGCACACAGAAAGTACCGTTCAAAATGTGGCTTTGGCCTTAACCGAAACGGATGGGGTGGATATTTTTAATATCCCAAAAACTTTTCGCCGTCCGTTTGATTTGGAATTAAAAGAGCTTTTATGGGCATTAGAAGAAAAAGACTTAAACGACAAAGAAAAAATAAAACAACTGAATGATAAAGTAACGGATTTTTTTATATCTCTTTTGCGGGAAGCTTTTGATTTATATCCCGATATAAAAGTCGATTATATCAGTATTTCGGGCCATTTTGCCCATTTATCGGCCAAAGATAAATATGCATTGGAATTGGGCGATTTTCAAAAAATTGCCGATACTTTTAAAATCCCCGTCGTGGGGCATTTTGTTCAATCTGATTTAAATGCGGGTGGAACAGGTTCGCCTTTACTTTCTGTATTTTGGCAATCCATGACAAAGGAATTGGAAAAACCGTTGGGCGTTATCGGATTGGGTGGTGTATTAAAACTGACTTATATCGGCCCTGATGGAGAATTGGGCGCCTGTGATATTGGGGTCGGCTTGACTTTATTGGAAAAATGGATGGCACGTCACAGTATGCAAAACCAAGATGAAGACGGTTTATTATCCGCCGGTGGCAAAACGGATGAACGTGTCTTAAAGGCATTGATGAATCATCCGTTTTTATCACAACCACCGCCAAAGGCCGTTCATCGTAATGATTTTGATGAACTTTTGGAACAAGTTGAAGGACTTTCTTTACAAGACGGGTGCGCCACTTTAACCTCATTTATTGTGGAACAAATTGCCCAATCAGCCAACTTTTTTGAAGAAAAAATTGAACATTGGCTGTTTATCGGTGCGGGGCGAAAAAATGCAACCTTGATGCTGGCATTACAGCAAAGATTAAAGAATGTTTATATTGCCGAAGATGTTTTACCGTTTCACAGCCATTTAAACGCTGTCGGTTATTCATTTTTGGGCGCCCGAACGGCATCAGGGTTGCCGATATCCCTACCCTCCACCACCGGCACAGACGAAGCCGTCCCCTGTGGCAATATCTTTTATCCAAACGTTTAATTTTAAAATATCAGCCCCTTGGGATTCAAGGGGCTGTATTTAAAAAGCCGAGAACTCTACCGACACAAGGCGTACGGGTTGGTGTAGGCGCGCTCGAGGCTGCCGACGGCACCACTGCCGAGGTACACGAGACGCTGGTTGCAGGATTTTCCCGTATAGTTATCCGCTAACCAAACATAACCAGATGTTCCAAGGGCACCTGTGTTCGTCAGGATAGCCGCATTTGTCGCTGAACAATCGCTATCGGATCCGCCATTGCAAATACAAGGTTTCGTTGCGTAATTTGAGTGTGTCTTATCAAAAGAACATGCTACATTCGTGCCACTGTCCACCAGCCCTAAATCAGCCATCGTCACAAGTTGTTTTTTATCGTGTGCTTCACAGAAGTTCACCGCACTCCACCAGTTCATCTCACCACCCTTATACACCGTCAAATCCCCTTTGGGAAGGGTTAATGTATAGGGCGTCAATGCCCCCTTATCCGTACACGTTCCACCCGTCGGACCACTGCAATTACCGGCATCAGAGAACTTACAATATTTTGTTGTATCCACATTGCCTTCCGCATCCTTACAATCACTGTTCTTTGTGCATTCCCCATCTTCCCCACTTGGTTCGGTGCAGGCGTATGTTGAGGTATCAGCCCCCTGTGTACAATACGTCCCTTCGGCGCAACATTGTGTGCCACATACGAACAATCCTGTTGAACACTTACATTCCCCATGGAAACACGTTAGTCCGTCTTCGCATATCACATCCGCACAGGCGGGGTCTGGTCCTGTCGGGCTTTTTTCGCCTTCGGCCTCTGTGGTCGCCAGATTCTTGTAATAGGTTATGGTGGCGGTTGTACCATCACATGTTGCTTCACGCACCATACCGCCCGCCATCTTTTCCAATTGAGTGCAAGCCCCTGAATCCACATTTTCAATTGTAATAGAAAAGCCTTTTCCGTCCAAAGCATCGGTAACGGATGTGGAAAAACTTCCATAACTGCTGTTGCCAAAAGATGTGATTGTTTGGGGTAAAGTGCCATTATTGGTCATAGCCTGTGCCGATATGGTGGTAGCCAGCATACTGGCCTGATGTAATAACTCATTCGCTTTGTGTTTTTCCACCGCTTTGGAATAGGCGGATATACCACCCACACTCAATACGCCGATAATCGCCAGCACGCCCAGCATTTCAACCATACTGCGCCCCCGTTGGCTTCTTTTATTGTTTTTGTTTGTTTTATTTTTTACCATTACTGACATGTTTTTCCCCTTTCGTTAAATGTTATTCAGACAGTGATATTTTGATGCAAAAAAACACGTGTTGAGTTTATCCCAAACACGTGCGATTAAAACAATCATTTGAGTTTTGATTATTTGGCAATACCCCCCCCCACGATATTTTCGTTATTTTTCAATAACTTAAACGTGGATATTAAAGCTTTTTCAGAAAAAGTCATTTTGTTTTCCCCTTTCTGGGAATACACCATACTACATTATAAAATATCAGTCAAGAATTTTTTATTTGATTTTTATTTTATTTTTTTTATACTATTTTATGCAGTCTAATTTCAAATGAAAGGAAATAAAATGAAATTGTTAAAATTATCTTTGGCTTTGGCCGGTATGTTGGCTTTGTCCGCTTGTATGGGTGTGCGTGGTTATCACGGCAATCAAAAGGTTTGCGAAAACCAAAGTTTCTTGGGTATTTCAATTATTGAAGTGCTTTCACCTTGTAAATAAAGGAAGGGGCAATTTTGCCCCTTTATTTTAAATGAAAATAAAAAATATCTTTTGGGATGTGGATGGTGTATTGGCAAATATAAATTATGCCTATTTTAATTTTTTAAAAAATTATCCAACCTATGCACCTGAATATAAAGACTTAAAATGGCAGGATTTGGATAAAGTCTTGCCTATCAATCCCAAATACGGCGCTTTGGATTTAAAGTGCCATCCCACAATGGGTGAGCAAATGGATTATGATTTTTGTCATCATCCCGAATTTTTTGAAATCCGCCCCTTATATCCCAAGGTTGTTGAAACTTTGCGTCAGTTAAACCAACAAGGTTATCGTCAATTTACCCTGTCGGCCAGCTTTGATGCCGAAGTTAAAAAGAAGTTTTTAACAAAATTATTGGCCCCTGTCACGGATTTTTTAACCATAGAATGTGTAAATCACGGTCAATTTTTACATGACACCACCAAAGAAGGTAAATTTTTGGAATGTTTTGAAAAATACAACCTTAATCCGGACGAAACAATTTTGGTGGACGATAGAATTTACAATATGTATGCCGCCTTGAACGTGGGCGTTTTACCCGTCAGAATGCGGTGCGAATTTACATCCGATTTACCGGCGGATTTAAGTTGGATTCATGAAGTTCAAAATGTTGAACAGGTCAAAGATTGGTTGGATAACAAAGGCTATCTTACGCTTTGCCGGCCTTAGGCGCAAACAGATTTGACGAAAACCCCAATAAACCAATCGCTTTTTCCCATTTTTGATTATGGGGCGTATCAAACAAAATTTCCTGAGTGGCGGGTGTGGTCAACCATAAATTCCCCATAATTTCTTCTTCCATTTGGCTGGGTGCCCATGTGGCACAACCAACAGCAACCAAATACTTACTGGGGCGATGTCCCATGGCGATTTCACCCAAAATTTCCTGAGTGGTTGTCAGACAAACCCCTTCGGCTATTTTTTGGGTTTCCTGATAATAAAGCTCTGGCGTATGCAAAATAAAACCCTGCATTCTGTGGTCAGGCCCCCCAATTAAAACAGGCGGAAAAGAAACGTCATCCATCACGGGCATTTTTAATTGGTCCAAAATTTCCTGGCATCCGATTTTGTCTGTCGGTTTATTGATGATAATACCTCGGGCGCCTTCGGTTTGCGTATGGTGCGTTAAATAAACAACAGACCGGTTAAAATGCCCGTCTTGAATTTCCGGCATGGCAATCAATAACGATCCAACCATTGATTTAAACGGTGGTAATTCCCGAGAGAACATTAAAATCCTTTGTCTTCGTTAGAATAATCATCCAAATAATCATTTAATTCGCCGATATCACTGGAATCCGGTTCTTCCATATCCATCATTTCATCTTTGGCATTATCATCGGGTTCCTGAGAAATGGCATTTGTCATTTGCAACAATGTTTCGGTATCAATTTCCTCAGGATTTAAATGAGTTGATTCTTTTTTCAAAATCTTATCCAAACTTTTTCCCTTGGCGGTTTGATAGGTATTTTCCGTATACGATTCTTGACATTTCGGACAAGTAAATTTCTTTTTACCCATATCATAAAAAAAGGCACCGCATTTGGGGCAACGACGTTTTAATCCACGTTTATCTTGCATTGTTTATCCTTTCGTTTTTGACTTTGTTTTACACATTTTTATACGTTTGTCAATACAAAAAATAACAATTCACAAAAAAACTTGCACTTTTTTTTTAAATGTGTTAAAATAAGCGCACTTTATTCAGGTGAGTAAGGTATCATACAAACAAGACCGGTTGGTATGGTTCGGAATCAGGTCAAATTCTATAAGTCCACGGGTATTTGCCCGTTGGCCAACGAAAAAAACAAAAAATAATGATTAAAAAAGAAGGAAATATGCCCGAATCTATGGAAGATTTTGGTGCTTTATTGGACGAATATATGTCCAAACGTCCCGTTCAAGGACAGGTTGTTAAAGGTACTGTTACAGCTTTGACAAAAGACGAAGTGATTGTGGATGTCGGTTTAAAATCCGAAGGTCGCATTCCTGTCGGTGAATTTGGCACACAAAGTGTTAAATTAGGTGATGAAATTGACGTTTATATTGAACGTTATGAAGATCGCAACGGTAATGCCGTTTTATCACGTGAAAAAGCTCGTCGTGAAGAAGCTTGGGGCGATTTGGAAAAAGCTATGGCTGCCGGTGAACACGTCAATGGTACAATCTTTGGTCGTGTTAAAGGTGGTTTTACAGTGGATTTAAAAGGTGCTACTGCCTTTTTGCCCGGCTCTCAAATTGATGTGCGTCCGATTCGTGATATGAGTCCGTTGATGGGGGTTGAACAACCTTTTGCCATTTTGAAAATGGACAAATTGCGTGGTAATATCGTTGTTTCACGCCGTGCTATTTTGGAAGAACAACGTGCCCAACAATGTGCCGATATCATTAAAAATATGAGCGAAGGTCAAGTGGTTGAAGGTGTTGTGAAAAACATCACAGACTACGGCGCTTTCGTTGATTTGGGCGGTGTGGATGGTTTATTGCATGTGACAGATATGTCATGGCGCCGTATTACCAATCCGACAGAAGTTTTAAAAGTTGGTGAAACCGTAAAAGTTCAAATCATCAAATTTAATTCAGAAACAGGTCGTGTTTCTTTGGGTATGAAACAAATGGAATCCGATCCTTGGGTTGGTGTCAACGCCCGTTATGAAATCGGTGCCAAAGTAACCGGTAAAATCAGCAATATCACAGATTACGGTGTGTTTGTTGAGTTGGAAAACGGCGTTGAAGGTTTGGTCCATGTTTCCGAAATGAGCTGGACAAAGAAAAACGTTCACCCCAGCAAGATTGTGACAATGGGTCAGGAAGTTTCCGCCGTTGTGCGTGAAGTGGAAGAAGACAAACGTCGCATTTCGCTCAGCATGAAAGAATTACAGGAAAATCCTTGGAAATTGTATGCAGCTGAACACAAAGTCGGTGATGTCATTGAAGGTCCGATTAAAAATATGATTGAATTCGGTATCTTTATTGCCTTGAACAACGACATTGACGGTATGATTCACACATCTGATTTGTCCTGGGACAAACCCGGTGAAGAAGCCATCAAAGAATACAAAAAAGGCATGGTTGTTAAAGCCAAGATTTTGGACATTGACGTTGAAAAAGAACGTGTCGCTTTGGGTGTCAAGCAATTGGAAAAAGATCCTGTTGCCGAATCCGGTGATACATTGAAAAAAGGCGCCATCGTAACCGGTGTTGTGGCCGCTATTGCCGAAGACGGTATTGAAGTTGACGTCAACGGTGTGAAAGGCTTTATCAAACGCACTGATTTGGCCCGTGAACGCAGTGAACAAAAATCTGAACGCTTTGCCATTGGTGAAAAAG
The DNA here is from genome assembly GCA_015062245.1 of Alphaproteobacteria bacterium. Taxonomy (GTDB): domain Bacteria; phylum Pseudomonadota; class Alphaproteobacteria; order CAAHEQ01; family UBA3637; genus UBA3637. The sequence continues at coordinate 12,304 of SUVA01000007.1, forward strand.
TGGATGCCAAAGTGATGAGCTTTGATTCAAAGACTCGCAAATTGACATTGTCCATCAAGGCCCGTGAAATCGCCGAAGAAAAACAAGCTTTGGCCGAATACGGTTCAGCCAGTTCAGGTGCTTCTTTGGGTGATATCTTGGGTGCTGCTTTGGCCAAAAAAGCCAAAAAGTCCACCAAGACAGCCGAAGAAAAACCGGCCAAAAAAGCCAAAAAGGCAGAAAAAACTGATGAAGCTGAAAAAGCAGAATAAGCATTTGCTTTTTAAATCAAAACGTGGGGTTCATCCCCACGTTTTTTTTATTTCTTTATCAAGTTTTGAATTATCGTCAATGGATTAAAAAACACAGGTTCTTTGACCGTTGACTGTTTCAATACTTCCCCCACACTCACCGCATTGGAGGGAATTGTTTCCCAATCCTGTTGGACCTCTTTCTGCCGTTGCACAAGGATAGGAATAATTCCCACTTAGAAAACGTTCACCGGGACAAGCAGCCAATGTTTCCCCCTCTTTATCGGGAATAGGTCCATTAAAATTACAAGGTTGACAATAGCCTTGACCATCTAGCCTATCGTTCAAAGGACGATTCAAACATGAATAAGATATATCTTTAGACCAGTATTTACCCGATGCATCCCTTGTGTTTTTTCCAAACATTCGTTTTGCCCTTGTGGTATTATTGGTGCCATCACATTTTTCAAAACCAGAACAAGATCCATAGCAACGAATTTCGTTTGGCTCATCACAAGAATGACATCCACCCCCCATAATAGTTTTGTCTTCCGGACAGGCCATACAACTATTTCCATTTCTTTGGCGTAATTTATGAATTCCATTGTCCGACCCGTTGCAATAAGTGGTGCAATCATCCCCATTATACAGGCCCAATGACTGAGCCGAATCATCACATCTTTTGCAATATTTGTCAAAAGTGTAATTTTGGGTAGGAAACGGAGATATTTCCAAAGGGGAACTTTCAGGGCATGGTAAAGCACAAAGACGATAATTATAATGCCTGTTGGGACATTTGGCACAAGAATCCTTTGCTAATTGTGAATTTCCAATATTAATGCCGGCAACAGAACTGTTACAGGCATAACATTCACCGTCTAACCCCAAAATGGGTTTATCATCGGGACAAGAAAAATTACAATATCCATTATCATCCATATAACGGTTGGGACAAACGGCAGTGCATTCAGAGGCTCTGTCTTTGCCCAAATAAATTCTCCCTTTTTCATCACAAGAATGACAAAAAGTGGATGGCCGATCTGTCCAGTCGGTAGGAGTGGCAAGTAATTGTCCGGCAGGACATTCTTGCATACAATATTGTTTATTTATAAGCCGTCGTTTTTTATGAATTGTGTTATCTGACCCGTCACATACAGCGCAATCAGCCACAGCAGAAGCTGTTCTCATATACCAAGTATCAGAATCAGAGGCTTTAAAATCATCACAGGAATGACATCTGTCCCAATACGTTTGAAGGAGTTTGTTTTCTGGACATACTGGTGAACAATAGGTTCGCAATACCCGTTTTGCACGAGAAGTTGTGTTAGAGCCATCACAGATAGATTCACACGGTTCCCGTTTTTGAATAAAACCCCAATGACTAATATTTCCCGTTTCGTCGCACGAGTGACATTTATCCCCATAGGAGTCAATAATGGGTTTATCATCTGGACAGGCTCTGGCACAAACGGAATCTTCATCATACACATATCGCCGTTTCAAATGGGGGCCGTTATCCCGTCCGTCACAAATGGCTTCACAATCATAGATCTTGTCACTCCAATGACCGATAGCCAGGCTTGAATCCCCACAGGAATAACATTGCCATTTGTATAATAATGGCTTATCATCGGGACATTTAAAGTTACAATAAGAACCTGAACCATCGTCATCTCTTTTGGGATTTCTTGGTTCATATTGATAATCTGAATTATTAAAAAGCTGAGATAATCCACGTTTATGATGGCTGGTATCATTGACGCCGTTGCACACATTGCAATATTCTTCTACACCTTCCACATTGATTTGTTCATGTGTGTCGCAGGGCCAACATTGGCCATTCTTATCACGTAAGGGTATGTGAGATAGACAGGCCAAAACGGAAAGTCCATTTTCATCAATACGTGTTGCCTGGCCCAAATTTGAACAAATTTCAAATGAATTGACACCTGATTTTAATTTTAAATTGCGAACCCATTCACATGAATAACAGTTGCCACTTTCATGTGTTAATGGTTTTTCATTTGGACATTCCTCTGTTATGGCGACCAGACACACATCATTCGGATCCCCACCATTTTCAATGACCGCATCAATACCATTTGTGACCCTTCCATCCGGACATGCCTTGCAACATCCTGTTTCTCCATCCGAATTTAACTCAATATATGAATTTTGGGGACAGGTTGGAGAATACACACTATCGTTATCTCTATCTTGAACCCCAAAACCATCAGCACAAGATATGCATCCAGGCGGTAAAGGATCTATATTCGTTTTTTCCCCTGTTACAAGATCGCATGTCTGACAAGCGGGATTGTAATCGTTGCTGATGTCTCCTGATTCAGGATCACATGTCTGACAACTGTTGGCTTTATCCGTGATCTTTCTTGCTGCCTCATCACATATCTGACAGTTAGGATTATATGTCCCCGCCTGACAATAAACATCCGGCGTCGACGACCCTGAAAATGAAGATGATGATGCAAATTCAAACCTTAACATAGATATTTTTTCACTTTGTGTGCAAAATTCAGATTTCAGCGGAGTACATTCATCTTTCAAATAAATTCCCTTAATCGGCATATTTTCACCAACAGATGAAAGCAACTTCATACAAACATCCGTATCAATTGAACGATCGCCGCTGTTAACCGCACCAACGGAAACCATAATCCTGTTGTCACAAGACGAATCAACCTCAGCATCCGAAAGACCATAACCATAAGCCGTTCTTTTTTGAGCCCGAGAAGTTACAACAACTGTTGTACGATTCGTTTTTTCAGATCGGGAGGCAAACTTTTTACTGCCTTCTTCTATAACATCGTTGGCACGCAAAGAAACCATAGCCGTTTGATACATATAAATTCCCGTAACAGAAAGTATTCCGATAATAGCCATTACCGATATAATTTCCAACATTGTCCGACCAACTTGATTCCATTTCAAAATATGCATTCTTCCCCCCTTATTCTTTACATTTTTTTGTATCATAACATTTTTTTATTTCTTCGTCAAGGTTATTTTAACGGCGCCACCACGATTTTGCCATTGAGTTGTTCGCACATATTTTTTTATTTTCGGATTATTTATCCAACCATCAAATTCTTTTTTTATCAAGCCCTGCCCCATTGTGCCTTTGCCCGTTACAATCAAAACTTCACGATGACCGGCACGATAATGTTGTGCCAAAAATGAGGCCGTTTTATCAAAGGCATCTTGAACCGTTTGACCGTGCAAATCCAACATATAAGGCAACTCGGATACAGCCGGACGAACCACACGCAAGCGTTTGGGAATATCTTTTTTAGGACAGTTCTTTTTATTTAAAACCGTTTGCTTTAAATCATCCCAAAGCTGAATATCCAAAATCTTATAGCCCATCTTATCCCTTTGGTATCAATATATAATAGGACCCCGCTTGATTCATTTGGCCGGCCGTTTGAAACGCCTCTTCCCCATGGCCGAAAAAGTAATCCGCACGGATGGCACCTTTAATGGCTGAGCCCGTATCCTGAGCCACCACCATTTTTTGAATGGGCGTCTTATCGGGTTTAGTGGTACTTAAAAACATCAGCGTATGCATCGGAATATAATTCGTATCAACCGCCACCGAACGTTCGGGCGTTAAAACAACCTCGGCCGTACCATAGGGGGTTTCGCCTTGAATTTCACGAAAATAGATATAGCGTTTGTTTTGACGCATATAACCAATGGCTTCAATAGGATTTTCCTGTAAAAACTGACGAATTTCGGGCATGGAATTCACCCCTTGAATCCCCTCTTTTTTCAAAATAGAGCCTATCCCCGTAAAAGGATATCCGTTATTGCCGGCATATCCCAAATGTATCACTTCCCCCGATGGTGTTGTCATACGGGCGCTACCTTGCACTTGGGCAATAAATAATTCCACAGGATCATCTGCCCATGCCAAAACAGGGGCATCCAAGCATTGGGTTTCAATTTCTTCTCGGGTATCTGTTTTTTGGCCAACCTCATAATCATCAGGCAAACCATACACCGGTATCTGAGCCCCGTTTTCACGTTCACGGGAACCGGTCATTTCAGCTTCATAATAGCCGGTAATACGCCCCACGGATGAACCATGAGAAGTCACACGATAAGGTGTTAAATTTTGTTCAAAAAATTTCCTTAAAGTTTCATTATCATCATGAATATGTCGATTGAGTTTTTGACAAAAGGAAATCAAATCATCCGGCGCCCGTTCACAGGTACGCAAAACAGCCGGCAAAGCTTCACGCAAATTATCCTGTTTCCAACCGGGCACTTCCCGCCATGAAACAGATGTCAAACGAAATCTGGCCCCTTGATTTAATCCGGAACAGGCCGATAAAAACAAACACAACAAAAGAACTTTAAGCCGCATGTGCCTCCAAATTTTGAACGGCTGATAAAACCCAACCGGCTTTATCGTCCCATTTAAACAACCATCTTTCACGAACCAAAGTCAAATACATCGGATCGCCTTCTATCACCTTTTCATCTTTGTCCTTTAAAAGGTTGACCTGTTCTGTTTCAAAATCCACCCAACGCATTTTTTCATCACCATTTTCATCCAACCGAACATTTTTAAAATCAACCAGTTTATAATCCATATGATAGCCTTTTTCCTTGCGTTGGCGAATTGTTTGTTCAAAACGATTATAAACGGCATCACTCATAAAGGATTTTACACAATGAATCTGATCCGATGCATAGGCTGTTGTAATTTGGATAAAGCGTGTTTTAAACAATCCCATCAACCCCATCATCGGCATTTGTTTTATGGCATCCAAGGATTGAGCCAAAACCAAACTGTCTGTTTTTTGCATCGGATTTAACCGAACAATCACTTTGGCCCGTATCGGACAAATCCACATCAAAATCTTCCACCCCACATAAATAAATAAAAACCATAGTAAAATATTTTCAAGCATTGCTTTTTTTCCTTTACATTTTTTACAAGATTTCGTATGATTCCAGATAAGCGTATTAAACGCTTATTTTAACTTTTTTTCAAGAGGAATTTTTAAAATGACAGAAAAAAATCAAAACAACTCAATTCAAATCAATATGCAATATATTAAAGATATGTCTTTTGAAGCACCGGAAATGCCCATTTCTTTGTTGCAAATCAAATCAGCACCGGCCATCAATATCAATGTGGATTTAAATGCCCAAAAAACAAACAATGAAAAATGCTTTACCGTGGATTTAACCATTCGTGTTCAGGCCCAAAACAAAGAAACAAATAAAACTTTGTTTTTGTGTGAATTGACCTATGGTGCTTTGGCAACTTTGGACATTCCGGCCGATAAAATTGAACCCGTTTTAATGGTGGAAATTCCCCATATGATTTTCCCCTATGCCCGTCAAATTGTCGGCAACATGATTCAACAGGCCGGTTTCCCTGCCCTGCAAATCAATCCGATTGACTTTTTGGGATTGTATCAACAAAAAAAAGCCCAAGCACAGGCTGAAAACAAAAAAGAAGAAGCCTAAATGAAGTATTTAACAACGTGTGAAGCAGATACCGTCCAATGTGCCAAAAATTTTGCCAAAACCTTAAAAGGTAATGAAATCATTGCATTGGACGGCACTTTGGGGATGGGCAAAACGGTCTTTACCCGTGCGGTTATTCAGGCTTTAACACAAACGGATACAGATGTCCCCAGCCCCACTTTCACGTTGTTGCAAACCTATGATACACCCATCGGCACATTATACCATTTTGATTTTTATCGCTTAAAGTCCCCTGATGAAGCCTATGAAATCGGGATAGAGGATGCCTTTATGGATGGTATTTGCTTTATTGAATGGCCTGAAAAAATCGGCTCTTTGTTGCCGAAAAATGCTATTCATATTGTCTTTTCAAACACGCCAAACGGACGACAAATTGAAATCAAGGATTAAATATGACCGAACGACAAAAGGAAATTTTAGCATTTTTAAAAAATGCAAAAATCAAACAACCCAAAATTAAATGGTTGCCCAATGATGCTTCGGGGCGTTGCTATGCCCGTGTTGTATCGGGTGAAAAATCCTATATTTTAATGGATTCGCCCGCAAACGAAAAACCGGATTTATTTTGCAAAATAGATTGGTTATTAGAAAAACACAAAATCAACGTCCCCCATATCTTTCAATCCGATATAAAAAACGGATTGATTTTAATGGAAGATTTGGGAAAAAAATCTTTGGCCGATATTTATAAAAGTAATCAGGAAAAAAATATTTTTTCAGCCTATCAAAAGGCCTTGGATTTATTATTAAAAATTCAAAAAAACATTACAAAAAAACCAGACTTTATTCCCGCTTATTCCAACGGATATTTAAGTTTTGAAGAAAACCTGATGACCGATTGGTATATCCCTGCCCTGACGGGTCAAAGATTATCCGAAAAAAGCATTACTTCCTTTAAAAAGATATGGCAAAAACTCAATAAAAAAATACAAGCCATGCCTAAATCTTTGGTTTTGTTGGATTATCATGCGGATAACTTGATGATTAAAACGGATAAAATGGTGGCCTTGGATTTTCAAGATGCCCGATGGGGTGGCTTTTTATATGATGTTATTTCTTTATTGGAAGACGAACGCCATCCTTTGCCAGAGGTTATGGCACAAAAACTGTGGGATTATTATTGGCAATCCGTTGGGCATTTAAACACCGTTAAAAATAAAACATTAGGGGCTATTTTGGCCGTTCAACGCCATACAAAAATCATCGGTATTTTTGCCCGCTTGGCCGTTCGTGACAAAAAGGAAAAGTATTTAAAATATATTCCCGATTCATGGAAAATGTTGGAAAAACATTTAAACATCAAGGCGTTAAAGCCTTATAAAAAATGGTTGGATAAATATGTACCAGTTGAATTGCGTCATCAACCTTTACAAATAAAACCTTTTTATTATCTGACAACCGCTATGGTATTGGCGGCCGGTCGTGGGGTCAGAATGCAAAATTTGACCGATCATCAGCCCAAACCTTTGGTTCAGGTCAATCAAAAATCCTTGATTCACTATGTTTTATACCATACCCGTCATATGACGAATGTGGTGGTCAACACTTGTTATTGCGGGCAAATGATTCATCAGGCTTTATCAAATCATAAAGTTCAATTTTCCGATGAAAAAACAGCCCTGGAAACAGGCGGTGGTGTTCAAAAAGCCCTGCCCTTATTAAAAAAGACAGGCTCTGACGGATTTTTTGTCATCAATGCCGATGCCCTTTGGCTGGACAAAAAAGAAGCCCTTTTAAAACAAATGGAACGGGCTTGGAATCCGTTGGAAATGGATGTTTTGTTGGCTTTGGTGCCCACAAAATATGCCAAAGGTGATGTTCCCAAAGGGGATTATTTTATCAAAAAAGGAAAACCTGTTCGCCGCCACCCCCCAAAAAAGAAAGCCCCTTATTGCTTTATGGGGGTTCAAATTTTACATCCCGATATTTTCAAAGGACACCCTTTAAAAAAATATTCATTGGTTGAAATGTATGATAAGGCCGAACAAAACGGTCGCTTGGCCTGTTTGATTTTTGATGGTCTTTGGTTCCATGTGGGAACACCAAAAGCCGTTCAAGATACAACAAAATACTTTAAAAGGAAAAAAGTGTGATTTACGGCATTGATTTTTCAGGCTCTTTATCGGATATTTTGGCCAAACATTTATTGGAAAAATATGAATCCAACCCTTTTGATTTGGCAAAAGTCAAAGTTATTTTACCCACACGACGGGCCTGTCAAACATTAAAGGAAAGTTTTTTGATGCAATCGTGTGAATCAGCCACCCTTTTACCGCAGATGATTGCTCTGTACGATATGGACGATTTTGCAACAGATTTACCCGAAGCCATTTCCGATTGGGAACGTTTGTTTTTATTGACAAGACTTTGTCAGGCAAAGCCTAATTTAAAAGAGACACCTAAGGCTTTTCAAGTGGCGCTTTCTTTGGCCGAATTGTTGGATTTATCCTATCAATATCAGGTGGATTTTTCACATCTGTCTGATTTAGTAACGGGTGAAAATTTTGCCCAACATTGGCAGGAAACAATTGAATTTTTGGATATCATTCATACCGCTTGGCCCCAAATTTTAAAAGAAAAAAATTTAATTGACCGTCAGGATAAATTACAACGTATCATCTTGGAAAAAGCCAAAAGCATTCAAAACAGTGATGATTATGTGATTATCGCCGGTTTGACGGCCGATTTACCATCGGTGGCTGAATTGATGAAAAAGATAAAAATCAAAGGCGATATCTTTTTGGATGGCGTGGATAAAAATTACATTTTATCCGATAACAATCCCGAAGAAAATCATCCTCAGTATTTAATTGTAAAGACTTTAAAAAAACTGGAAATATCTCCAAACGAAGTTGTTTTTAAAACAAAACCAACAGATACTGAAGAATTTATTGAACAATCTTTTAGATCCGACATTTGGCAAAAAAGTACAATAGAGCAAAAATGTTTGGATAATATTAAATACATCATGGCAAATACAGCCGAACAAGAAGCTTTAACCATTGCGCTTTTGTTGCGCCAAAGTTTACAAACAAAGGATAAAACAGCCTCTTTTGTCACAACTGACCGAACTTTGGCACGCCGTGTTATTGCCCAAATGAAACGTTGGCAAATTCATTTGGATGATTCGGCCGGTATCCCCTTTAAACATACCCCCACCGGCAGTTTCTTGTTGCAAATTTTAAATTTGGCCGAAAACTTTGAAGATAAAACCCAAATGTTGGCACTTTTTAAACATCCTTTATTTGCAAATGCTCAGGAACCGACCAAAATGCGCATGGATATTAAAAATGCCGAAAAAAACGCCCGTCGGGAACATACCGATTTTTCTTTTCAATTTTCCGATAAAGCCAAGGATTTTTTTGATTTATTCAAAACGGATCAGCTGGTCAACACAAAAGAATTATTGATAAAACATTTATCTTTGGCCGAAGAATTTGCCCAAACAGACAATCAAAGCGGGGGCGAAATTTTATGGCAATCCCCCTTTGGCAAACAATTATATCAAATGTTACAGGATATTTTAAAGGATATTGAAATTTTGCCGACCATCAGTACACACCAATATGCCAACTTTTTCAATACTCTTATCGCTTTTCAACAGGCACGACAACCCTATGGTTATCACCAAAGATTAAAAGTATTGGGCCCCATTGAGGCTCGCTTTACGCATACGGACTTATGTATTATCGGCGGTTTAAACGAACAGGTCTTTCCGCCGTTGGCCGATACTGGACCATGGTTAAACCGTCCGATGCGAAAACAATTGGGCTTGCCCAATGCCGAAGCCCGAATTACCACTTTGGCACACGATTTTATGCATGTTATGGGGGCAAAAGAAATTATCCTGACCCGTTCGGTGAAAAACGGTGGCGCGCCAACGGTTCCATCCAGATTTTTACAAAGATTACAAATGACGGCACAAATCAATGATTTGCAAATACCGACCTTTGTGGCACATTTGGCCGATTTGGTGGATACGCCTGATGAAAAGCAAGCCATTGTTCGCCCCTGTCCCTGTCCAAAAGCCGAAACACGACCAACAAAACTATCCGTTACAAATGTGGAATTATTAAAGCGTAATCCTTATGCCATTTATGCCAAATATATTTTATCACTTTATCCCTTGGATGATTGGGATAAACCCGCCAAAGGCGCACAATATGGTCAGGCGTTGCATGAAACAATGGCTGAATTGATAAATTTAAGCGCAAAAGATTTTAACGAAAAAGAAGCATTAACAATTTTCCGTCAGGCGTTGAAAAAGAATCTGTTACCAAAATCGGACTGTATTTTTTATGAAAGCCAATTTAAATCCTGTGTTTTGCCTTTTGTTTTAAAGCAACAAGAAGAATTGAAAAAACAACGCATACCTTCATACACCGAAATAAAGGGCGAATGTTCTTTTAATATCAATAACAAACCTTTTACCTTGACCGCACGGGTGGATCGCATTGATTTAAGCGATCAAAACACAGCCAAAGTCATTGATTATAAAACCGGTTCGCCACCTGCTTTTTCAGAAGTTGTAAAAGGTATTTCACCCCAGCTGACCTTGGAAGCATGGATGATTTTACAAAATGCTTTTCCCAATATCAAAGCCGATAAAATAGAAGATATGGAGTATTGGCATATGTCCAAAAATCCCTGTATTAAAGGCTATCAAAAATCAAAAAATAAAATTGATTTGGATGTTCTGTTAAATAAAACAGAACTGGGATTGAAAAAGATGTTAAAAACTTATGCCGATGGTAAAACACCCTATGAAGTGGAACCAATTGCATCCATAGCCCCCAAATATGACAACTATGCCCTTTTATCACGCAAAAAAGAATGGGCCCATGAAGATGAAGGAGAATCAGATGGAAGTCAATAAAGAACAGCAACTGGCCAGCAATCCGACTCTTTCAGCTTGGGTATCCGCTTCGGCAGGATCAGGCAAAACAAAAGTTTTGACCGATCGTGTTTTAAATTTAATGTTGATGAACGGGGCGCCCGAAAAAATCCTGTGTTTGACCTTTACGAAGGTGGCTGCCGCCGAAATGGCCAATCGTTTAACCGATATTTTAAAGCGTTGGGCCATGGCCGATGATAATGAACTAAAAGAACAAATCCGCCAATTATTACAAGAAGAACCCGATAAAGATTTATTAAAACGGGCCAAAAGCTTGTTCACAAAAGTATTGGAAATACCGGGTGGTTTAAAAATGATGACCATTCACAGCTTTTGTACATCTTTATTACATCGTTTCCCGTTGGAAGCCGATGTCCCGCCCAACTTTACCGTTTTGGAAGATTTAACCGCCAATCAGATGATGCAATCAGCCCTGACGGAGGTTTTAAATGATACCGATATTGCCCAAGATGTGGCGCAATTGGCTGTTTTTATTTCACAGGACGATTTATTAAAAACTTTAAACAACTGTTTAAAAGAAAGAGCAACTCTTTTTTCTTTAACAAATAAATTCAATAATTTAGAAAACATTATTCAACAAATAAAAAAACTTTTTATGGTTGAAAAATACACCAATGAAAAAGAAATTATCAATGAATTTTTTACACAAGAAGAGTTTGAATTTTTAAAATCAGAATTTTTAAACAAAGACGGAACTATCTCAAAAAGAAAAGCAAAAGACCCCCGTTCTTTAACCGTTTGGGAAATTCAGGAAAAAATTAAAGCTTTCCGATTAAGCCAAATCAACCTGACTTTGATGAAAATTGTTTATCGGATTTTATTTATTTATCAACGCCATAAAAACGAACAATCGGCATTGGATTATGATGATTTAATTGATAAAACGATGGAATTGTTGAATTCAAAGGATATGGCATCGTGGGTTTTGTATAAATTAGACGGCGGATTGGACCATATTTTAGTGGATGAGGCACAAGATACCAACCCTAAACAATGGCAGATTATTGAAAAAATTTGCGATGATTTTTTTGCCGGCGAATCACGAAATGAAAAATTAAGAACTTTGTTTGTTGTGGGGGATAAAAAACAATCCATCTATTCATTCCAAGGCGCCCGCCCCGATGAATTTGAAAAACGGCATCAGTTTTTTAAAGAAAAAATAACCGACTCACAAAATGAATTTCAAACAATTCCTTTTAACTTTTCTTTCCGTTCAACCGGCCCTGTTTTGGATTTGGTGAACTGTGTTTTGAAAAACCCTCAGGCGTCCGAAGGTGTTATCATCCCCGGCGAAGATTTCATTCATTTGGGAAAACGCCAAAATGACGCTGGTTTGGTGGAAATTTGGCCTTTGGAAAATCCCCCGCCCAAAAATGATAAAGACTCATGGGATTTAACCGGCCAAAAAATTCAAGATACTTCGGCAATGGTCAAAATGTGCCAAAAAATTGCCCAGAAAATCCACAACATGATTGAATCCAAAGAAATTTTAGAATCCAAAAACAGACCTGTTCAGGCTGGGGATTTTTTAATTTTGTTGCAAAAACGTGGTAATTTGATGGATGAATTAGTCCGAACATTAAAAGAATACAATGTACCGGTGGCCGGTGTGGACAGATTGGCATTGACCGAACACATCGCCATTCAGGATTTGATGGCCTTAACCAGATTTGTTTTGTTGCCCGAGGACGATTTAAATACCGCCTGTTTAATGAAAAGTCCATTGATAAACCTGACAGAAGATGATGTTTTTAAAGTTTGCCACAATCGGGGTAATAAAACCGTTTGGGAACAAATGAAAAAACTTTTCCCGAAACAAAGCGAAACATTAAAAAGAATTATGAATTTGGCCGACAGTGTCCCGCCTTTTGAATTTTTTGAAACTGTTTTAGATGAATTTCAGGCAAGATTATTGTTCATATCCCGTTTGGGCACAGAAGTCAATGAAGCCTTGGATGCCTTTTTGGATATATGTTTGCAATTTGAAAATCAGCAAGCCCCGTCATTACAGGGATTTTTATCTTGGATGAGCCGTCAGGATATCATCATCAAACGGGATATGGACCAAAAAAATATGGATGCCGTTCGTATTATGACTGTTCATGGTTCAAAGGGATTGCAGGGAAATATCGTTTTTTTACCGGACACACGTGGTCAAAAGAAGGCTTTTTCAATGCGTGAAAATCTGATTTGGACAGAAAACAACCTGCCTATTTGGATTCCCAATAAAGATTATTTATTGGCCAAAATTGATGATATTTTAGACGATATCAATCAAAAAGACGAACAAGAACGCCGGCGCCTGTTATATGTGTCTTTAACACGGGCTTCGGACAGATTGTATATCATGGGATACAACAACCGTTCAAAGGCTCAGGCAAATAATTGGTATGATTTAATTTTAAATTCTTTGGGATTGGATGGGCTGAATGAAATTAAAACTTTTAAATCAGAACAAAAATCCATCGTCAAATCCAAAGCACAAAATCAAATTCCCTATGATTTTGAAGTCTTACCCGATTGGGCCAAAACCCTCCCTCAACCCGATAAAAGAACACCGATTTTATCGCCATCCAAAATGGTTGTTTTTGAAAAAGACGAAGAAAATAGCGTTGGTTTGACCCATGCTTTACAAAAGGGTATCTTGATTCACAGGTTATTACAATATCTGCCCCAAACAAAACCGGAAAACAGAAAAGAACTTTTAATCAAGCTAACCCCAAAAGAAATGCAGGTGCCTTATCAATTATTGGATTTAATTGATAATCCCCAAATCAAAGATTTATTCGGGCCGAATTCTTTGGCGGAAGTTCCTGTTATCGGTTGGATTGACAACCAAAAAATCGCCGGACAAATTGACAGGTTGGTTATTCGTGATAAAGATATTTTAATTATTGATTATAAAACAAATAAAATTGTGCCGGATATTATCCCCGAAAATTATAAAGCACAATTAAATGCATACAGGGACTTGATTAAAAAGATTTTTCCTGATAAAATGGTTAAATCTTACCTGTTATGGACGGAAAATTTAACATTGACGGAGGTTGAATGAGATTTTTTGTTGTTTTAATCAGCTTGTTTTTAAGTGGTTGCGCCACTTTTTTTCAGCCTAACCCTGTCGGTTTTAAAAAAGATTTAATTGAAACCAGATTTTTAACTTTTTCCATTTGGGAAAAACAAACCATTCAACCCAATAAGCCTTTGCGCATTTATTTGGAAGGCGACGGTAATCCCAACCCTAAAAATCAAATTGCCCTTTATTATGCCCAACAGGATCCATCCGATAATGTCGTTTATGTGGCACGTCCCTGTCAATGGTCCGAAGACCGTGTATGTAAGGATAAACCCGAAATTTATAAAAATCAGCGTTTTCACCCTGAAATGATGCGTGAAACTTTGGAAATTTTATTACAAATCATCAACAAATATCAAGCCCCCGCAGTGGAATTAGTGGGCTATGACGGTGGGGCAACGGTTGCCATGAATTTGGCACCACAATTACCTGTAAAACGTATTATCACCATTGCGGGTATTTTGGATACAGAAAATTACACCCGACAAAATGATTTACCCGATATGATTGATGCCGAAAATCCCGCAGATAACCTGCTTGCTTTATCACAAATACCACAGATTCATTATGTTGGGGAAAAAGATAAAATTACCCCTCAAAAAATGGCCGAACGTTTTGTGCGACAAATGAACAACCCAAAATCGGCCATTGTTAAAAAAGTCCCCGATGTTGGTCATAATAATTGGAAAGGCGTTTTATTGGATTATTAAAATGATATATTTAATTTCTATCTTGGCTTTTGTTTTGGATTATTTGACAAAGTGGTGGGCAACAACAGCTCTGACTTATGGCATACCAACCCCTGTTTTCCCATGTTTTAATTTATTTTTGGTGGGCAACCCTGGAATCAGCTTTTCTTTTTTAAGGGCTGACAGTTCCCTTGGGGTTTGGTTATTGATCGGATTGGCTTTAAGTATTTGTGTTTTTTTAATCTATCTGATTCAACATGAAAAAGATAAATTTTCACGCATTGCTTTGGCGATGGTATTGGGTGGCGCTTTGGGTAACGTTTGGGACAGAATAAATTATGGTTTCGTCATTGACTTTTTGGATTTTTATTGGGATAAATATCACTTCCCTGCTTTTAACTTGGCCGACAGTTTTATCTGTATCGGCGTGTCTTTGTTGTTATTCAGAATGATAAAAAAGGAGAAAAAAAATGCGTAAAATAATGTTTATATTGTGTTTTGTTTTATTGGCGGGCTGTGGTCATAAAAAACCCGAATTAAGCCCAAGTCAAACCGTGGACGGAAAATCAATTGTCATTCCGCCCGAATTTGACGTGATTCCCGAATCGGCCGCCCCATCAGAAGAATAAAGGATTTCAGATATGTCAGTTTATCAGGATTTACAGTTTAAAGCTGAAAAAATGAAAAATTATAATTTGCGTCAGGCCTTTGAAAAAGATTCCGAACGCTTTGAAAAATTCCATATTGAATGGCAGGATTTTGTTTTGGATTATTCCAAAAATCTGATTGATACAAAAACAATGTCTTTATTACAAAAATGGGCAAAAGAGTCCAACTTGGAATCGGCCATAAAAGATATGTTTGACGGCAAAAAAATCAACACGACAGAAAATCGGGCCGTTTTGCATACAGCGTTACGTAATCGTTCCGGCAATCCCGTTATGGTAGATGGTAAAGATGTCATGCCGGATGTGTTGGCCGTATTGGATAAAATGCATCAATTTTCAGACGATGTGAGAAACGGCACTTGGCGTGGTGCCACCGATAAACAAATAACGGATATTGTCAATATCGGTATCGGCGGTTCTGATTTGGGTCCTGTTATGGCTTCCAAAGCCTTGACACCTTATTGTGATAATCAAATACATTTGCACTTTGTGTCCAATGTGGATGGGACGGATATGGTTGAAACATTAAAACAATGCCAACCCGAAACAACTTTGTTTATTATATCCAGCAAAACCTTCACCACTTTGGAAACCATGACCAATGCCCAAACAGCACGTGCTTGGTTGGTTCAGGCTTTGGGCGAACAGGCCGTTGAAAAACATTTTGTGGCCGTTTCAACCAACACAAAAGAAGTGCAAAAATTCGGTATCAATCCCGATAATATGTTTGTTTTTTGGGATTGGGTCGGTGGCCGTTATTCCATGTGGGGGGCCATCGGTCTTTCTTTGATGATTGGTATCGGCTATGATAATTTTGTGGATATGTTAAATGGTGCATACGCCATGGATGAACACTTTAAAAGTGCGAATTTAAAAGAAAATATGCCTGTTATTTTGGGGCTTTTGGGTGCATGGTATGCTGATTTTATGGGGGCTGAAAGCTATGCCGTTTTGCCCTATGATCAATATCTGGCCCGCCTGCCCGCTTATTTACAACAGCTGGATATGGAAAGCAACGGCAAAGGTGTGGATAAAGACGGAAAACCCGTTTCACATACAGGGCCAATCTTGTTTGGGGAACCCGGCACCAATGGTCAACATTCATTTTATCAGCTGATACATCAAGGAACGCATTTGATTCCTGTGGACTTTATTGTGCCCATCCATTCGCACAATGAAATCGGTGAACATCACAATATGTTGTTGGCCAACGTGATTGCCCAAAGCGAAGCCTTGATGCGTGGTAAAAATGAAAAAGAATTAAAATCCGAAGGGGTTAAAAAAGATTTAATTCCTTTTAAATCCTTTACGGGTAATCGCCCCAGCAATACCATTTTAATCAATAAAATCACGCCTTATACCTTGGGAGCATTGGTTGCACTTTATGAACACAAAATCTTTGTGATGGGGGTTTTATGGAACATCAATTCTTTTGATCAATTTGGTGTGGAATTGGGTAAACAATTGGCCAAAAACATTTTGCCTGAAATCCAAAACAAAAAGACGCCTCTAAGCCACGATTGTTCAACAAATGCTTTAATTCAAATCATCCGTGATAAAAAATAAACAAAGCCCCGATAACGGGGCTTTGTTTTTAATAACACAACAGATCTGGTTTAATTTTTGTTAAATCAATTTCTATTTGAGAAACAACATAATGTCCCCCTCCATTTTGGGCACTAAAACTGTAAAATTTCCCTCCCTGAAATACAAAATCTTGCGATCTTAACAAACTCTTTCCATCAACAGAAGCGGACCCCCGATTATTTCTCACATGCTTTGCAACCGTTACATTTTTAAAACTTTTATCCGAAGCATAATAAAGATAACCATTCATAGGAACATTGCAAGTTTTACTATCACCATGAGCTGGGCCTAAAGTAAATTTAGAATCATAAATATAAGAAACTGCTGTACGATTACATTTATCCCCCCATGTATTAACAAGTCGTAAACCATTACCTTTTCCCAAATTGGCACATGTTAATTTAACACAATCTTTTTTGCTGTTATTCCAATTATATCCCGAAGGACAGGCCTGACATGTATTGTTTTTACACTGTGGTTTTTGTGAAGTTGTACAAGCACCGGATTTACCTGTTCCATAATCAGCCAAACATTCAACACAAGTATTATTGGAAATAAATTGTTTTGTTGAATCCTTCAATACAACATTGCCGTTTTTGCATATATGACAAACATCCTGAACCTGTGTTTCGTTGGCTCTATTTGTCAATGTCCAGTTTGTGGTATTACAGGTCTTACAGGGGGTTACCTTTGTCGTATCTGTAACAACTGAACCATTATTACACTTTCCACATGTGCCGACGGCCTGACCATTGGCTTTATTCATCAATGTCCAGTTTGTGGTATTACAGGTTTTACAGACAGTTTCCTTTGTCGTATCTGTAATAACAGAACCGTTATTACATTTTCCGCAAGCACCGACAGCCTGATTGTTCTTGGACGTATCCGCCACACAAGTACCGGTGGCTACATTCAATTTTTGACATGGATTGCATGTGGGTTTTGATAAACATTTTTGGCTGGTCGTGTTATAGTATGTATTTGCGCCCAAACACTTGCAGGGCGTATATTCAATATGGGCATCTCCTTTTCCGTTAAACGAAGTCCCTGACGGACAACAATATCCAATTCCGTCTTTTTCCACACAATCGCACATCATTTCCAAGCAATCACCTTTATAATCTTCGGTTAGCCATCCCGCATAAACCATAGATGACGAAAGCATCAATGCCGTCAGTAATGATAAGTGTTTCATTTAAAACCTCCCTTGTTTTAAGAAAGATTTATCAAATAAAAACAAATCTGTCAAGAAAAAATCATACAGCCATTGCATCCAAAATTTGGATTTGGACTTTTTGACGGCCATTCCAAACGTCTTTTTTTAATGTCCCAAGGATATGAAAACGTTGGCCGATTCCTCTTAAAAATGCCTGACCCAAATCGGTATCGGCAACCTTAAAGGCTATCGCATTTAAACGTTGGCCGGACATATTTGTTAAAGAACAACTGATATGACCGTTTTTCAATAAATTGACATGTCCCAATGTGGCATTTTGAATAATAAATGTCGGTTCTGAATTGCCATCACCATAGGGGGCCAACAAATCCAATTGTTCGGCCAAATCCCACGAAACACCACCCAAATCCAAAATACCATCCACATTTATTTGTGCCGGACCTGAGGGTAATTTATCAATCGTAATTGTTTCGGATAAATAGTTTTCAAAAGCCAGCAATTGTTCTTTTGTTAAAGAAAATCCCGCCGCCATCGGATGGCCACCGCCACGGGTCAAATAGCCTTTTGTTACAGCATTCATAATAATTGTACCGATATCAATTCCCGCCACAGAACGGGCCGAACCTTTGACTTCATCACCTTCTATACCCATCACCAAAACAGGCAGGTTATATCTTTCCTTTAAACGACCGGCCACAATGCCCACAACACCTTGGTGCCAATTTTCGCCTTTAACAAAGATAAACGTCCGTTCACGGGTATCTGATTCAACCTGTTCTATCGCCTGAAGCATTACATCGGCCTCAATCTCACGGCGGGCCAAGTTTAATCCGTCCAATTCTTGGGCCAATAGGCAGGCCTGAATATCATCCGAACAGCTGAGCAATTTCATACCCAAATCCGACTTGCCCACACGACCGCAAGCATTGATACGTGGCCCCAAAATATAGCCCAGATGATACGCCTGAATCGGTTCATTGATTTTGGCGCACTGACAAAGGGCATAAATCCCTTTGTTTTGATTTTTGTGAAATTGTTGCAAACCGCTTTTCACCAACAAACGATTGACCCCCCGCAAATGCACCACATCACAAACCGTACCAAAAGCAACCAAATCCAAATACTGCATCAAATTCGGCTCGGTCTTATTTTGATAAAATCCCCTTTGGCGCAAACATCCGTTCAAGGCCACAACAAACAAAAACACCACACCACAGGCCGCCAAATGGTGGCACGGATGATCCACCGGTTCATCCAAACGTTTGGGATTGACCACAGCATAACAACGGGGTAAAACAATTTCGGCATTATGATGATCCAAAATAATCACATCCAATCCTAAATCCGTGCCTGTTTCAATGGCCTGATAAGCCGTTGTACCACAATCCAAAGTCAACACAACCGAGCATCCCAAATCTTTATATTCACCCATTTTTTGGGCGTTGGGGCCATAGCCGTCTTCACGATCGGGAATAAAGGTATAAACCTGAACGCCCAGACTTTGTAAAAACATTTTTAAAATCGCCGTTGAGGTTGCACCATCCACATCATAATCGCCCATAATACCAATCGGTTCGCCCTTTTTAATGGCATCAGCCAATCTTTCGGCCGATTTTTGCATATCCTTTAATGTGTTGGGATTGGGCAAATGTGTTTTTAACCGAGGATACAAAAAAGAATCAGCCGTATCGGCACTTAAACCACGCAAAACCAACAAACGAGCCACAATTTCGGGCAAATTCATCTTTTGCATCATTGTTTGAACCGAACGTTCATCCGCCGTTAAAACACGCCATAAAAAACCATTCAAAGAAACTTTATTTTCAACAAATTCTTCCATACCTAAAAACTTCCTTTCGCATATAGTTTTACACCTTTTTTCATTTTAAAACAAGTAAAAACTTGACGGGGCGATAAAACTTTGATACAATCGGATTATTCAAAAAAGGAGTTTTTATGGCCCGTTTATCAAAGCAAGTGCAAAAATGGCGTTGGGTTCGTTTATATAAAAGAATATGGCCCTTTGTCAAACCGTTTTGGTTCAGATCTTTATTGGCAATTTTAATCACTTTACCCATCGGGGCTTTGGATGCTGTGATGACTTTGGCATTAAAGCCTTTTACCGATACAATTGTGATGAGCAACGGCGAAAAAACACCCTTTGATTTGCCGTTGTACGTGATTCCTTTGGGGATTATCGGCTTTACCGTCATTCAAGGGTTGATTGAATATGGGGCTGCCTATTTAACCACATGGACAGGCGGTAAGATTACCCAAGAAATGCAACGCCGTCTTTATAAAAAGCTGATGGAAATGGATCAAAGTTATTATGATGCCCATTCATCGGGGGATTTGGCCCAGCGCTTTAACGGCGATCCGGCTATTGCCTGTTCGGGCTTATTAAACAATATCAAAGTATTTACAACACGTGTTTTTTCATCCATCGCTTTGATTTGCGTTTTGTTCTATACATCATGGCAATTGGCCATTATGGCGATTGTTGTTTTGGGCGGGGCTTTATGGCCTTTGGCCGGTATCCGAAAACGCATTAAAGACGTGGTCAAACAATCGGTTCAGGTCAGCGCCGACGGCTATACGGTCTTTAATGAAACGCATGCAGGGGCAAAAACAATTGCTTCATACAATCTGCAAGAATATCAAAAAAACAATTTCTATAACCTGTTAAAACGGGGCTTTAAATTGAGCATCAAAACCACACAAAGAACCGCTTGGTTATCCCCGATGATGCATGTCATTATTGCCTTTGGTATGGCTGGTGCCATTTGGGCGGGCAGTTATTTAATCACATCAGGTCAAATGACTGCCGGTGATTTTGTGGCCTTTATGACATCTTTGTTGGCGTTATACACCCCCATCAAAAGTATCGGCAAAAACTTTAATCAGGTGCAGATTTCGTTTTTGGCGGTGGAACGTGTTATTGAAATTTTGGATTATAAAATTCCCATTCACAACAAAAAAGATGCCATTGAAATGCCCCCAATCAAAAAAGATATTGTGTTTCATGATGTGTCATTTGAATACATACCGGATACCCCTGTGTTAAAGGATATCAACTTGACAATTCCAAAAGGTAAAACAGTGGCTTTTGTGGGTAATTCCGGCGGTGGCAAAAGCACAATCGTCAGCTTGATTCCCCGCTTTTATGACGTTCAAAAAGGTTCAATTACCATTGATGGCAGAGATATCCGTGATTTGACATTACATTCTTTGCGTCAAAATATCGCTATGGTTTTTCAGGATAACTTTTTGTTTTCGGGAACCATTCGGGATAACCTGTTGTTGGGCAAGTTTGATGCTACGGAAAAGGAAATCAACCGTGCGGTTGAAATGGCGTGCTTAACCGACTTTATCAACGAATTGGAAGATGGTTTGGATACCCACATCGGCGAACGTGGTTCATTATTATCAGGCGGACAAAAACAACGTATTGCCATTGCACGGGCCTTTTTGAAAAACGCCCCGATTGTGATTTTGGATGAAGCCACTTCGGCTTTGGATAACAAATCCGAAGGCATTGTGCAACAAGCCATTGACAATTTGATGAAAGACAGAACCGTTTTGGTGATTGCGCACCGTTTAAGTACGGTCAGAAATGCCGATATGATTGTCGTTATCAATGAAGGCAACATTGTGGAAAAAGGTTCACATGAAGAATTGTTGGAACAAAAAGGCGCCTATTATACGCTTTATAATGCCCAATTCAAAAAGAAAGCCTGAGCCTTTAAATCCTTTTGTGATATATTTTGTTGCTTTTTGGCATGAAAAAATATATCTTTAAAGAAACAAAAGGAGAAGAAATGTGCCGTCAATTTTTACCAAAATCTGTTTTTATCACCGGTGCTTCCAGCGGATTGGGAAAGGCATTGGCCTTTGAATATGCCCAAAAAGGAATGACTTTACATTTGTGCGGACGCAACCAAGAACGCTTATTACAGGTTGCGGGTATTTGCACCGAAAAGGGCGCAACAGTTTATACCTATTTATTTGACACAAATGATGAAAAAGCATCAAACAAGGCCGTTTTACAGGCCGATAAAACAAAGCCTTTGGATTTAGTCATTGCCAATGCGGGTGTATCAGGCGGTGTATTGGGAACGCCCGAAACGGACGAATCCATCCGCCAAATTATGAAGACAAACATCTTTGGTGTTTTAAATACCGTTTTACCGGCATTAAAATGTATGCAAAAAAGACATAAAGGACAAGTGGCATTGATGGCCTCATTGGCGGGCTTTCGTGGAATGGCCAGCTGTCCGGCCTATTCGGCCAGCAAAAACGCCGTTCGGGCCATGGGCGAAGCCCTGTATGGTCAACAAAAACCAAAAGGCATTACAATTACAACAATTTGCCCCGGCTTTATTGAAACACCTTTGACGGATAAAAATCAATTTTTTATGCCCTTTTTAATGAAACCCGAAAAAGCCGCCAAAATCATTAAAACAAGATTGCAAAAAGCCCCTGCAGTGATTGCCTTTCCGTGGATTATGGCCTTTGGGGCAAGGTTGGGTTCTATGTTGCCCGGATGGATTGCCAGACCCATTTTTGCATCATTGCCCAAAAAAGAAAAATAAAACTAGACAAAAACGACAAAATCTGATAAAATAAGGCACAAAAACAAAGGAGTACGCTATGAATAAAAAATATGAATCAGGTCGTACGATTTTAAAAGTGATTGCTTTTATTGTCATTATCGGTTTATTATTTACTTTAATTGTTCGAATTTGTCAAAAAACGGGTGCTTCGGCCAAAGCCGATGATATCGCCAATGCCGTGGTTGAAAGATGGGAAATTTATCGCCCTGAAATTCAAAAACAACGCTTGGATAAAATCAACTATCCGTCAAAGGCGTATTATCAAAACGGGCCACACGGCACAACAATTATTATTCAAAGCGAAACAGCCGTTGCCCCCGAAGAATACAAAAAAGGATATTTTTCAATTGCCGTCAATGTCCCCAAATCCGAAAACATTTGCGAAAAACTGGCCGATACGGATTTGGTGCCGGCCGAATTTGTAACCATCAATGCTGATGAAAACGGACAATGCCCCGGTTTGGTGCGCTTTTATTTTCCAATAGAATCTGATTTATCGTCAAACGATACCGCCGGTGAAGAAGAAATATATTCACAAAATGACATTATTGTTTATCCGCAAACAACGACCGTTTGTCCGGCCAACAAACCACACAAAACAAATGATGAAAAATGCGTTGCCTGTTTAAGTGCCAGCCATTGTGGTATTACAGAAGATTGCATTGATAACAAATGCTATACCTGTCCGGCTTTCAGCTCACGTATCGTGCGCTTAAATCAACGTATCGGAACAAACAATTGTTATTGTAATGAAGGCTATCAACTAAACGAACACAAAAACGGATGCGAGCCCGTTCTAAAAGATTGGTCCGTTACGCATAACTGTGTCGGAAATGTGTGTGCTTTTTGCCCCGAAAATGCCAATCAAAATCGGGGATACAGAATTGATCGGACGAATTGTTTTTGTGATGAAGGGTTTGTGGCCGTCAAAACACGCCCCAATCAATGGCGTTGCGAAAAACCAAAAAACGACAACAATATCGTTGTTCATGAAGGCAAATACAATATCCACGATAATGTGAAAGTTGTTCAAAAAGAATACAAACACAAAAAAGAACAACAACCCAAACAAGAAAAACGCTTACCCAAACAAAAGCCTTTTCAAATTCGCCCAAGATACCATCAAGTTCCTGTTAAATCAGAGCCTGCCTATATACCGCAACCGATGAATTTTGACATTTTTGAACCAATACCGTTGATGATACCCCAAGAAATTTTGTTGCCTATTTTGCCAGAATATGCTAATGGTAATTTAAACTTTACCCAATGGGAAGAAGTTGAAATCAGATTTCATTAAAAATTTAAGGAGTATTTATGAATAAAAAAGATTGTAATTCATGCAACAAAAACAAATGTCCCAGCTGTGCTGAATGTCAGGCAAAAGCCTTTGAGTTAGAGGTGGATGAAGAGCTTAAACAAGAACGCTTGAATCGTTTTTGGAAAAAATACAGTTGGTTGATATATTCAGTTGTTTTTTTGATTTTGGCCGGTACTTTGGCCTTTGAAACCTATCATTCTTGGAAAATGAATACACGGTTAAAAGAATCTGATTTATTTGAAAAATCAATTCTTTTGACATTGAACGGACATAATCAGGATGCCTTAAAAGGTTTTGAAGAATTGGCCCAAAACGGCAAAACAGGTTATCAAAAATTGGCCCAATTGGAATTGGCCGACATTTTGATGAATCAAGGTGAAAAAGAAAAAGCCGTTCAGGTCATGCAACAGATGATTGAACAAACAGATAAATCAGATCCTTTGCATCAAGTGGGTGTTTTAACTTTGGTCAGCTATCAATTGGAAGATAACAAAGAACAGGAATTGTTAAATCTTTTGCAACCTGTTTTACAGGATAGTCAATTTCAAGCTTTGGCCACAGAATTGAGTGTGATTTTGTTGAAAAAGACAAACGAAACACAAAAGGCCGATGCGTTGATTCAAAAAGCTTTAACAAATACGCAATTGACACCGAATATGCGTGCCAGATTAAATGCTTTAAAATCAGGGGAGTAATTAAAAATGAAACGACAGTTGGGGGTTTTGTGTTTGGTATGTTTGACTTTGTTGGGATGCGCTTCGGATAAAAAAGTGGCCCCCAAAGAAGGACGTATTGCTTTACAAGAAGAAGTTGTGATTCCAAAAGCCGATGGGCGTGTGAAATTATCAGGCGCAAAAAAAGCAAACATTGTTCATTCTGCGTTATATAACGCCCAAAACAACACACCGATGATTGCCAAAATAACCTCAACCGTTTCATGGAAAGAAAAAGGCGCCAACAATCAATCTGACGGCGGTATTTTATTGCCCGCCCCTATTACCGGCAAAAGCAATGTCTATACTTTGGACAGCTCTTTCACGGCACGTGCCCATAAGCGCACCGATGGCGAAATGTTATGGCAAACCGATTTATCAAAAACGCAGGATATCGGCATCGGCTTTGTTAAAGACGACAATCGTTTAATTGCCCTGTCCAAAAACGGAAAAGTTGTGGCCGTTGATTTTAAAGGAAACATATTGTGGCAAAAAGATTTAAAAGCCCCTTTTAGAAACAATCCTGTTTTAGATAAAAACAATATCTATTTATTATCCGCCAATAATGATGTATGGGTTTTAAATGCCGATAACGGTAAAGAAAATTGGCACTATAAAACACAAGCCCCTATGACATTTTTACAACAAATGGGAAATCCTGCCATTGATGGCGACAGATTGATTGTGCCGTTTTCATCCGGATTAGTAACCGCTTTTGATAAAAACACAGGAACATTTTTGTGGGAACAGGATATGACAGGCGCAAAAGCCTTTGATCATATTTCAAGTATATCCCAAATGACGGCCAGTCCGGTTATTGATGATGATAAGGTTTATTTGGTGGGACATGCTAATCGTTCCGGCGCTTTTGATTTGATTGATGGCGAAGAAATATGGTCCATCAATCACGGCGGACAACTGACCCCTATCGTCAATGCAAATGCTATTTTCATTTTAACCAATGATGATATTTTGTTGGCTTTGGATAAAACAACAGGAAATTTATTCTGGAAGCAGTCTTTGCCCAAAATCAAAGGTAAAAAAGGTATGTATTTATTGGATAGCCAAATTTGGGTTGTGGGCAACGAACAAAGCCTTGTTTTAAATGCCAAAGACGGCAAAATCATAAATAATCAGGAATCTGAGGTCAACGGTTCTCGCCCGATTTTGGCCCAAGACGGTTGGTATTATTTAAAGAAAAACGGTCAATTAGTTCATCAAGGTCAATTACAATGAAAACAGTTGCTATTGTCGGTCGTACAAATGTCGGAAAGTCCACTTTGTTTAATAAATTGTGCCATAAGCGGTTGGCTTTGGTGCATGACAGACCCGGTGTTACCCGTGACAGAAAAGAGGCAACGGCTACTTTAAAAAAACAAACTTTTCGTTTGATTGATACGGCCGGTTTGGAAAAAACAACCGATTTGGCCAAAGCCATGTGGGAACAAACACATGTCGCCATAAAAGAGGCTGATATTATTTTAATGGTATCCGATGCCCGCACCGAAATCAATGCTTTGGATCGGGATTTAGCCAGAGAATTACATAAAACACACAAGCCCGTTATTTTAATCGCCAACAAATGCGAAGGGGCCAAACAAAAAGAAAGCCTGAATGATTTTTATCAATTGGGGTTGGGTCGTCCTTTGGGATTATCCGCCGAACATAAAATCGGCTTTGAAGAATTGGCCGATATTTTGTTGCCTTTGATTCAAGAATCCGAAACCAAAGAAGAAAGCGCCACCGAACGTCCTTTAAAATTAGCCATTGTCGGTCGTCCCAATGTCGGAAAATCAACGCTTATCAATAAAATGTTGGGTTCAAACAGATTGCTGACAGGCCCAGAGGCCGGTGTCACACGGGATGCTATTTCCGTCAATTGGACATGGCAGGATAAGGCCATCCAGCTGACCGATACGGCAGGGCTTAGAAAATTCGGTAAAATTTCAGATGATTTGGAAAAAATGTCCGGTGAAGATACCCAAACAGCCATTGATTTTGCCGAAGTGGTTGTGTTGGTGTTGGATATCAATCAGCCCATGGAACGTCAAGATTTATTGATTGCCAGCCGTGTTTTAAAAGAAGGGCGTTGTTTGGTTATTGCCCTGAACAAATGGGATACAGTGGAAAATCCGCAAAAAGTTTGGGGCCCCATAAAGGAACGGATGTATGAATCTTTGCAACAGGTCAAAGATTTGAATGTGATTCCTGTATCGGCCAAAACAGGATACGGTATCAATCAATTGATGGAGGCTGTTTTTAAAGTGTACGGATTGTGGAACAAACGTATTCCCACACATAAATTAAATGTGTTTTTGGAAATGATGAAAGAAGCACATCCCACACCTTTGGCCAAAAACGGCCGACGTGTGCCATTAAAGTATATGACCCAAGTCAGCACCCGTCCGCCAACCTTTGTTATTTTTACCACCAATCCCGACAAATTGCCCGACAGCTATATCCGTTATTTATCCAACGGTTTAAGGGATGAATTCGGCATTACGGGCATTCCCGTTCGGATTCAATTAAGAAAACGTGAAAATCCGTATGCGGAAAAGAGTAAAAAATCAAGTTAAAAAAAAGCCCCGTTTAATCGGGGCTTGATTTATTGGGTGCCGAATTTTCGTTCATACCGTCTTTTCCACCACGGTGATGTTTTAGCCTTTTCATACATTTCGGCCTTTAATTTTTCATATTCCGGATTTGAAACCTGTGATGGTTCAAGGGACGCTTTCATTGTTGTTACACCATATTCATTATTGACAATATAACTGTAAGAACCGGCATATTGCACACAGGCCGATTTGGGCAAATGAATAACCTGACCGGGGTAATAAATCTGATAAGGTTCTTTTTTTAAAAACAAATAATGTTCGTCATTGGGTTGATAAAATGTTGTCGGCATATAATCTTCGGCATCAGCACCTTTATCCGCCCAAGCCAAAACCAAATCTTCCTTGACCTGTACAATGGTGATTTGTTCCACAGGTGTACATTTTTCATCACGATATGTGGGTTGAGGTGCACAGGCACACAATCCCAAAAAAGGTAATATAAGGATAAATTTTTTCATATGATTCCCCTCCTGAATTTTTTGTTTTTTTCAGTTTATAAAATTTTTTTAAAAAAAACAATATTTTTCTTGCAAAATAAGAAAAATATATTTAAAATGAGGAAAAACCATATGGGGAGGTATTTTATGAAAAAATCAATTCGTTCTTTGCAAGCCGGTCGCAGTATGATTGAACTCATTGCCGTTATGGCGGTGATGGGTATTTTATTGATTGCGGGATTGGTCGGGTTTAAATTATTATTGGATTATTTAAAACAAAAAGAAACGGTTGAACAAATAACCACCATCGGTATGCGTTATAAGGCCAGCCGGTTAAATGCCAAGGTTCCCCATAAAGGTTATGTTCCGATGAATCAGGTTTATCCCGAAGGTAATGAATGTGAAAACAACGATAAAGAATGTATTGTTACCCCCGAAGGTTCAACGGTTAAATTATACAGTATGGGTGAAAGCAAAAACTTTGTAGTGTTGGTGAGCAATTTAAAATCCACCTCTTGTCAAGAATTGGCAGTGATGGGCGGGTATGAATTTGCGTTCAAAAGCCCAAATTCACCGGACTCAAATTCTTTTGATGAAAATTTTCCACGACCATCTGAAATTATAAAAAAAGGCGCATCTTTTACATTTACCAATAATAATAATGAATACGTTGCATTTACACCTGAATACCTAAAGGCAAACCCAACTGTATTAAAAAGCTTCTGTGATTCCAACATACCGTTGGGCTTTACGTATTCGGCGGATGAAGATTGCGATTATTTTTATGATGGCGCATGTCATGATTGTCCCGAAGGAAAAGTGCAAGATAGTACTGGTAAGTGTTGCACTCAAACTGTTTTAGATAATAAAGCCAATTGTGGTTTGTGCGATGGTTGTAAGGATAAAATATGTTTAGAAGATGAACAACGATGTGTAGAATGTATAGACAACACC
The DNA here is from genome assembly GCA_015062245.1 of Alphaproteobacteria bacterium. Classification (GTDB taxonomy): domain Bacteria; phylum Pseudomonadota; class Alphaproteobacteria; order CAAHEQ01; family UBA3637; genus UBA3637. Next base: position 40,819 of record SUVA01000007.1, read on the forward strand.
GGCTGCACCGATAATCCAAATGGTAATATATGCGTTGACAATCATTGTGTTAAATGCAATGGTAAGGATGGTTGCCCTGACAATAATATGTGTTGCAATGCCAAACATGAATGTATTGCTATAGATGGCACTTTTTGGACCAGCAACGACAACGGCAGTTGCATTTGTAAAGACGTTGGATTGGGCGGTCAGTGTGAGGCGGATTGTAACTGTGCGCATTTGGGGGCAACCTTTAAATGTATGAATGTCGGGGGGAACGCAGTCAAAACTTGCGCCAAAGATCCAAATGGATGTGAAAAAGATGAAGATTGTGCTGGCAATCGTGTTTGTTGCAAACAACCAGACCAAACAAACGGTGTTTGTTGTAATGAAGGCGAGTTTTGTAAAGATGGCGTTTGTTCAAAATGCACCGATGATAGCGATTGTGGTGCGGGGAAAACCTGTTGTAATGGGGCATGTTACTCAGAAACGGTTGAAACATGTGGTGATGAATGTTGTACCGAGGGGCAACAATGTCTGACAGATGAAAATGACAAACAATATTGCGGAAATAATAAAAACACCTGTGATAATCTCGGTTTAACATATTGCAAAAGCGAAGGAGATTGCTGTGAAGTGGGATACTATTGCCATGAAACCTTGGGATGTGTTGAATGTTCCGAACAGCCGATAAAAACATGTGGCGATAGCGAAAAGCAAACATTTAATAACGAATGCTATGCAAAGAAACATTTGAATTGTTTGGATGAAACAGATGTCAAGTTTGATGACGATTTAAGAGAAATGATAGAAGATAATACCATAACAGACCCCGAAAAAACACCCATTTGCGCAGGGGAAAGCGAAACGACAAATGCCACATGTGATAAATGTACCGCAGATAGCCAATGTGCCCAATTAAAAGGTCAAGGTGGTAGAAATGTTTTAAACCGAAATTATGTATGTCGTTCGGGACATACAGGGGCGGATGAAAAATATAATGACACCTGTGGTAAATGCATTAAAGATTCAGATTGTGATAATGGAAAACCCTGCATTAATGGCATGTGCGGTTGCGTATATGACACTGATTGCGAAGGAAATATTATCGGGACAAAATGTTTAAAAAATCAAACGAACCCAATTTGCGGTTGCGTATCGGATGCCGATTGTAAGACAGAAGACCATTTAAGAACCGGAAAGACGAAATGTAATATTAACGACAATGGAGTGGGAACATGCGGTTGTGACGATGGCTTAGAATTGGATCAAAAAGAGGGATATTGCGTATGCAGTACTGAAAACGAATTTTGGACACGTTATACGAGAAATAACGCCCCAGAATACCTTTGTTGTGAACAAGGAAAGGTTGCTACAATGGCCGGAACAGAGCCAATCTGTGTCCCAATGTGTGAAAAGGATGAACACATTTCAGTTGCCATGATGTTGGATTATTCTTGGTCGGGCAAAAGCATTGAAGTGAGAGGCAAAACTTTTGATAGTGCCAGAACCGAATTGGCCAGAGCTTTCATCAATGGATTAAAACGAATAAATAGTGACATTCGTTTTGGTGTTTTCCGTGAAGATAACAACGGCAAAACAGATGCACAAGAAAAGCACCGTTGCGAAGGAGGGAAGAACAATATAGAAATTCAAGGTTTTTCCACTGACTCACCGGATTTAAATCAGAGTTTGTGCGCATTTTCACATGGTCAAGGCGAAACAACTTTTACTGATGCCATTAATGGAATCAAAAACAAATTTAAAGGAATCAAAGACGAATGTAACGACAATAGAGAAAATACAATTGTTCTTGTCCTGTCCGATGGGCTTATTCCCGACGACACAGCAACAGCCACAGGATGCGATAGTACAAATATGTATGTCTATGCCGGCGGTGAAAAAAGATTTGGTTTGGGTGACATGCCCCATGAAATGCCCTTTACTGCAACACCAACTCCTAATATTCTGTTAAATATGGTTGCTGATAAAATTTGCGTCAATCCCCAACAGATGCCAGGCGGTTTACAACCAGGGTATAATCCACAAAATCCATAGTTGATTTTTTTGGAAAAATCGGTTAAAATAAGGCTTATGAGCAGTTTGTTTGAAACTTTGAATCATAAGCCTTTGGCCGACCAAATGCGCCCCAACGATTTAAACGAAGTGGTGGGACAAAATCATTTGTTGGGGGATAAAGGCCCTTTGGGGCGGATGATTCAAAATCAAAATCTTTCATCCTTTATTTTGTGGGGGCCCCCTGGGTGTGGCAAAACAACCATCGCACGCATTTTGGCCGATAAAACAAATTTAACTTTTGTGCAATTGTCCGCCGTCTTTTCGGGTGTGGCCGATTTAAGAAAAGTGTTTGATGAAGCCAAAAAACGCCGAATGGCCGGCAAAGGGACTTTGTTATTCGTGGATGAAATTCACCGTTTCAATCGGGCTCAACAGGACGGCTTTTTGCCCTTTGTGGAAGACGGCACGGTTATTTTGGTGGGGGCCACCACCGAAAACCCCAGCTTTGAATTAAACAGCGCTTTGTTATCCCGTTGCAAAGTGTTTGTATTAAATCGTTTGAATGATACGGCTTTGGCCGATTTAACCCAGCGGGCCGAAAAAATTATGCAAAAGCCCCTGCCCTTGGATGAAGTGGGCAAACAATATCTGCGTTCTTTGGCCGATGGGGACGGTCGGTACTTTATCAATTTGTTAGAGGCCGTTTGGCAATACGCCCAACCCAATGAAATCTTGGATAAAGATGAATTGGAAAAATTGTTGCAAAAAAGATTGCCCAACTATGATAAAGATCGTGAGGGGCATTACAATTTAATTTCGGCATTGCATAAATCTTTGCGTGGGTCCGATCCGGATGCGGGTTTGTATTGGTTGGCACGGATGGTTGTGGCCGGCGAAGATATGAAATATATTTTGCGCCGTTTAACCCGTTTTGCATCCGAAGATGTGGGCTTGGCCGATCCGCAGGCTTTGGTTCAGGCCATCAATGCGTGGAACAGCTATGAACGGCTGGGTTCACCTGAGGGTGATTTGGCCGTGGCCGGATTGGTGGTTTATTTGGCAACCGCCCCCAAATCCGTGGGGGTTTATAAGGCGTGGAAACAAGCCGTCAGCGTGGCCCAGCAAAGTGATTCTTTAATGCCCCCCAAACATATCCTGAACGCACCAACAAAATTGATGTCAGATGTGGGCTATGGCAAAGGCTATCAATACGATCCAGACACCAAAGACGGCTTTTCGGGCCAAGAATACTTTCCCGATGAAATCGGTCATAAAACTTTTTACCATCCTGCCCCACGGGGCTTTGAACGTGAAATCCAAAAAAGAATTGATTATTGGAACGATTTAAGAAAAAAGAAAAATTCCCCCTGAGGCGTTTCGGTTGGATGGTCACAAAATAAGGGCTCGCCCAAATATGTGGCACTATTTCTGTTAATAGTTATCACCTCCAACCACTGATTCAGTGGTTTTTGTTTTGGCAAGGAGAAATCATGAATAAAAAATTTTGTTTTTTAATCATCTTTTTATTGGCCGGATGTTCTTATACAAAACCGGTTATCACAAAAATCAAACCGCAAAATAACCAATTTATCGTGGAAAAATGTCAAATTAAATATCATCCCTTTGTCGGAATTTCAACCGAAAATTGTGCGGATTATTCTATTCCTTGATGCATTTCGGCCGCACGCACCGTGTTTTCCATCAACATTGCAACGGTCATTGGCCCCACACCACCGGGGACAGGGGTAGCCGCATAGGCAACGCCTTCCACTTCATCCGAACGCACATCACCACAAATTGAACCGTCCGATTGACGAGTTATGCCCACATCTATTACAACCGCACCAACCTTGATATCATCAACGCCAATCATACCGGCTTGCCCCGTGGCCACCACCAAAATATCCGCCGTACGGCATAATTGCGAAAGATTTTCGGTTTTGCTGTGTGCCTGAGTTACCGTGCAGTTTTTGGACAACAACAAATGAAACAAGGGCTTACCCACCAAACGGGAACGACCCACCACAACGGCCGTCTTACCGCTGAGATTCGGCACAACCGATTCAATCAAACGCATACAAGCCTGAGGCGTGCAGGCAACCAATTTGGCCCCGCCCCACACCAAACGCCCCAAATTGACCGTGGTCAAACCATCCACATCTTTATCGGGCGATACCATATCCAATACTTCATCCGAATTTAAATGACGTGGCAGCGGCATTTGAACCATCACGCCATCCACATTATCATCTTGATTTAACTTTTCAATCAAAGCATGCAATTCATCAAAAGTGATTGTTTCGGGCAAATGATGCACACGCACACGCATACCCAATTGTTCGGCCTTTTTTTGCTTATGTTGGACATATATCGCACTGGCCGGATTATCGCCAATCCAAATCACATCCAATTCAGGAATACGCCTTAATTGATTGATGCGTTTAATTAAATCTCGGGTAATTTCTTCGGCCATTTTTTTGCCGTCAATCCATATCGTTTTCATTTTGCTTTTTAATAATCCTTCCTGTAAAGACAGGCTTTTTCGCCGTTTATTTGTATTCAATGACAGCCTCACGCTTTTCAGTGTTCAACAAACGTTTTGCCTGATTTTCCATCTGTTCCATTTCCAACTGTTCACGCACTTCATCAAAAGTCGGCATCACACGTTGCGTTTTCACACCGCATTTCATAAAAAACAGTTGCCCTTGTGGTACCTTTACCGGACCCAAAGTTTCACCCACAGCCACATCCGACAACATAGACTTTAATTCTTTGGGCAATTGAAACGGATCCGTCCAACCACGCTGAATGGATTCAAGGATGCCTTCTTTTGCCAAAACACGGGTAAAGTCATCACAATTTTTGGTGGCCAAAATAGCCTTTGTATCGGCCTTATCATCAACACCGCCTTGGGCCAATTCCCATAATTCAATGGCTTCTTTTGTAACCGGTGCCTTTTTATCCATCATATATAATATCAAATAACCATTACCGACATCCAGTGGGCGGGATACTTGCCCCACCGGCATTTCACGCAAAACAGGCGTTATATTATCCCCAAAATAATCAGGTGAAATCACACCCACAAAACCACCCGATTTGGCTGTTTCGGAATCCGAATAACGTTTTGCCATTTCGGAAAAAGAAGAACCGTCCTGTAATTGTTGCCAAACGTTTTGCGCCTGATCCAAAGTGGGCAATTTTATTTCGGCCACCGTAAAAGTTTCTTTGGCCATATCGGATTGAATTTTTTTCAAACGGGATTCAACCGCTGAATCAGGAATGGAAACTTTTTTTATGTTAGATCGGGCATAAGACAACCAAACCAAATCACCGTAGACCTGTTGGCGCAAGGTTTTCATGGGGACTTTTTGTTCGGCCAGCATTTTAGCCAAACCACCCATAGAAAAGCCGTTTTGTTGTTCCAAATGTGCAATTGCCTGATCAATTTCATCTTCTGAAACTTTCACACCCAGCGCCTGACTTTTTTGAATTTTTAAGTATTCTTCCACCAAATTATTCAAGGCCATTTTTTCCAATTCAGATGAAGTCATTGATTGCAATAAGGCCGGTTGTTGTGCCGTCAGCAAAGCCATACGATCCGATACTTCTGATTCAAAAATAGGTGCGTCATTGACAATTGCCTTTAAATTACCGGCAGATGCCATAAAAGACACACCCATCATCATCCAAAATATAATTTTTTTCATTGTCCGAAACCTCCCAAAGTTTTCAAATAAAAACGCATTGTAATGGACGTATCCCCTTTATAATTACGATCATGAGTATAGGACTTACCAGTTTCAAATTCAACCGCCGCACATTCATTATCATAGCGTAAAATACCATATGTTTCCAAAGGCCCCCTGTCGGATTTTAACAAATTATAACGATAGCGCCCCTCCAACGACCAATTTTTTGTCAAACGGGAACGCACATATACCGATACTTCTTTTTTGGGGTTTGAATAAACTTCACCCAAATGGAAAGAATCTTGGAATAAATAATTCAAACCGATTCTGAACGGAGCAGAACCCGCCTCAAACGAAATATCGTTTTTTTGCGCCTCTAAATTCTTTTGGGCCATACGGAAACGATAGGCCAATGTTAGGTATTCATAGTTCAGTTGCAAACGCCCCACATAGCTGGAAAAATGACCATCATACCCCATCGCATCATCTAATTCATCATTTTCACGCAAGCGTATGCTTTGACCAAACAAAGCCTGAATGGAACGTTTTTTACCCATTTGATACAGTGTCCATTGAACACCATAGTTCATTCTGGAACCCGATTCAACCTTATCATAGCCCACATAACGGTTGGGGGAAAATAAATTCACATCATCAAAATCAAAGACCGAACTGTCCACATTGGGAATCTTATCCGGATTGGATCCGTTGGGGGAAGCAACCAACATAACGATTGGTTCCAAAATCTGAGAATATCGGGCGGATTTTTTAATCAACGGATAGCTTAATTTTAAAACCGCCTGAGGGAAAATACGGCCGGCAAAGTACGAATCTTCTTGGCGCCCATAACCGATACCATAACGCCCTGTATCCACGCTGTATCCATCCATACGCAATGAACCCGACAGTTGCGTTACCAAACCAAAGTCCGTTTTATATGGAAGGGTGATACCTTGGGTCAAAGACAAACGATTGGATTTAAAATGGTCACGGTTATTGATAAACGCCCCATTGATATCGGAATACATAATACCGCCGTTTTTTGTAAAAGGCTTGCTTGTATAACGCATATTAAACACAGGCAAAATAACAGGAATTGATTCTGATCTGACACCGTCTTGCAGACTTTGGAAGTTATAAAAAGTAGATGAACCATATAAACGATTACCATAATATTCCGTTGTTAAATGGGATGTTAAATAGGATTGGCTGGTATCCACATCCAACACGTTATAACGGCGAAAATAAGTGTCTGTAATCGTGCGGTTATAGGCCCCTGTTACACGCCAAGAATCATTCACATCATATTCAAATGCCGATTGAATATGCCCTTGTCTTTTATCTTCATCATCTTTGGTATAACTGGTTTGTAATTCAACTTTTCCTTTTGAAAACAATCCCTGATAATCCAAAATTCCCAACGGATTTCGGGTAAATGAAACAACAGGCGTTACTGTCAAATTCTGATTTTCGGCCAAATCAACAAAAATCGGGGCTTTGATATAGGCTTTTAATTCGGAATCGCTGCCAAAAGTCGGGGTTAAAAAACCCGTTTGGCGTTTAACCGTATAATCGGGAATTTGAAAATACGGAAAATATAAAACAGGTACTTTTTTAAGTTCAACCCGTGTATTCCAAAAACGCATCATATGAGATTCTTCATCTTGTTCAATGGAAGAAGCGTGAATTTGCCATAACGGGCTGGAATTTTCACACATTTCACAGGGGGTATAAAAAGCATCCTTTAAGATATTTTCTTTGCCTTTTTGACGAACAATTTGATTGGCCCATAAATGTGTGCCGTCCGCCATATCCATTTTGCCCTTACCCGTTACCACTTCATCACCATGGGCTCGCATTTGAATATCATGCACAATTGATGAATTTCCATCAGGCAAAACCATTTTTGCTTCACCTGGGATATGTATCATATCCGATTTTTGATTATACAAAATCTTATCCGTATTAAAAACAATACCGTTTTGCTTTAACACAACATTCCCCGAAGCCGTCATCACCTGATTTTTTTGATCATAGCTGACCTGATCGGCTTCAAAATCAACGGGTTGTTCTTTGTTAAAGGCCGAAACATCTATATCCGAAAAAGCATACGCCTGAACGGATAAAAATGCGCCCACCAAAAACACGAAACGAAGCATATAGTTAAATTTTGCAGGCACTTTCGGACCGTTTTCCTTTTTAAAAATGCGCATCATAATCCACAAAGGAATCAATAAATTCAAACCCATCAATACCAAACCCCATAAATTTTTGCCCGCTATGTTTTCAAAGGCCAAAGCAAACGTTTGAATCAACAAAGCGGATATGACAACCATATTGATACGAATCGGTTGTCCACGACGATTATAGTAACCCGTTAAAGCGCCCACCATAGCCAATAAAGCAAAAATAAAATTATACAAAGGTTGGGTCAAACGTTTGAAAGCCTCAACCTTATGTTTGCGCCATGTTGACGCATTTGGGGCTTCGGATTGTTTCATCATCAACAATTTCATAAACGGTAATTCACGCACCTTTTGTGTTCGGGTACCTGATTGATTTTTATCGCCCAATGCCACCGTATATTTATCAAATTTTAAAACTGAATATTGTTTTGTTTCGGGCTTATATTCTTGACGGGAACCTTGTCCAAAAACAATTTCCAAACCATCGGACGCCTGATACAAAGTCCCTTCATCAGCAATTAAAGTTGATTTTTTACCGTCTTTCATTTCATAGGCTAAAATCCCCTTGAGCACCCCATTGGGCAAACGTTCACGAACATAAATCATCATCCCCTTTTTGAAAGTGTTAAATTGTCCTTCCTGTAATAAAACATGGGATACATTATTGCGGACTTTCCATTTCATCTCACGCACTTCTGTTTCAGCCCACGGACAAAGAAACAAAGAAAGAAAATAACCACATACAGTCAGCACACCGGCCATTTTCAAAACAGGACTCATCAATTGAAAAGGCCCCATCCCGACAGCCTTTAAAACCATCAATTCTTTATCCGATTGCATCCGAATAAAAACAAACAAAACAACCGCAAACAAAGCCAACGGCATTAAAATTTGCATAAAATGAGGCAACACCAAAAAGGTCATTTTTAAAAACACACCAACAGACACACCATTGGTAACAATCATATCAATCATACGCAATGATTGGGTCAACCACACCAACATGGTCATACAGGTTAAAACCAACAAAAAGCCGACAATCAGTTGCCGTAAAATGTATTTATCCGCTATTTTCATCTTTTTTCCTCGCCCCATTATACGACAAAGGATGAGATTTTTCAACAATCTTTTTTAATCTGTCGGGTAAAATGTGCGTATATATTTGTGTTGTGGTGATATCCGAATGTCCTAACATTTGTTGAACAGAACGTAAATCAGCATCATGGGCCACTAAATGTGAGGCAAACGAGTGGCGAAAAACGTGTGGAGATACCTTATCCGGATTCAATCCGACCGTCAATGCTAATTTTTTCAGTTCTTTAAAAAAAGCATCACGGGTTAAATGACCCAAGCGACTTTTATTAGATGGGAATAACCATTTACTTTTACGGTTATGGGGCAAATCATTTTCACGAAAGGCCTTCCATTTGTCCAAAGCATCCATCGCATAATCGTTCAAAGGCACAATTCGTTCTCGCCCGCCTTTTCCCATAATCAACAAATGATGTTCATCACGCACATAAGCCCCCAAAGGCAGGCCGACCAATTCGCTGACACGCATACCGGTGGCGTATAAAACCTCCAATAAAACATACAATCTTTCATCGTTTAATCGGGCGTATTGTATCAATTGAATAACCTCTTCTTCCGTCAGATATTTAGGCAAAGTTTGAGGCATTTTGGGCCCTTGCAAATAATCCGAGGGATTGACCTTTATCCAACCTTCCGAATAGGCAAAACGATAAAATTCATGCAAACAGGACAAACGTCTGGCACGGGTACGGACAGAATCCCCTGTATTCATTAAAAATTTCAAAAAGCCTTTTAAATCTTCCTCTTGGGCATTCAATAAATCCAAATGGCGTGATTTTAAGTATTCATCCAACAAATACATATCACGCCGATAAGCCGATAATGTATTTTGCCCTGCCCCCCGTTGGGCCTGCATCATTTCCAAAAAGGCATCAATTTGATTATTCATTACATAACACTGTGAACAATCTGCTTTTCAACCTGTTGTTGTTTGGGCATAAAATCACACACCGCAAAAAGAACGATAAGCCCCAATAAAACAAAGGCTAAAACCCATTTGAGTTTGTTGGATTTTTTTTCATGCAGTTTCATTTTTTCCTCCTGAACTGGACTTTTTTTTAAAAACGTGTTATAGTTATAGCATGAGTCAAAAATTATTACAAGAAAAAATCTTATTACTTGTCGGAATGATGGGTGTCGGCAAAACAAGTTTGGGGCGAATGATATCCAAGCGTTTGAAGCTACCTTTTGTGGATTCCGATAAAGAAATTGAACGGATGACGGGATTTACCATTTCGGATTTATTTGCCCGTTATGGTGAAGAGGAATTCAGAAAAGGCGAAGAAAAAGTAATGGAACGATTGTTAAACGGCAAGCCCTGTGTTTTATCCAGTGGTGGCGGGGCTTTTTTATCCGCCCATACACGAAAGGTCGCCAAAGAAAAAGCCGTATCCATTTGGATTAAAGCGGGTGCTGATGTTATTTCGGGGCGCACGCAAGGGCGCACGCATCGTCCTTTGGTGCCATCCGCCGATAACCAAGCCACCATTCAACGTTTGGTAAAAGAATGCTATCCTTTATACAGCGAAGCCGATATTATGGTTGAATCTTTTAATGAACCGCCCCATTATACGGTCAGCCGTATTTTAAAGGAATTGGAAAACAGACAAATCATTTCAAAAAAGGAAAAACATGATTAAATTATTGATTTTATTGGCAATGTCTTTTTTCTTTTCCGGTGTGGAAACCGCTGTTACCGCAATATCAGAACCATTATTATCGGAAAGAGCCAAAAAAGGCGATAAAAAAGCAAAAATTTTGTTAAAGCTGAAACAAAAGCCCGATAAATTATTGGGGACTTTATTATTGGGTAATAACTTGGTCAATATTGCATTGACCGCCCTGTCCACCAGCATGTTGATTGATATATTCGGGCCAGCAAAAGGTGTGGCTTTGGCCACATTCGGGGTCAGTTTTGTGGTATTGGTTTTTGCCGAAATACTGCCCAAAACATACGCCATCAATCAAACAATCCCTTTTGCCTTTGCGGTGGCCTATCCGTTAAATTTCATTGTGTGGTTATTGACCCCTGCGGTTATATGCTTTAATGGTATCAGCAAAATAGTATTGAAAATTTTACCCCAAAAAAGTACAGCCCCTGACAACGATTTAATTAAAGAAGAACTGCGTGGGCAATTGGCTTTGACCGGCAAAAATATGCCTGAACGTGGTATTTTGAGGGGTGTGTTGGATTTGGATGAAGTATCCATCGGTGATATTTTAACCGACCGAGGGCGTTTGGTCAGCCTGAACATACAAACACCCATTCCCGAAATTTTGGATTTTTTGCGTTCCACGCCTTACAGCCGAATCCCCCTGTGGGAAGGAAAAAGAGATAATATCATCGGTATTTTGCACATTAAAAAAGCCATCCAATTGGCCAAAGCATGGCAAAAAAATCCCCAAACAAAAGTAATGGATTTTTGCACAAAACCTTGGTTTGTATTAAAAAGCGTTTCGTTGTTGGATCAATTAAACGCCTTTCGCAAACGCAAAGAACATTTCGCCATCGTGGTGGATGAATACGGCGATATTCAAGGCGTGGTCACTTTGGAAGATTTGTTGGAAGAAATCGTCGGTGATATTGATGATGAAACGGATTTGCCCAATCAAAGCGGACTCAGATGGCACTTATTACCCGATGGCGCTTATCGTTTAAACGGCAACGCCACCATTCGGGATATCAATCGGGCTTTTCATTGGAATCTGCCTGATGACAATGCCGTTACTTTGGCCGGCTATGTGATGTATGAAGCCGAACAAATCCCCCATGTGGGGCAACAGTTCAACATCAACGGTTGGACCTATACCGTGCGCCATAAAATCGGCAACCGTTTAACACAAATTGATGTTTTACCCGAAGAAAAATAAATTTTCATTTGCTTTTTAATATTTTTTATTTTATAGTAATTATCAAATGGATTGGCGTCCATTTGCTGGGTCTGAAAGCCCTGTTTGATAGACACGCCGATAAAAGCGTCATTTTATCGTCCACCAACTTCGGTTGGATGGCGGTAAAATAAAAGCCGCGTGCGGAAAAATATACCGCACTACTTTGTCTATCGTAGTTTTCAGCATCCAGCCACTTCAACGCCAAAGTGGCTTTTTTTATAACCAAAATGGGGGATAGAATGAAAACGACGAATAAGCAAGAAAACGGACGCACTATGGGCGAAATGTTATCCACTTTATCCATTATGGGTTTATTGAGCATTGGGGGATTACACGCGTTTTCATCCATAATGGATCGTTTTCGTGCCAATGATTTATTGGAAGAAGCCTCGGTCCGTGCCATGCGTGTATCCGAGCAAATAAAAAAAGGACGCAAAACATTAAGTCTTGGTAAATTTTTACATAATGAAACAATGGGTGGTACTTTTTCAAAACAGGTTTTTACCGAGGGGTTAAGCAAACAATTTGGGATTCAAGTATCCAATGTTAAAAAAGCCGTTTGTGAAAGACTTTTGGATTCCATCACAGACACTTCACCTTTACGCCGATTGGCATTGAGCGAAACACCACGTAATCCATTGACACAATGCCAAGATTTAAATAGCTTTTTAATGATTTACAACGGCGGTTTTAAAGGGGAAAGCCAAGATACAGAATATCAATGCGAAACCAATTCACAATGCCCCAAAGAGTTCACTTGTCAAGATGGTTTTTGCGCCTGTCCAAATAACGGAAAGTATGTTTATACGGCAACGGGGCGAGAATCCGACACGAAAAAATGTTGCGATCCCGAATTGGTGGTGGGTGATGTATGTTGTAATTCGGTGGAATATGATGAATTTACAGGGGAAAAATTATGTTGTGCATATAATTCCAGCCTCAACGGCTGTTGTCCCGAAGGACATTTTGCCTTTGACAACACATGTTATCCCTGTGATCAAGCTGATGCTGTTTATATGGTAAAAGGCGGTGCTCAATATCAAACATGTTATGTTTGCCCTGAACGGGCCGTGTCAGGTTTTAAATGCTTTTTGGAATGCCCTGAACCAGATCAAGTCAAAAAAGACGGACGTTGTTATTGTCCTGACGACAAACCAATTCAGGATATCTATGGTAAATGTCATTCATGCGATAGCGGACAACGTGGCGTATGGGCAAACACAACCCTTTTACTGCTCAATTCTGGATGGAGCCAAGAAGTAACCTCTTATTGTGCAGCTGCTGGTTATTGCGGAAATTACAGATGTAGCGGCGGATATGTATGGAGTTGTAATGACAATCAAATTGGTGGAATGGGAAATAAAAAGATTGATTTTACATTAAAAGACGGCACTATCGCAAGTGGTTCATCCTGTTACGATTGTTCAGAGGTAGACATATCCACAATTAAATTAGAATCACAATGCAATATTTGTGGTGGCACTTGGGATGGGGAAAATTGGTTTACGGGAACTTGTTCTGAATAACGGCATTCTTTTTCCTTGACTTTTGGGACGGGGCAGTATGTCAAAATCAATCTGAATAACTCATTAAAGAATAATATTTTGCTATCATTCTTAAAGCAAAAAAATCCCCGACCGCTTTGGCCGGGGATTGTTATATTAAAAACCACGTTCCATCGCTTCCCTCCTTTGTTATTTTAACAACATTTTGAAGTCCACCACAACGGCGCGGTCTTTGGTGACCAAGACAGGGTTGCCGTCAATGGATTTGATTTCGGGAATTTCCAAAACCAACTTTTGAACTTTGGCCAAAGTATCGGCCAACGGACCGACGGCTTTCGGATCTTCACCACGCACACCGTTCAAGATTGTGCCGACTTTTGTTTCTTTAATCATGGCATCAAAGTCATTGGCGGGCAAGATACGCATTGTTGTATCGCGCATGACTTCGGTATAAATACCGCCGGTGCCGAACACCAACACACGGCCGAAGTTCTTATCGGAATTGACGCCGATAATTGTTTCGGTGGCTTTGGTAATCATTTCTTGAATTAAGACGCTGGCGCCTTTTAATTCAAACTTGGCGATTGTAGCGGTCAAAGCATCAAAGGCTTCGTTGAATTTTTCTTCGGAATCGATGTTCAAATAGATACCTTTCATTTCTGTTTTATGCAAGGCATCAGGGGCCGACAATTTCAACACGACAGGGAAGATGTTTTTGGCAAAGGCCAAAGCTTCAGCCTTATCGGTGAAGTTACCGCATTTGGGATAATCAATACCATAATGATCCATAATCATGTTCATTGTGGATTGTGGCAAGGATGCCAAACCTTCTTTAACGGCATCGGCGACGGCAGCTTTGATATCGGCCGGCACTTCGCTTGTTTCAACTTTCACATCAGGCAATCCTTTAAATGCCATTTGGGCTTTCATTAAACCCAATAAACGGATACAGTCTGTCGGATAATCATAGGTCAAAACTTTGGCGTTTTTCAACAACTGAACGGCTTCACGCACACGGGAACCACCGATGAATGAACAATAGATATTGACATTTTTATATTGTTCGGCCATTTTGATGACAGCCTGAGCCGTTTCAACGGGTTCTGTGGACATTTGCGGTGTCAACAACACGATAATGTTTTTGTATTCACCGGATTCACACAACACACGCAAAGCATTTTCATAACGGTCGGCTTTGGCATCACCCACCACATCAATGGGGTTACCGACAGAAGCTTCCGGTGTTAAAACAGCACGCAGGTTGGATATTGTTTTTTCGGACGGTCTTGCCAAATCCAACTTGGCTTCTTCACACAAATCCGAGGCCAACACACCCACACCACCGGCGTTTGTCAAAATACCGACAGCACCACCGAAATCTGTGTGATTGACGTTTTGCAACAATTCCAAAGCGCCGAATAATTCACGGGTTGTGTACACTTGAATAGCGCCAGAACGTTGTAAGGCAATTTCCAACACACGATAGTTCGGAGCCAAAGAACCCGTATGGGACAAGCTGGCGGCTTGGGCTTTGCTGGATTTACCCGGTTCCATAATCACGCACGGTTTTGTTTTGGAAACTTCTTTTAAAACACGTAAGAATTCCTGACCTTTTTTAAGGCCTTCCAAATAGAATACAAAGGCTTTTGTGTTTTCGTCATGTTGAATGAAGTCCAACAAACTGGCTTCGTTCAAATCAGCCTTGTTCCCCACGGAAATAAAGTGAGAAAAGCCGATGCCTTTTTCTTCGGCCCAATCCAAAATCGCACTACAATAAGCACCCGACTGCGAAATAAAGGCGACATTACCTTTCAACGGGAAGCAAGGTGCAAAAGAAGCATTTAATTTATCAAAAGTGGAAATATGTCCCAAACAGTTCGGACCCAACACATTGATACCAGCATCCAAACATTTTTTGGCAATCGTCAATTCCAATTCTTTGTTGCCGACTTCACCAAAACCGGCGGTAATAATACTGATATTTTTGGCACCGTTGGCGATGGCGTCATCCACGGCGGCTTCACAAAAACGAGCCGGTACCAACAACACGACCAAATCAACGGCTTCGGGAATATCACGGGTGGATGCAAAGCACTTTTTACCCTTTAATTCCTGACCGGCCAATTTGGGATTCACACCGTATAAGTTGCCTTCAAAACCGGCTTCAATCAAATTGTTAAAAACGACCGCGCCCAATTTGGTTTCGTCGGCCGAAACACCGACAACCGCCACAGATTTGGGTGCAAAGAATGTATCTAATGACATATTTTTTCCTTTCTTGTTATGTTAAAAATGATACCTAAAATGATGGTGTGAATTATAATCCGTTATGTCCCAAAAGTCAAGGCAAAAATAAAAATTATTCCAATTATTGTATAGTCTTTTTTGGGGACAAAGTTTTTATAAAATCATTTTTTCCTTTTAAAGGCCAAAAGTAAAAACAGGCCGGCCAAAAGTAAAGGAACTTTAACGCCATAGCGGGCATAAATCGTGGGGGCCAAAGCCATCGGCAAATCCGAATCAATCACACCTTGCCCCCCCAAAGGCAGTTGCTTTAAAATACGCCCCACAGGATCAATGACAGCACTGATACCCGTATTGGCCGCCCGAATCAAGGGGAGCCCTTCTTCTATTGCACGGGTTTGCGCCATCGCCAAATGTTGGTGGGGGCCAAAGCTGATGCCATACCAACCGTCATTGGTGGCATTAAATAACCATGACGGACGGTGTTTTTTATCCACAACCCGACCGGAAAAAATAACCTCATAACACACCAGCATACCGGCCGAAAATGTTTTTAAAACAGGGACTGTTTTAAGGCCTTTGCCTTCATATAAATCCGATGAAATCGGCACCAATTTTTCAAAAGGCAACCATTCACGAAACGGCATATATTCACCAAACGGAACCAAATGTGATTTATCATAAAAGCCATGGATATCCGTTAAATCATCCAACACAAAAATGCTGTTGGCCAACAACCGTGTTTTGGGATCAACCACACGCATACCGCCCGTCAATAAAACCGAACCTTGCCCCATGGCCGACATCAAATGCAAACGTTCTTCATCATGGTAATTGACGAAAAAAGAAACCGCCGATTCAGGCCATAAAATATGAGTGATACCTTTGTTGTTTTCACGGGACAATTTAATCAATGTGGCCAAATTTTTTTGTTCTTCATTCGGATCCCATTTCAATGTTTGGGGGATATTGGGTTGCACCAATCTTAAATGCGTTCCCCAAACCGATCCGATGGGTTGGGTATATAAACGAACCATCCCCAAAATCGTAACCAAACCAAAAAGCGAACACGATAACCACAAAAAACGACTTTTATAGCCCAAGGCAAATGCACCAAACAATAAAATCGTCAAAGCACTTAAACCATAAATACCGACCACGCTGACGCTTTGCATCACAGGCAAATAATCATTCCAGATATTGCCCAAAGGATTCCACGGAAACCCCGTAAATAGCCATGAGCGCACCCATTCAAATATCACAAAAAATCCCGCAAAGGCCAAAAGCCGGCGCCAACCCGTTTCAAAAAAGGAAGCCCCAAAGGCTGATAAACCAAAAAACAAACCAAACCATAACCCGAAAAACAACCAAACCAAAGGTATTACAACAAAAAAACGACCGCCGTCTATCATCAATGCATGGGTCAACCAATGCATTGAAACGGCCCCCATCCCGAAACCGAAAAAGAATCCTTTAAAAAAACAAGCAAAATGTTTTTGTTCTTTATTTAATAACTTTATCAATCCAAAAATACCCAACGCCGTTAAAGGCCATAAAAAGCATGGGGCAAAGCCAAAAGAGGATAATCCACCCAACAAAATCAAAAATAAAAAAAGATATCTTTTTTGTTTTAACATACTTTGAATTTAGCATAAAGTATTTTGAAATGCAATTTATTATTGATTTTTGATATAAAAAATTTTATCCTGATAAAAAAAGGTGTCAAAATGAGATTTCGTTTTATTTTTTCTATCGTGGCTTTAATGTGTGTTTTTTTGGGCTTGGCCCAAATAGGACCGGCCTTGGTTGATTTGTACTTTAACAACCTAAAATCGGCCAAATTATTTGCCAGTTCATGTATTTTCACCGTTTCCATATCGGCTTTAAGTTATTGGATTTTACGCCCCAAGCAGGAAACGCCCTTACGCACGAAGGAAATGTTTTTAACAACAACCTTGATTTGGTTGGCATATGCTTTATGGGGGGCTTTACCCATTTATTTATCGGCATCACAATTGTCCTGTGCGGATGCTTTTTTTGAATCCATGTCCGGTTTAACAACCACAGGGGCAACCGTTTTATCGGGGTTAGACAGTATGGCACGGGGATTATTGATGTGGCGCGCCATGTTGCAATGGTTGGGCGGTATTGGTGTGATCTTGATTGCCGTGACCATTTTACCGACTTTGCGCATTGGCGGTATGCAATTTTTCACCACTGAATTTTCCGGTGATGCCATGCGCCAAAGCCCAACCGTTTTACAAACAATGCATATGATTTTAAGCGTGTTTATTGCATTGACCGTTTTTTGTATGCTTTGTTTAAAAAGTGCCGGTATGAATTGGTTTGATGCTTTGGCACACGCCATGACAACCATTTCCACAGGCGGTTTTTCCACCCATGATGCCAGTATTGCTTTTTTTGATTCACCCACCATTGAATGGGTTTTAATTGCCTTTATGTTCTTGGCCGGATTGCCATTGGTAATTTGGATTCAATTGTGCCAAAGACAATTCTTTTTAATCCGACAAAATGCCCAAGTCAAAACATATATTCACTTTTTATTGCTGGCCTTGGGTATTTTATTATTGGGACGTTGGATTGGGGACAGCCTTTTAACCGAAACAACTTTCCGTTCGTCGTTATTTTCTTTGTTATCTGTCATTACAACCACAGGCTTTGTCAGCGAAAATTACGCCCAATGGGGATCATTCAGCGTTTTATTCTTTTTGTTTTTATTAAGTGTCGGGGCCTGTGCCGGTTCAACATCCGGCGGGATTAAAATGTTCCGCTTTGCCATCATGGGCCGACAAATTTCATCACGATTAAAAGCTTCCGTCCAACCGCACGCCGTTGTTGTGCCACGCTATGGCAATCGCCCTATCAATGAAGAAGTATCTTCGTCTGTTTTATTTTTTATCGGGATTTATTTAATATCCGTTTGTATCGGGGCCTTATTGTTGACTTTAACGGGATTGGATGTCATAACCAGCTTTTCAGGGGCATTAACGGCCGTTGCCAATGTCGGACCGGGGTTGGGTAATTTTATCGGCCCTGATATGACGTTTGCAGGATTACCCAACGTAGCCAAAATTTTGTTGAGCTTTATGATGTTGTTGGGACGGTTGGAATTTATCACTGTCATTATTTTATTCATTCCTTTTTTATGGAGACGCAACGCATGAACTTATTTGAAGAAGCCCAAAAATTTATGGCAACACGCCAAAAACAGATTGAACCCGAACAAAGCTTTTTATCAACAAACGAATCGAAGGAAAGCTTTATCAGGGAATTAAAAATAATTTATGATAACGCCACAAATATGGAAATTGAACGGGCCTTAAATTGGGTAATGGAACAATTCAATCCCCCTTATAATAAATCGGAAATTTTGAAAAAAATCCGCGTCAAATTGGAGGATTAAACGATGTTAAAAAAAACGGAAAAAACAATTATTTTTGGTGAACGGGCTCACAGAACAACACAATATCCAGAAGGTTGGAAAAAATTATTTGAAGAAAATGATGCTATTTTTCAAAGCCCAGAAAACTTAATTGGTAAACGGAGCGTTATTATCTTTCCGGGAAATGGTGCAAATACAGATAGAGCCGCAAACGGAGAATGTAAAAGAATTATTGAATTATTAAGAGCCTCCGGTATCAGTTTTGAACAAATGCCCCATATTTATGCTGTTGCGTATGCTAGTGAATTTGATGAAGAACATCGACAAGAAGTATATACCGATTTGGGATTGGCGAGTTATGGGGATGAAAGAAAGCATTCCGATAATCCTACTCCTGCTGAAGAATACTATATGCCTTTTTTTAAAGAATATATTCTACCTCTTATCTCTGATGAAGATGGAAAACCAAAAAATTTTGAAGAAAGCAAAAAAAATATCGCCAATATGACTTTCATTTCCCACTGTCATGGCAGTGTTTTTGCTTATCAAATAGAAAAATTACTGGCGGAAAAAGTTAAAGAATTTTACCCTAAAAAATCCAAAGAATTAATGAATCAAGTCAAAATGATTCACTTTAATTCCCGTTATCCGATAGGTCATGATTTGGGTTCTCGACAATTTCATATTGTTTCACAAGCCGATCCAAAATATGCAGATTCATTTGTCGCTTATGACAATCTCCATGAACAAATGCACCGACATTCTCTATCGGACGAGGTTGCTCTAATTCCTATTCAAAATCAAGAAGAAGTTTTATTAATGAGCCAATTTACCCCAAGTTCTAGAAAAAACATCAATGATTCTAGAAATGATGATCATACAATTCCAATGCCTGTTTTTTCAAATGCAAAAAATCCCAATAATCCCCAAAAAGTTCAATCAGAGCAAAACCAGAAGGCAATTAAAGTTACACAACACCTAATCAATCGGTATGTTTTACACCCTGAAGACGAACGCACACCTCATGAAATTATTTCTTCTGTAGACAAAGATTTTGTAAAACATGCAGAAAATGTGGGGAAAGAATTTGATAAGAAAAGATTGTCTCAATCTCAAACGGATAAGGCGTTGCTTTCGTTGATAACTGATTTGAATGGAGTTAAAATTGAAACTTTATCTGTGTACTTTTTATCACAAAAGACAAAAGATGGTAAATTTTTATATGATGTTTTGTTTGAAAAATGCATTAAAAATAATAACACCATTGATTTAGAAAACCTCATTAAAAAAATAGGTTTTCGAATTCCAACAACGCAAATAGCAGAAGGAATAAAACGGGCGATCAAATTAGAAAATTGGTCTCTTTTGGATACTTATGTACAATGCGCTGATAATTCTTCATTGGATTTAAACACTAATCGAAAAAAACTAACAATCAACCAATTTTGTCACATTTTAAAAAACGTCAATCCACAACATTTAGAATTTATGATAAAAAAACTACCTTTTGAACAAAACACAGAAAGTCTTTTATTTGTGGATCATATGCTTGAAATGGCCACAAAAATTTCCAACAGCACTCAACGTATCAAAATGATAGATTTGTTAAACAAAAAACGATCTGAAATAGCACAAAATTTAAATAAAAAACAATTGACATCAGTTTTAAAAACTTATTCAATCGCTCAAAAAAAATCACTTAAAGAAGTTTTACACGAGAAAAGAATAAAAAGTGCGTCTGAACTGAAAAAATTATTATCAGATCGTGATACACAAGCACCAGACCTAAGGATATCAGAAATGCAAAATTTAAGGCAAATTCAACGCCAGTATAGTAATTTTAGTTTAGATGATTTTAGGCAATTTAAGACCAAAAAAGAGAGTAATCCCAAATTAGATGTTGATACTTTCGTTCGTTCCATGAAACAAAAAGGAAAATAAAACTTCACCCTTGAAATTTCGGGTATTTTTGTGTATAATACTACTCAACGAAAGGGTTTGAAATGCTTGCCACTACACACTCAGTTGCCTTTAACGGTATTGATGTTTTACGAATTACAATAGAAGTTCAAATTTCACGCGGTATGCCCAGCTTTACCATTGTCGGTTTGGCCGATAAAGCCATTGCCGAAAGCCGTGAAAGAGTACGTTCTGCTTTGCATTCCATCGGTTTATCTTTACCGGGCAGTCATATTACCGTGAATTTAGCACCGGCCGATGTGTTAAAAGAAGGCACACATTTTGACTTACCCATAGCGGTGGCATTATTAGGGGCCATGGAGGTTATTCCCACCGACAAAATTTTAAATACGGTTATGATGGGTGAGCTGGGCTTAGACGGAACCATTCGTCCCGTATCGGGCATTTTACCGGCCAGTGTGGCCACCATGGGCTATCAAATGGGATTTGTGTGTCCCGCTGATCAAGGTGGAGAAGCCGCTTGGTCGGGCAACAAAAATATCGTCCCAGTCAAAGATTTATTGCAACTGATAAATTATTATAAAGGCCAAGAGGATATTTTACCACCCAAACCGGCCGAACAAAATAATGCTTTGCCATATGCTTTGGATTTAAAGGATATCAAAGGTCAGGAAAACGCCAAACGTGCCCTGGAAATTGCGGCCGTTGGCGGACATAATATGTTGATGATCGGACCGCCGGGGTCAGGCAAATCCATGTTGGCCAGCCGTTTGCCGTCCATTTTACCGCCTTTAACCACTCAGGAAATTTTGGAAATCAGCAAAATCCATTCTGTGGCAGGCCTGTTAAAAGACGGCCAATTGATTACGCATCGCCCCTATCGTTCGCCACACCATAGTGCCTCAACACCGGCTATGGTCGGGGGTGGATTAAAGGCAAAACCGGGGGAAATTTCTTTGGCCCACAGGGGTGTTTTATTCTTGGATGAATTACCCGAATTTCCACGCCAAACATTGGAAGCTTTGCGTCAACCCATTGAAACGGGTGTGGTATCAGTGGCAAGGGCCAATTCGCATATTTCCTATCCGGCCCGTTTTCAATTGATTTCGGCCATGAATCCTTGCCGTTGCGGATATTTGGGAGTGGCGGGTAAAACCTGTTCACGGGCGCCCAGATGTGCCGAAGAATACCAATCCAAAATATCAGGCCCGATGTTGGACAGAATTGATTTACAAATAGAAGTTCCTTTATTATCCCCATGGGTATTGGGACAATTGGAAGGCGGGGAAGATTCTGCCACCGTCTTGGCCCGTGTAATTCAGGCACGTGCTTTTCAACAAAAACGGGGGCAAAACGTTTTAAATGCCGAATTGGACGGCACACAATTGGAACAAACGGCGAAACTGACAAATGAAGCACGTCAATTATTGATTCAGGCGGCCGAAAAATTCCAACTGTCCGGTCGTGGTTTTCATCGGATGATGCGCCTGTCCCGTACCATTGCCGATATGGCTTTTTCGGATGAAATTTTACCTGAACATATTTCTGAGGCTTTGGCCTATCGTTTGCCCGAAAGGAAGTAAAAATGAAACTTGACCCTGTTTTTTTAATCATCTTGTGTGCTTTAATTATCGGGGGTGGTTGTGTTTGGCTGATTTTATTTATCCGCCAACGTTTTTTACGCCGACAACATCATTTGCAATTACAATTATTGCATAATATCCCTGTGGGGTTATGCTATGAGTTTAAGGGAAAAATTTTATTAAACAAAACATGGCGTTTGATGTGGGA
This sequence comes from Alphaproteobacteria bacterium, assembly GCA_015062245.1. GTDB lineage: Bacteria > Pseudomonadota > Alphaproteobacteria > CAAHEQ01 > UBA3637 > UBA3637. The sequence continues at coordinate 63,542 of SUVA01000007.1, forward strand.
CTTACCCAAACGCCCACGCACCATCAAAGAATTGATTAAACACCTGCCATCACAAGACAGAAAGTTTTTTGTTCAAAATTATGATATCTTGGTTAAAAAAGAAATCCCCTTTGACGGCATATTACACCACGGACATCAAAGTTTTCATTTGCGTGCCAGACCTTTTGAAAACGGCGCCCGTGTTTTTTGGATAAATGATTTATCACGTTATCAGGAAAAATTTGATCAACTGAATCAAAACTATGATCAATTATATCAACAAAAACAATTGTTGGAAAATGCATGGGAAAGTTTTCCTTTTCCGACTTTTATCCGTTCTGCGCAAGGTAAAGTTATCTTTGCAAACCAAGCCGTCGCCAAAAATGACAGCAATGATTTAAATCAATGTCATTGGCAAACACGTCCTTTTCAATCAAACGACACAACCTATACCCTGACTTATGGTCAGGAAATGCGTACCGAAGAAGAAGTGCAATCTTTGGTTCGGGAAATCACCACGGCACACAGACGTTTGTGCCAAGAATTGCCCTGTGCCGTTTGTTTGTTTAACGCCAACGGTCAATTGGTGGCGTGTAGTCCTGAATTCGCCCGTCTGTGGCAATTGGATGAATCATGGTTGAACACAGAACCCGATTACGAAAATTTTTGGGATTCTTTACAGGAAAAAGGTCTGCTTTCCCGTGTGATGGATTTTTCACAATATAAAAAACAACAACGAGAACAGTTTGCTCAGCTCAGCAAAACAGAAGAAATCTTTCTGTATTTACCCAGTGGTCAGATTATCCGCCGTTTGATGATTCCCTTTGCCCAAGGCGGTGTGATTTTATTGGACGAAGAAAAAGGCGGATAGAAAATACCCGCCCATAACACAGAAAATATTATTTTATTAGTAAGGATATTCAGGTTCTATATAAAACCAAAACCAACCACTCATACTGCAATCATCACAATAGCCACATTCGTACGAACGGCCTTTCTCGGTATAAACTTCCTGCGCTTTGCCTTTGGGAAGCGATACATAGTCAATTGGATTATCCTGTTCATCCCAGTCTATTTCTCTACGCTCAGCTTCGCAAGGATAACAATCTGGATCCGCTTTACAATTACAAGCATCTCTCGCCTGATCAGCTTCCCACTCCTGATCTATCAGTTCCGTCATACATTGACAAAGCTCAACAGAATAGTTATTCCCAAATACACAATCGCAAATTGAAACACTATAAGGAACAATACAAGAGCAGATTTCATCCAATGTTTTTCCCCAATTTCCATCTGTTTGTTCTTCCATACAATTCAACCATTCTTGACTTGTTTTATCAATGACTGGTTCCTTATTTTCACTTCCGCCTGTTGGGCTTTTTTCGCCTTCGGCCTCTGTGGTCGCCAGGTTTTTATAATACGTTAAAGTGGCGGTTTTGGCTGTTTCATTACATTCCACTTTTTGAACCATACCGCCCTCTTTTAATTGAGAAC
>SUVA01000024.1 GCA_015062245.1 Alphaproteobacteria bacterium
GGGAATGACAAAAGGTAATTACTGTCTTAACATTTAACGAAAGGAACTAAAATTTAAAAATTATATTAATGATGAGCGTTGTTAGCGAAGAATTTAGATAATTTAAATTTTAATGCCTGAACAACAAGAACAATATAAACAAATAACTTAAATAGAAAGGAGTCAAAATATGTCAGTAATAAACAAAACAAACAAAAACGATAAAAGAAGTCAAAAGGGGCGCAGTATGGTTGAAATGCTGGGCGTGCTGGCAATCATAGGCGTATTGAGTGTGGGAGGTATATCCGCCTATGGCGTCGCCATGAAAAAACACAAAGCCAATGAATTATTGCATCAAGCCTCAATGTTGGCCACTACCATATCGGCACAAATCCAAAGTAAAGGGCAATTGCCCCAAAACATTGAAAACTTTGGTGATGCTAAATACGGGACATTTAATCCCCCCAGTGAAGCAAATGCTGAACAATTTAAAATGGAAATCACAGGTATGGATTCTGCGGTTTGCGAACAAATGGAAAAGATGGCGGGCGGTATGGTTCGCAAGGCCGAATGTGATGATACAACATTGACCTTAACCTATAACAACAATTTATCCAGCGAAAAAGTCGCCGCCGATTATAATGGCAAACAAAATGAATGTGTAGCCAGTGGTCGCAAATACTGTGATGATGATACTTGTATCCCATCCTCGGAAGAATGCCCGACAGTGGAAACCATCGATCCGGCCTGTGCGGATGTGACATGCGAAGACGGGTTGACCTGTGTCCAAGGGGAATGTGTTGACTCTGCCTGCCTTGATGTGACATGCGAAGACGGTTTGACCTGTGTCCAAGGGGAATGTGTTGACTCTGCCTGCCTTGATGTGGAATGCCCCGAGGGGGCAACGTGTTCTCGTGGTCAATGTCAATGCTCAAACGGTCTGTTCGTATGCGGGACACAATGTTGCGCCGAAGGGACGTATTGTGCAGGACCTGATACTGGGGTTAGTTCATACACCTGCGCCAAACCAACAAGTGGATGTACCAAGAACAGTGATTGTAAGGATGCCGAAGGTAATGTGGATACATCAAAATACTGCAAGTTCAATGGCGGTAGTTGTTCCGGTCCAACGGGTGGAACGTGTACGGATAAGGGGACATTGACGCCCTATACCCTCAACCTGCCCGGTGGTGCTTTAACGGTGTATAAGGGGGGCGTGATGAACTGGTGGAGTGCGGTGAACTTCTGTGAAGCACACGATAAAAAACAACTTGTGACGATGTCTGATTTAGGGCTGGCGGACAGTGGCACGAATACATTTTGTTATTTTTATAAGGGACAGTCAAGTTACGCAACGAAACCTTGTATTTGCAATGGCGGATCAGATAGTGATTGTTCAGCGACAAATGCGGCTATCCGGACGAACACAGGTGCCCTTGGAACCTCCGCTTATCTCTGGCTAGCGGATAACAGCAAGGAAAGTTCCTGCCGCGCGCGTGGCGTGATCCTCGGCTCTGGTTACGTCAACGTCATCGGTCGCCCCACCGGCGGCTACTCCGCCTTGTGTCGGGATCCGTAAATGGATTTATACATCATTTATTCCCCCACCAAGCAGTGGGGGATTTTTATATCAAAAAGCCTTAAATCGTTTGTTTTAACACCGGTTCGGGATTAAAGGTTTTATTTTGCATAATATTATGGTGTTCGTATTGATTTAACAAAAACCGAAAATAAGTCAGCACAAATAAACGTGTTGCCGAAGATAAACCCGACACCCCCTTCGTTGCATCAATTTTAGAACACAATTCGTGGATTGTGATTCCTTCCCTTTGGCAAATATCCGATAAAGATATCCATGTTTCACGATCCAAGCGCATACTGGTTCTGCGCCCATTGACAATAACATTTTTACAAACTAACATTTTTTTTCTCCTTTTTTAAATTGTTTGTTTTATACTTATAGATATATTTCATACATATTGCAGCTAAAAATATAAAATATTATTTAAAACGCACCCAAAAGTTGTAAAAAAATGGTAAAAAACTCCCCCGAAAACGGAGGAGTTATTTTTTTGGCGCGCCCGGCAGGATTGTTCGCTACGCTCATCCCTTTGGGACTGCCTACGGCATCTATTACGCTGACGCTTCATGAACGAACTTATGTGTAAGTTCTCATCAGCCACTGCGCTTAACAAAAACTCCCCCGAAAACGGAGGAGTTATTTTTTTGGCGCGCCCGGCAGGATTCGAACTTACAACCTTCTGATCCGTAGTCAGATGCTCTATCCAATTGAGCTACGGGCGCTGAATACAGCCCTATTATAACCCACTTTTTTGAAAAAGGCAAGATTTTTTTTCATAATTTTTATAAAAAACTTTTCTTTTTTAAAAAAATAGGATAATCTGAATATCAATAAAGGAGTTTAAAATGGCACAAATTTTGCGCAAAATCGTAGAACGGCTATATTATAAAAATATTTCATTGACACGAAATCTGGGTAATAAAAAATCAGATATCACAGTGGATCAATTAAAGGCAGCCCGTGCTTTGTTGGGGTGGAGTCAGGCGGATTTGGCCAAAAAATCAGGTTATTCTTTGCCGGCTGTCAACAATATTGAACGGGGACTTTATAAAGCCCATGATGCCACGATGGAAGATATCGTGCAAACTTTTGAACAAAACGGTATTCAATTTTTGGATGGCCCTGGTGTGCGCTTGGAAAATTCAGGTCTGCGTATCAAATGTTATGAAGGAAGGGATGCTTTTCATTATTTGTTTGCTAAAATAGAGGCGTCTTTAAAGGATAATAATCAAGAATTATTGATTTGCGGGATTGATGAAAAGTTGATTAAAGATGTTTATGGCAAAGAATTATCCAAGTTGCAAAAATCGTTAAAAGACAATCCTGTTCGTATTATAACCTATAAAGATTTCAGCTATGCCATGACCTTTAATCATTTTCAAAAGCGGGTTGTTGATGATGCCAAGCCTTTGTTGCCGTGCTTTATTTATGCCGGTCGTGTGGCAATTGTTTTAATGGAAAACCCGATACATATTGCGATTTTATACAATGAAAAAATAGCGCAGGATTATGCCAAATATTTTGATTTTCTTTGGAAACAGAGCAGATAAAATTTTTCCTTGCTTTTTACAATAAAAAAAGATAAACTAGACCCGATAATATACCAACTGAAAGGATAAACTATGGCAACAAGTATTAATAAGGTTATTTTATTGGGAAATTTGGGACGTGATCCTGAGGTGCGTCACACAACGGCCGGTGCCAAAATCGTGCATTTGTCTGTGGCCACATCTGACAGCTGGAAAGATAAAAACGGTGAACGTCAGGAAAAAACGGAATGGCATCGTGTGGTAATTTTTAACACAGGGTTGGCCGATTTTGCCGAACGTGCTTTGAAAAAAGGCAGTAAGGTTTATGTGGAAGGTGCTTTGCAAACCAGAAAGTTCACAGATGCCAGCGGTGTGGAAAAATATTCCACTGAAATTGTTTTGGGTGCTTATCGTGGTGAATTGGTGGTTTTGGAAGGTCGTGCTGACGGTTCTGCCGGTTCCGGCGATACAATGGCCGATAATTCCGATGCCGGTTGGGATTCAACTGCCGCCACGGGAAAAACCGAAACATTTGATGATGAAATTCCTTTTTAATGGAGCTTTGAATGGACAGAACAAAAAATAATGCTTTTGTCCAAACTTGGGGGGATTTGGATTTTAAAAGTGCACCTTTGTCGGATCTGTTTTCGGCAATTGATAAAAAATTAGGAAATGGGGCTGATATCAATGCTCTCGGATTAAGTCAGAGCAATGAGAAGAAAGGTGTTTTTACCAACGAAGAATATACTTTGACCGATTGGGTGATTCAACAAAAGCTAGCCAGTCACGGTTTTGATGAATATGAACGTTGGGATAAGATGATGTCTTATTTAAGAAAGAAAGGGGCTAAACCCGCTTGCGCTTTGAAAAAAAAGATATCGCCTGAACAAAAAATTTTAAATGAGCTTTCTTATTTGAAAAAGCGTGAAAGTGTTTTGGTAAAATCTTTAAAACAATATCGCAACAGATAATCAAAAAAGACCGGCCGTTTGGTCGGTCTTTTCAATGGTGCTGATATTAAAACATCAATGTGGCACGCAAGCTGGCGGCAAAGGCTGTGTTTCGGTTTAAATCAGCGCCCGGATTGATGTAAAATTGAAAATCAGGTGTCAGCGTCATAAAGTTGGATATACCAAAGGCGTAATAGCCTTCAATGACATTTTCCCAAGAACGGGTACCGGTACCATTTATATCTTGATTTAATTTATTAAAGGCTGTTGCTAATCCGATTTGGTCCAAAGCATTTCGGTTAAAGGGGTTATTGTAAACACCCCCAAAAACATAGGATTGTTTGGCAAATTCGGCCGATTGACCGGCGCCACTGATACGACCGAACAGGGCGATTTTATCGGTAATGTTTTGTTGCAGGTTGATACTCCAGCCCCGTGAAGTTATGTTTTGTTCATCTGTATCAGGTTGGTTGTATAATAACACACTGTATTGACCGGGTTGATCAAAAAAAGTCGGTGTCCAAGTGGCAGAAACAAATTCGGTGAATTTTCCTTTTTTCAGTTTATTCCAACTGATGGTTTCTCCACTGATATTGTTGGCGTTTTGGGCACCAAAACTGATTGACAGCTGTTCGTTTGGCGTCAATGTGGCATAAGCACCCAAGCTGGCGCTGGGATAACTGGCAGTGGCATTTTGGCTGAGCGCTTCGTTTAAAAAGTTGATTTGCTGGTTAGAGTTATAATCTCCGCCGTCAAATAAATACATGGGAAATTGTCCAACGGTTACGGATAAAATATCGGCTTTGCCGGCAAAAGTATGTGTATAACTGAGTTGATCAAAGTAGTTTGAATTTTCCGGATAATCATTGATGGGGTTTAACACGCCGATTTTGTTGCTTAAATCATTGCCATTTGCGCCCCAATAACGCACAGCCGTATAGGCCATTTGTAACATACCGCTTCCCCATGTATCAGATGAAAACATATCCCATCCGATGGTGCCGTAGTATTGGCTTTGCCAAGCGGTCTTTTTGCCGTTTGGGCTGACACGTTGTGGTAAAAAGGAAGCATCCAAAGTATAACTGATACCTGTTTTCTCGTTCAGTTTCTTTTTAAAGTCGGCATATTTTTGCGGTAAATAACTTAAATCTTCCCAACTGTGGCGCCACTTATCTGTTTCTTGACGAGTGGATTTATTGCCCGATGCAATCGTTTGGGCATTGGCAATTGAAGCCGTCATTAATAAAAAAAATAAAAATTTTTTACTGGTCATTTTTTTTCTCCTTTGTTTTATTGGTTGGTTTTTCTTTATTTAGTTTTTATTGACCTTTAAAGCACTAGTTCTTTGGTCTATCTTTTTTTTGTTGTTTTTTATATAAAAATAGGCTAATCTGAAAAGAAAAAGGAGGAAATATGCGTAAGCTGTTTGTTGTTTTTATGTTGATTGCTTTTGTTTGTACTTCACTTGAATCTGCCCCTTTAAAAAAGCAAAGGTCATCCAGAAACAGAAAAGCTAAAGTTGTGGATATGGTGGAAGACATAAAACCGATTGAGATAAATCTTAATGCTTGCAATCGACCTCTTCGTGTGGCTTCTATGATTGGTAATGCGCCTTTTGGTTGGATTGAAGGTGATGGCAAAACACAACAAAATTTAAAAAGTTACGGTCTGGGGATGGTTGTTTTTGATAAAATTGCCAAAGAAAACGGATGGAAATATACCACAACCGGTTACACTTCGCAAGAGGATGCCATTCAGGCTTTGGCCCGTGGAAATATTGATTTATTGGCGGGACTTTATTACCGTTCTTATGGGCCTCAAATTGAATTGATAACACCGGCATTTTTTACGAATGTCTTTGTGGCCTATTTCAAAAAAGGTAAAGAATTGGAAGTGGAATCTTATAATGATTTAGTCGGTTTGAAAGGGGTTGTCCGAAAAGAAGAAATGATTTATCCTATGATAAAAAAACGTTTGCCCAAAGGGGTAGAATTGACCGAAGTTTTATCGGCCCCTAAGGCATTTGAAATGTTGATGAATGATGAGGTGGATTATATTTTGGGTTCGCCTTATGCCATTGAAGGAGAGTTACGCCGTTATAAAATGCAAAATGACATAGTGACGGCAGGAGAGGCTTTGGGCAGTGGTACCTTATTTTTTGCGTTTTCAAAAAATTCGCCTTGTCTTCAATTAAAGGGTGATATTTCTCAATCAATTCGTTCAAATGGATTTTCGCAAAAAACATTAGATGGTGAAATTCGTCAGTTGATTGATGATTGGGGTGATCGTTTCCGTTCCGATGAGGTTTTAATAAAAACAAAACAAAATACATTGCCTCAGTATATGAATGACAATAAAACAGATAATTCTGAATCCGGCGAAAATGTACAAGAACAAAAGTAAAATCAGTTTTTCTTTTTGTTTTGTTGGATTGAACCGATTTGTAAAAATTTGTTTTGTCGGTTAAATACCAACAAATCCGGATTGATGTTTTTCAGTTCCTGTAAACCGTTTAAGATTGCTTTGTCCACCGCTTGGAAGGTTTCTTTTTTAAAACGATGCGCACCGCCTTTGGGTTCAGGTATAATTTCATCTGCGACTTTTAAACGCAATAAATCCTTGGCGGTCATTTTTAACACACGGGTTGCTTGACGTGCGAATTTAAAATCCTTCCACAAAATTGAAGCGCAACCTTCGGGTGAAATAACGGAATAAATGGCATTTTCTAAAATTAAAACTTTATCGGCCACCGCCAAAGCCAAAGCCCCGCCACTGCCACCTTCGCCGATAATGGTTGTGATAATGGGTGTTTTCAATGTTGTTTGCGTGGCAATACAGCTGGCAATCGCTTGTCCTTGACCTCTGGCTTCGGCATCAACACCGGGGAAAGCACCGGCCGTATCCACAAAGCACAAAACAGGAAAACCGAATTGTTCGGCCAGTTTCATCAAGCGAATCGCTTTACGATAGCCTTCCGGTTTGGCCATGCCGAAGTTGTGTTTTAATCTGGTTTCGGTGTTATATCCTTTTTCGTGCCCGATAACCATAACGGTTTGCCCGTGAAAGTGGGCCAATCCCGCCACAATAGATTTGTCTTCACCAAAGGCCCGATCCCCGCAAAGTTCAAAAAAGTCAGGCATCAGTTCACGGATATAATCCAAGGTATGGGGTCTGTCTTCATGGCGTGCCACCTGAGTTTTTTGCCAAGGAGTCAGGCGTTGATAAGTTCTTTCAATCAAACGATTCAGCTTATTATTCAAACGTTTTTGTTCGGCTTCATTGATATCCGGTTTGGCCAGTTTTTCATCAATTTCTTTTATTGTTTCTTCAAAATCCAGATAATGCATATTTCATCCTTTTTTTTGCTTGCTTTTTCACATTATAGCGGTTAAAATATGAAAAGTCCAGTTTTTTTATAGGTGATATTATGACGGCAACAACATTATTTTATCTTTTGGTGGCTCTTGTTTGTGGGATATGGGCTTTGGTTGTTTTAAGTTGGTGGTACGGCCGGCGTTTATTGCAACATCAACAACAATTGACGGATAAATTGATGCCGTATTTGGCGCAAATTCAAACGGAACGGGAAACGATACACCAATTGTCTATATCGGCCGATACGCCTTTATCACGGTTAAAGGATATCAATTTGCCCGATAATGTTCAGGTTGCTTTTCAACATCAAGAGCAGGGGGAATAATTTTTTTTCTTGCGTTTTGTGTAAAAAGTTTTAAAATCAAAATAAAAAGGGATAAAAAATGAAAAAGATACTAACAACGGCAATGCTTCTTTTGATGGGTACTTCTGCAATGGCGCAAGAAACCTATTGGACTTTTGACGATAATCAACAGCCTGTATTGATTCCGGCCGAATGTGAGGGGCACTTTGATGAAATTCGTGGTGGTGTTTTTAATCCAAGCATTGATGAGTTATACGAATACGGCATTACTTTTTTGTCCAGTCAGGATTTAACCGTCAAACAACAGGGCGCCTATTGTATTGTATCGGCGGCTTTGCAAGGTCATACTCAATCGCAGTTCATATTGGCGCAATTGTATGAACAGGGTAAAGTTTTACCGCAAGATGACTTATCGGCCTATAAATGGTCCTTTATTGCGGCGCTGGGCGGTGAAAAAGATGCCGAACGTTATGCGCTGACATTGGAACAATTTTTAACAACGGATGAATTGGAACGCACCAATGGGGCGATTCAAGAAACCCGCATGAAGGTTCAAGAAAACATTCAAAAGATATTGAACGAACAAAAGGATAAAATTGAACAGGAACGTCAAGAATTGACCCGTTTGGCTCAGGAAATTAAATCTTATGGTGGGTCAATGCCCGCTGTGGCACAACCCAAAATTCCCGATTCGCAAAAGGTGCGTTCTGTGATGCCGGATTTATTAAATGTGTTTTCTGAAAGCGATCGTGCTGAATGAAAAAGATGATAATCTTATTTGGGTTATTTTTTTGTGCGACGTTGATGGCGCAAGATTTTTTACCCGCCACGGATGATGTGCCTTTGATGAAAGGGCTTTATTCTGTGGAAGAAACCGCCACATTTGACAGTCCGTCCGAAAAAATGGTATTGATTTCGGCGCAAACAAAAAAAACACCCCAACAAGTGAAAGATTTTTATCGTCAGACTTTAACGAATTTAGGTTGGTCTTTTTTGCGGGATAATCACTATGTGCGTGGATTGGATACCTTATCAATGGAATTGACGCAAAAATCGGATGTTTTGACGATTCAATTCACTTTGGTTCAAAAAAATTGACCCGAGAATGACAGAGGGGGTGTTGTCATGCCCTGCCTGTCGGGCATCCATAAGGAATTAAATGCCGTGGATCTTCGTGTCAAGCCCAAAGATGATAGAATAAAAAAACGCACGAAGATGACAGAAGAAGAAAAAAAACGCCCTGAATCACAGGGCGTTTTAATTTCATCCAAATGATGATTATGAACAAGTAACAGCAGTTGTACCACAGTTGTCTTCATCTATTGTGGAATCGATTTGTGTAATAACAGCACACAAAGTGCCATCAGAAACTTGAATTTTGACTGTTTTATCGGCTGTTGAACACATATCTACCAAACCAGCAATATCAGCGTCTGTTAAATCCTCCAACTTTGCAACACCACCTTCGCCAGCATCTTTGGATTCAGCCATAATTTTTAACATACTAGCTGTTTGAACGATTTCGTTGGCTTTATATTTTTTCATAGCCACTGTATAACCATAGATACCACCGACGGATAACACACCGATGATGGCCAACACGCCCAACATTTCAACCATTGAACGACCTTTTTCACTTCTTCTCATTTTCTTTTTTCCTTTCCAGAAAGTTATAGTTAATATTATTGCCTATTCTGTGGTATGAGTCCCCCAAAACAAGCGTTACAACCACTACAATTGCATATTATACAAAGTCTGTCAAGTGTTTTTTTTAAATTTTTTTTATTTTTTTTGTATATTTCTTATCTATGGATTCTCGGATCAAGTCCGAGAATGACAAAGAGAAAAAAACGCCCTGAATACACAGGGCGTTTTAATTACGTCATAATCGTGAATTATGAAGCAATTTTAAATTCATCATTACCTGTACCAACCAATTGTTTGACGGCCTCCTTGAGTTCAGTATCAGTATCGCAATTCACAGCAACTGTAACTACATCGCCGTTTTGGGTGGCGGACAATGTACAACCTTGAATATTTCCATTTGTCGCATCATACAAACCAGCTTGTGCACCTGTCATTGAGCCACTTCCTAAACCTGTACCGGCATTGGAACCACGGGCAATTGTGGCCAACATAGCGGCGCCTTGGGCCACTTCGTTGGCTTTGTATTTACGCATGGCCACTGTATAACCATAGATACCACCCACGGATAACACACCGATGATGGCCAACACGCCCAACATTTCAACCATTGAACGACCTTTTTCACTTCTTCTCATTTTCTTTTTTCCTTTCTAGAAAGTTTTTTATTGTTAAATTTTCCCATTTTGTCGCATAATTCACATTATGTATAGT
>SUVA01000025.1 GCA_015062245.1 Alphaproteobacteria bacterium
AATTATATTAATGATGAGCGTTGTTAGCGAAGAATTTAGATAATTTAAATTTTAATGCCTGAACAACAAAAACAATTTTTACAAATAACTTAAATAGAAAGGAGTATAACATGTCAGTAAAAAACAAAACAAACAAAAATTATAAAAGAAGCCAAAAGGGGCGCAGTATGGTTGAAATGCTGGGCGTACTGGCCATTGTGGGCGTTTTGTCCGTGGGCGGTGTGTACGGCTATGGCGTCGCCATGAAAAAACACAAAGCGAATGAATTATTACATCAGGCCTCAATGCTGGCCACTACCATATCGGCACAAATCCAAAGTAAAGGTGAATTGCCCCAAAGCATTGAAGATTTTGGCAATGGTAAATACGGGACATTTAATCCCCCCAGGGAAGCAAATGCTGAACAATTTACCATGCAAATCACAGGTATGGATTCTGCGGTTTGTACCCAAATGGAAAAGATGGCGAGCGGAATGGTGCGTGAAGCCAAATGTAATGGCACAACTTTAACCTTAACCTATAACAATAATTTATCCAGTGACAAAGTCGCCGCCGATTATAATGGCGATGAAACGGGTGGAAGCTGTACAGGTGCTGGTTATAAATGGTGTTCAGAATTATCCACACCCGCTTGTAAAAAAGATTGTTGTTCAGGTGTAACCTTAAACAGTTGTCAAGAAAGTTGTGATTCATCCACAGGCGAAATCACCAACGAAGATGATGGTACAGAATGCATCACCGCCGATGGCAAAATAGGCGCTTGCGAAAAAGGAAATTGTATTATTGAACCACAATTACAACCTGGAAATCCTGAATGTTCTGTTTCTGGCTATTATGGATTGTATAAGTCATGGTCCACATTGGAACGAAACCAATATTGTACAGATGAAGAAGCCCTTCAATATGGTTTAGAGTGTTATAACTCTGTAGAACATACTGAAGACTCTTGTTATAAAACAGAAGCAGAGGCAAAAGAAGCCTGTGCGAATGTTCGGGCCGTTTGTGAAGCTGGAAATTCAAATTATCCTGGAATAGAGGTTAGATGGGAATATGAATTTGGGGATACTACTCCTGATCGTGAATACATTTTAGAAGAGATAGGTGCAAAGTGGTATTGTTTTTGTTACGATATGTGATTCAAAATTTTGAACCCAAAGGTTGGATTTGCCCTTTTTAAAGATTTATTTATCAAGGGCTTTCCTTATCCCGCATCAAACAGATGATTTTTTGAACGCCATAGGTGTCGGCAATGACGGCACGGGCCCGTTGCCATTCATCGGCATCTTGTTGAATGCCCATCAAATAAACTGTTCCGTTTTCCATCACCAATTTATAGTTGGATGATTTGATACCTTGCGTCAGGCTTAACTTGGTGCGAATTGAGGCGGATAAGGCGGCTTCTTCGGATGTTTGAACCGTTCCCAAAGTTTCGCCCACACGGATGTAATTATAAACGTAATTTACCCCCGGTGTTTGCCATACAATTTCAACCGTTTGGGCAATTTCTTCCCAATTGGGTAAAGCGCCTGTCAATAAAACTGCGCCTTGAAAAACGGTAATTTGAACATCCAAAAGTGATTTAATATCTCTGGCGGCCAAATTTTGCCGTATTTGTGTGTAAAGGCCCATATCCGATGCGTCTTCATTTAACGGCCTGTCATCGGCCACAACGCCCCACAGGCTGTGCGCCCCGCTGATTAAAGTCCCCCACATTTGGCAACCACCCAATAAAAATAACAACAAAATCAAACTGAATGGTCGCCACGCATTGGGCAAATGTTTGGGTAATCCCCTCGTCATCATCATCACATCATAGCGAATTTCATAATTTTGATATTTCGGATTTCGGGATAAAAAGACCATAGATGTTTTTTGGATGCGCTGTCTGTTTTTGGGGCGGATGGCACTTAATGCTGTTTGTTCATCAGGGCGCTTTTTAACCTCAACAAACACCAAAGTTTTGCCTTTTTTGACAATTAAATCCACTTCGCCCGCACCCGTACCACGGCCCACCACAAAGTTTTTGGCCACCAAACGATAGCCTTTCAGCATCAGCCAAAGCAAGGCGATTTTTTCGGCCCGATGACCGGCTTTATAATTTGTCGTGTGCCAAAACTTGGGCATAGGCTTCCTTTTTGCTGATATTTTGGATTAAAGATAAAACTTGGGCGGTATCTTTTGCCGATAAAAAAGAACGCAATTGTTTAATTGAAACGGTGTTTTGTGTGGAATGTTCCGTTTCTTTTCCCCCTTGAATGACCAAGACGATTTCCCCTTTTGGGGCGCCGTTTTCGTTATAATAATCTATCAGATTTGAAACACAATCCGTTTGTACCTGCTCGAACTTTTTGGTCAATTCACGTACAACGGCCACCTGACGATTACCCAAAGTTTTTTCAATTGCCTTTAAGCTTTCCGTTAAACGTTTGGCTGTTTCATAAAAAATCAAAGTACAGGGTAAATCGGCAACATTTAATAAAGATTTTTCACGCTGGGTGTTTTTTGGGGATAAAAAACCGCCAAAATAAAAACTATCTGTCGGCAAGCCTGATAATTGTAAAGCCGTCAAAACGGCATTGGCACCAGGGACACTGGTCACCTCAATACCTTGTTCACGACAGGCACGAATCAATTTATACCCCGGATCCGAGATCAAAGGCATACCCGCATCGGATACCAAAGCCATTTCAACACCCGCTTTTAATTGCTCAATAATTTTTGGAACGGCTTTTTCTTCATTAAAATCGTGATAAGCGATGGTTTTTTTGACATGAATTCCCAATAATGAAAACAGCTGACGGCTGGTGCGTGTGTCTTCACAGGCCACAATCTCTGCCTGTTCCAACACCTGACGTGCCCGTGGGGAAAAATCACCCAAATTCCCAATCGGCGTGGCCACAAGATATAACATATTTTCTCCTTTTTAAAAAGAACTTGAAAAAAAATCATAATTGGTATAGCATAATTACGAACAAAACAAAAGGAGTTTTCATGAAAAAATTATGGTTTTCATTGCTGATGGTGTGTTCGGCCTGTACAAACGCCCCGAAAATATCGTCTTTTTTTCATGACGGAAATTCTTTTGGAATGCAAAGCATTACTCAAAATGCGCCCCCGATGACAACCGTTTCTATGCTGTTACCGCTCAGTGGAAAACATCAACAGGTCGGTTTAAGCATGCAAAATGGTGCTTTAATGGCTTTGCGCAAAAACGAAGACTCGCCGGTCAAGTTATTGTTTTTTGATACAAAGGGAACGTCCGAAGGGGCGGTTGAGGCCTATCGGTGGGCAAATGCGCAAAATACAGATATTGTTTTGGGGCCTGTTTTTTCGGCCGAAGTATCTGCCTTATCCGATTCTGCAAACGGTATTTTAAGCTATACCTCCGACAGCACTGTGTTGACCGAAAAGAAAGCCTCTATGGCTGTTTTGATTTCGGATCAGGTGGAACAAATGGTGCGTTATGCCTGTGAAATGGGCCAGTTGCGTTTGGGTGCTATCGGCCCCGAAAGTAAAGTAGGGGAAATTGTGATGAATACCTTGGATAAAGCCGTTCAAAAATGCCCCGGTATGAGTTTGCAAAAATTTGCCCTTTATGGTGAAAAAGATGAAAATATGACACCAGCCGTTTTAAAAATTTTACCGCCGATTATTGATTCAAAAAAGAAAGATTTAACGCCCGAAGAACAGGAAATTTTGGCCACCCCTATGCAAGAACGTGTTGAATTTGACAACCTGTTTGTTTTTGAAGAAGGTATTCGTTTAAGCCAATTGATGGCTATTTTGGCCTTTTATGATGTGACGCCCGATATTATTCCGATTTATACTTTGGCCAGCGTGAAAACATTAAAGGATAAAATGTTAAACGGTGTTTATTTTATGGATTTACCTGAACAAACGGGCAAAAATTTTGACCGTGAATACCAACAAATTTTTGGATCCCGTCCACCCCAATTGGCCAGCTTATCTTATGATTCGGTGGATTGGATTGCCCAAAAGGCCAATGTGGGTGTGGTGCATTTAACTGATTTGCAATTATCGGATGCTTTTTACGGTTCAGACGGTTTGATTCGTTTAAATCAGGATGGCACAAACAACCGCGCCATGCGTTTGGTGCAAAAGAAAAACAGAAGCGTCATTGAAGTAAAGCCCGCTCCTGTTGAATTTGAATCAAGTGAACAACCGATGGATTTTTGGTTCACGCCAACAATGCAATCAACTGATTTAACATCAGAACCCCCTTTAATGTCGCCTGTATCCCCTGAGGTGTTTGAATAATCCACCCTTTTTGGCGGGCTGTTTTAATACTTTCGGGGCTCAGATTTTTTGTGGGATAAAAGTGCCGACGCAAACGCAACCCCATCAACAATCTTTCCATTTGTATTTGTTCATCCGTCAGCTTTTCCGATGTGTTTTTGCCGTTTAACCATCCGCCCACCGAACGGTCATTTTGTGTGGCGTATCCCATGACACGCCCTGCCGCCGCCGGCCCGATACCGATATAATCACCACCTGTCCAATAGGTCATATTATGACGGCTTTCAAAACCTTTTTTGGCATAGTTAGAAACTTCATAGGCGGGAATATCCGCATTATTCATTATTTCATCGGTCAGCTTATATAATTGTCGTGCATGTAGTTCCGAACATGTTTGTTGTTGGTTTTTATAAAAAACAGTTCCCTCTTCAATCGTCAGTTGATACAAAGAATAATGTGTCAGGTTTAAAGATAAAGCCTGATTTAATTCTTTTTCCCAACCTTTTTTGCTTTGTCGGGGTAGTCCATACATCAAATCCATATTGATGCGGGGAAAAATTTCTTGCGCCTGACGGATACGATTTAATGCCGTTTGTGCATTATGCGTGCGACCCAAAAATTTTAAATGATTGTCGTTTAAAGATTGCACCCCCACAGATAAGCGATTGATACCCATTTGATAAAAAGCATTCATTTTATTTTTATCAATGGCATCGGGATTGGCCTCTAATGTTATTTCACAATCCGGTGTCAAAGTCCATTTTTTGTGGATTTCATTGAATAAAAACGCCATAAAATCCAATGGTATCAAACTGGGGGTGCCACCGCCAAAATAAATTGTTTTTAATTTTCCGGCGGGTGCTTGATTGATATCACGTTGATAGCCCGCCTTTAAACGATTGACATCACCGTGAATTTTCGTGCTGGCAAAATCACAATAGGGGCATTTTGACAAACAATATGGCCAATGAATATAAAGAGAATAACAAGACATCTTGACAATTTCAAAAAAAAAAGCTATGGTTAAACTATCTTGTGTTTAATTATAACGAAAGAGAGGAAAAAATGCAAATAACTTTAACAGGTCATCAAATTGATTTGGGTGCCAGCTGGCGTGAATATGCCGATAAGGCCATTTCCGAAGTGGTACAAAAATACTTTGCCAATGCCACAGATGCCACCGTCCGTGTATCCCACGAAGGCAAAACTTTTTTAACAGAAATCACCACACGCCCTGTGGCGGGTTTAACCGTTTCGGCCACAGCCTCAGCCAATGATGCCTATGGTGCTTTGGATGAAGCCATTCGCAAAATGGGTGTACAATTAAAAAAATACAAAAACAAAATGGTCAATCGTCAGGCTGATCCTGTACAACAAGTGGCTGTATCCGTCATTGACGCCCCTGTGGATGCCGAAGAACCCATGGGTGATGCCCCTGTGATTATTGCCGAAATGCAGGCCGAAATGCCCACATGTACAGTCAGCGATGCCGTGATGCATATGGATTTGGCGGGATTGCCGGCCTTTTTGTTCCGTAACGCAGCCCATGGTGAATTGAGTATGGTTTATCGCCGTAATGACGGTAATATCGGCTGGGTTGACCCGAAATATAAAAAATAAGGTTTTTCATGAAAATAAAAGACATTTTAACTTCTGACTGTCTTTTGGTTGAAAAATCATCTTTAACCAAAAAGCAATTATTGGAAAAACTGTCCCATTTGGCTGGTGAAAAAACAGGCCTGGATGGGATGGTTATCCTGAACGCTTTGGTGGAACGTGAACGTTTGGGAACAACCGGTATCGGACGTGGTGTGGCATTACCACACACACGTTTGGAAGGTTTGAAAAAAATCTTTTGCGCCTTTATGAAAACCAAACCGACCGATTTTGAATCCGTGGATAAAAAGCCCGTTGATTTATTGTTTTTATTGTTGGTACCCGAAAATGCCGGTGCCGATCATTTAAAAGCTTTGGCTTCTTTATCACGGTTATTGCGCAACGAAAAGGCCACCGAAAAGTTGCGTCAGGCCGATTTACCCAAAGATTTATATCGTATTATTTTGGATAACGATAAGGATGAATAATCCCAAAAAACATATCACCCTTTATACCGATGGGGCCTGTTCGGGAAACCCAGGCCCCGGCGGTTGGGGGTGTTTGTTGATTTATAAAGATAAACAAAAAACATTATCGGGCGGTGCCAAGCAAACCACCAACAATCAAATGGAATTGACCGCCGTTATTGAAGGTCTTTCTTTATTAAAAGAATCATGTTTGGTGGATTTATATACCGACAGCAAATATGTGATGGAAGGGGCCACCCGTTGGTTGGACGGTTGGATTCAAAAGGGGTGGAAAAAAGCCGACAAAAAGCCTGTTTTAAATGTGGAATATTGGCAAAAACTTTTACCGCTTTTACAAAAGCACACGATTACTTGGCATTGGGTGAAAGGGCACGCCGGTCATCCCCAGAATGAATTGGTGGATCAACTGGCCTGTACTGAGCGCGATAATTTTGCAAACCAATAAGGTATTTTTCTAATTTTTTAGGGGTTATATCCGTCAAAACGGTCTCAATACCACTATCATCAAAAACAACGATTGTTTTATCCGTGTTATATAAATTTTGTAATTCTTTTCCGAAATTACTTTTGGGATTGATGAAACGAACACTTGGTAAAAATGCCATCCAATTCTGGCAATCCGATTTTTCACAAACAACATTGATTCTCGTCTTGTCCATTTTGGGGGCGTTTTCATAGGACACAGTGTTAAAATGATTATAAACACCACTGCATAACAGGTAAATCGTCGGCAATAAAAAGAACAGATTATGCAAAAAGAAATCATGTTTTAAACTGAAACGGCCTTTTTTACCCCAAAAACCGGCATATTTATACAAAATGGCGAAGGGGATAATGCTCCAAAACACCAGCCACGGAATTAAAATCCATAACGAAAAAACTTCTGTTATTTCTTTTAAAATCGGCTTGGGCCAAATGATAAATAAAAGGGCAGTCCACCATACAAATCTGGGTGTGAAAATCAATGTTATTCCCATTATAATCCATACCCAAGGCAACAAAATATCCCATTCATTGATATTGGGTAAATACCGATTTATTAAACAAAAAACAGGAATTAAAACAGCAGATGCAATAATGGCCCGTACACATTGATGGCGCAATTGTTTTTGATTATTCAAAAAGGATGTCCCAAACAAAATGAAAAACGGTGAACAAATGAATAATAAAATCCCCCCGAAAAAGAAACTTCCCCAAGGCTTCTTTTTTTCCAATACGGGAAGCGGATTTTTCGTCAAAATAATCGGCACCCGAAAAACCCCCTGATTGGTAATTAAAATCCAATCTTTCATTGTATTATTTTGCCATTTTTGCAAATAAGATACTTTAAATTGAATCTCACCATCCAAAAAGACCGTTTGCAAAACCTGAAAATCTAAACCATTTTCATTTTGTAAAAAGGCCTGATTGACACGGGGGACTTTAAAACTGAGCAAAGCCTGATGATTGTTCAGCCATTGACCTTGTCCCATATCAAATGCCGGAATAGGCGTGTTTTTCAATTCGTCCATAATATAGGCACAATATGATGTATATTTGCTTTCATTTTCATCCAAAGGTAATTTCATAAAAATGGGGCTATCTGAACAATTTTCTTTTTGACAAGCCTTTAAATTTCCCGCAACCCCAAAAGAAAGACTTTCTTGATTTGGTGTGTGCGGATAAACAATCGGAATCAAAAAAGAACCGGTGTATTTTTGCGTCTTGACGGGATTTGGACGAATGGGATAGCTGATAACACCTTCTGGTGAAAGCGGGACCAGATTAGGCCTTTTTAACACCCAATCTTTATTCAATTCAATCTGTAAACCACCAACAATCATAGTTCTGTTTTGGCGACCGGTTGTGCAAGACAGCAAACGCACTTGGCCAAAAGGCAATTTTTGCCATTGGCCGACACCTTTTTCGGGAAAAGTTTGCGCAAACGCACTTATCCCCCAAAAAATGATGCACAAAATCAAAAAAATCTTCCTCAAACACATCATAAAATGTATTATAGCAAAAAAAAACTTGAAAGTCTTTAAAAAAAAGATTAAAATAGACCTGTTATTAAATTTTTTTTGGAGGAACCAAGCTATCGCTAATATGTTTAATCCCGCCACCCGTTCGGTCAATACGGGAAAATCCGATGAACCACGTGTCAATCAAAAAATCACAGCCACCCAAGTCCGTTTAATTGATGAAAATGGTCAAAATGTGGGGGTTGTCGTTATTCGTGAGGCTATGCGCCGTGCCGAAAATGCCGGTTTAGATTTGGTTGAAATTGCCGCCAATGGGAATATACCTGTTTGTAAAATCATTGATGCCGGTAAATACAAATACGAATTGCAAAAACGCAAAAGTGAAGCCAAGAAAAAACAGAAAGTTCAAGAAACAAAAGAAATTAAATTTACCCCGAATATCGGTGAAAATGATTATGCGTTTAAAATGCGTAATGCGAAAAAGTTTTTGGCCGAAGGGAATAAAGTTAAATTCACCATTCGTTTTCGTGGGCGTGAAATGTCCTATCAGGATTTGGGCGTGGAAGTTTTAAATCGTGCCGCCCAAGATGTGGCCGATATCGCCAAAACAGAAGGCCAACCCAAGTTGGAAGGTCGTAATATGAGCTTGATGGTCAGCCCCACAAAGTAATTCTTTTTAAGATTATAAACCTCAGCCCCGAGGTTTCGGGGCTGAATTCATTTTTTATTATACACAACCACATGATATATAATCACCGTCATAATCTGGATAAGTTACATAATCACAGGGGCCATAATAATAATTATCACCATACACATCCTCACATATCTCTTTTGCCTTATCATTTGCAATCTCTTTTTTTAAACATCCACCATAAAAATCAAAATCCCTAGGAGACGCTACAAGAGTATATTTTTTTACATAAGGTTCTAACCTACTTATTTCATCACCAACATAAAGAACAAAAGGGACGCTTTCTTGTGGGCAAACAGGGGTCAGACTCTCATCTCCCAAATCTTTAAAATCAGAAGGAGGAAAAACATCAGAATTTACTATTCCCCCTGTTGGGCTTTTTTCACCTTCGGCCTCTGTGGTCGCCAGATTTTTGTAATAGGTGATGGTGGCATCGCCTGTCGCTTCATCACAATCAACATCACGCACCATACCGCCTTTGGCATTTTTCATTTGTGTGCAAACATCAAAACCGATACCTGTCATTTTTAATTTAAAGGTCGTATTACCCGCTATACTGTCTGTATCCAAAGTAATATTATTATCTGTGCCAAAATCGGTTAAACCTGTCGGGTCTTTACCACTCATAATTTGGGCGGATACGGTGGCGGCCTGCATAGATGCTTCGTGTAGCAATTGATTCGCTTTGTGTTTTTTCATGGCGACACCATAGCCGTATACACCACCCACGGACAAGACGCCCACGATGGCCAGTACGCCCAGCATTTCAACCATAGAGCGCCCCTTTTGGCTTCTTTTATCGTTTTTGT
>SUVA01000008.1 GCA_015062245.1 Alphaproteobacteria bacterium
ACATGCTGGCACGGTGTAATAACTCATTCGCTTTGTGTTTTTTCATGGCGACGCCATAGCCGTACACACCGCCCACGGACAAGACACCCATAATAGCCAACACCCCCAGCATTTCAACCATAGAGCGACCGGTTTCATTTGTTTTTCTTAAATTTTGCATTTTCATTTTCCTTTCACTTTTTTTGCTGACAGTTAGTTAAACAAATAAACCCCACTGTATAGCACATACAGTGGGTCGGTTGTGCATGCGCACAACTTAATATTCAAAATTACATGTGTGTGTGTGTGTGTACAAGGTCCATCTATTTACACCTTTACCGTGGTTTAAACACATTTTAAATAGCCTCCTATTTTCTTTACTTATCCCCACACTAGCACAAATTATCACCCTTGTCAAGCGGGAAAACGTTTTTTAAGGTAAAATTTTATGCAATTCCTTTTCCAATTGTTCTTTCGTTAAATCAGGACGCATTTGAATCAACCAATCTTTTAACAAAGGTTGTAATTCTTGTGAAATAGTCTGAGACTTATGGCTTTGTTGTTGCGATGCCATTTTATTTATCACACGTTGCATCCGTTCTTTTAAATCATCAGGGGTATCACAACGCATTTGTGGCGTTAAAACAAAAATATCTTCCACTTCTTGCGTTTTATCTTGGGGTAAAATACTCTCACCCACCTCGCTGGACAACATTTGACGTATTGAGGATAAAATCTCATCCATTGACATTTCAGGTTCGCTCATCATTTCCCCCGATTAATAATCAGTTCCATAGCCCAACCATTTATTTTTAACGGCTTCGTAATATTCGGTCGGATCATATGGTTGAACAGCCAATCCCAAATGTGTCGGGGTCATTTGACCAACAGCCGACATCAAAGCAAAGGCAGCCACAATCTCATCGTGATGAACACGTACCAAGGCGACCTGATTATCCAAATGTTCTTGTTCGGCATCCAACACGTCCAAAACAGTGCGAGAACCGACTTTGGCTTCACGAATCACACCCTCCAAAGCCATTTTTGATGCCTTTATCTGATCTTTAATAGACGCCACCTGAGCTTTACTGGCCGTATAATTTTCCCAAGCGCTGATGACTTCGGCATGAACGTCTTGAATGGTTTTATTCCATAAAATACGATAGCGGTTTTCATTTTGCTTGGCCTGACGGATGTTGGCATATTCCAAACCGGCCTGATACAAAGGAACGGAAACATTGGCTTTAACCTGCCAAAAATCATTTCTGTCAATGGTCATATTTTCCTCAGCACGTCCTGCCGCCGCACCCACATTGATTGACGGTAACAAAGCGCCCTTTTGCGCACTGACGGCATAGCGGGCAGATTCTTGTGCATAGTTAGCGGCTAAAATCTGAGGATTTTGTTTCATTGCCAGTTCCATAGCTTCAACCAAAGTTGTCGGCAAATTAAAGTTTAATGTTTCAACATCCTTTAAATCATTAGGCGCCTGACCAACCACGGAAAAGAACATAGCCTGAGACATTTTTAATTGACCGTCCGCCGCAATTCGGGCCGCCGTAGCGCCTGAGGCACGTGCCTCGGATTGTGCCACGTCAGTTCGTGTCAATTCACCGGCCTTAAAGCGTTTGCGATAAGAATCCAAATGCTTTTTCAAAACTTTTTCTTGGTTTTCTTGTAAATCCAAAACTGCTTTATCACGAATCACATCCATATAAACCGCAACCGTTTGAAGTAATATATTTTGTTCGGCATTTAATAAATTACTGCGACCGGCCAAAACCTGCTTCTTAGCAGATTTTACCGAATTTAACGTGGAAAAACCAGAAAAAATCGGCTGATTTAAACTCAATTGAACGGAAGTCGGATTTTGATTGTATGTTTGTTTGCCGGCCGTATTCAAAAATTCCTGAGAATTATGAGCCCGACCGATTGAACCATCGGCCGAAATTAAAGGACGATAACCTGATTTTGCCTTAGCAACTTCTTCATCTGTCGCTTTTTGGGCCACCCGATTGGCCTGTAAGGTCAGGTTGTTTTCATAGGAATAAGACAATACCTGATTCAAATCATCGGCAAAAGCCATATTAGAAAAAAGAACACAACAAGTCGCCGTTAAAAAAATTTTTTTCATTTTATCTCCTCTTTAAATTTAAATCCGCTTTTCAACCTAAAACATTTTTTTATAATTTAATAACCTTCTAATTTTTCCTCCAACGATGCACCGGGTAAAAAATCAACCAAGGGCAATTCCAAAAGCGTATAAGCCCCATAATCACCACGTGCTTTGACATTCATGACGGCACGGGCAGAAGCCACCATCACGTTGGCTGTAAATTCGGGATTATTGCCCTCCACTGTGTACTTTTGATTGACTTCCTGAGCCGTTCTTTCCAACTCGGCCTCATGATGCAAGGTATTATATTTATTGATATTCGGAACAAATAAAACCTCGGTCGGATCATTGACAAAATAAGAATCCTGCTTAATGGCCTTTTCAATCGCTTTTTCATCTGCGCCTTTTTCGCTTTGCACATAGACACGGCGTTTTTGACCACCACGACCGTTCGCCAATGTCAAGGCAACAGCATCCACAACACCTTCAATGGTTTTAACAACCGCTGTATGCCCCATACTTCTGCCACCTTTTTCACCACCAAATGTGGTGGTTGTACGCCCTGTAATAGAAACCATTTTCATCAACGCACGCACAACGGAATCGGTTCCTGGATCCCAACCGGACGACACCACCGAAACAGTCTTAGTGGCTTTGGCCGAAATATCGTCTTCACGTTTAAGGGATAAAATCTTTTCGTGTTCATCATAACTGTCCACAGTACAATATCCCATTTTTTGATACATTCTTGTTTTTTCGGGAATTTCACGTGAAGGAATACACAATAATAAAACATCCGGTTTATTCACCAGTTCAGATACATCTGATACGACAATCGTATCTTGTAATTCTTCACGGTTTTTATACAATGATGCCGGCCGACGAACCACGCCAACCAAACGCATATCATCACTTTCGGCGATGGCACGTTTACAACCACGTCCGACATTACCCCATCCGATAATTGCTACATTTATTTTACGCATTATTTTCTCCTGTTATTTTTTTGTAAAGTTCTTTATAATCTTCGCTGGACTTTTGCCATGAATAATCTTTTTGCATTGACATTTCACGCATCCGATCAATATGATGCGGTCTGTCATAATACGTGGCATTGGCCCAACCGATAGTGTTATACAAAGCCTGAGCCGAAACATCATTAAATTTAAAGCCTGTTCCCACACCATAGTATTCATTATAGTTTAAAACAGTATCTTCCAACCCACCCGTTGAACGAGCAATCGGCAAAGCACCATAGGTTTGGCTGACCATCTGGGTTAAACCGCAGGGTTCATAAATAGACGGCATCAATGAAAAATCAGCACCGGCACACATCATATGTTCTTTTTCGGGATTAAATCCGATATCAACGGCTATTTGGCCGGGATATTTATGTGGCAAAGTGGCAAAATATTCATTGGCCCATTTTTCACCCTGCCCCATAATCACAAATTGGGTTTGCATTGTTTTTAACACAGGCTCAATACATTCGGCCAACATTTTGATACCCTTTTGTTCGGATAAACGCACGCACATAGCGATAACCGGCTTATCGGTACTTTCCAATCCGACAGATTGAACCAAATGACGCTTATTTTCATTTTTACCTGAGTCAAAGTTTTTAACAGAGTATTTTTCGGGAATAATCAAATCCTTTTTGGGATTCCATAAATCCGTATCAATACCGTTTAAAATACCACTTAAATCAGCTTTTCTCTCTTTTAAAAGCCAATCCAACCCACCCCCAAACTCAGGCGTTAAAATTTCACGGGCATAATTAGGACTGACTGTATTGATTTTATCGGCAAAACGAATACCGCCTTTTAAAAAGTTAATACAACCATAATCTTCAAAGGCCCAAGGTGCAAAAACATCCCAACCGATTTTAGCATAAGGCAAAACATCGGCCGAAAAACGCCCCTGATAAGGCAAATTATGAATTGTCATCAATGTTTTCGTATCTTTAAAAAACGGATCATTTTCATATTTAATGTAATACGGAATCAAACCCGTTTGCCAATCGTGCAAATGAATAACGCCGGGTTTTATCCCCAAATCTTTTATGGTTTGAAGGGCAGCTCTATCAAAAAAGGCATAACGATAAGCATTATCCATATATCCTTGACGGGTATAAACATCATCGTAGACACCATTTCTATCAAAATATTTTTGAAACTCAATAAAATAAGCTTCCACACCTGTTACATACTTTGAATGATGAACAGAGAAAAATTCTTGGCAATTTCCCATATTGACACAGTTACCCTGCATCACTTTTTTTAAACCAAAACGCCGATAATCAATTTTTGAATAAAGAGGAATGATAACTTTGACATTTACCCCCAAGCGCGCCAAGGCCTTTGGTAAAGCCCCAACAACATCCCCCAAACCACCAGTTTTGATAAAGGGCGTCATCTCACTTGCGATAAAAAAAACGGTCTTTGAAGTCATTTTTCCTCCTGCCTTTTTTGCTAGTATAAACAAGCGCAAAAGCTTTTGCAAGTATTTTTTTATTTTTTTATAGCTTTTTTTAAAAAAAATGTTATAATCCAAAATATGTTCAAAAAACGCAAAAAATATCTTTATCAACAAATTTTACAGGCTGATTCAAGGGCCTGTCAGGTTCGGACTTTGGATGGACGTATTTTATACACCAATCCCAAAGGAACCTTTGTTTTTGGATTAAAAGAGGATCCTTTTATCGCCTTTAACGATAAAGAACAAAGCAATCTTTATGAATTAAATCGTGCTTATCAACAATCTCTACCCTTTGAAACGATTTTAAAAAATCAAGAACGAATTTTTGAAGTAAAACTAACCCCGTTGGATAATGCCCTATTGATTACGGCAACAGATAAGACAGCCCCCCAAAAAACATATCAGGCCTTAGAACATCAATTGGATGTTTTGGGGGAAACAATCAAAAACATCACAACCCCTATTTTTTTAAGCGATATACACCAAACAATACTCTATACAAATCCCGCCTTTACCCAAGAACTACATCTGGATTTAACGGAACTTATCGGGCACAACTATTTGGATTTTTTCCATACAAGCAAACCCAAAGGATGGGACATTATCAAACTCAATGCCGGCAATGAGGATTTAGTTTTGGGCATAAAAAAAATAAAGTGGGCCACTCAAGTTTCATCAGATACAGAAGATTCCCCGGTTCCCACTGTTGTGATTGAACCAAAGTCAGGAAAAATTATCGGCATAAACAATGCTTTTTCCTATACTTTTGATAAAAATTTAAACGAAGTAATTGATACTGATTTTTCAATATTATGGGATCAAACTTCTCAATCATCACTCAATGAAATTTATACAAAATTAGACTCGGGCAAAACCACTGACATAGTTTATGACCTGACAACCCATTCTTCTGAACAACATTTTCGCAGTATGTGGGGAAGGCAAAAAAACAAGTGGACATGTTATTTATTTGATATTACACCTCGCAAAAAATTGGAACTGCAAGTGGCACAGGATCAAAAAATGCAGGCTCTGGGCCAACTGACCGGCGGGATAGCCCATGACTTTAATAATATCTTGACCGCCATTATCGGATTTACAGATTTGCTTTTGCAAAAGCATTCATCTAACGATCCGCTATTTTCCGACATTATGCAAATCAAAGGAAATGCACAAAAGGCCGCATCTTTGGTGGGACAATTACTAACCTTTTCCCGCAAAACTCCCATTCAGACAAAATTGATTTCTGTCCACGATGCCCTTGTTGATTTAACACCCTTATTACAAAGGGCTTTGGCCCCTCTTTCAACTTTAAAATTAGAAATTAAAAGAAATCTTGGCTGTATCCGTTTGGACCCAAACCAACTGACTCAGATTTTATTAAATCTGGCTGTCAACGCCAAAGACGCCATGAAAAAAGGCGGTGTTCTGAAAATAAACGTTTCGCATGAACAGATAAAAAAAACACGTCCCTTTGGTAATAACAATTTGCCCGTCGGCGATTATATAAAAATAACCGCCTCTGATACAGGAAATGGAATTGATGGCAAAATCCTGCCTCATATATTTGACCCATTTTTCACAACAAAAGAAAAAACACAACAATCCGGAACAGGTCTTGGTCTGTCTACAGTCTATGGTATTATCAACAGTGCCGGCGGTTTTATTAAAGTTGACAGTGAAAAAAATATCGGCACAACTTTTACAATCTTATTACCCAGATTTGAAGAAGAAAGAACAGCTGAAACCACCGTTCAACGTTCCGTACCTCAAATCTTTTTACCCCAACAAAGTGGGAAAATTGTTTTGGCAGATGATGAAGACGGTATTCGTTTGGTTATCAAACGTGCCTTAACGGTTAAAGGATTTCAGGTTATTGAATGCCAAAATGCCACTCAGGCCATCAATGCCGTTAAATCAAACCCAGACGTTCAACTTTTGATTACAGATATGATGATGCCCGGTATGGATGGCGAAAATTTAATCCAAAACGTCAAACTTTTAAATCCTGATATAAAGGCCATCTTGATGTCAGGATATTCCAATCAATTTGAAAAACATACCGCCAATACCCAATTGCCATTCACATTTTTGACAAAGCCATTTGTTTTGGATGAATTGTTAAAAATAGTTCAAAAAGTATTACAAGATTAAAAAACACCTTCTAACGGACTAAACCTTAAATAAATTTCTTTCCAATCGCCATAATGATCGGCATATTTTTGCGACAAAATATAAAACGGCGATTCCGTCCCTTTACCTGCACAAATATAAACAGCCCGTTTGGCGCTTTCCGAAACAGATGAAAAGGCCGGATAATTTTGCTTGTTCAAAATTTTAACATCACGAATTGAACCGTCTTTATTGATAAAGGCCTTTATTTCAACAACAATTTCATCCAGATTTTGGGCGCCACCATCTATATTCCAACACTCACGCAATTTAGAACTGATAAAATCTTTTTCGGATATTGAAAGAACCTGATCCAAACGCCCCTCTAATCCCGTATTACCTGTATCAGCCGATAAATCATTTTGAACGGATTTAACTTCTTGTTTGACGGGTTGCTTTCTGACTTTTTCAACACTGGATAACAAAGATTTCAAATCGTATTCTTTTGTTTCTTTTTCAGGGGTTGGCACTGTTTTTTCGGCCTTTTCTTTAACTGTTTCCTTTTTCGCCTCTGGCGCTTTTTGAACTGGCACAGCATCTTTCACTGGTGTTGCCGGTTTAGGCTGAGGTTTCGGTTGTGGTTTAGGCGTTTCTGCTTTTGGCTTGGGTTTTGTTTTAGGCTTAGGTTGAACGGCCACCTCTTTTTTCTTAGGCGTTTCCTTTTTAGGTTCTTCTTTCTTTTTTTGAATGGGAGCTTTTTTCTTTTTAACAGCCTTTTGCGGTAAATTTGTTTTATTTGAAATTTGCACTTTATTTAAATCCACATGCAAAATAACCGAAGGCGATTTTGAATATTCACGATTAAAATTAAAATTCACCAACATCAGGGTCAAGATAACCCCGTGCAAAGCCAATGACATCAAAAAGGCCCTGCGTTGCATTTTATTTTCCCTTTACTTTCATCACTTTGGCATCTGTTTTCAACCCCACCTGAGTAAATCCGGATGCCCGCAACAATGCCATTACCTCTATCACACGACCGTAATCAGCTTTAGAATCACCGGATATCATCATTTGGATTTTGGGATTTTCCGCCACCAAAGCTGTTATTTTATCTGTCAATTTTTCCAACTTGATTTCCTGATTAGCCACATAAATCTTGCCATTTTTATCAACAGAAATATCTAACGTTTTTTCGGGCGAATCCACCGATTTACCATCCCCTTTTGGCAAATCCAAAGGAATCCCTGTTGTCAATAAAGGGGCTGTAATCATAAAGATAGCCAATAACGACATCATCACGTCAATCAAAGGGGTTAAATTGACATCAGATTTTATGGATGTGTGTCGACGGCGAACACGAATCATTTATCCTCCTTTTGTGATTGAGCCGACAAAATGGTCGTCAATTCATTACCGAATGTTTCCATACGACCAGCCAAACGGTCAATATCATGGGTAATTTTATTATAGGCAATCACCGCCGGAATGGCCGCAATTAAACCAACCGCCGTTGTGAACAAAGCTTCCGCAACACCGGGGGCAACAGCTGCAATATTTGTGCTTTGGGTGGCACCAATGGCGTTAAAAGAATCCATAATTCCCCAAACCGTACCAAACAAACCCAACAATGGTGCCACTGAACCAGTGGATGCCAAAAATATCATCCTGTTTTCCATTTTTTCAATTTGACGTTCAATGGTAATCTGAACCACTTTTTCCAAACGTTCTTCCATTTTAATGGCACTATTTTTGGCCTTTTCGCTTACCAAATGTTTCCATTCATGATAGGCATTTATAAAGATTTGAGCCAAAGGTTCTTTTGTTTTTTTAGGTAAACTATCCGCAAAACCGGACAAAGACGAAGCATGCCAAAAGCGTTCTTCAAAATTTTTCATCCGTTCACGCATACGGCGTATCATCATCAATTTGTCAAAAATAATTGCCCAACACCAAATTGAGGCAAACAACAATCCTAAAATCAGGATTTTCATAAATAAATCAGAATCTTGAAACATTCCCATCATAGAAATGGAATGATGTACAACTTCATTTTGCATTTTGCTTTCCTTTCGTTAATTTTAAAATATTTTTTTGTTTCTCTTCTTTTTCAATTGCCCTTTGTTGCCCTTGAATCATTATACTTTTCATACTATGACAAACTCTTTCCTTTTGCAATGTATCAATCAGTTTTAATGGCTGAATAACTGTCCCTTGTACCTTTTCACTAAATACCCCTGTCTTCAAAGCAACATCCCAAAAATGCTCTGGTGTTATTTTTGAATTTACCTGCCGAGCCAAGAGAAAATTAGCAGCCAACCATGGCGTTGCCCAGCTAAAACCACCATCTGCAAGATGAAAATAATCATTATTCCCTGTTGGTGAAGCTGTTGTTCTGTGATCCATTGGAACAAATATATTTTTTTGCGAAATAAAAGATTCAGGCAAATTATATGGGCATGCGGAGTAAGAATTAATATCATTTGGATCACTGTTTACTTTTTTGCCCATTCCTAAAAATCCTAATCCATATTCATATTCTTTTCTGGAAGCAGTAGTCAAAACAAACAGGCCAGCCTCTTTAGCCTTTTGCAAAACTTGTCGCCATTCTTCTGACTTTTCCGTATTTTCTTGTCCCATCCATCCAGCAGAAACAGAAACGACTTGTATTTTTTCTTTATCGGATAAAGTTTCATTGATTTTTAAAATGCGCTCCAATGCCTGAACCCTGTAATCTGCCGTTCTGATTTCTTTACCATCCTTATTTTTTCGTGTATTTGTAGCAAAATAATATAATTTTGCCTTTGGTGCGACACCACAATTTTTTCCAACAGCAATGCTGGATACCGCTGAAGCATGCATCTGACCACGTTCGGGGGCTTTTTCAAAGCCAATTTCTTCATAATGAACCAAGTTATCATGATATTCTTGATGATCTGAAAGGGGTTGATCAATAATTGCCATTGACATACCTGTCCCATCAATCCCTTTTTCATGTAAGCGACGAATCCCAAGCCCGGGATCTTTTCCCATTTCTAAAATCTCATCTTTTTCATTCCATCCGTTCGGGTAAAACTTTTCATCCGAAAATTGCGTTAGTGTATCAAAATCTATATCCTGCATATCATAATTTGATAAATCATGCGAAACTTTCCATGACGATAAATTAACCGTTGGCGTTCGACTCCAATTTTCAGTGTCTTTTTTTCCCATTTTCTCAAACTCAGGAACATCTAATTTCCCTGGCGTTTCAAATAAAGCATCCTTACCATTAGCATAATTTCTGAGTTTTATATTCGCCATTTTTTATTCCTGTTTTAAATACTTTTCATATAAAGAGCGAATATCAGAGGCAATCCGTTTGGGGCGCAAAGTATGTGTATCCACCGAAACGGCCTCAATCAAAATCCGACAAATTTCCTGATCTTCAATATAAAATTTTTGTTCCAAAGTACAACTGGCTGCTTTGATTTTTAAAATTTGACTTTTAATCGTAACCAAAGAATTTAACGGAGCCGGCCTTTTATAATCAATTTCGGCATGGTTTACCACAAACGAATCCCCACGGGCCAACAAATCCGGCATCAATAAACCGACTTCGTTAAACATTTCCGTTCTGGCCCGTTCGGCATAAGCCAAATAGTTGGCATGATAAGCAATACCGCTGGCATCCGTATCTTTATAATAAATTCTGAAAGTATATTCATGTATCATTTTTCTTTTCCTTTATTCCATCTCATCCAATAAATCGGGTTGTATCATATTTAATGGTGTTTTTAATCCCAGGTGTTTATAACCGGCGGGTGATAAAACACGCCCACGGGGGGTACGCATTACTAACCCTAACTGCATTAAATAAGGTTCAATCACTTCTTCCAAAGTATCCCTTTCTTCCGATAAGGCAGCCGATAAAGTATCCGCCCCAACCGGACCACCGGCATATTTTTCGGCCATACAGCGCAAATAACGCCTATCCATTAAATCTAATCCTGATTTATCCACTTCTAAACGAGTCAAGGCCAAATCCGCCAAATCGGCATCCACGGTCTTTTTGCCGGCAAAATCACGCACACGACGCAACAATCGGCCCGTAATTCGGGGCGTTCCACGGGACCTTTTGGCAATTTCATGGGCCCCTTCTTGTGTTATATTTAAATTTAACAGACGGGCATTTCTTTGAACAATTTTTTCCAATTCGTCCGTATCATAAAAATTCAAATGCATCGGAATACCGAAACGATCCCTGAGCGGTGTTGATAACAATCCCGAACGTGTGGTCGCCCCAATCAATGTAAAGGGAGGTAAATCAATTCGGACAGAACGGGCCGCTGGCCCTTCCCCAATCACAATATCCAACTGAAAATCTTCCATCGCCGAATATAAAACTTCTTCCACAGCCGGATTTAAACGATGAATTTCATCAATAAACAAAACATCCCTTGGCTCTAAATTAGTCAAAATGGCCGCCAAGTCGCCCGATTTTGAAATCATAGGACCTGAAGTCGGGCGAAAATTCACCCCCAATTCTTTGGCCACAATTTGTGCCAATGTCGTTTTACCCAACCCCGGCGGACCAAACAATAAAACGTGGTCCATGGCCTCTTTTCTATCCCTGGCCGCATTAACAAAAACACGCAAATTTTGACAAAGTTGTCTTTGCCCGACAAAATCATCCAAACTTTGTGGACGCATGCTTTTAAATGTTTCTTCGTCACCTTGTTGTTTTTGCGGTGCAATAATGCGATTTTCTGACATTTTTCTTCCTTATAATTCATTTAAAGGTTGTGCTATCGGGTTTCCAACAGCTAACCCGTTTTCATATTTTTGCGAAACAATAAAACGTGATTCATGCCCCATAATCGGTGAAAGCCCAACCACAGATCCCAAGGTCATATCCCCTGTATAAGGTTCTTCATCCGTTAAATCAAATAAAACATATTTTCCGGCAGTATTTTTTTCAAAATAGTATTGACGGCGCAAAACATTGATTTGCTTTCCACGAACACCGTCTTCCACATAGTAATAGGTATCCTCGCCTTTTCTGGGATGAATTTTTATTTTTCCGGTAAAAAGGGTATCGTCTTGTTGATTTTCCGCCTTTGCACGCAACTCATCCAAAGCCAACTTACGCGCCTCCATACACTTCTTTTTGGCTTCTTTTTGATAAATATCCATACATTCCCACTTATAAATATCTTCACCCTTTTTATAACGATAGAGTCCGTGTTCATCAACATAAAGTTCATTTTTCTTGGAATTCTTCTCATCCAACACAACAACACGTGCAAAAGACGAAACAGAACATAACAAACATAAAACCATTAAAATTATTTTTTTCATAAACTCCCCTTTCCTATTTCTTTCAATGACAAACGAATCAATTCCGAAGTATTGGCATCCGGATTTTGACGCAACACATTGGCAACCACCATACCGGCTTCAATTCTGGCATAGCCCAAATTAGATAAAGCCGATATCGCATCATCCATAGCCGAATTATATTGAACACTCGCCCCAGCACCTGATGAAATAATGGTTATTTCATCAGAACCCAGCGCACCCATTTTCCCTTTTAACTCGCTGACAATACGCGTCCCAAGTTTTGGCCCCACACCATTGGCACGGGTAAAAGCTTTCCCATCACCCGTCATAACCGCCATTTGAATTTCATTTGCTGAAAGCGCCGATAAAATCGCCAATGCTACTTTACTGCCCACGCCCTGAACAGTACTCAATAAAGTATAGGCCTGTTTTTCGGTTGCATCAGAAAATCCCATCAAATGGATGTGATCTTCACGTACTTGTGTTTCAATTAAAAGACTGGCCACTTCGCCTTTTGCCGGAATTTTGGCCAACGTCTTACCCGAACAAAAAACACGATAGCCCACCCCCGCTACATCCAAAATCAAGTATCCGTCATAAACAGAATCCACAATACCGGTCAATTTTCCTATCATTTAAGTTCTCCTTTTGTTCTATCCTACACAAAAAAGAATCAAAATGCAAACAAAAAAAGATTGATTTTTTCATAAAATAAGTGTATAAAAAAGCCAATAACAATTTTATAAAGGTTTTCAAATGGATATTCAACAAAACACAACACGAATCCCCCCGCAAAACATTGAAGCTGAACAAGCTGTTTTGGGGGCTATATTAGTCAATAATAAGGCTTTGGAAAAGGTATCCGAGTTTTTAAAGCCTGAACACTTTGTGCACCCTGTTCATTCTAAAATATATGACGCCTGTCGCAATATGATTGATCAAGGACGTATTGCTGATACCGTTACATTAAAACCTTTATTCATTCACGATGACGCCATTAAAGAAATCGGTGGCATTGAATATTTGGCCAAATTGGCCGGTGCCAGCACACGAATCGTTAACGTAGCCGATTACGGTCGAACCATTTTTGATGCTTACCTCAGACGTCAATTGATTGATGTTGGGACCAGCGTTGTCAATAACGCCTTTGATACGACCCAAGATGAAGATGCCATCAAACAGGTTGAATTGGCCGAAAAGCAACTTTATGATTTGGCTAATGAAGGTGAAAAATCTGGTGGACCTGAAATATTATCCTTGGCTTTAAGAAAAACATTGGAATCCACTCAAAACGCCATGAACAATCCAACCGGCGTGGCGGGTGTTCCGACAGGTTTGGTTGATTTGGATAAATTGTTGGGCGGATTATACGATT
Organism: Alphaproteobacteria bacterium; assembly: GCA_015062245.1. Lineage (GTDB taxonomy): Bacteria > Pseudomonadota > Alphaproteobacteria > CAAHEQ01 > UBA3637 > UBA3637. Next base: position 13,383 of record SUVA01000008.1, read on the forward strand.
CGGATTTAATCATCTTGGCCGGACGTCCCGCCATGGGTAAATCTGCTTTAGCCACCACCATTGCTTTTAATGCGGCACAACGCTTTGAAGAAGAAAACAAAAAACCAGATGCCGTTAAAAAATCCGTTGCATTTTTCAGCTTGGAAATGTCGGCTGAACAATTGGCCGGGCGTATTTTGGCGTCTAAGGCAGGTGTTTCTGCCCACTTAATGCGTACAGGTAAATTGACTAACGATCAATTTGATGAATTGGCCGCCGGTGTTGATTTGCTGTCGCGTGTGCCTTTATATGTGGATGAAACTCCCGGCATGACCATTACCGCCATCAAAAATCGTGCCCGCCGTTTAAAACGGGATTCATCCAAAGGATTGGGATTAATCGTTATTGACTATTTACAATTAATCAATTCCAATAAAAGAAGTGAAAACCGTGTTCAGGAATTGTCCGAAATGACCCGTGCATTAAAGATTATGGCCAAAGATTTGAACGTTCCGGTTATTGTTTTGTCCCAATTATCCCGTTTGGTGGAACAACGTGATAATAAACGTCCCTTACTTTCTGACCTGCGTGAATCGGGATCAATTGAACAAGATGCCGATATCGTGATGTTTGTGTATCGTGAAATCTACTATCTGCAAAACGAACAGCCACAAAGACGTATCAACGAAACACCCGAAAAATTTGCTTTACGTTGTGCCGAATTGGAACAAAAGAAAGTGGAATTAGCCAATCAGGCCGAGGCCATTATCGCCAAACAACGCCATGGACCGGTTGGTACCGTCAAGTTATACTTTAACGGCGAATTCGGTCGCTTTACAGATTTGGAAAAGGAGGCCTAAGGTGAAAGATTATAATCCATATCTGCAACGGGCTTTAAAATCTATCGTTCGTGAAGTCTTAACAGATGTAGCCAAAAACGGTTTAACGGACGAATCATACTATGTTTTAAGTTTTCAAACACCCAAAAGTAAAATTCCCGATTTTGTACGGGCCAAATACCCCGAACAAATGACCATCATTTTGCAAAATCAATTTCAGGATTTACAAGTCAATGAAAGTGATTTTACGGTTGTTTTGGGTTTTGGTGGCGTCCCGTGTGAAATTCGTGTTCCTTTTGATGCTTTATTGGATTTTGCCGATCCCAGCCAAAAATTCGGATTGACTTTTACGCCAACACCGATATCTGCCCCAAAAGCAGAAGAACCTCAGAAATCAGCCGAAGTCATTGACTTGGCAAGCCTTAGGAAAAAATAATGAAAAAACATTCCGTTGAATTATCCGGCCATAGAACCAGCATTGCCATTGAAGATGAATTTTGGATTGAATTGAAAAAAATTGCCGAACAAAAAAAGATGTCCTTACGTCAATTGCTTATACAAATAGATAATGCGCATACCACCAATTTGGCCAGCAGTATCCGTTTATTTGTTTTAAAACATTATATAGATCAAAATACCCAATCCCAACAAAACTCGGTATAATGCAAAGATACCAAAACTGCTCTTTTTAACCCAATGCATTAAAAAGTATATTGCCATCAATCCCATTATCATTGTCATAATAACAGCCGTTAAAGCTATATTCCATGTCGGCATTTGAACCTGACCGGATAAACCTTTATAGACCACATAAAGAACGGCGGCCGATATTGTTGGAATAGACAACAACATAGAAAAGCGGGTACTTTCCGTACGACTGATACCCAACATACGGGCACAGGTAATGGTGATACCAGAACGGCTGGTCCCAGGAATTAAAGACAAAACCTGAGCGCAACCGATACAAAACGCCCCTTTTATATTCAGATTTTTTAAACCTTTTTCCCGTGGGGCATATTTATCAACCAACCATAAAACACAACCCCAAAAAATACTATTCACCGCCACAAAAATCGGATTTCTCATTTGATTTAAAATTTCAAAAAATAACATTCCGATTAAAATAACCGGTATTGTTGCCACAATCAAATTCATCAATAACTGTTTATTTTTTTTGGGCAGTAAAGAAATTAAAAGCGCCCAAATATCCGACCAAAAATACCAAATAACAGCCAACAATGTTCCAAAGTGCAACAAAACATCCATTCCCATTCCTTGTTCCGAAATACCAAAGAACTGAGCCAAATACAGATGCCCCGATGAACTGACGGGTAAAAATTCCGTCATACTTTGAATAAAAGATAAGATAAATAATGTGAACATATAAACTCCTGTTGGTATAAAAAATTAATCATTTTTTTTTAAATGTCAATAAAAACATGATTGCATTTTATAAAAAAAAATTTTATATTTTTTATAAGTAAAAATTAAGGAGATAAAAATGACACCCAACCAAGAAGTTTTTCAAAATTTAAAAGAATATATGAACAATCAGATTATCGGCCAACCAAAACTGATTGACAGATTGTTGATTGCCCTGTTATCTGACGGACACCTGTTGGTGGAAGGTGCACCAGGCTTGGCCAAAACAAAAGTTGTTAAAACGCTTTCAAATGCCGTGGATGCCATGGCACACCGCATTCAATTCACGCCCGATTTATTACCGGCCGATATTACGGGAAGCGATGTTTTTAAGCCAGAAACAGCATCTTTTTATTTTCAAAAGGGTCCCATCTTTCATAATTTAATTTTGGCTGATGAAATCAATCGGGCACCGGCCAAAGTTCAATCAGCATTACTGGAAGCCATGGGCGAACGTCAGGTAACGGTTGGAAATTCAACCTATCAACTGCCCACTTTGTTTACGGTAATGGCCACCCAAAATCCCATTGAAAACGAAGGCACTTATCGTTTGCCGGAAGCTCAACTGGATCGTTTTTTAATGTATGTAACCATCACATACCCCAGTATTGAGGCTGAACGGCAAATTTTAAGAATTGTTCAAAAGGAAGAAAAAAAAGAACCTCTACCGACATTTGCAAAAATTTCCGAAAAAACAATTATGGCCGCACGTCAAGAGGTTTTAAATATACCAATGGCCTCTGAATTGGAAGAATATATCATTCAATTTATTATGGCCACCCGTGATGCCAGTGTCTATGATCCGGCTCTTGCTCGGTTGATTCGCTATGGGGCCAGCCCACGTGGCACCATCGCTTTGGATGTTTGCGCACGGGCAAACGCATGGTTAAATGGTCATGAATATGTAACCGCATCGGATATTACCTCTTTAATTCACGATGTTTTGCGCCACCGTATTACTTTGTCATTTGAGGCCAAATCAGAACACATTACCTCTGAAATGATTTTGGACAAATTAATGGGTTACGTTCCTTTGCCGTAAGGATGAAAAATGACGAATCCTATTCAACCCGAATTGGCCGATTTAATATCATTAAAATCAAAGACGGATTTTTTGGGCTTCCCATTTCATAAAAACACCATTATCGGTTTTGGGGAAAATAAGTCTTTATTCAAAACAAGAGGATTAAATTTTGAAGAAGTCCGTCAATACCAACCCGGTGATGACATTCGCCAAATTGATTGGCGAGTAACAGCTAAATACGGCAAACCTTTTACAAAACTTTATACCGAAGAAAAGGAAAAGCAAGTCTATATTTTATGTGATTTACGACCAAATATGCAATTTGCCACTCATGGACATTTTAAAGCCGTCGTGGCGGCCCGTCTTGCCTCTTTAATCGGCTTTTTGGCCGAACAAAAAAACGATAGTCTTTCTTATCAGATTTTATCACATAAAATAATTCAGTCGTTGGCAAATCTGCCCGCCCGTGATACCTTGCCGTACTTTTTGAATCAGCTGGCACAAGAATTGCCCAAAGAATCCGAAATATCCTTTTGTCAAATTATTCCGTTTATGGAACAAAACATTCGCCCTGGTTCTATCATCTTTTTAATCAGCGATTTTTATGATACCACAATTGATGATTTAAAATTTTTGGGCGAGCTATCCCATAAAAACATCATCAATTTAATTCATTTATATGATAATATGGAAATTCAACTGCCCAAAGGAATTTTGCCTTTTTCAAACGGAAAAAAAGAAATTTTGCTAGATACCCAATCTAACTCTTTTCAAAAAAACTTTAAAAATTCATGGACACACAAAACGGATTTATTGCGTCAAAATGTCAAAAAATATCACTGGGGCTATCTTTCTTTGGCAACGGATTCAGACTATCTGAATCAATTTCAACGCTTTTGTTTGGGGGATTTGTCATGAATCAAATTGATTTATCCGGTTTAAGGGATATTCGTTTGCCCGTTCAACCCGACTTTTGGCCTTTGGCAAGCGGGTGGTATATTCTGATTGGCTGTATTTTAATAACAGCTGTTTTGGGGTTCGTGATATGGCGTCTTTGGCGAAATAAACCCCTGCCCTATGCCTTGCGAGAATTAAAAAAAATCAAACAGGAAAATGAAAAAGACAGCTTAAAACAGCTTTCCCAGTTATTAAAACGTGTGGCTATGGCTAAACACGGGCGTGATGCCATTGCCCCCTTACACGAAGACGAATGGCAGGAATTCCTGTTGGCCTCTGCACCACAGACGTTGAACAAAGAGCAAGCAAAACAATTGGCCTATGCAATTTATAATCCAAATCCCAAAACACCGGATAAAAGGCTCTTTTTATCCTGCCAAAAATGGATTGAAAAAGTATTAAAAAAATAAAGGGCACCGATTGATGTCCCTTATTTAATTTAAAAATTTCCCCGACCATCTCTTTTATTTATTGGCCTAAAAAACCTTTCAGAACCTTTCTTTAAAATTTCAGATAATTTCGATTGAGATTTTCTTTTTTTTCTTTCTTTTTGTAATACAAAATCTACCGTTTCATCATAGCCTTCCAATCCTGATTTATTGTCAAGATGTATTATTTTATTATTTCTCATAATATCCAACCACTTATGAGCTTCATCCAATTTTTCTGATTCAAGAACCATACAATTTTGGGCCTTATAATACCCCTTTGACGCTATATCCATCATATGCTCTTTCCATAAATCTCTTGCAAACGGCAATTTTCTTGTCTTATCATATATTAAAACAGAATTGAAGCTATCTATTTCATGGACTTTTTCTTCCTCAAAAGAAACTTTTGGTTTTGTTATCAAAGGGAACGCCCTTTTCATCATTTTATTTAAGAGATTAAAACGGTCCATTCTATCTTTTTTTGTTTCACCAGAAGAATAAAAAGCAGCAAGCCGCGCGTATAATAACGCTTTTACTTTAGATCTGTCAGAATATGCAACACTCATCTCTTCTATATTCGAACAAGTACGAGATAACATATTATAAACATCCCCCGCCAACTCTGGTCGTTCACCCGCCAGTCGAAGTAATTTCTCTTCAAGTCCCCCTTCACTAAAAAAGTCATTCTGAATATTATCATTTTCAATAACAAATCTCCCAATATCATTCAAAAATAATCTCTCTTCCTGTCGATTTTTTGTGTTATCCATCAAAAAATCATTTATACTATCAAGATGACCATGTTCCAGAGTTTTAAAAAAGCCCTCCATCTTTGATTTTTCCATTTTTCGTCCTTTGTTTAAAATCGCTGTGATGCGAAAGCGACTGGACGTTAGAACCTATAATTAGACAAAATAGTACGGCATATTCAGCCGACGGCTTTATTCTGCCGTCATCCAGCCAAGGGGCTGGCTCATCAAAACCGAAACAATTCGGCTGTCTAATTTTGGGAGTTCTAAGTCCCACAAGATGGCATCACTTTAAACACCTTGCGAACTAAGTTTACTGCATTTTATATCAAACTGCAAGCTCTTTTTATAAAAAAATCCCCAAAAGAGCTTTTATATTTATTGCTGAGTGCAAATAGCACAAGAATTACTATATCCTATCGGATTATCTTTATTCTTTTAAATCACCACCAAGAAATCGGTAATAAATTTTTGAACTCATTATTCTCTTATAACTCGGGCCAAAGTTAAAACATATACAGATTTTGCACCGTTTTTCTTTAATATTTTAGCACATTCATTGATGGTCGCACCCGTTGTCATCACATCATCAATCAATAAAACAACTTTGTCTTTCAGATGATATTTTGGACAAACCTTAAAGGCGTTTCTAACATTTTTCTTTCTTTGTTTCGGATTCATATGCCCCTGTGATTTTGTATAACGACAACGCTTTAAACATTTGGGCAGATATTCTTTATGATTTATTTTCGCCAATTCCTTTGCCAACAAGGCGGATTGATTGTATTTTCTTTTCAAAAGCCGATAAAGGTGCAAAGGAACAGGCACAATACAATCACAATTTGAAATCAAATCTTTTCCCCGTTGATTCATCCATTTAGCCAAAAGTGGGGCTATTTCAATATAATCCGTATGTTTAAATGGCAAAATCAAAGCCTTGCTGGTTTCATCATATTTTAAAACCGAAAGGGCTTTATCAAAAATAGGCATCTTTTTTAAACAATGAACGCATAACCTTGCCTGTTCATAAGGCAGAGGCGCACCACATTTTTGACAGACTGTATTTGATATAAAAGAAAGTTCAGCAAAACATCTTGCACAAAGGGTATTGTTGTGCGTAATCCTTTGGCGACAGATAGGACAAAGGGGCGGTAACAAAAAATCAATAAAACTTTTTATCCATGACATTGACTTGCCTTTATAAAAATTCTTACCATATATAATACCATAAAAGGAGGGAAAAATGCAAAAAAAATCTGTTTGGACCCAAGTCGGAAGATTTCTGTTTTTATTGATTTTGGTCAATTTTGTGGGCTATATCGCATCATGTTATATGACAGCTGATACTTTAAATTGGTATCACGGGTTGCCAAATTCCCCATTGACTCCACCGGATTGGATGTTTGGAATTGTATGGTCAGTTTTGTTTTTCATGATGGCTCTTTCATATTTTTTGGTTTGGGGTAAAGCAAGCCCACGTTGGTTTGTTATACAATTACTTGCCAATATGCTGTGGAGCTTTTGCTTTTTTTATTTGCGTTCCCCATTATTGGGCTTTATATGTGTCTTGTTTTTGATTTACACATTGATAATGTGTATTAAATCATTTTGGCATTATTCAAAAGTATCCTCATACTTGATGGTTCCAACCTTACTTTGGAGTATCTTTGCGCTTTATTTGAACGGACATTTGATTTTTTAAAAGATTGACAAAAATTATCTTTTGTGATATAATTACCCAGATTAAATTTAAAAGGAATGAAAAATGAATTGTGCCATTGTCAATAAAACAACTGGTGATAAAGTAAATGTTGCGGCCGGCGTGATGGCCATTGTTGGTACCTTGGCTGTTTTGGGCCTGTTTGTTGCACGTGTATCTCAGGAATTCAGTAAGAAAAAGGCTCCTGTTTCTCAAGCTCAGGTTTTAAAATTTAAGTCAAATAGTCGCTAAAAAGCTTGTTTTTTGATTAAAATTGTGCTAGGATAATGGGGTCTGATTTCAAGACCCTATCATCTAATGGTTAGGATACAGCCCTCTCAAGGCTGGTATACGGGTTCAAATCCCGTTAGGGTCACCAATTTAAAAGTCCCCGATTTTTCGGGGCTTTTTTAAATTGGTTTATTCCAAAGGAATTTTGAAGACGTAGGGTTCGGCCGAAACAAAGTGTAGGCAACACCGAAGGTGGCCCGAAGGGTGAGGCCTCAGCCGAATAAATCCCGTTAGGGTCGCCATTAAGTGCAAAACGCCTTTTGTGGGCGTTTTTTCTTTACTTTCCAAGCGCTTATGCGAGTTCGTAAATTCAAAATCAAAAACAAGCCATTTTTCCAAATTTACGAACTCATTTTATAAAAAATCCTTTAAAATCAATATAGGTACTTTGGGACGCTAAAATTCCTATCCCAGAAATTAGAGCAGGAAATTTATTTTTGATATTGTATTTTTAAAAGAATATCTGTAAAATAAATTTAGTTCAAAATAGAAAGGAAATCTCATGAAAATTAATTGGAAAAAGGTAATTGGTTGGTGTGTGACCACACTGGTAGTCATTGGTGTAGTTGGAACAAATATGTATCAACACCGCGAACAAAAAGGCGATAAACCTGTTATAAAGATCGGTGCTATTTTACCCTTAACAGGTGCGATGGGATTTGTTGGGCAAACTTATAAAGATCTATATGAAATGCGTTTAAGTGAAATTCCTGAAAACTCCAAATTTAAATATCAATTGATTTTTGAAGACGATCAATTGGATGCTCAGAAATCCTTAACAGCTGGTCAAAAACTGATTTCTTTAGATAATGTAGATGTTTTATTGGCTTCTGGCTCAGGACCAGAACCAGCCATCGCGGATATTGCAGCACAAAATAAAAAAATTATGTTTTCTTTGCTTTTGAATGAAGAAGCACCATTAAAAACGAAGTACGCCTTTAATATGCTTTTATTACCAAGCGAATATGTAGATTTTCTAACACAAGAATTGAAGAAACGTAATGTAAAAAATGTTGGTGTATTTATTGAGAATAGTAAAGGTCAATTAACAACATTTAAAAATTTTCGTGATAGTTTGAAAGGAACAGACATTCAAATTATTGGAGAAGAATATGTCGCTACAAATGAAAAGGATTTTAGAATTCCTATTTATAAAATGTCTCAAAAACAACCAGATATTTATGTATGCTTTTTATTACCATCCACAATGCAAGGATGGATACGAGAATACAAACGTCAAGAATTAACTCAACCTGTTACATCTGTCAATGGATTTGATTTTGTGGAAGATAAAACGCCTTATGAAGGTGTATGGTATGTTTCCGATAGTATCATCAACAACGAAATGGAACAAAAATATAAAGAAACGTATGGAAAAGATTTATTGATGTCACAGGCGCTGTGGGGATATGAAGCACTGAATGCTGTTATTAATGCGTATGAGTCATTTGATACAAAACCAACCGCAGATCAATTGGTTGAGAAATTGTATGAAAAAAGAACAAATACTGTTGTGGGTGATGTTCAGTATCAAGGGAATGGAATCCTGCATGGAAACGGCATTATGAAAATTATCAAAAATGGCAAAGCCGTAAAATTGGAAGAATAAAATTAGTTCGTGAATTGCACACAAAGCCTCGCCAAAAATAAAATCCCCACATTTGTTGGGGATTTATTTTTGCGATTTCTGACAGGAAATGAACCCGTCGGGTTCAGACGGAGCAAAGCCTAGGCAACACCGAAAGTCCAGCAGGTCGAGGCATTATCCAAATAAACCCCGTTAGACGCACCTTCTTGACATTCAAATTACATTTACAATATGTTTCTTGATTGTACTCGCACCAACATACTTTTTTATTTTAGTCAAGCAAAAAACCACCGCCTTTTTAACGGTGGTTTTATTTAAATTTTGGCGTTTATTTTTCCAAAATAGCAACGCCCGGCAATGTTTTGCCTTCCATCCATTCCAAGAAAGCACCTCCGGCCGCTGACACATAGGTCATATCAGCCTTAACACCGGCTTTCTTTAATGCCGAAACGGTATCACCACCACCGGCAACAGATGTCAACAAACCAGCCTTTGTTTGTTCGGCAACCACTTTGGCGATTTCGTTTGTTCCTTTATCAAAAGGTTTGATTTCAAAACACCCAACAGGACCATTCCAAATCAAAGTTTTGGCGTTTTTAATCACATCACAAAAAGCCTGAACGGATTTTTCACCGATATCCATCAACACTTTACCAGCCGGTACTTTATCGGCATCAGATGTGTGAGCTTCCTGACCTTCGCCAAAGGCGTCAGCCCAAACCAAATCGGTCGGCACAACAATTTTACAATTACCGGCATTGGCCAAAATATTTTTGGCAGTATCAATCATATCGGGTTCCACCAAAGAACCTTCACCCATCGGGATACCTTGGGCTGCCAAGAATGTATGAGCCATACCGCCACCAATCAACAAGTAGTCAACTTTTTTCACCAAGTTTCCCAACAAATCCAACTTTGTGGAAACTTTACTGCCACCCACCAAGGCAACAGCCGGATGCACGGGATTGCCCAAAGCTTTATCCAAAGCTTCCAATTCTTCCTGCATCAAGCGCCCTGCCCCACGTGGCAACAAATGGGCCATACCTTCTGTGGAAGCATGGGCACGATGCGCCGTTGAAAAAGCATCGTTGATATAGATATCAATACCATGGGCCAAATTTTCGGCAAATTCACGATCATTTTTTTCTTCACCCGCATAAAAACGCAGGTTTTCCAACAATAAAACATCACCGTTTTGCATGGCACGAACGGCTTCATCACGCCCTGCCCCAATGCAATCATCCACAAATTTAACGGTCAAACCTGAGGCTTTTTCCAAAGCGGGTGCCAAAAAGGCCATTGAAAATTCAGGATTCTTTTGTCCTTTAGGACGGCCGAAGTGGCTGGCCACCACAGCTTTGCCACCATGTTCCACAACATATTTTAATGTCGGAACGAAACGGTCAATACGGGTTGTATCGGAAATTTGTCCGTCTTTGGCAGGCACATTCAAATCCGCACGAATAAAGACTGTTTTTCCGGCAAAATCAAAATTATCAAGTGTTTTAAACATTTTCTCTCCTTTTGTAAAAACGGTATTTTGATACTCTTTTTTAAAGATTTTGTCAAGTAAAAATTTTGCTTGCAAAAGCCGAGTCTTTTTGCTAAATTAAACCCATAATAAAACAAAAGGATATAAAATGAAACTGATTGTAGAATATTTGGAAAATTATGATAAAGCTTGGGGGACTTTGGGATTTAAGCACACGGATGATTCGGGCTTTGACCTGCGCGCTGCCATTAAAGAACCTATGGTGGTAAAAGCGGGTACACATGCCCTTATTCCCAATGGCGTTAAGTTAAAATTGGAATCTGATAATAACGCTTATGAAATTCAAACGCGCCCCCGTTCAGGACTGGCGGCCAGAAATGGCATTGGTTTAGTCAATTCCATTGGCACTTATGATTATGGTTTTAGGGGGGAATTTATCACCATTTTGAGTAACTGGGGAAAAACAGATTTCATTGTCAATCCTGGTGACAGAATTTGTCAAGCCATTGTTTGTCCAATTGTACGCCCAGAAATTGTGGAAGTCGATAAAATTGAAACAAACGACACAACAAGAGGCGTTGGCGGACTAGGATCAACTGGAAGGAAGTAAATGCCTTACGTTTTTCAAAAAGAAATTGAAAAAACTTATCCACATTACACAGGATGTGAAAAGTTTGATTCTTTATATCATTTAAATGACATTTTTAAAGATTCCTCTTATTTTTTAATCAATATTTTTTTTGAAGCATACGAAGATATTTTAGTAACTGAGATTGTTGATTTTTTGGAATCAACCGCTACTGAGTACAAAATTTCACACTATGTTGTTCGTTGCGAAAAAAGCTCTGAAACTAACCCTATGCCTGCTGTTGCTTTCGCAAATATCGATAATAATGTTAACTTAAAAAAATGTGCTAATTACATCCAAAAGCAATTAAAACTAGGGTATAATTGTATTATTCATGAAGTTATATCAGGATTATACCCTTCAAACCGGTTGGATTGGTTATACAGTTTTGGGATTTGGTATAAAGATTCCATGCCCCAAATAGAAATTTATCCTGCGACTGATGCCAGTAGTATCAAATGGGGTAAATTATCACCGTTAGATCTTATTTCTTTGGATAACAATCTAAATATCAAACATACAAAAATTCGTGATGCAGAAAGTATTGAAAAGTACCAAGAAATAAAAATAAATGAATGGATCGAACAATTTAAAAGAGAAATTGATGATAACTTTCCTCAAAAAAATCTTTTTATAAACTTTCAAACTTTATCCAATAAATTAAAAAGTTCAAACCATCTACTTTATGATATAAACAAAATTGATTCATATATTCGTCAAACAAAAGATAAACTTGTTGATATTTCATTAAAATATTCATCTTATGCTCAAATGAATAATATAAATCCAGATAATAGTGTCATACATGGATCCCTACTTTACAATTTGAGAATGATTATTTGGGATATTTCCACAAACAAGCGTTGGCAATATTTAACAAAAGGGTAAAATAATGACAAAAACTGTTAAAATCGGCTTTCGTGCCTTTGGTGATAACTTTAATCCAAACAACTTTTTACCGATAAAACTCTTATCAGATAAATATGATTTTCAGGTTTCGGATAATCCTGACTATTTATTTTACACACCGGCCGACAATACCCATCATGATTTGGATTGCATTCGTATTTTTTGGACAGGTGAAAACATCATTCCTAACTTTAACTATTGCGATTATGCCATTGGTTTTTCTCATCTTTCTTTTAACGACAGATATATGCGATTACCGCTGTGGGCCACCTATAAAAAAGCATTGGATTTAGCCATCAATCGCCAAGACTCAATCACGAAAGAATCAGCCCTTAATCGTGATTTTTGTTCAACCGTTATTTCAAATGCAAAACAAACAGACGGTGTGCGTGAAAAAATGTTTGAAATTTTATCATCTTATAAAACGGTCGCCTCAGGCGGTAAATGGAAAAATTCTGTCGGTGGTCCTGTTGCAGATAAAATTGATTTTCAAAAAAACTATAAATTTTGCCTTTGTGCCGAAAACACTTATGCACCAGGATACACCACCGAAAAGATACTGGAAGCTTTTGCCAGCAACTGTATCCCCATTTATTACGGTGATCCTTTGGCTGTCTTGGATTTCAACCCGAAGGCTTTCATAAACGCACATGATTTTGATAATATGGATGCTTTGTTGCAACGGGTCAAAGAGATTGATACGAATGATGAATTATATTGGCAGATTTTACAAGAACCACTCTTTTTGCCAAACACATTGGAAAAGTATTCAGATCAAAAAATTTATGAATTTTTTGATAATATCTTTTCACAACCTTTAAACAAAGCCAAAAGGCGCTTTTATTTCAAACCCTATCAGGATTTTGATTATCGGAATTTAAAGGTTCGGGATATAAAACTGATTTTAAAATACTTCTTTCTGAGCAGATTTAAACGCAAAAAGCATTAAAACCTTGACTTTTAAGGGGCGTTCGGTTAGAATAGCCCCAATTTTAATTTAAAGAAAGGACAGGAATATCCATCCATTTAAATTATAAATAAAGCCCCAACCTGGGGCTTTATTTTATCTTCCTGTATGTTTCAATTTAGCGACGTTTGATGTTTGGGCAAAATACGAAGTTGTTTCTCCGACACCAATAATTTTCTCAAAAGTCAATAAATATTCTTACATAACTTTCCTTTTTTGTTTATCTTGATTTTCCTGCTTTTGGATTTAAATAACTCGGCTTTCTATTAGCCAACGCCGAAAGACGAGCAATCAGTCCCGTACGAACTGTTGTTGTTCCATTCTTTCTAACAGTCACTTTTTGAAGTTTTCCATCTTTATCATATTCAACTTCCATTCCTTTACGATCTTTTTTTGTTGTTAGCGCCAATTGCCCCTTATCATCGTAATATTTAACTTCTTCATCACCATTGTTGCTTATTTTTGTTTCTACTTCTAGTTTTCCATTACGATCCATTCTTTTTGTGGTTTTAGTTCCATCTTTAGAGGTGTGTACTTCACTTAATACATTACCCTCTAAGCTAAAAGTTTTTTCGGTCTTAGAACCATCTGCAGAAGTCTGTATTTCCTCCAACACAGAAATCTTACCATCTAATGCATTTTTAATAGATTTTTTTTCAATTTTATTGCCTTTAGCATCAGAAAACTCTTCTTGTACTTCACCATTTTCTTCTTGTATCAAATTCCGACTTCCATCTGCATAACGAAACAAAATTTGTTTTTTTCCAGGACGTCTTATATTATTTTTTAAAACACCATTTTTATCACGCCCTATACCAATCCTTTCTGGAATATTTTGCTCAATCTCGACATTACCTTTTCTATCCTCACGTTCAGAGTGGATAAGCGTTTCTGAACCTTGTTTAAGATCAAAGTATTTTTCTGTTTTTATACCATCGGCACTTTCATTTCTCTCTCTTAATAAATCCCTTCTCAGCACACCTTCCATATCACGCACAAATCCAATTGAGATATCCGTTGTTGTTCCATCTTTTTCTTTTCTAATAGCTTGACCATTTCCGTATATCTCGATTGACAAACCATCAATCTCCATTGTTTCAACAACTTCACTTCTATTATATCCTTCTTTTTCCCGTAAAGTTTTCATTTTTAAATATAAATCTTGTTTATTCATTTTTTCTCCTTTTTAAATATAAAAAAACACCGATGGGGTTATCCCATTGGTGGTGGTTATCAAAAATTTTGTAAAATTACAGATTAACTTTCTTGGCAATACCCCCCCCACGCACAAAAAAACCTTATTTTTCAAAGACTTATTTTGTGAGGTTGAAGCAATACAGTATACCATGTTTATCCTTTCTACATCTTCATTTTTGCATATTTTTGAGGGTATGTCAAGTGATTTTTTTATTTTTAATTTTTTTATCATTATAACTGGTTTTAGACCCGAAGCATCCCATGGATTCTTCCCCCATAAAGGGTTTCAAATGAGATAAAAGCTCTTGACTTTTTGGGGGTGTTCGGTTAGAATAACCCCAATTTTAATTTAAAGAAAGGATTTCAAAATGGCATCGTATCAATATATTTATGTAATGAAGGATTTATGCAAAACTTTCCCCGGTGGAAAAGAGGTTTTAAAGCATATTTGGCTGAGCTTTTTCCCTGGCGCTAAAATCGGCGTTATCGGTCCCAACGGTGCCGGTAAATCAACTTTAATGAAGATTATGGCGGGCTTAGATGACAACTTCACGGGTGAAGCTTGGCCGGCCGAAGGCGTCAAAGTCGGATACCTACCCCAAGAACCGCAACTGGACCCCACAAAAAACGTCATAGAAAACATCATGGATGGCGTGGGCGAAGTCAGGGATTTGATGAAACGTTGGGAAGAAGTCAACAATGCCTTTGCCGATCCCGATGCCGATATGGATAAACTGTTGGCCGAACAGGCTGAATTACAGGAAAAAATTGATGCTGTGGGCGGTTGGGATTTTGAACGAAACGTAGAAATCGCCATGGATGCTTTGCGTTGTCCGCCGGCCGACGCCGATGTAACAAAGCTGTCCGGTGGTGAAAAACGCCGTGTGGCCTTATGTCGTTTGTTGTTATCCAAACCGGATATGTTATTATTGGATGAACCGACCAACCACTTGGATGCCGAATCTGTTGCCTGGTTACAGGTCTTTTTAAAGAACTTCCCAAATACCGTTGTGATGATTACACACGACCGTTACTTCTTGGATAATGTGACGGGGTGGATTTTGGAAATGGATCGTGGCGAAGGTATCCCCTACGAAGGCAACTATACCAAGTGGTTAGAAGCCAAAGAAAAACGTTTGCAAATTGAAAAGAATGCCGAAGATAAACGCCAAAAAACATTAAAGGAAGAATTGGAATGGGTGCGTTCCAGTCCAAAAGCACGCCAAGCAAAATCAAAGGCTCGTATCACGGCATATGAAGAATTATTGAAAAAATCAAACGAAAAAGTCCCCGATATTGCCCAGATTGTCATTCCGGCCGGTCCCCGCTTGGGTGATTTGGTTTTAAAGGCCGAAGGACTGAGCAAAGCCTTTGGCGACAAGTTGTTGTTTGATGATTTAAGTTTCAACCTGCCCGCCGGGGGTATCGTGGGCGTTATTGGTCCCAACGGTGCCGGCAAAACAACTTTAATGCGTATTATCACAGGTCAAGAAACACCCGATTCAGGTACTTTCCGTGTTGGGGAAACGGTGAAACTCGGCTATGTAGATCAAAGCCGTGATTCTTTGAACGACAACAACACCGTGTGGCAGGAAATTTCCGATGGCAACGATATGCTGACTTTGGGCAAACGTGAGGTATCCAGCCGTGCCTATGTGGCGCAATTTAATTTTAAAGGTGGGGATCAACAAAAGAAAATCGGCATGCTGTCCGGTGGTGAACGCAACCGTGTGCATATGGCTAAAATGTTAAAATCAGGCGCCAACGTCTTATTATTGGACGAACCGACAAACGATTTGGATGTGGATACCTTGCGTGCGTTGGAAGAAGCCCTGATGGACTTCCCTGGATGCGCCGTTATTACATCACATGACCGTTGGTTTTTGGACAGATTGGCAACACATATTTTGGCCTTTGAAGGCGACAGCCGTGTTGTTTGGTTTGAAGGCAACTATGCCGAATACGAAGCCGACCGCAAACGCCGTTTGGGTATTGATGCCGATACACCACATCGCATTAAATACAAACCCATTGAAAGAAAATAAAAAAAGCCCCAATGAAGGGGCTTTCATTATTAACGACCACCTCTGGCTTGAGTTTGAGCCACAAAAGCTTGTGTATCCTTAACATCATCGCGTGCATTTTTCTTTTGCTCTTCTGTTGAAAATGGATTTTTTTCCACCTGTTTTGCCCAATGATTGAGTGCTTTTTTATCATCACTATTATAAGCGATCAGTCCCATCATTTCTTGGGCGCTTGGATATCCAGCTTTTGCAAATGCTTCCAAAAACTCTAATGATTTTTTTGCTAAAGGTGTGGGAAGTCCAGAACTTTTATCGTCTACTCTGTATTGTAACCTGCCGAAAAAAGGAGCTATTTCTTTATTAAAATGTTGCCCTTCTTCTGGAGATAGATATTTAGGATCTAATTCTGGTATACCGATTGAATTCATTTCTTCTAACTCTCCCAATAATGAATCATTAGATGTTGCTTTTGAATTCACTTTTTTAACATCACGGATAAAATCCGAAAAACCAAGCCTCATTATTAGGCCATTATTTGTTTTTTGTTCTTCTGTTGCAAAAGGATTATCTAACACTTGTTGAGCCGTAACTATTTTTCCAAATGCACTATCCTGAGTAGCTACATTTAATTCTTGCGCAAGAGGATAACCTTTTTCAATAAATTCAGTAAAAAGTCTAAGACCTTCACCCGCTATGCGTCCTGTGTTTTTTGCAAATAACTTATATAAAAACATTTCCATTTCTTTATTATGGGCGTTGGATGATGTCGCATCAGGTACATTCCCAAGCATCGTTGGAAGTGCCCTTTCAAATTCATCCCCTTCTATAAAAAGCATATGAGTATAGTATCCTTTTAATCTATCAAATAATCCCATTTTTTGTTCCTTTCATTTGAGTTATAAAAAAACACCGATGGTACAAAACCATCCGTGCAGATTGTTAAAAATTTTGTTAAATTATGGAATAAGGCTAGGCAATACCCCCCCCCACATTCGTAAAAAGTCCTTGTTTTTCAAAGACTTATTTCTATAAGTTGAAGTGGTATAATGTTGCATTTTTATCCTTTCACACCACAACTTTTGCATATTTTACGGGGAATGTCAAGAACTTTTTTAAGTAAACTAAAAGCCCCAAAATTCGGGGCTTTTAATTTCAACCAAAATAATTCGGATTACACACCTGTGTTTGTTTTACGAATAACGGTTGTCTTTTTGGCGACACCTGCACCGGTAATTTTACCGGCATTTTCAGTATGTGTTTTCTTGGTTTTCAATTCAGGCTTAGCGGATTTCTTTTCTTCCACTTTTTCTTCTGTTTCAACCTCAATAATTTTACCGGAATCTTGACCTTTGGCTTTCACATCACGGTCAACCAATTCAACGATAGCCATAGGAGCGCTGTCACCATAGCGGAAACCGGCTTTTAAAACACGCACATAACCACCGTTGCGTTTTTCGTAACGTTTCACCAAAACGGTCATCAATTTTTCAACCATTTTTTCTTCACGCAGGAAAGCCAACAATTGGCGTCTTGCATGTAATGTACCGTCTTCGGCTTTTGTCACCAATTTTTCAAAAATTGGGCTCAATTCTTTTGCCTTGGGTAAAGTTGTTTTAATTTGCTCGTGTTTAATCAAAGCGTTTGCCAAGTTTGCAAACATTGCCCGACGATGAGCGATTTTCTTGTTCAAAGTTCTTTTTTTAAATCCGTGACGCATTTTTCTTTCCTTTCGTTAAAGTGCTTTGATGGACAAAGCGGATTGTTTGCTGTTCCTTCCACCCGCCGTCACGCGTGCAAAGGACAGACGCCCGAGACCTCTCGGGCGGTTTTTTTAGTCCTCAAAATTGACAGAAGCTGCCAATTCTTCCAAATTTTCCGGTGGCCAGTTTTCAATTTGCATACCCAAATGCAAATCATAAACAGCCAACAATTCTTTGATTTCATTCAAAGATTTACGACCAAAGTTTGGTGTACGCAACATTTCGGATTCTGTTTTTTGCACCAAATCACCAATGTAACGCAAATTGTCGTTTTTCAAACAGTTGGCAGAACGGACAGACAATTCCATATCGTCCACTTTGCGCAACAAGTTTTGATTGAACGGCAAATCAGCAATCTTTTCTTCAATTGTTTCTTCGGCCGGTTCTTCAAATGTTACAAACGGTTTGAGTTGTTCTTGCAAGATACGGGCGGATAAAGCCACGGCATCTTCCGGAGAAATCACACCATTCGTTTCAACTGTCATTGTCAGTTTATCATAGTCTGTTTGTTGACCCACACGGGCATTTTCAACATTATAGACAACAGATTTAACCGGTGAATAAATAGAATCAATCGGTAACAAACCAATCGGACATTCTTCCGGACGGTTTTGGGCGGCGGTATAATAACCTTTACCTGTACCGACCAACATTTCCATATCCAAAGAAGCATCTTTATCCAAGGTACAAATGACCAATTCAGGATTCATTACTTCAACCGCATGATTTACTGTAATATCTTTGGCTTTAACAACACAAGGACCTTGTGCTTTTAATGTCAAACGTTGATCTTCCAAAGAATCAACACGCAAAGCCAAAGACTTAATGTTCAAAATAATTTCGGTCACATCTTCACGAACACCCGCAATGGATGAAAATTCATGTTGAACGCCTGCAATTTTAATTGCCTTAACCGCACCGCCTTGCAACGAGGACAATAACACACGACGTAAAGCATTACCCAATGTCAAACCAAAACCTCTTTCCAAAGGCTCAATAGTTAAGGTTGCTTTATAGCCGGGAATAATTTGTTCTACATTCTGTTTGGCAGGCTTGATTAATTCTTGCCAATTTTTTTGAATCATCATTGTCTTTTCCTTTTGTTAAAGATTACACACGACGACGTTTACGAGCACGACATCCGTTATGGGGTACGCCTGTGATATCCTTAATAGACGTTACAACTAAACCGGCAGCATTGAATGCACGCAAAGCGGATTCACGACCTGAACCCGGGCCCATTACCAAAACATCCACGGATTTCATTCCACGTTCAACAGCCTTACGGGCAGCATCATCAGCGGCCATTTGGGCAGCGTATGGTGTGGATTTACGGGAACCTTTAAACCCCTTCAAACCACATGTGGACCATGAAACAGTATTTCCATGAGTATCCGTAATTGTTACCAAAGTATTATTAAATGTTGAATTGACATGTGCAACGCCATTGACGGCAGATACTTTTTTCACACGCACTTTTGTTTTCTTTGTTTCAGCCATAACTAACTCCTACTTACTTCGTCACTTTTTTCTTACCGGCAATAGCAATCGCTTTACCCTTACGAGTACGGGCATTGGTATGAGTACGTTGTCCACGCACCGGCAATTTCTTACGGTGACGCAAACCACGATAGCATCCCAAATCCACCAAGCGTTTGATATTCATGGAAACTTCACGACGTAAGTCCCCTTCCACTTGATATTCAGCATCAATGATTTCACGCAACTTTAAAGTTTCCGCATCTGTTAAATCATTCACACGACGAGTTGCAGGAATTCCTGCTTTTTTGCAGATTTCATCTGCAGTTTTCCGGCCAATACCGTAAATATAGGTCAAACCAATATTTACCAATTTGTTTGTCGGAATATTTACACCAGCAATACGAGCCAAGGTTCATTCTCCATTATATTATAAAAAATAACAAGCCATTTTATGCCTTTCGGCCAATGCTTGCAACCAACGATTGGGAATTATACTCTAATTTTCGTTGTTTGTCAAGATAAAATTAATAGCCTACTACCTTTCTGATTTTTTCACTCACAACACTGATGGGTCCCGTCCCATCAATGCACTTCAATAGCCCCTTTTCTTCGTAGTATGGTATAATGGGAGCTGTTACAGAACGGTATGTGCAGAGTCTAGATACCACCGTTTCATAGGTGTCGTCTGCCCGTTTTGTAAATTCTTTTGCGCCACAGCGATCGCATACACCGAACACTTTTGGCGTTTTAAACTTTTCATGATACATTTCACCGCAATTTTTACATTGACTGCGCCCCAAAATGCGATCATAGATATATTCATCCGGCACTTGTAAAAGCAAAACCAAATCCGGTTGCAAATTTTGATGATTATATGGTTCAGATGAAATTGCTTCGTCAAACAAACCGACCTGCTCCATAGAACGAGGGAAACCGTCCATAATATAACCGGCACTATTTTCCGGCTTGGCAATTTCCTGTAACATGGCACGAACGATAATTTCCGGCGGAACCATCTTTCCAAAATCAATTCTGGCTGCAATTTGCTTACCCAATTCCGAACCTGTCCGAGCCTCGGCACGCAACAACTCACCAGCCGATATGGTTGTAATTTGCAATTTTTCAGCCAAGATTGCCGCCTGAGTCCCCTTCCCTGAACCGGGAGGTCCAACCATCACAATATGTTTATAATTTTTTGCTGTCATTAAAAGCGCCCCCTTAATTTCGCTTTTTTAATTAAACCTTCGTATTGATAAGCCAACAAGTGTGATTGAGTTTGGTTAAATGTTTCCAAAATAACCGACACAACAATCAACAACGTTGTTCCGCCCAAAAAGAAGGGAATCTTAAATGTGGCAATCAAAAATTCAGGCAAAATACACAAGAATGTCAAATAAATAGCCGCCAAAACAGTCAAACGTGTAATCACATAATCCAAATATTTGGCTGTATTTTCACCCGGACGAATCCCCGCCACAAAACCACCTTGACGTTTCAAGTTTTCAGCTGTTTCTTTCGGGTTTGATTGAACACCTGTATAAAAGAATGTAAAAAACACAATCAAAACAGCAAATGTCACAACATAAACCCATTGTCCTGGTGTCAACAATAAAGCTGTTTTATTCCAAAAATCAGACTCACCTGTTTTGGAAAAATATTGCGCAATACCCACAGGAATGGCCAACAAAGCACTGGCAAAAATCGGCGGCATCACACCGGTCGGATTGATTTTCAATGGCAAATGAGAACTCACTCCCTGCACCACACGGCCACCCATTTGATGTTTGGGATATTGAATCACAATACGGCGTTGAGCCGTTTCAAACAAAACAACCAAATAAACAACCGCAAAAATCATTGCTAAAATCCCCATTACGGCCAAACCCGAAAGAGAACCGGCTTTATTGTCTTCCAAAATACGCATCAAAGCCATCGGAATGTTTGCAACGATACCAACCATAATCAAAATAGATGTACCATTTCCGACACCACGGGCTGTCATTTGTTCACCCAACCACACAACAAACATCGTGCCACCCAACAAAGAAACAACCGTGGATAATTCAAACAATCCATAATTAGACATAATAACTGCATTTCCACGTTCCAAAGCTAAAGCCATAAAATAGGCCTGAACAACTGTAATCAAAATGGTCAAAGAGCGTGTATATTGTTGCATTTTACGCATTCCCGCCTCGCCTTCTTTTTTCAAGGCAATCAAACTTGGGAACACACTGGCAGCCAATTGAATAATAATACTGGCCGAAATATAAGGCATAATATTCAGGGCAAAAATAGACATACGGGATAAAGCGCCACCCGTAAAGGCGTTAAACATCCCGATTAAACCGCCCTGATTTTCATTAAAAAACTCGTTCAAAACGCTTGGATTAATTCCCGGAAAAGGAATATATGTTCCCAAACGAAAAACAATAATTGCAAGGAGAGTGAACCATAACCTCTTGTGCAAATCCGTTGCCTTTGAAAAAGCTGAAAAATTCACACCTTTTGCCATTTTTTCTGACATTGAAACCATAACTCACTCTCCCCTTTCAATTATTTTGTTTTTTTTGTTGTTTTTTTAGCCGGTTCTTTTTTGGAAGTTTTCTTTCCTTTTTCCAAAACCGTCTTTTTGATTGGATTCACAATCACACTACCACCCAACTTTTCAACAGCTTCAATGGCAGATTTTGTAGCACCAACGACTTTGATTGTCAATTTGGTTTTCAATTCACCTTTACCCAACAAACGAACACCATCTTTGACTTTCTTAATCATTCCCGCTTCCATCAAAACAACTTCGTTGATTTCGGTATCAGCCTTTAACACTTTATTGTCAATGGCTTTTTGCAAATCACCCAAATTGATTTCGGAAAAAGATTTACGGAAAATATTCACAAAACCGCGTTTCGGCAAACGGCGATAGACGGGCATTTGACCGCCTTCAAAGGCATTGATAGAAACACCTGTACGGGATTTCTGACCTTTGATACCGCGACCACCTGTACGTCCCTTACCGGAACCATAACCACGGGCAACACGCATTAAAGATTTGCGGGCACCCTTATTATCACGAATTTCATTTAATTTCATTTTGATTCTCCTTATTCAGCCACTGTTTCTTCACGATGGCCAACAATTTCACTGACCTTTTTGCCACGACGAGCAGCCACATGACGTGGAGCAGCTTCGTCCAACAAAGCCTTAAAAGTCGCACGAATCATGTTATGAGGATTGGATGAACCTGTGCACTTGGCAACCACGTCCTGAATACCCAACACTTCAAAAACAGCACGCATCGGACCACCGGCAATGATACCCGTACCAGCCGGAGCTGTACGCAAAATCACTTTACCGGAACCAAAATGTCCATACATATCGTGATGCAATGTACGACCTTCTTTCAAAGGTACACGAACCAATTTACGACGTGCCAATTCTGTGGCTTTTTTAATAGCATCAGGCACTTCCTTGGCTTTTGCATGAGCAAAACCAATACGGCCTTTTTTATCACCAACCACAGCCAAAGCGGCAAAAGACATATTACGTCCGCCCTTCACTGTTTTTGAAACACGATTGATGTGAACAACACGATCAATGAATTCATCCATTGGTTTGTCTTCACGATTTTCACGTTTACGTGGTGCACGTTTTTTCTCGGATTTTTCAGCCTTTGCAACAACTTCTTTTTCAGCTGTTTGAGCGGCTTGTTCAATTTTTTCTTCTGTCATATCAACTCCTTAAAAAGATAAACCAGCTTCACGTGCAGCCTCGGCCAAAGCCTTAATACGGCCATGGAATTTATAGGCACCACGATCAAAGACAACTTCTTTTACCTTGGCTTTTAAAGCACGTTCAGCAATCATTTGACCAACCAATTTGGCACCGTCAACTGTTGAACCTTTGGCTTTAAAATCTTTTTCCTTGGAGGAAGCAGCAACCAATGTAATTGCTTTTTTATCATCAATCAATTGCGCCTCAATATGGCGTTCGGAACGATTGACACACAAACGTATACGACCGCTTCCTTTTTGCTTGATAGCAAAGCGGACACGATTTTTACGACGTTCAAATGCAGTAATTTTTTCCATTGTCTTACTTCCTTATTTCTTTTTACCTTCTTTGCGCAAGATTGTTTCTTCCGCATATTTTATACCTTTACCCTTGTAAGGTTCGGGCTTACGATAGGAACGAATCTCAGCGGCAACTTGACCCACCAATTGTTTATCAGCACTGGTCAATTCCAATTTTGTTTGATCCGTCACAACGGCCTTCACCCCTGCGGGCAACTCATAATTTATATCATGAGAAAAGCCTAATGTCAACTTTAATTTTTGACCTGACACCTGAGCACGATAACCAACACCGATTAATTCCATTTTACGAGAAAAACCCTCTGTAACGCCTTTAATCATATTGGCAATGTTTGCACGCATTGTACCCCAAGCAGCATGAGATTGTTTTGTATCATGCAAGGGTTTAACGGTCAACAAACCTTCGCTGGATTCCACTGAAACACCTGATAAAATATGTGTTTTCAATGTTCCCAATTTTCCGTTGATGGTGATTTCATCATCTGATAAAGTGGCAGTCACACCAGCCGGTACAACAACAGGATGTTTTCCAATTTTAGACATCTTAAAACCTCCTTAGAACACTTTACACAAAACTTCGCCACCCAAATTGGCTTGACGAGCTTCATGGTCAGACATAACACCTGACGGGGTTGACAAAACATAGATTCCCAATCCGTTATAAAATTTGGGCAAATCTTTCACTTTGGAATACACACGACGCCCCGGTGTGGAAACACGTTGGATTTCCTTGATAACCGGTTGATTGTCATAGTATTTCAATTCGACTTTGAATTCATCAATGTTTTTGCGAACATTCACACGTTCATAGCCACGAATATAACCTTCACGTTTCAAAACATCCAAAACGCTGGCACGCAAATTGGAAGCCGGAACCGTAACGGTTTCTTTGTTAGCCATCCCACCATTACGCAGGCGGGTCAGCATATCACCTAAAGGATCTGTCATAGACATAATTTCTTCTCCTTACCAGCTCGATTTTTTCATACCGGGCACCTGAGCCTCATTGGACAGTTTGCGCAGTTGAATACGGCTGAGTTTTAATTTTCTGTAAAAACCATGGGAACGACCTGTCAATTCACAACGGTTGTGAACACGAACTTTGGAAGAGTTCCGAGGTAACTTTGCGAGTTTCAATGTTGCTTCAAACTTTTCTTCATCAGAAGAATTTTTATCGGCAATAACAGCCTTTAAAGCAGCACGTTTAGTTGCATATTTGGCAACCATTTCTTCGCGTTTTTTATTACGATTAATTTGACATAATTTTGCCATGATTATTTTCCTTCCTTCATAAAGGGCATACCGAAACCAGCCAATAAAGCTTTTGCTTCTTTGTCTGTTTTGGCGGTTGTACCAATCACGATATCCATACCACGGATTGCATCCACGGCATCATAATTGATTTCCAAAAAGATAATCTGTTCTTTGATACCCATGGCATAGTTACCATGACCGTCAAAGCTTTTATCGGAAATACCACGGAAGTCACGAATACGGGGCATAGCCATCGTAATCAAACGATCCAAAAATTCATACATCTTTTCACGACGCAAGGTCACTTTACAGCCAACAGGCATACCTTCACGCAATTTAAAAGAAGCGATGGATTTACGGGAATGAGTGATAACGGGTTTTTGACCGGCAATCGCCTGCATATCCTTCACAGCACCCTCAATGGCTTTTTTGTCTTCGGTTGCTTCACCAACACCCATATTCAAGACAATCTTTGTCAATTTGGGAACTTCCATTTTGTTTTTATAGCCAAATTCCTTGATCAAAGCAGGAACAATGACTTCTTCATACTGTTTATGTAATCTTGTTTCCATTTATTCCTCCTTATTTATCCACAACTTCACCGGATTTTTTGGCCACACGAACTTTGTGTCCGTCTTTGTCCATTTTGATACCCAAACGAGTTGCTTTGGATGTTTTCGGATCAATGAAAGCCACGTTGGAAATGTGGATGGGCATTTCTTTTGAAATGATACCACCGGCATTTTCTTGTGTCGGCTTTGTATGACGTTTCACCATGTTGATACCGGAAACCAAAACTTTGCTTTCTTTTACCAAAACTTTGGTAATTTCGCCTGTTTTGCCTTTATCTTTTCCAGCAATAACAATGACTTTATCGCCTTTTTTCAATCTACACTTTAACATTATAAGACCTCCGGAGCCAAAGACATAACTTTAACAAAACCAGCAGCACGCAATTCACGTGTCACCGGACCAAAGATACGTGTTCCAATTGGCTCGCCATCTTTACTGACTAACACAGCGGCATTAGAATCGAAACGAATAGCAGAACCATCTTTACGATGAATTTCTTTTTTCGTACGCACGATCAATGCACGTTGTACTTCACCTTCCTTGACCTTACCACGGGGCACAGCTTCTTTGACGGAAACGATAACCACATCTCCGACGGAAGCATAGCGACGACCGGCAGCGCCAAGAATCTTAATACACTGAACTTTCCGGGCACCGGAGTTATCAGCTACATCAAGATTTGTTTCAACCTGAATCATAGTTCACCTTTCATTTAGGTTGTTAATCTTCAACCACCGTCCAGCGTTTTGTTCTGGACAAGGGTCGACTCTCTTGAATCCGCACATTGTCACCGACTTTATGCAGATTTTTTTCATCATGCGCCGTATATTTTTGCGAACGCTTGATGTACTTTTTATACACGGGATGCATCACTCGGCGTTCCACCTGAACAACAACAGACTTGTCCATTTTGTCGCTGACAACGACCCCTTGTAAAATACGCTTAGGCATTATTTATTCTCCTTTTTTGAGGCTGTGGCCTGAGCCATAGCGGTTTTAATACGAGCCACTTCGCGACGAATTTGACGACGACGGGCCGTATTTTTCAAAGCCCCTTGCGCTTGTTGAAAACGCAAGTTCATGGCTTCTTTGTGTAAAGCCTGTTCTTGAGCTTTTAATTCCTCAACAGACTTGGCTTTAATTGTTTTAAATTTTTCCATTTTACACCTCTTCATCAGCCGTTCTGGCTACAAATCTTGTTTTAATCGGCAATTTAGCACTGGCCAATGTCATAGCTTCACGGGCCACGGCTTCGCTGACACCATCACATTCAAACAAAATGCGACCGGGTTTCACACGGCAAATCCAGTATTCCACAGAACCTTTACCTTTACCTTGACGGACTTCAGGCGGTTTTTTGGAAACAGGAACATCCGGGAAAACACGAATCCACATACGACCTTGACGTTTCATGGCGTGAGAAATGGCACGACGGGCCGCTTCAATTTGACGTGATGTCATACGGCAGGGTTCTTCGGCCTTCAAACCGAAAGTACCCTTGTCCAAAGTCGCACCACTTTTGGCTTTACCATGAATACGGCCTTTAAAAGCTTTACGATATTTAGTTTTTGCAGGTTGTAACATTGTACATTCTCCTTAACGTTGTTCGTTCAAGCGTTTGTCTTGAGCCATCGGATCGTGGGCCATAATTTCACCCTTGTAAATCCAGACTTTGACACCGCAAGTACCATAAGTTGTAAACGCAGTAGCTTGACCATAGTCAATATCCGCACGTAATGTATGCAAAGGCACACGACCTTCATGATACCATTCTGTACGGGCAATTTCAGCACCACCCAAACGACCGGCACAGCTGATTTTAATACCTTCTGCACCTTGACGCAAAGCGGATTGAACGGCACGTTTCATAGCACGACGGAAGGAAATACGTTTTTCCAACTGTTGAGCCACGTTTTCGGCCACCAATTTTGCATCTGTTTCGGGTTTGCGAATTTCCACGATATTGACACTGACTTCGTTATTACCGGCCATTTTGGTCAATTCCTTTTTCAAGGTTTCAATGTCTTGACCTTTTTTACCGATAATCACACCGGGACGTGCACAATAAATTGTTACACGGGCTTTTTTGGCCGGACGTTCAATCACGATGTGACTGATACCGGCAGCAGCCAATTTCTTTTCCAAGAATTTACGCATTTCCAGATCTGCCAACAACAATTCGGCATAATCCCCATCGGCAAACCAACGAGAATCCCAAGTACGGTTCACCCCTAAACGCAAACCAATCGGATTAACTTTTTGTCCCATTATTTTGCCTCCTTCTTAGTTGTTTCTTTTTTAGCTTCAGCTTCTTTAACCACAATGGTCAAATTTGAAAATGGTTTCAAAATACGATGACCTGAACCTTTGGCAGCAGCGTGCCAACGTTTCATCACCATAGCTTTACCGACATAAGCTTCAGCCACGACCAAGTTGTCAATATCCATACCAAAATTATTTTCGGCATTGGCAATGGCAGCGGTCAATAATTTTTTAACATCAACAGCTGCACGTTTGCGTGAAAATGTCAATTGAGCCAAAGCTTTGTCAACTTTCAAACCACGAATGGTTTCGGCCACTAAATTCAGCTTTTGCGGAGAAATACGAATTGTCCGAGCAACAGCTTTTACTTGTTTTTTACTTGCTACCATTTTTTACTCCTTTTTGGCTTTCGCATCTGCCGCAGTATGAGCCGCGAAGGTTCTTGTCGGCGCAAATTCACCAAATTTATGTCCAATCATATTCTCACTGACCAAAACAGGGATAAACTTATGACCATTATAGACGGTAAAAGTCAAACCCACGAAATCGGGCAAAATTGTGGAACGTCTGGACCACGTTTTGATTTGTTCATGACGACCGGATGCTTTGACTTTTTCTGCTTTTTTCAACAAAGCAGCATCAACAAACGGTCCTTTCCATATAGATCTTGTCATTTAAGCCTCCTTTTAAGCTTTCTTGACTGCGTGACGAGAACGCACAATCAGGTTATTCGTCCGCTTGTTATTACGAGTCTTCTTACCTTTGGTCTTCCATCCCCACGGTGAAACAGGATTACGTCCACCATTTGTACGACCACCGTGCGGGTGATCAACAGGGTTCATGGCAATACCACGGACGGACGGACGAATACCCAACCAACGGGCACGACCGGCTTTCGCCAATGTGGTATTTTGATGATCCGCATTGGAAACGGCACCAACGGTTGCAAAACATTCTGCACGAACTAAACGTAATTCGCCAGAGCTTAAACGGATTTGCGCATAACCGGCATCTTTACCGATTAATTGAGCATAACAACCGGCAGAACGGGCCAATTGACCACCACGACCAGGTTGCATTTCAATGTTGTGCACAATTGTACCAACAGGCATATTCTTTAATTGCATTGCATTACCGGGTTTAATATCGGCTGTTGCAGCGGCAATCACTTTATCGCCTGCGGCCAAACGTTGTGGCGCCAAAATATAGGATTGAGTACCGTCTTCATACTTAATCAAAGCAATGAAAGCTGTACGGTTTGGATCGTATTCCAAACGTTCAACAACGGCTGTCATATCCAATTTTTGACGTTTAAAGTCCACCAAACGATAGGCTTTTTTCACACCACCGCCACGACGACGTGAAGTAATATGACCATGATTATTACGACCACCAGTGGATGTTTTACCTTCCACTAATGTTTTAACAGGTGAACCTTTGTACAATTCACTGCGATCAATACCAATCAAATGGCGTGTCGTTTTTGTTGTCGGTTTATAAGTTTTTAATGTCATCTTACACCCCCGCTGTCACATCGATTGTTTGACCTTTGGCCAAAGTAACGATGGCTTTCTTCACATCAGAGCGAACACCTTTTTGACCACGGAACAATTTAACTTTTCCTTTTTGGTTCAATGTATTCACTGCTTTTACTTCTACACCAAAAACACCTTCAACGGCTTTTTTGATTTGTGTTTTTGTGGCTTCACCACGCACAACAAAAGTCACTTGGTTGTTTTCGGCAGATTTCATTGCTTTTTCCGTAATAACGGGACGAACAATGATATCGCACAATTCAGCATTAAATGCTTTTTGTTCGGACTTTTTCATTAGGCTAACCGTCCTTCCAGTTTTTCAACCGCTTCTTTGGATAACACCAACACATCACGGCGCATAATATCATACACATTCGCTCCTTGAACCGGCAACACGTCAACATTGACAATGTTACGGGCTGATAAAGCAAAATTTTCATCCAATTTTTCGCCACCAACAAACAAGATAGAATCCCATTTATTAGCATCAAAAGCTTTTTGGAAGTCTTTGGTGGAAGGTTTTTTGGCAGACATATCATCCAAAATGAACAATTTGTTTTCCAAAACCTTTTCCGACAAAGCCATTCTCATAGCCAAAGCGCGAACTTTTTTGGTCAAACCATAAGCGTGTGAACGCACAACCGGACCAAAAGCAACACCACCATGATACATACCTGGGGCTGTTTTCACACCTTGACGGTGACGACCTGTTCCCTTTTGTTTAAAGGGTTTTTTACCTGTTCCATGGACATCACCCACGTCTTTTGTAGCGTGAGAACCTTGACGACGACCATCCAATTGCCATTGGATTGTACGGGCCAAAACGGACTTATCCACTTCTTGTTTGAAGACTTTGTCGTTCAATTCAATACTGCCGACAGTCTTTTTTGTCAAATCAATAACATCGTACTTCATGATATTATTCCTTTACCTCTGTTGTCGCAGACGCTTCCTGAACGGGGGCTTCAGCCTTAGGGGCTTCCACAACCTTCAAACCGGCGGGAACAGGTCCCACTTGTTGTTTGGAACGTTTTTTGGCGTCTTGAATAATGACCATACCATCGTCATAACCGGGTACACCGCCCTGCACCATCACCAAGTTGCGTTCTTCATCAATAGCCACAACTTTCAAGTTTTGGACAGTCACTTGTTTATTACCCATTTGACCAGGCATTTTACGGTTTTTAAATACACGACCGGGCCATTCACGGTTACCGGTTGAACCACCTGAACGGTGAGTACGGGACACACCGTGAGTTGCATTATCACCATGGAAGTTATAACGCTTCATCACACCGGCAAAACCTTTACCTAACGAAACACCGGTAACATCAACCAATTGTCCAACGACAAAGTGATTGGCACCGATAACGGATCCAGCGGGTACCAAACAATCTTCGCTAACGCGAAATTCTTTTAATACACGCTTGGGTTCTTGCTTTAATTTAGCAAAATGTCCTTTTTGGGGCTTAGCCAAATGTTTTTCTTTGGCTGTTTTGTACCCAATCTGAACAGCGGTATATCCGTCTTTTTCCTGAGTACGGGTATCAACAACTGTACTGTCAATTTTCAAAACAGTAACAGGGACTTGATCTCCGTTTTCTTGGAAAAGACCCATCATACCGACTTTTTCTGCGATAACAGCTGTACGCATAGTCTTTCTTCCTTTACACTTTAATCTCAACATCAACACCGGCGGCCAAATCCAGCTTCATCAGCGCATCAACCGTTTGTGGTGTCGGATCAATAATGTCGAGCACCCGCTTGTGGGTTCTGATTTCAAATTGTTCCCGTGACTTTTTGTCGATATGGACACTACGGTTCACGGTAAATTTTTCAATACGCGTTGGCAAGGGGATAGGTCCAACGACCTGAGCCCCTGTGCGTTTGGCTGTATTGACAATCTCAAGGGTTGATTGATCCAACAACCCATGATCAAAAGCTCTTAAACGAATTCTAATTTTTTCCATTTTTAACTACCTTTCTTAACCTGCCATCTTGGCTTTAATTTCATCAGCAATCATTTGTGGCACATCCGCATAATGATCGAACTGCATGGTGTATTGGGCACGACCTTGGCTCATAGAACGCAAAGTACCCACATAACCAAACATGTTGGCCAACGGCACCATGGCATCAATCACACGGGCATTCGCACGTGAATCCATACCACCGACTTGACCACGACGTGAGTTCAAATCACCGATGATATCACCCATGTATTCTTCCGGTGTCACAATTTCCACCTTCATAATGGGTTCCAACAATTTCGGACCGGCTTTTGCCATACCTTCACGGAAGGCAGCACGGGCGGCAATTTCAAAGCACATCACGTTAGAGTCAACTTCGTGATAAGCACCATCATACAACGTGGCCTTAAAGTCTGTGCATGGGAAACCAGCCAAGACACCTGTTTCCAAAGCCTGACGCAAACCTTTTTCAACACCAGGAATGTATTCTTTGGGAACAGCACCACCAACCACTTCGTTTTCAAATTGGAATCCGGAACCAGCGGGCAACGGTTCAAATTTGATTTTAACACGGGCAAACTGACCGGCACCACCGGATTGTTTTTTGTGTGTATAATCTTCATCATACAATTTAGAAATGGTTTCACGATAGGCCACCTGAGGCGCACCAACGTTAGCATCCACTTTGAATTCACGTTTCATACGATCCACAATGATTTCCAAGTGCAATTCACCCATACCACTGATGATTGTTTGACCTGTTTCTGTATTTGAAGCCACACGGAAAGACGGGTCTTCCATAGCCAAACGATTCAAGGCCAAGCCCATTTTTTCAATATCGGCTTTTGTTTTGGGTTCAACAGCAATTGAAATAACGGGATCAGGGAAGTCCATCTTTTCCAAAATGGCCTTAGCACCATCACCACACAAGCTGTCACCTGTTGTTGTATTTTTCATACCCACCAAAGCAACGATATCACCAGCATGAGCTTCTTTGATATCTTCACGGTGGTTAGCATGCATCAACAACATACGACCGATACGTTCTTTTTCATCTTTCACAGTATTTGTCACATAAGTACCACTTTGCATAGAACCTTGATAAATACGAGCAAATGTCAAAGAACCGACAAATGGGTCATTCATAATCTTAAATGCCAAAGCAACCAATGGTTTATTATCGGCAACTTCACACACATATGGTGTTTCTGTACCAGCAACAACACCTTTGGCAGCCGGAATATCAATTGGCGATGGTAAATAATCCACCACCGCGTCTAATAAAACCTGAATACCTTTGTTTTTGAAAGCTGAACCACAGAATACCGGAACAAATGATCTGGAAATTGTACCTTTACGAATACATTTTTTCAATGTTTCCAAATCAGGTTCATTACCTTCCAAATAAGCTTCCATAGCCGCATCATCCATTTCAACAGCCATTTCAACCATTTCGTTATAGTATTTATCGGCCAATTCCTTTAATTCTTCGGGAATTTCTTGTTCTTCAAAGGTGGCCCCCAAGTCTTCGGAATGCCAAATAATTGCTTTTTTATTGATGATATCCACAATACCTTTGAATTCAGATTCGGCACCAATCGGCAAAGCCATGACCATCGGACGGGCACCCAAGCGTGTTTTAATCATATCAACACAACGCAAGAAGTTGGCACCGATACGGTCCATTTTATTGGCAAAGCAAATACGGGGAACGCCGTATTTATCAGCCTGACGCCAAACAGTTTCAGATTGCGGTTCCACACCGGCCACACCGTCAAAAACGGTGATAGCACCATCCAAAACACGCAAGCAACGTTCCACTTCAACAGTAAAGTCCACGTGGCCCGGCGTATCAATAACGTTAATGCGGTGATTTTTCCACATAGCTGTGGTGGCAGCAGAAGTAATCGTGATACCACGTTCTTGTTCCTGTTCCATCCAGTCCATTGTTGCACCACCATCATGCACTTCACCAATTTTATGTGTTTTACCGGTATAGTACAAGATACGTTCTGTTGTTGTGGTTTTACCGGCGTCAATGTGCGCCATAATACCAATGTTACGATATTTTTCAATCTCAGTTGTTCTGGCCATGTGTCCCCCTTACCACTTAAAGTGCGCAAAAGCCTTATTGGCTTCGGCCATACGATGCGTATCTTCACGTTTACGAATTGCGGTACCACGATTGTTATAGGCATCTTGCAATTCATTAAACAAGCGTTCTTCCATTGTGCGTTCACTGCGACCACGGGCTGCACCGATAATCCAACGAATCGCCAAAGCTTGTTGACGATCAGCACGCACTTCTGTCGGCACTTGGTATGTAGCACCACCTACACGACGAGAACGAACTTCTAATTGAGGTTTCACATTATCCAAAGCTGTTTTAAAAATTTCCAAAGCAGGTTTTTGGATTTTTGATTCTAATTGAGCCATAGCACCGTACAAAATAGCTTCTGCAACGGATTTTTTACCGGCCAACATCAAAGAATTCATAAATTTGGCGACAACGATATCATTATACTTGGCATCGGCCACCACTTCGCGTTTAATAGCTGCATGTCTGCGTGACATAGTATCTTCTCCTTATTTAGGGCGTTTAGCACCGTACAAAGAACGGGCTTGTTTACGATTGGCAACGCCTTGAGTATCCAGCGTACCGCGAATAATATGGTAACGAACACCAGGCAAGTCCTTCACACGGCCGCCACGAATCATCACGACGGAGTGTTCTTGCAAGTTATGTCCTTCACCGGGAATATAGGAAGTCACTTCAAAACCGTTTGTCAAACGCACACGGGCGACTTTACGTAAAGCCGAGTTTGGCTTTTTCGGGGTTGTTGTATAAACACGCGTACAAACCCCACGTTTTTGGGGGCACGCCTTCAAAGCAGGAACTTTATTCCGCTTTTCCACTGCTTTCCGTGATTTACGGATAAGTTGGTTAATTGTAGGCATCTTTCTTTTTTCCTTTTTCTACCTATTCACAAAAAAATCTCTCATCAACCTATTTCAGGCGGACAAAAGCGCTAATTTTCATCTGATAAATTCATAAGTGTTTGAATTTAAAAGATATAACTTCCTGATTTTCCTGGCAAACCTTTTCCAAAAAGCCCCCGAAAGTATCAAACAAGTAGAGATATTATACCCTAGTTTTCCCCACTTGTCAAGCACTTTTTATAAGATTTTTCACAAAAAAGAGGTGGCTTTTACACCACCCCCTTAAATCAATCAGCAAAAGGCGATTTTGTTTCCAACATTGTGCGACCAAATTGCGATATCTTTTTCATATTAATCTCCTTACTTTTCATAATCTAACTTATTAAAATTATTTTTGCAAGAAAAAAATGCGCCCACCTTTTGGCAAGCGCATTTTAATTTTAGTATTTAGTAATCCGATTTTGCTATTTTAATCCGCCAAAACGACGATTTCTTCGGCCAAAAGCCTCAATGGCGATATCCAAATCCTGCTCATTGAAATCAGGCCAATAAATCGGCGTAAAATAAAGTTCAGCATAGGCCATTTCCCACAAAAGGAAATTACTGATGCGCTGTTCACCGCTGGTGCGAATCACCAAATCAGGGTAAGGAATACCATGCGTTGACAAAGAATCATTGATTTTTTCTTCATCAATGGCTGAAATTAAATACTTATGTTCACGAATATCCAAAGCAATCCGTTTGACAGCTTCAATCAAATCTTGACGCCCGCCATAAGATAACGCCAAAACAACATGAAAATCATCATATTGTTCCGTTTCACGTTCTATTTCACGCATTCTTTCCACCAAATCCGATGAAAATTTTTCACGCGATCCAATAAACGAAACACGAACTTTTTCTTTTTGTAATTCTTTAATATCGCCAAATAAGTATTTGCGAAATAAATCTAAAAGATATTTCACTTCCGGTTTGGGACGATTCCAGTTTTCAGCAGAAAAAGCAAACAATGTAACATATTTAACACCTCTGGCCTTAGCATGTTCCAAAACAGGACGGATATTTTCCCCACCGGCTTTATGACCCGCCGTACGGGGCAATCCTTTTTCTTGCGCCCAACGCCCATTACCATCCATAATAATAGCAATATGTTTGGGAACAGTTTGCTCTTGAGCTGTTTCAACCATCTTAAACCTCTCTTAATTCTGATTCTTTTTCTTTTAATTTTGCATCCATTGCCTCAATGGCTTTATCGGTCAATTCTTGGATTTCTTTTTCATAACGTTTAAAATCATCTTCTGGCATAGAAGATTTTAAAGCCTTTAAAGAATCCAAAGCTTCACGACGGGCATTACGGGCCGACACACGAGCATCTTCGGTAAAACGATTGGCAATACGGATAATTTCATTACGGCGTTCTTCGGACAACGGCGGAATAGGAATACGAATCATTTGACCATCATTCATCGGGTTCAAACCCAAATTAGCCTCAACAATCGCCTTTTCCACAGCCTTTAACTGACTTTTATCCCACACGGTTACGGATAACATTCTGGCCTCAGGCACGCTGACCGCACCAACCTGATTCAAAGGCACCTTTGAACCATAAGCATCCACAAAAATACCGTCCAACAATGCCGTTGTGGCACGACCTGTTTGAAGACCAGCAAAATCATGACGCAAAGATTCCTGAGCTTTGGCCACAGCCAATTGCATTGTTGTTTTAATCGTATTAAAATCCATTTTTTCCTCCTTATCTTGTTTTTTGTTTTCTTTGAATTTCTGGTATCAAAACCTTCGAAAGCCTCTTTTGTGCTTTTAAAGTAAGAAAATAGGCTGATGAAACAGACAAAGCCTTTATCATAAATAAGTTGGGATTAGCCTGCTTAAAACCAAGCTCCCCACGCTGTGATATAAGGGCCCCCATACAAAAAGCTTGTTCTTCATCTGGGGTCCCATTTTCAAACCTACAATTGAGATCTACACAGTTTAAAGAAGGGAAATGTGGGAATTGCCAAGAAAATTGCTTCAACCCTTTCACCATTTTATTTAAAGGACGAAAAGTCATAATTCTATTCTTACGGCCTATTCCTTCTTCGGAAAAATTGGCCACAAACTTTTGACCCGATTCCAGTGCAAAAGTAAAGAATCCCCCTTCCTTCTTGTCTGGAAAGAGTTCTTTTTCTTTATCTGTGGATTCTCGCACAAAAAAAACTTTTCTGTCCAAAATCCCATAAATTTCTTTCTCTGTTTGTGACATTTTTTCCTCCTTGCTTTAAAAAAAAGGGGGGGCAGGCTTTCCCAGCCCCTACCCTAATTAGCCCATTTGTTTTGCCACTTCTTCGGCAAAGTTTTCTTGTTTCTTTTCAATACCTTCGCCCAAATTGTAACGAACGAAAGAAGTGATTGAACAACCGGCCTCGGCCACAACATCTTTGACCTTTTTATCCGGATCCATAACAAAAGCCTGTTCCAACAAAACGGCTTCTTCATAGAATTTACGCATACGACCTTCAACCATTTTTTCAATAATGGCTTCGGGCTTGCCACTGGCACGGGCCTGTTCAGCAAAAATTTCACGTTCGTGATTGGCTGTATCAGCATCCACATCAGCAATTGCCAAGAATTTAGGTGCAGAAGCCGCAATATGCATGGCCACTTTTTTACCAACTTCGGCCGCATTAGCACCGGACAAGGCCACCAACACACCGATTTTACCCAAACCTTCGCTGGTCATTGTGTGGATATAAGGAACGACTGTTTCACCTTCCACAACGGCCACACGGCGCAAAGACATATTTTCACCGATTTTGGCAATCAAATCAACCAAAGTATCTTGGACAGATTTACCATTTAAATCAGCCGTTTTCAATGTTTCAATGTCTTTACCGTTATCCAAAGCCAAATCAACAACCTGTTTCAAAAAAGCTTGGAAGTCTGTGTTTTTGGCCACAAAGTCTGTTTCTGAGTTTAATTCAACAACAGCCCCTTTATTACCACGAACAGCCAAACCGACCAAACCTTGATTGGCCACACGACCAGCTTTCTTTTCGGCCACAGCCACACCTTTTTTACGCAAAAAGTCAATGGCTTTTTCCAAATCACCTTCACAGGCAACCAAAGCCTTTTTGCATTCCATCATACCAACGCCGGTTTTTTCACGTAATTCACCGACTAATTTTGCATTAATTTCAACCATTTTGTCTCCTTTCTTTAAGTTTTTGTTGAATTAATTTTCCCTCTTTTTTAGAGGTTAAAATTTGCCTTAATTTTTCCTGAGCAGTTGCCAATTTATCTTTATGATAAGCCAAGGTCTTTTCAGCAACAGAAATAGCCTTTGAAGCTTCTGCTTGTCTAATTAGATTTTTTTTCAATTCAAGTGCTGTATCCCGCAATGAATGAGATTTTAATAGAGAACGAGATTCATCAAATTGGTTTCTTGCAATTCCAATATAGCTTTCTATTCCTTTATCTGTATATTTGATAAGTCTTTCCCTGCCTTTAGCCCCTAGACATTCTTCATAAAATTCACGTTCTGAATCGGACACACCTTTTACGACAAGCACTTTCATCAAGCGTCTGTCACTGGGGCCAGGACCACCAAAATAGATCTGACAATCATATCCCCACAAAATTTCCTTTAAGTTAGGAAGAAGGTTATGTTCCGGAACCGGCCGAAAATTGACATGAGGCTCCTTTATATCAAATAAAGCCCCAACAAATTCTTGCCCTGAGGCCAATCCAAATGTATAAAACCACGCATTTTTTTTATCCTGAAAAATCTCTGACTCCTTTTGTGTAGATTCACGCACAAAAGAAATAGGAGCTGATAAAATACGTTTTATTTCACTTTTTTCCATTCGGACTGACCTTGTTTATTTTTAAGCCTTCACTTCTGGGGCTTCCACAGCTGCACCGACGTCTACACCGGCAGCCTGTAATTCAGCCTGAATACCATCCAAAACAGCACCACTGATTAAATCACAGTATAATTGAATGGCCTTAGAGGCGTCATCATTACCGGGAATCGGATACATAATACCGTCAGGATTGGCGTTAGAATCGCAAATCGCAATCACGGGAATACCCAATTTTTTCGCTTCGGCAGCGGCCAAATCTTCCTTCACCAAGTCAATGATAAAGACCAAATCAGGGCGACCGTTCATATCACGGATACCACCCAAAGAAGCATTCAACTTTTCACGTTCACGTTCAATGTTCAATTTTTCTTTTTTGGTCATACCGGCAAAACCGTCTTTTTCCATACGGGCGTCAATATCTTTCAAACGTTTGATGCTGGCAGAAATGGTTTTCCAGTTTGTCAACATACCACCCAACCAACGTTTATTGACATAGTATTGACCACAACGGTTAGCAGCATCAGCCACCACCTGTTGAGCCTGAGCCTTTGTGGCAACAAACAAAATTTTACCACCTTTGGCGGCCACATCACGCACGGCTTCCATAGCACGGTATAAATTCGGCACAGTTTGACCCAAATCCATGATATGCACATTATCACGCACACCATAAATAAAGGGCGCCATCTTGGGATTCCAACGACGGGCATTATGACCAAAGTGAACACCGGCTTCAATCAGCTGGCGCATAGTAATATTTGGAAGAGACATTTTTAATCCTTTCTTTTTTCCAGTTAAACCTCTGCGGGAAGAGCATAACCTTTTGATTACACTGGAAATCCTGAACTGATTCAACACAAACCATCGGACTTTCCCGCATGTGAATTATCCACCCCACCATGGGATGAACAAAGGCATTATACCAAAAAGCAAATTGAAATGCAAGAAAAATTTTTATTAAAAAAATGAAAAAAAGTGATTTTTTTGCTTGACTTTTGTTTTAGGACAATTAAACTGAACACATAGGGATAGATGTATCACATCCAAAAACGTTTTTTTAGAAAGGGGAAAATATGTTAAAATTATCCAAAACCGCCATTCGGGAATTATCCAAAATGTATCGTGCCGTATTGATGGGTGCCATGGTCACCTTGATTGCCACAGGTGCCAATGCAGCAACCGTCAATTTGACAGACATTGAAGGAACATTAAGTGATGGCTCAACAAATTATACCATCACCGACGGAACCGCCACAGCCGAAGTTGATTTAACCGGATATGCCACGACAGCAACAACTACAGGTTTAGACACTCGTTTGAATACCGCTGAGACAAATATCACAAATTTGCAAGGCGATATGACAACAGCACAAGGAAATATTTCAACCAATACAACAAATATTGCCACCAACACGACCGCTATCGGTGATTTGGACACACGCTTAGATACAGCCGAAACAAATATCACAAATTTGCAAGGCGATATGACAACAGCACAAGGAAATATTTCAACCAATACAACAAATATTGCCACCAACACGACTGCTATCGGTGATTTGGACACACGCTTAGATACAGCCGAAACAAATATCACAAATTTGCAAGGCGATATGACAACAGCACAAGGAAATATTTCAACCAATACAACAAATATTGCCACCAACACGACTG
>SUVA01000001.1 GCA_015062245.1 Alphaproteobacteria bacterium
TTTCTCCTTTCTATTTAAATTATTTGTAAAAATTGTTTTTGTTGTTCAGGCATTAAAATTTAAATTATCTAAATTCTTCGCTAACAACGCTCATCATTAATATAATTTTTAAATTTTAGTTCCTTTCGTTAAATGTTAAGACAGTAATTACCTTTTGTCATTCCCCACTTGATGGGGAATCCATAAGGATTTGATTCTATGGATCTTCGTGTCAAGCACGAAGATGACAGAGTGGAAATGGATTCTCGGATCAAGTCCGAGAATGACACTTTGGGGGTGGAATGACAAATACAGTTTAACCCACTGTATTTGTCATACAGTGGGTCAGTTGTGCTGGCGCACAACTTAATATTCAAAATTAAATGTGTGTGTGTGTGTGTACAAGGTCCATCTATTTATACCTTTACCGTGGTTTAAACACATTTTAAATAGCCTCCTATTTTCTTTGCTTATCCCCACACTAGCATAATTTATCACCCTTGTCAAGCGGATTTACGAATCCTTTTTATCTGTCAATTCGTCAAAAGTCGGTCGGCGGTGGCATGAACGTTTGGCGGATTCGTTGCAATATCCCAACATTTCACATTTGGGCACAAAATAAGGCTTTAAAAACGGCATCGCTTCGCCCGCCAATTTGGCCATTTGTTGAGCCAACTGACGAATTTCCAATTGAGCGCAAGTGCATAATCTTTCATTACAAAAATGCATAAAAGAACGGATATTCATACTGACCACGATATTGGTGCAACAGGCCTGAGGCAACACAGATCGAGCATCTTCGGCCGGCAAACCCAATGAAATCAGCTTTTCATAGGCCGATACATCTTGTCGCATAGCCTGTTCAAACACAGCCAAAGCCTCAGGATTGCTTTTGATTTTAGGCGGTATGACATATTCAAACTGACCGTCTTTAAATTCACAATAGCGTTGGCTTTGTTGAGAATAGCTGGCAATCCGATGACGCACCAATTGATGTGTCAAGGCACGGGAAACACCGCTGATAAAAAAAGTAAGTGTTTGGTGTTCCAAAACCGAATGATGCCCCGAACGAATCACGGCCGATAACAGCTTGATTTTGTTTTCAGGGGTTATTTCATCCACGGTGGCATACATATCCTCGGGCCGGCCGGCATTATAACATGTGCGACAGGCCGTGTATAATTTATTTAAGGCCTCGTTGGTGTCAATTTTGGATAAAACAACTTTCATAAAAACTCCTTTTGAATACGTTGGGCAATTTCAGGTGCCGGATTTAAACGCCCCTTGGGTTGCACCCCCTTTTTCCCCAAAGGTCGGGCATAGTTTTGATGATATAACGATTGATGAAAGCGGGCATGTTTTTTGCCAATCATTTGTTCAGGGGCAAAAATATACACAGGAACACCCGTGGCGCAACATTCCGTACACATGGACATAGAATCCCCCGTCACCACAATCATATCCGACATGGATAAAATACCAAAATAAGGATTTTCCCCCGAATCACCAAAGGTGTAAAAAAACTTGGGTTCAGGTAATTTTTCACGCAAAACGGATATCACTTCTTTTGGGGTGCGTCTGGATGTTGTTATCAATAAACTTTTGGGCTTTAATTTTAAAGTATCACACACCAACCGTTCGGCCATTTCAGATGTGAATGGTTTATCTTTGGTGGCACCACCCACAATCAACCCCACACGGGGCGCGGGATATTTTTTCAATTTACTTTGCCAATGTTTTTTTTCATCCACCAATTTTTGCACACTGACACGATGGGGTGTTCCAACCACCTGCATAACGTTTTTGGCATTACCTTTATATTCATCATGAATGGGCAAAATCAACAAATCGCATTTTTTTTCAC
This sequence comes from Alphaproteobacteria bacterium, assembly GCA_015062245.1. Taxonomy (GTDB): domain Bacteria; phylum Pseudomonadota; class Alphaproteobacteria; order CAAHEQ01; family UBA3637; genus UBA3637. The sequence continues at coordinate 1,844 of SUVA01000001.1, forward strand.
CACATTTACCGGGGCTCATCAATTGAACCACTTTGGTTTTTCCCCCCGATAAACGCCGAATGGCCAAAGCCACAGGAAAGGAACGCCGACCGGCACTTAATACCACTTTGGGCCAAGGCCCCTTTAATGCTTTTTGTGATTCTTTTGTAATACCGATAAAAGTGGAACCACGCAAAAAATTGGGTAATTTCACCCATTTATTATAGCGAATATCTTTGCGTTCAAAGGGTTGATTCAAACTTTCAGCAATACCCAATAACTGGTTCACATTTCCCGCACGATCATCGGCCAAAATCCAAATCATTCTAATCCTTTCACGTCCACTTTATCCGTGCCGGCTTTTTTTTGCAATTGGCGAATTGCCTGACGGACAGCATTATCGGATTGCGCCAAAGGAATTTCCTGTTGACAGATATCCGTTTGAAAGTACTGACACGGACGGCCCACATAGGCCACGTTATCCGATTTATCACGCACGGCCAGTTTGCGCATTTCATCATCCAAAACGGGCTTTTCTACATAGACGGTCAAAGGATTGCCCCGTTGATTGATATGATACCAACTGGATAAAATATAAGGCGGTGTATTGAGTGTTTGAAAACGAAAATCGGCTTTATCCAAAGGATTATGATAAGCACATCCCGATAACAAAAACCCCAAAAGTATCCCCAATTTTTTCATATTTTCATTATAACAAACCAAAGGCGCATTGACAAGTAAAATTTTTATCCCTTTTTAAAAAAAGAAGGGGGGTGAGATATATGGCAAAAGAAAAAGATTGTGGCTGTGGGTGTGGCACAAAAAAAGACACCAAAAAAGAAAGTAAAAAATAAACATAAAAAAAAGGCATTGACTTTCATCAATGCCTTTTTTATTCTTTTAAACAAAATTATTCGGCATCCACAGTTGGGCGGATAATTTGAACCGAACGGCGTTGCCTTTCTTGTTGCAAAATTTGTGGCAACTTGCGTTCCATCGCCTTTTGACGCAACACATCCTTTTGCGATTCAAAGGTTGGCGGTTGCGTTTTACGAACATCTTCCACTTGAATAATATGCCAACCATAGGCTGTTTTAACAGGTGCCGACAATTGACCTTTTTTCATTTTAAAGACCGCTTCGGCAAATTCAGGAATCATCATATCTTTGGTGAAATAACCCAAATCACCGTTCGGGGCATTTTTATCCAAAGATTTTTGATTAGCCAAAGTGGCAAAATCGGCACCGGCTTGCAATTGAATCAAAGTATCCTTTGCCTGATCCTCGGTTGCCAACAAAATATGACGGGCATGAATTTCATCTTTGGGTTCAAAAGCTTTGACCATTTCGGCATAAATATCTTCCAAATCCTTTTGGGTGATGGCCTGATTCATCAACTGGGATAAATAAGCCTGTGTAATGATTTGTTCACGGGTCAATTGAATCATCCGTTGAATTTCGGGATGATCCGTAATGCCCGCTTCTTCGGCCCCCAAAGCAATAATTTTGTTGTTGATCAACAAATCCAACATTTTGGGATAGATTTGTTCAAAAGGCACTTCCTTTAATTGAGGGATTTCATTGACAAAGTCTTGCACTTCTTCAACGGTAATCATTTCATCACCCACAATGGCCACCACATTTTCGGGTATCTTTTTTTCTTCAACCACCGGTGGCATCGGTTTTTTGGGGTGCAATAGTATCTTACTGGGACAAGGCAACGGACGTGGCTGAGCCATTTGATACAAGGAAACCGTTTTATAAACAATCCCCCCCAATACCAAAGCAACACCGGCCCAAATGGTTACCCATCCCATTAAACGTGTAAAAGAAAAAGACTTTTTGGGTTGTTCCATGGCAATCGGCAAATGGATTGGTGATACCACGATATTTTTACCCACTTTATGTTTTTTTACCGTCGGTTTAACGGTTGTTTTTTTATCAGACATTTTTTTAATCATTTGATTCTCCCCTTTCGTTTGATTAAAAAACTATAACGACTTTTTCAAAAAAGGTCAAGTGCTTTGTTCATTTTTTTGCGCCATTCGCAATTGATGGGAAATTGTTCCCAAAAAAGCATAGGCCAAAGACGGATGCAAAGCCATCAATCCATATAATTTATCCGCCGTCAGCTTTATTAAAAAAGTTTTTTCTTTGGCTTTGACCGTTCCCAATTTGGCCGGCGCAAAAACCGTTGTTTCACCCAACATTTGACGGGGATTGATTAAAATTGTTTGATTGTCCAAAGTCTTTAACTCCAAAGCCCCCGACAATACAATATATAAAGAATCATTTTCCTGTTCTTTTTCCAACAAGACCTCACCGGCTTTCATTGTTTTTTCGCTGGCCGCCTGAATCACATCCGACAAAGCCAGCTCGGATGCTTTTTCAAACAAAACAATGTTTTTTAATACCAATACTTTTTCGTATGTAATCATAAAGACTCCTGTTGTTTTAAATAAAAGTTAAAGGCTAAGTTTGGTGTTTGCAACATCACCGAATTTAAAAAATCTTTTTTGTGGGCCGAATCCTGAACCCAAGCATCCAGATTATCCAAAGCGGCTTCCCACACAATCGGCCAAGGCGTGTGAAAGGCTGTTTTTAAAACAGGCAATAAATCCACATTTCCGATTTGTTTTAATCCATATAAAGCACATGATTGAACCCATCTGTCCACCGAAAAAACGGGATGTCCGACCAATTGAGATAAAAAGATGACAGATTGATTGACATTTAAAGATTGTTCTTCGTTTTCAACTTGATTTTTCATCACAGGCAACAATTTTTGCCACAAAGAATGAGGCAGTAAATCCTGTAATAAACTAAGGGCCGTTTCATAATGTGTCACCTGATTGGACAATAAAATTTTTATCGCCCGTTCAATCACGCTTTCCGGATATAACAACATCAACTGATACAAAATAACCAAACGGGTATCTTGAACTGAATCTTCAAAAGAACGGGTTAAAAACGCAAAAGAATCGGCCAAGCGGGTATCCGGTGCATGACGACATTTTTGAATATTATCGTGCAACCAATGCCATCTGTCAATATCATTCAAAATACTTTGTTTCAGGGCTTTTTTACGACGACGGGATACCAAAATAATATCCGAATCCAAAATCGCCTTTAAAATATCCTTACGCAATTTTTGTTCGGCAATATTGATATTTCTGAGCAACACCTGTTTACCCTGCCCGCTGTTTTGCATCATCAAAAATAAAATCAATTTTTTACGCCTATCCAACGGCACATAAGGGCTGGCCAACATTTTTTCAATGGGCGGAAATGCACGGGCGCCATACATCTTTAATGCGCTGATGGCGGCTTCCTGATACGCCGGTACATCCAATGCCGATAAAACAAAGCTGAGTGCCTGAACATGGCCGATACGACCGGCCGTCAACAATGCATGACGCATCACATCAATATCCGAACTTTTTAATAACGGCAAAATCAACCGAACCAAGCCTGTTTGCGGAATATAATCAATAATATCCAATGCCTTTAAATTTTTTATCTTTTGGGAACTTTGGGCCATTTTTTGAAGTCCGTCCATGGCCAATAAAGCGCTGTCCCCACCGGCTTGTAAAAATCCCAAAACGGCACCGGCTTTCAAATGTTTATCATCCAAAAACGAACCGTATTTTTGGAATAAATAGCGTGGATTTTGCTCCCCATAATAACGTATCAACAACGCCAGTATCCGACAACGCACATTGTCATCTGATTCTTTATCAAACCTTTTTTTCAAAACTTTGGATAAAGATGAACCCACACCCAGCATATCCAATTTATCCAAAACAAACAAACGAACTTTGGCCGATGGATGATGCAACAAACGTATCAATTGTTTTTTATAACCCGGATAATCGGCCTGTTGCATTAAACGAACAAAGTAAATGACATCATCCACATTATCCGAATCCAAACCTTTACGCACGTAACGAATCACCTGAGAAGACAATAACATTACCGGCCCTTGACACCAACGGCGCATTTGGCACATATGCAATAAAAATCTGCTATACCAACCCAAACTTAACAAGATAAAAAATCCCAATGCCAATGTCATAGACCATAAAATCATGGCCTGAGTTTTTAAAGAAAAAGTCAAAATTACGGAACCGGCCAAAACAACCGCCAACGGTTCAATAACAACTTGACGGCGCCACCGCAAACGGCGCCCATGCCCCAAAGACAAAAGCTGTGGCAACATACTTAAAAAATAGGGCCAACAAAGATAACCCAATATCCCCAAAGACGTCATAGACATATACAACATCACCGCTTTATCCAACAATACACCCAACACAACACCCGAAAAAGAAAGCAAAATTCCCCACAGGCCAAAAATTTGCAAATAAACAAAGGCCAAACGATAACATAAAACAATCAATCCCAAACCTATCAGACCTTGGAAAAACCAAATGCCCGATAAAACCTGACCGACATCTGATTGATTTTTAATAAAAGTATGATACAAAAAGTTATCGGATAAAAAGCGCCCGCAAGTATATAAAAATGACATCCATAAAATACAGACAATCAATTTGTTTTCGGATACATCCTGAACGCCACCGGATTTTCGGACAAAAGTTTCGCTGGGCATTGGCAATAACCAAACCAATACTTTCAAAATAACACAAAATAAAATCAACCATAAAACGGCGCCGTTTAAATGACCTATGGCACTGGTTTGCGGGCGCCACAGGGCCACCCCCCCAATCCAAAAACCCAATAACTGAGCCGATAAAACACCCAAAAATTTAAACGAATTAAAGCGTAAAACGATAAAGCGAGTGGCAATTGACCAAAATATAACCGTTGTTAAAATAAAGACCACATAACGATAAATCATCAATGTTTGAATTAAAAATTGATTAGCCCCATAAAAACGAATACTTGAAAGCAAGACAATCAATCCCAAAATCAAAGCCCCTGTCAGCGGGACACCGCCAAAACCGTGCCGTCTGTCCAATTTGACGGTCAAGCGACCCACCAAAGTTAAAAGCCCCCCCAAACATATAAAATCAAAACCAAGACTGAAAAGGCCGTGATTTTTCAAAAACAAAGCCGTTGCCCCGACATCCAAATAAACACTGGCCATTGCCTGAAAAAAAGCACCGAAAACCAACAAAAATATAACACGCCAATCCGACAGCGAAATCTTTTTCACCCGAGTCATTAAACGTGTCCATTTTATTTGCATTTATACCCCCAATAAAGAATCAGCATATTCTTCGGCCGAAAACGGATTTAAATCATCAACGGATTCACCAACACCCACCGCATAAATAGGCAGTTGAAACCGATCGGCCAAAGAAAGCAAAACACCGCCTTTGGCCGTGCCGTCCAATTTGGTCATAATCAATCCGGTCAATGGGGCTGTTTCATTAAAAATCTTGACCTGAGAAAGGGCATTTTGTCCCACAGTGGCATCCAAAACCAAAATACATTCATGGGGCATATTTTCATCCACTTTACGAATGACACGACCGATTTTTTTCAATTCATCCATCAAATCCGTTCTGTTTTGCAAACGACCGGCCGTATCCACAAAAACAACATCTGTTTTCTTTTTACGTGCATCATTTAAGGCATCATAAATCAAACCGGCCGCATCACAACCTTGCGCCCCTGAATAAAAATCAGCCCCTGTTTTTTCGGCCCACTTTTTTAACTGTTCAACCGCACCGGCACGAAAGGTATCCGCCGCCACCACCGCCACCGATTTTCCTTGATTGATATACATTTGGGATAATTTACCGATACTGGTTGTTTTGCCGGCACCATTGACACCTATCATTAAAACAACGGCCGGCTGAGATTGTGGCAAAGATAAAGGACGGGCAACGGATTGCATTTTATCAATAAAAACTTGGCGCAAAATCTGACGCATTTCATCCACGTCTTTGGGATTTTTTTCACGAACGAGTGTCAAAATTTCATCCGTCAATTTAACCCCGACATCCGCCATCAAAAGCGTTTCTTCCAAATCATCCAAATTTAAAGATTTAAACGAAAAAACACGGGCCGTTTTTTGCAATCCTTTTTTTAATTTATCCAACCAACGCATTGTCCTGAACTCCTTTTATTAAAACCTGAACCAACTGACCAGGGGCCACTTTCTCGTTCAATATAACATGTAAATAATTTTCTGTCCAGCCCATTTTATCCGATTCAGCCAAAACCGACACTTTTTTACCCACCATGGATTTTAAAAGTTCACTGTATAAAGATTGACCTAAATCCCTTAAAATTTTGGCACGTTCTTTGCGAATATTCACCGGCACCTGCTTTAATTTAACAGCCGGCGTTCCAGGGCGTTCCGAATAAGGAAACACATGCAAATGTGTGATATTTGCCTGACGCACCAAAGCCAAAGTATTTTGAAAATTTTCGTCCGATTCTTGGGGAAAGCCTGTGATGAAATCAGCTCCAAAAGTAACCTCAGGTCTTACCTGACGCAAATTTTGAACCAAATTTAAAATGTCATTTCGCCGATGACGACGGGCCATTAAACGCAAAACCGTATCATCCCCCGATTGAATGGATAAATGGAAATGTGGCATAATACATGGATATTTTTTGACTAATTTTACAAAGTTTTCATCCAAAGCCGCCGGATCCAAAGACCCAAAACGCAAGCGTTTGATTTGAGGAACTTCATTTAACAACCGAGTGCAAAGAGCGCATAATCCATCGGGATAAGAGGCCACATCGGCACCGGTTAAAACAATTTCACAAAAACCGTTTTGGGCGAATGTTTTGGCCTGTTCAATCACCTGTTCAGGAGGCAAGCCTTGATTTTTACCACGGGCAAAGCGCACAATACAAAAAGTGCAATGATGAGAACAACCTTGTTGAATTTGTAAAAAAGCACGGGTGCGCCCTTCAAAATCGCTGACAATCGGTAAATCAAAGGGGGTGTTCATATCGCCCACACATACTTTTTGTTTACCGCACAGCAATTCTTTGTTCAATTTTTCACGATTGCCCAAAACACGATCCACCTCGGGCATTTGGGCGTAAAATTCCGGATTCAATTGGGCGGCGCATCCTGCCACAATCAAAGTGGAATCAGGATTTTCCCGCTTTAATTTACGGATCGTTTGACGGCATTGGCGTTCGGCTTCATGGGTGACGGCACAGGTATTGACCAAAATCACATTATCCGATAAATCAACACCTAACCGTGCCATAACGGCACTTTCAAAGGTGTTCATCCGACATCCGAAAGTTATTATTTTCATACCTTTATTTTATCAGATTTTGCATTAAAAATCAATCTTTTGTTTATCTTTAACGGATACCGTGTTCACGATAGATTTTTTTATCAAAGCGCCGATGAATCCACAACCATTGTTCGGGATTTTGACGTATCCATTTTTCATAAATCTGATTGATGTGAGTCATTATTTTTAATTCAGCCTGATCACGGGGCAAATCTTTTGGTAATTCCAACGGCTTTGATATTTCCACAAAATAATGACCGTCCGATTGATAAATACAACGGGCCATCATAATCGGCAAATCGTATTTCAAAGCCAAAGTTGCCACCGAATTGGCCGTTTGTGCCGGCTGACCAAAAAACGGCACCGTTATTCCTTCACGAAATTTTTGATCACATAAAATGGAAATAAAGTGACCTTTTTTTAAAACCTGAATCATTGTTCGGGTACCGGCCAAACCTTTGGGAATTAAAATACCGTCCCGCCGTTTAAACAACATTTTGTTTAAATAAGGATTATTGGCTGTACGAAATAGGGGATTGAGTTTTAAATCAGGCGAAATATATTGCGCAAACGGTAATTCCCAATTACCGATATGGGCCGAACATAAAAAACCACCTTTGCCTTTTTTACAAAAATGAATCACATTTTCCCGACCTTTAAAATGCACTTTTTTCATCACACGGGGAATGTGAAAAATCTCGGCCCCCAAACGCCCAAAATGACGCCACATTCCACGCAGGATTTTTTTTCGTTCTTTTAATGTTTTTTCGGGAAAGGCAAATTGCATATTCAACAGAGCGATTTTATTGCGCCGAATCATAAATAAACCAACAACAAAACCCAAATTACGCCCCACCAACCGGGCCAAAGGCAACGGCAAAATTTTAAACACCAACAACAAAATACCGACAATCAATCCCACCAACGGATCGGTCAGATATTTTTGAATCAAACTCCTATTCCCAACGGCAATACTTTTCATGATAAAGCCTCTTGTAAAATCTTATACAGCGCCTCTTCGTCATCAAACTTAAAACGCCCTGTTACCGCAACGATATTTGTGCGAACCTGTTCGGGAATCTTTACCCAATCTTTTGTAGTGGTTGCCCACAGCAAATTCGGATATTCTTTTTTCAATTCATCAATATCAAATCGGGTGTAAAAATAATGATCCGGAAAAGAACGGGTCGCCTTTAAATCAATACCGTTTTTGGTGAGCATTTCAAAAAATTTATTCGGATGGCCAATGCCCGCAAAAGCCCCCACGGATTTTTGTTTTAATTCGCTTAAAACGGCTTCATCTTGCATAAAACGCCCCGTCAAAACAGGAATATCCACACCGTAAGATTTTAAATAATTTTGAACGCCCCAAATATCTTTTCCCACCAAAATCACGGCATCTGCCCTTTTTAAGCCGTCCAAAACAGGTTCACGCAAAGGACCGGCCGGCAAAACACGTTCGTTGCCAAAACCCAAAGCACCATCAACCACCACAAAAGAAAGCGTTTTTACCAAACTCGGATTTTGAAAACCATCATCCATAATCAACAACTGGGCCTTTAATTTTTCGGCCAATTGAGCCCCACGGGCGCGCATACTGTCCACAATGGTGGGTGCCTGTAATGCCAACAACAAAGCCTCATCCCCCACATCCACGGCCGTATGTGTATGCACATCCACCAAAACACTTTGCTGACGAGCTTTATAACCATGATTTAAATAATAAAACTTTTGCCCCTTATCACGTAAAAATTGCCCCAATGCCAAACAGACAGGTGTTTTGCCCACACCGCCCACAGACAAATTTCCCACACAAATAACCGGCATTTGCGCCTGATACGGATGCGTTTTACGCAAACGACGTTGCACAAAAAAAGTATAAATTCGCCCCAACGGATTCAAAATTTTTGCCCGTTTGGAATTTTTATTTTGCCAAAATTTAGGTGCCTGCATTATACAAAACTCCTTTGTTTTAACAAATCATACAACCTGTCCAAAACGGCCATTTCCGAAACGGCCATCTGATTGGCACGCTGAGAAATAGCCAATTGCTCATTCGGATTTTGTAAATAAAAGCGGATTTTTTGTTCCAATTCGTTTTTATCTTGCACTTCAATCAGGGCGTTTTGTTCTTTGCCTGTTTTCATAAAAGCACGGAAATTATGGGTATAAGGCCCAACCATCACAACACGGGACAAATACATGGGTTCTAACATATTTTGCCCACCAAAATTGATTAAACTGCCCCCGACAAAAACAATGGGTGTCAATTGGTATAACAGTCCCATTTCTCCAATCGTATCGGCCAAATAAACATCAACCTCATTGGTTATCTCTTCTCCTTTTGAACGGCGGGCCACTTTTAATCCTTTGGATTCAAAAGTCTTTTGAATTTCATCGGCACGGGTGGGATGACGTGGCACCGAAATCGTCAACAAATTCGGAAAGTCCTTTTTTAAATTCAAAGCCACATCAGCCATTTGCTCTTCTTCGTTATGATGTGTGGATGCCCCGCACCAACAGGGACGATTGCCGATTTTATTTAATAAATCTGCCAACTCTTCTGGCTTAAAAGGACTGCCTTTGGCGGCACATTTGATGTTGCCGACACAGGCTGTATCCAAAGCCCCCAAAACTTCCAAACGGCGCCGATCTTCTTCCGATTGCCCCAAAGTCAAAGCAAAACAAGAAAGCATTGTTTTAATCACGGACGGATATTTTTGCCACCGTTTAAAGGATCTGTCCGAAATACGACCATTTAACAAAATCAGAGGAATTTTTGCCGATTTAAACGCCAACAAAGTTGTGGGCCAAAATTCCGATTCAAACCAATAGACGGCCTGAGGCTTAAAATGGCGAATCAACCGTGAAGTTGCCCCCCAAACATCAACGGGTAAATAATGGTGAAAAGCCCTTTCGGGCAAACGCTTGGCCATCAATTCGGCCGATGAGGTTGTCCCGCTGGTTACCATAATATGCAAATTTTCATCTAATTCCAACAACCTTTGAATCAACGGTAACATGGATAAACATTCACCCACACTGGCCCCATGCATCCAAATCAATTTACCGTCAGGTCGGGCGCAACCTGGCACACCAAAGCGTTCACGCCAACGTTTTTTATCCTCCTTACCCTTCATCAAACGCCACAAAAAAACCACCGCCCCCAAGGGCATCAGCAAAATAAACAAAATCCGATATAAAAATAATAGTATCATTTTTTTTGACTTTTTGTTATACTTGGTTATATATAAATGTATATCTTTTTTTAACAAAAAAGGCAAGAGATGATTGGCATAAAAGTACAAAATTTAGTTTGGCAAGAAGCTTTATTGGATTTATTTTCAAATCAATCCGAAATTTTTAATCAAAATCATACTTATCGGGTAATCATAACCGATATGGATACGAAAGAACTATCCGCTGATGAAAACACACATTTGTTTTGTTTAAACAAAGACATTGACCTGCCCTGTTCTTTTGAAGCATTAAAAGAAAAAATAAACAAGCTGAGTGAAATTATTTTTGAAAACAAATCTTTTAAGTGGTATCCCAACACCCGACAGTTGCTTTGTAAATCAAATAATCATACAATTTTGATGACGGAAAAAGAAGCACAGATTATTTCTTTTTTGGCAACCTGCCCTGATAAAACCGCCACTCGTCAAGAGCTTTTACAGGCTGTTTGGCATTATCAAGATGATATCCACACCCATACTTTGGAAAGTCATATTTACACATTAAAGCAAAAACTCACCCCTTTTCAGGATGAGTTTATTATTGCAAAAGACGGCAAATACAGCCTTATTTAGTCGGCTCAATAACCTCTGACTTTTGTGCCAGATTCGGATTTTGTTGAGGTTGTTTTCCCGGCTGTTGTAAATTTTGTTGAGCTGGCATTGTCGGCGCCTGAACAAGAGGTTGTTGCATATTCGGCATACCCCCCATTTGATTTTGACCAAAAGCAGGTTGGAAACCACCTACACCTTGCGCTCCACCACCCAAAGATGTCAGCAACGCCATATTGATATCATCAAATAATTTGGTTTTACGTAAAACAGGATTTTGTTCCATATACCACAAAATATTCCGACCCTTTTCATCTGTTTGAGTTATGTCCACATTTGCTTGTTGTAAAAGTTGAATAATATATTCATTGGGTGCATAATAAGCTGCAAACAAAATTAAAGGCACCTTTTTGGGAGCATCCTCAATCGGAAAATCATCCAAAGAAACAATTTGATTGGCACGTTTTAAATCCTGCGATAATAAAGCCTGTAAAACATCCCAATTACCACGACGTATCGCCAATTGCATCAATGTACCGCCACAACGGGGCACTTCATCAAAATTGACATTTTTATTGATTAAATCTTGAATCTGAGTTGCATCACGGGCATCCCGAACCAATGTTTGAAGCGGTGAATAGGCACACTCTGACTTTTGTGGCGCAGCCTGAACCGGCGCAGACATTAAAATCCCCAAAGCACATGTCAATAAAAGTTTTTTCATCGGATAACCTCCCCCAATTTTTTAATCCTTGTATGGATTATTGAACAAAAAAATCTTTTTGTCAACTAAAATATTTTGTTTTATATCAAAAAGTGAAACAGTGGACTTGATTCCCTGAATATCCAAAATATCCCATTGTTTCAATTCCAACGTATCTTTATCAATAATCAATGTCAATTCGCCCAATTCTTTTGCGTCTTTTTTGTGGGCGGTGATATAATATTCATCCAAAACATCCTGAACATCTGTTACCACAAAACCCGCATCATCAAAAACCAACTTATCACGCAAAATCCATTCCACCGGCGTTGAATTCAATTCAAAATAATTGACCTCTTCCAAATCTTTATCATGATAGATAAAATAACCCTTTGTGGCCACAAATTCCAAAGGCGATCCTTTTTCATATTGAAGGCGCATTTGGCCCGGACGTGAAATATAAATCGTCCCCGTTTGCAAATCGTCCTTCATTTTAGAATTGAATTGAGCGAACTTTGCCTGTAAAGTACGCATTTTGTTATAGGCCTTTTCCACTTTATTCAAAATCGCCCGTGTTTCGGGGGTATCTATTTTTTTATCCACCACCGCATAGGACGGCATTGAAAAAGCCAAAAGCAAAAGTAGTAAAATTTTTTTCATTTATTTTCCTTTTTAATTCATAAAAATGTTATTGTCCTCACAACAAAAGGTTCTTTCATGTCTTTTTTCCCTTTTATTACACATCCTTTATATCCAAATTCACGATTCGGACATTTAGCACATTCCTCTTTTGTTCCCACAGCATAGTCTGTATCGCATTCAAACCACTTTACTGCATGATCGTATCTTAAACTTAATGGTTTATTTGGAGGAGATTCTCTAAATTCACAAAAACCATCTTTAAAAACACGATTAGGACATTTTTGGCAATCTCGTTCCCCTATCAACTCGCTCTCCTCATAACAATCAGAACAAACATGATTATATCCTCCATCATGTCGTTCATAAAAAACAGAAATTTGATTGTCTGGACATTTTTTATGACAATAGAACGAATGTTTTCTTTCCCCATTTCTTACATAAGATAAGTATTTATGATATTCCGCATTCGGGCAAATTGAACAATCTTCTTTTTCTAGAACTATCAATACATTTGAATCTAAATAATCACATGAATAACAGCTACCATAACTTCCTCGTAAAGGATTTTCTTTTGGACATTCTTTTAATACACTGTAAATATACTCGCCTTGATCATAAGAAATTCGATTGGAACAAATATCAAAATCTTTTTTATATTTTTTTTCACCCAACATAAAAAGCGGATAATCGCAACCTACACAATTTCCAAGACCATCCGCAAATGGCTTATCTGCAGGACAACGATCAGAAAAGTAGAATCTTGGAGTCCAAGAATCACCATAACAATCAGTGGATATAAAAGCGAATAAAACTATTAGAAGTAATTTTCTCATCCTATTCACCTTTCAAAATTTCGCGTTTGCCGGCCACATTCGGGGCGGATATAATGCCTTCTTGTTCCATTTTTTCAATCAAAGTGGCCGCTTTGTTATATCCGATGGAAAGTCGTCTTTGAATATAACTGGTGGTTGGTTTTTTATCACGCAAGACGATTGCCACCGCTTGGTCATATAAACTGTCCCCGCTGGATGCACCGCCTGAACCACCGGATTCAGCGCCCGCCATTTGGGCCGATTCTTCCACAACGGCATCCAAATATTTGGGTTCACCCTGGGCCGTCCAATGTTTCACCACATTGGCCACATCTTCATCCGATACAAAGGGACCATGCACACGGGTCGGTTTATTACCCGCCGGCATATACAACATATCACCACGACCCAATAATTGTTCGGCACCTTGTTCATCCAAAATGGTGCGAGAGTCAATTTTGTTTCTGACCTGGAATGAAATACGGGATGGGAAGTTGGATTTAATTGTACCCGTCACCACATCCACCGAAGGACGTTGTGTGGCCAAAATCAAATGAATCCCCACCGCACGGGCCATTTGAGCCAAACGTTGAATCAACGGATCGGCCTCTTTACCGCATTGGCCCATTAAATCGGCCATTTCATCAATGATAAAGACGATATAAGGAAGCGGTGTTAAATCAAAGGCCTGATCTTCCATAATGGGCTGACCCGTGGCCGGATCAAAACCCGTTTGCACACGCCTTTTTAAGGTTAAATTCTTTTCTTTGGCCTCACGCAGTTTTTCGTTAAAGCCTTCTATATTACGCACACCCAGTTGGCTCATATTCCGATAGCGGTCCTCCATTTCATGAACCGCCCACTTTAACGCCATCAACGATTTACCCGGCTCCGTCACCACTGGGGTCAATAAATGTGGAATACCGTTATAAACCGACAATTCCACCATCTTGGGATCCACCATGATTAAACGACATTGTTCGGGGGTGAAACGATATAATAAGGATAAAATCATCGTATTGATACCCACGGATTTACCCGAACCCGTTGTACCGGCCACCAATAAGTGGGGCATCTTGGCCAAATCCGCAAAAACAGGTCGCCCACCGATATTTTTACCCAACACAATCGGCAAAGCACCTTTATGATTTTTAAAGCCGTCATCTTCTATCATTTCACGGATATAGACCGTTTCACGATTTTGATTGGGCATTTCAATACCAATCACATTACTGCCCGGCACCACCGCCATACGCACGGATACCACTTTCATTTCACGGGCCACATCATCAGCCAAAGTAATCACACGGGAAATTTTAATACCGCTGGCCGGTTCAAATTCATATAAAGTCACCACAGGCCCTGGGCGCGCCCCCACAACTTGCCCCTGCACTTTAAATTGCATTAAAACACTTTCCAAGGAACGGGAAATCTGATTCATCTGATCCTTGCTTAAATGCACAGCCGAAGATTCTTTCACGGGCGCCAACAAATCCGAAGACGGCAATTGCAAACCAGATGCCGGTTTTGGCACCAAAGTTTGGGGTGTTTTTTTAACCGCTTTAATTTTGGATTTCGGGGCCGACTTTTTAATTTTTTCAACCTGATGATGAATACGTAATTTTTTAAATAAAACAGAAATTTTCGCCGGCAATCTGATTCCTGTTTTATGCAATAACCACCAACAACTTTTTCCCGTGGCACGGCTGATTTTTGCAAAAGGAATTTTTAATGCCCAAACAAATAAAGCCATATCCAATGCCACCCATAAAATCATCCAATAGCCTTTGGGAATCATCCACCATCTGTTTAAATAACGACCGATAAAACCACCAACGCCGGCCTTGAACCAAGAACGGGCTGTTTCATATTGAAAATCGCCCAACAGCCACAGCGTCCACACAAAACCCAAACCCACCAAAAACAAACGCAATTTCAACCAAGCAACCTGACGCCATAAAAAGAGGGCAAAAATCAAACAGACAATCGGAAAAACAAAAGCCATTACCCCCAACATTTGCAATAAAATATCCGCTGTCCATGCCCCGATTGGTCCCAAATAATTTTGCATATTATCGCTGGATGTATTCCATGAATTATCATGCGCATGATAACCCGCCAAAGCGATTATCACCAAAGCGGATATCATTATCCAAAAAACAGAACGAACTTTCGGATGCGACCAAAAACGTTTAAACATCTTCATCTCCCCTTAATTCTTGAATCACCTGTTTTAGAAACGGTACGGTAATTTTACGGCCTGCTTCCAATGACAATTTATCCGCCCGCTCTATCACCTGTTGCAACAACGAAAAAGAACGTGTCAAATGCATGGACAGGTAATCCAACACCGTATCATCCACCAAAATATGACGGTCCTTAAAGGCTTTACCGGCCACCGCCCGAATCACACTTTCATCCGGCATCATAATTTCGGCCTTGGAAATCATATTTAATCTGGATTGCAAATCCGGTAATGTAAAGTTGGGAATTTCACGGGATGTCAACAATAAATCCCCACCCATTTCCGATACAAAGTTAAATAAGTGCAACAGGGCTTCTTCATCATTCAATTCGTGTAAATTTTCAACCACCATCTTTTTTTGAAAAGTCGGTCTGAAATTGGCGTCCAAATCTTTGGCCTGAATCAAAGTATCACAAAACAAACTGGCCAAATGGGTTTTGCCCGAACCGGCCGGACCATAAATCAACAAAGCATGTGCCGGCCAATTGGGATAACGATCAATCCAGGTAATCGCCTCTTGATTACAGGGGGCCACCCAAAATTTTTCACGTCCATAAGCTGCCCGATGGGGCAAATCAAATACCAACTGTTCGGTCATTTTTCCCCTTGATAAAAACGTGTTGTTTTATAAAAGGCATATAAATGGCGCACAACCACTCCGATAACCGCCGCCATCGGCACTGCCACCAATACACCTAAAAATCCGAATAATGCACCGCCGGCCAATAACGCAAACAAAATCCACAACGGATGTAAACCAACACGGCGACCCACCAAATTCGGGGTTAAAATATACCCTTCCAAAATGTTTCCGACAATAAAGACGGCCAACACCCACAACACCAAATTCCACCCCATTGTTTGAACAATGGCCAAAATGACCGAAACAACCAATCCAATTAAAAAACCAACGTAAGGAATAAAGGACAAAATACCCGTTGTAATACCGATAACAGCGCCCAAATCCAAACCCAAAATACTTAAAGCCACAGAATAATAAAGCGCCAACAACAAACACACACAGGCCTGACCACGCAAAAAACCGGACAAGGTTTTATCCAATTCTTTTACAAAAGATTGAATTTTTTCACGATGGGGATTCGGCAAAGCCTCTTGACATTTCTTTTTCATTTTCGGTAAATCCTTTAATAAATAAAACAAAATAATCGGGCTGATAAACAACAACGCCAACACATTGACAACCGCTAAACCACCCGAAACAAGCTGATTTAACCCAACGCCCAATGTTTTTAAAACGCTGATCATTGTTTGGGTTGTAATTTCGGACAAGCGGTCAATTTGTTGATAAGATATTTCGGGTTTTGCCCACAAAACAAACTTTTTTAAATAGCCGACAAAATTATCCGCCATCAACGGCACACGGCCGATAAAGTTTGAAATCTGGCTTTGCAAAACAGGTATCAATAAAAACACCAACAAAACGCAAAACACCACCAACAAAGTAATCATTAAACCCGAAGCAAAACTGCGACCGATTCTTTTTCCCAACCACGTAACAGACGGATTCATTAAATACGCAAAAACAAATGCCAAAACAAACGGCAATAAAACCCCCTGAATCGCATTTAAAAAGCACAATAATGCCACAACACCAACTGTGGGTAAAATCCATTTTTTATTCATAATACACCTCTTTTCTGGTTAAAGTTCCACCCGGTCCGGTTAAATCAGATTGCCATGTCCAACCGGCTTTATCCCAATTTTCGGATAATTCTTGGGCTGTACCGATAAATGAAAACGAAAGCAAAATCTGATCCTGATAGGCCCCACGAAGCGTTAAATCTTTCAAAAATTCCAACTGTCTGAATTTTTTTTCATCCCGTGCCCACATGGCCAAAGATGATTCGGATAAACGGGCATAATAGGTATTGTCTTTTAATTCAACGCTGTCGGCCTGACGCCAATTTTGTTCCATTTTATCCAACATTTGTTGCCACGCTTCATCCAAAGAAAGCGTGCTGTACCAATCGTCCACATCCACATTTTGATGGATAATTTTTTCATCCGGCACAACCGTTGTGGTTAAACGCCAATTCGCCTCAGTTTTGGGATTGGCAAAAACAATTAAAAGCCGATCAACCCCATAGCGATTGGCCAAAGGCATTAAAGTTTGATATTGACCGCTTTGAAGTGCTTGATGCACCGCAACCATTTCATCCACATCCCCAACGGGCAAGACCATCTGATAAAAATCAGACAAAATATCCTTTTGGCGTAAATATTGATA
The DNA here is from genome assembly GCA_015062245.1 of Alphaproteobacteria bacterium. GTDB lineage: Bacteria > Pseudomonadota > Alphaproteobacteria > CAAHEQ01 > UBA3637 > UBA3637. The sequence continues at coordinate 19,498 of SUVA01000001.1, forward strand.
AAAAACATTATCGTCTTCCACGCCCAACATACGATTGCCGGCCATCATCACAGGAATCACCAAATACTTGGGCGGTTCTGTTTTTAAAAAATCCTGATTATGGTTGGTTAAAAAATCCTGAACGTTCTTTTCGTTAAAATGCACATTGATTTCGGCCCAATAACTTTGTGCGGTGTTTTTTTCATTTTGAATGGAAATATCACGCACCTGATTGACAATATCCTGAATGGGCAAATCGGCCACAAAAAAATATTTATCCTGCCCCAACAACTTACGCATAACTTTTGCAAAGGCCGTTCTTTGACCTTGTTCCAAAGCCATTTGTTTGGCCTGAACCGGATTATCGGCATCAGCCTGAACCGCAATATCGGTAGCATAGTACATATCCGCATGCACCGGAAAAGCACAAACTGACATTAAAAATATACCGCTTAAAAATTTTTTTATCATTTTTTTGTTGCCCTTTTTACTGAATATGTGTATTTTAGCATAAAATTTTGTTAAAACGCAACTGAAAAAAGGAGAAAAAATCATGTATGATGCAAATAATGTTTTTGCCAAAATTTTACGTGGAGAAATTCCATGCAACAAAATCTATGAAGATGAAAAGGTTTTAGCCTTTTACGACATCAATCCAAAGGCCAAAATTCACGCTTTGGTCATCACCAAAGGAATGTATGCAAATTTTCAGGATTTTTTGGAACATTCATCCGATAAAGAAATCACCGATTTTTTCCGTGCCATTGTGCATGTCGTCAATATATTGGGATTAAAAGAAGACGGTTATCGCATTGTGATGAATACGGGCAAAAATTCAGGACAGGAAGTCCCCCACTTGCACGCCCATATTTTGGGTGGCGAAGTATTGCCGACCGACAGTTTATAAAAAATTAAATTTAAAAAGACGCCCGATTCAAGGCGTCTTTTTTTTATTTGTTTTTGGCCCAATCTTCCATATAATCAAGACCTTTTATCTGGACTTGATTACCTTGCGCAAATTGGCCCAATTTTCCGTACAATCTGGACCATTTGTTTGGGCTTGATTACTCTGCACTAAATCGTTATAACGCCCCGCCAAAAACGATATATCTTTTGCCTGATACGGTTGTTTGATAACCTGAACCACCTTTTGCAAACGCTCATACGTTTTATCCGAAATTACAGGACACGCCTTTAAAACCGAAATATTTTCTGCCACCATTTCGGGATTATTTTGATCATGGCCCGAACAATAACAAACAACATCACAACCGGCATCCAAACTGGCCCGAGCTCTTTCAACCAAAGAACCGGATAAAGCCTTCATTTCAATAGCATCGGTTATCAATAAACCGTCAAAGCCGATTTCGTTTCGGATAAAATCTATCCCTTTTTTGGATTGCGTTATCGGTTTATCATCAATCATCGGCAACACAACATGGGCCGTCATCCCAAAGGGCACAAAATTGGCCATTTGTTGAAAGGGTAAAAAATCCCTTTGAATCAAATCCATCGGCGCATCAATAACCGGCAAACCGATATGCGAATCCGTATTGGCCAAACCATGCCCCGGTAAATGTTTGATGCACGGACAAATACCGTTTTCCATATAAGTTTTAGCCAATAAAGAAGCATATTTTCCCACCACAGATGAATCCGTTGAAAAACAACGTGAAGCAATCGCCCCTGTTGTATCGGGATGTAAAGTATCAGACACCGGTGAAAAATTGACATTGATTCCCATAGATTGTAAATCATCAGAAATTAAATCAGCGTGCAATTTTATCGCCTCTTGTGCCAAAGGCTCATCCAATAATCCCAATTGTTGTTGACTGACATATTCACGCCAATGGGGCGGACGCATACGACGTACCAATCCGCCTTCTTGATCAATGGCAATTAAAAAATCGTCCCGTCCAACCGCTGTTTTAATATCATCGGTCAGTTTTTTTAATTGTTGCGGATTATCTATATTGCGTTTGAACAAAGTCAAACCCATCGGATTGTATGTGCGCAAAAAATCCGCCTCATCTTTTTGTAATTCAAAACCTTTTAAACAAACAAAAGCTGATTTAATCCCCATCATAAAACTCCTTATCCCAAAAATTGACGAACGATAGCAACCACATCCGATACAGGCACAAACACCTGTTCTTTATTGGTCAGATTTTTAACCATCACAACACCTTGATTGAGTTCGTTTTCACCGATATAGACGGCCACCTTTGCCCCACGTTTATCGGCACGGCCCAAAAATTTACCCGGGGCAGATGATTTAAAATCATAATCCAAGGTATAGGTCGTTTCATCCAAGCCGGCCACCAATTTTAACAATGTTGCATGCGCCTGATCACCAAAACCACCCAGCGCCACATCAACGCCTTCGGCCTTTTCGGGGATACCGAATTTATCTTTGTATAATTCTTCCACCACAACATCACCAAAGCCCAAACCAACGGCCGAACAAGCTTTACCCGTCAAACGTTCAAACAAATGATTATAACGACCGCCACCAAAGATGGCACGGAACTTGCCCTTGGTATCAAAGCATTCAAAGACAATGCCTGTATAATAGGCCAAACCACGCACAATGGCTGTGTCAATATCCACATAATCGGTTAAATCCAAGGCCTGACAATAATCCCAAAATTGTTTTAAATCCTTCAATCCCTGACAATCCGCCGGCACAAAAGTTTCAATTGTTTGTAAATCTTTGGACAACATAAAGGCATTTATGCGTTCAATTTGAGCCTCATTGATGCCGATTTCTTTTAACATTTCGGTAAAAACTTCAGCGGGGACTTTTTCTTTTTTATCCATCACCCCCATCACAGCCAACGCATTTTCGCCCGTAATTTGCAAAGTATTTAAAAAATCAGCAACCAACACACGGTTGTTCACACGCACACGAAATTCGCCCTTTTCAAAGCCCAATCGTTTCATGGCCAAGACAGCCGTTTGAATCAAATAAGCCTCGCAAATAACACTGTCTTCCCCGACAATATCTATGTTCCATTGAAAGTGTTCACGCTTGCGTCCCAAAGAGGCACGTTCATAGCGAAAACATTGACCGATGGAATAAACTTTACCCGTAGATGGGAAAGCTTCACGATTGCCCGAAACGATACGCACCATAGACGGTGTAATTTCGGGACGCAACGCAATGGCACGACCGGATTTATCTTCGAAATTGTAAATTTGGTCCGAAATTTCTTCACCGGCTTTACGTTCCAATAACGAAAGCGATTCCACAATCGGTGTTTCATAACGCACAAAGCCGTTTTGTTCGGCCGTTTCAGACCACACCTGCATCAATTTTTTACGAAAAATCCAATCTTTCGGTAAAAAATCACGCATACCACGCAACGGTTGAGTTTCAATACAGTCTTTCATTATCTTCCCCTTTCTAGTTGTTCCAAACGCCATTTTATTTCGCTGGTTCTGTTTGATTTTTGTAAATCACTCAAAGAATCATCCGTACGAATACATTCCATGCGAAACTTCAAATAAGAAATTCTTTCCTTATTTAATCTTTCAATCAATTCTTCACGGGAAATTTTATCCCCTTTAATCACAATTCTTTTTCTTTTTTTCATAGTGGGCATTATAGCATAAAAAAATCATTTTTTCAACGGCTTTTTCCAAAGCAAAATATGACTTTTGTATAACCTGAAACGCCAAAATATACAAAAAACATAAACCAGACGCTTAAAAGCCGATTTTTATCAAGAATATCAACCCGTTATATTAAAATATAACCGTTCCAACAAAGGAGGACATTATGAGAAAGCATAAAATTTTAAAAACTTTGGCCGTTATCGGTGCTTTATTTGGCACAACGCCCAAGGCAAAAGCCGCAGGTGCCGAAGATAAACAATTGGATATCAATGCGGTTGCCGAAGCCACTTTATTCGTCAACGGTGAAAAAACATCCGGTAAAGATGCTTTTGGCGATATAACAGTCCAACCCAAATTTTATTTGGAACATGCGGATAATAAAATCGGTTATGAAGGCTCTTTTTATAACGCCAAAACAGAAGGGGTAAAAGCCGGTGATTGGATGACTTTTGTCAGTAAAATCAACTTTGAAACAGAAAATTGGGCTGGTTTTATCGGCCGTGACTGTACCCGTTTTAAAACGGCCGGTTATGTAAACTGTCCCAGCACGACGGCTTTTTCTAATGAGGCACGTTTAAACGGAACCAGCCGTATGATGACCGGTGCCAACCTGACCTATAAACCCTGGGGTTTGGAATTGGGTTACATGGCCAATGACGGTCGTATGAGCTTTGACCACTGGGATACCGTTATGTTGGGATATAAAAAACAATTTAACGATACTTGGGGCGTTCAGTTCCAGGCCGGCGGCGGCGCCAAACCCTTGACCTTCGGTGGTTTAACGGTGGCCTATACCCCCAATAAAGACAATGCCATTGTGGGTGAAGTGATTTACAAAAATCACAAAACAACCGGTGTCTTAACCGCCAAACACAATTTGACAGACAAATTGGCCCTGTTTGCCGGTATTGAAGTGGGTAAAAAAAGCCATGGTAAAATCGGTGGTATGGCCGAAGCCGGTATCCACTATACAATCGGCAAAGGCTTCAGCTTGGTGGGTGCCATCCAACAGGATATCGGTGGCAAACACGCAACCCACGGAGTTATCGGATTACAATACGTCGGTAACTTTACCACCCGATAACCAGCAAAAAAGTTCCCCGTCATTTCGGCGGGGATTTTTTGTTGACAACAAAAAATAATTTGTATATGATGAAACCATTATAATGTTTTTAATTTATCAAATTCGGGAGGTATTTTATGAAGCATTTGTCACTATTGACAACATTGTTATTGTCATCATCTATGGTTTATGCGGGATGGCTAACCGAAGATTATAAAGGTGATTGCTTGGAAATGATGTGTGATTGTGTGGAAAAAGACGGAATTGGATATTGTTGTCCGTCAGGGACTTCGTTTAACGGAAAAGGAGATGCCCATATTGAATATACGCCCTGCAAGTGTTTGGGCGCAAATACATACTATAACACGACCAGCCAAAAGTGTTTATCAAAACCCACATGCAATCCATGTCAAAAATTGAATGTAGCCACCGGTACTTGTGTGCCGGATACCTCCAAGAACAATCTGGCAGTCGGCACATGTGGAAAGTGCAACAATGGTTCGGTTATTACAGATATGACAAAGGTAACCCCCTGTAAGACCTGTAATACCACAAACTGGACATTGACAAATAGAGCCAATGGTCAGGCAGTCGGCACATGTGGAAAGTGCAACAATGGTTCGGTTATTACAGATATGACAAAGGTAACCCCCTGTAAGACCTGTGATACTACAAACTGGACATTGACAAATAGAGCCAACGAAACACAGGTTCAGGATGTTTGTCATATGTGCAAAGACGGCAATGTTGTATTGAAGGATTCAACAAAACAATTTATTTCCAATAATACTTGTGTTGAATGTTTGGCTGATTATGGAACAGGTAAATCCGGTGCCTGTACAACTGAAGCAAAGCCATTGTGTCAAAATAATGTATGTCAAGCATGCCCGGCCGGACAAATTTGGAATGGAACCTCTTGCGCAACACCAAGAATTTGTACTATTTTGTATAAACAAAAAAATAAAGTTGGAAATTCTAGTTACATATCTGGCGAATGTTGTAGCCCTGATCAAAAACTTGTATCAAGTACAGGTAATACACTTTTTAATGGTTATGATTTAAATAAGACAAAATACGGATGTTGTTCTGCCGATAAAGCTTATGGAGATAGCAAATGTTGCTCTTCAAGTCAAGAACCAACAAATGATGGTTGTTGTTCTTCAAGTAAAGTGTATACCAAAAACGGCATTAAAAAATGCTGTGATGGAACGGTGTCTAATAATAAAACAGTGTGTTGTACGAATAAAATAATTACTGTTGATTTTCAGGAAAGTTACACTTTTAAGTTTGATGGAAAAGTCCATGTTAAAACATATTCTGTTGGTGGAAAACATCACAGCGGTTATTGTCGTGTTTATTTAAATGGAAAACAGATAAATAAACTAGACACAGGTGGACACCAAGAAACAACGATAAATAAAGAAGCAGATATAACTGTCAAAAACGGCGATCGTATTTCTGTCGATGGTCATCGTGGCAGAGGCTGGCAAGAATACATAAAAATCACATATCCCGTTTGCGACGGATAAATCCATCAGGTCTATTTTGTATGATAGATGTTCTGGTGAAACACAAAAAACGGACGCTTTTGACGGCGTCCGTTTTGATTTATCCGACGGGTTATTAAAAATAATAACGGGCGGATAACAACACATCATGCGAACGGATATTGTCCTTGACGTGTTCGCCTGTTGCCTTTAATTTGGAACGGCCTTCGCCCAAATCAACATAGCGATAGCCTAAATCCAAGCTCCAACAATCATTTAAGCGGTAATCAAAACCGGCACCCAAAGTCCAAGCAAATTCCATTTTGTCATCACCTTTGGTATGTGAATTGCTGTCGGTTTTGTTATAGCTCATACCCAAACCGCCCATCGCATACATTCCCATTTTTTGCCATGGAATATTGACATACACATTGGCCAAAGCCGGAATAGACCATGTATCGGCTTCGTGTCCGTCCTGTTTAATTTTACCCCATCCACGCATACCAACGGTAATATCACCACGCAAATACGGATTCATATGGTAACCGCCACCAACGGCAAACACGCCGGATTCTTTATAATCTTTATGACCAAAGCCAAAACCGGCCTGCATAACGGCATAACCATGATGCATACCCATTTTATAATCTTCGGCCTGGGCCCCAAAAGACGTACCAATTAAGCCCACAACAGCCAAACTTGATAATAATAATTTCTTCATTTGATTTCTCCTTTCGTTTTTTATCAGTTGAAGCAAGATTACACTGGGGTGCCAAACAAATAAATTCCAGCCTTTTGTTCCATTTTTTTTAAAAAAAATATCCTTTTATGTCAGATACATATACATGTATTGGCTTTGATAAAAAATAGTTCTTGATTTTTAAGATAAATATATTTAAACTGACAAAAGAACAAAAGGATATAAAATGGCCGATTTAACAATTTTAAGAAAAGTTTTGCGTTCTGATGAACAATTTTATTGGCATGTGACCGGTTCCATTGCCGATTTAAAATACAATCCGTGGTATTGGTTTTTAACCATTATTACATTGGGATTATTTATACCGGCACTGTATTACAAACGCACCTTTACATCCTATTCTTTGACCAGCAAGCGTTTGCTGATTATATCAGGTATCTTTACAAAAAAAGTGGATGAAATTGAATTGTTCCGTATTACCGACAGTTTAACCGACCAAAGCTTTATTGATGTGTGGGCCGATATCGGTGATATTACCATTAATTCCAGCGATTTTACAGGACAAGTTATTATGCGCAAAATTCCAAATCCATATTATATCCGTGATACTTTGCGCAACCAATATACAAAAGTGCGCCAAACCAGCGGAACGGTTTTATTGGAAACATTAAACGCCCCCAAACACGGATGTCACTAAAAAAAGCGAACAACCTGACGCATTAAATCCTTCAATCCCGTATGGGCAACGGCCGATACTGTATAAACATCACATTTGCATTTGCGCTTTAAGGCCGTCTTTTTCTTTTTAATTTCTTCATCTGTCAAGGCATCACATTTGTTCAAAACAACCACCTGAGGTTTTTGCGCCAATAAAGGACTGTATGCTTCCAATTCCTGACGGATTGTTTGATAATTTTGGGTGATTTTTTCATCCGTTGCATCAATTAAATGAATCATCACATTGCAACGTTCCACATGTTTTAAAAAGCGAACGCCCAAACCGGCGCCCGTATGGGCCCCTTCAATAAGCCCGGGAATATCGGCCAAAACAATATCACGCCCGTCCACATTGGCCACACCCAAATTCGGATGTATCGTGGTAAAAGGATAATCAGCCACCTTAGGACGGGCCCGTGTCAAGGCCGTTAAAAAGGTTGATTTTCCCGCATTGGGCAAGCCCACCAACCCCACATCAGCAATCAATTTTAATTTTAACCACACCCATAATTCTTCACCCGGGGTTCCTTCTTCGGCAAAATGCGGAGCCTGATTGGTTGAGGTTTTAAATGATTCATTGCCCCGACCGCCATGACCGCCTTTGGCCACAACAAAGCGTTCTTCGGCTTCGGTTAAATCCGCCAAAACGGTTTGACCGTCTTCGGCCATAATCTGAGTCCCCACCGGCACCTGAATCAATAAATCTTTACCACGGGCACCCGTACAATTGCGACCCGCACCGGGGCGACCAACTTCGGCCCGAAAATGTTGTTGATAACGAAAATCAATCAAAGTATTCAGGTTGGGCTTGGCCACAAAGACAACATTACCGCCATCCCCACCGCAACCGCCATCGGGACCGCCGAATTCAATGAACTTTTCACGCCTGAAAGAACAGGCGCCATTTCCACCTTTACCGGCTTGAATATAAATTTTGGCTTCGTCTAAAAATTTCATGGCAATATAATAACATAAAAGCCTTTAAAAGTCAATCTTTGTCTTTTGGCTTGCAATTTTGTTTAAATTTCTTTACCCTAAAACAGATGGAAAAAATTATTTGTAAAAACTGCGGGGCGACCGAATTTAAAAAAAACGGATTTGTTTTTGGGGTTCAACGGTACCAATGCAAAAAATGTGGCTTACAGTTCACCAAAACAACGCCCCACGGCAAAGACGCCCGTGATAAAGCCACCGCTTTGGCACTGTGTCAATTGGGTGTTTCGCAAAATCAAACGGCTCAGATTTTATCTTTAACCCCCACCACTATTGCCCGATGGGTAAAGGATTTTCCAAAAAACATCCCCTACTCTTTTAACAATAATTCCAAAACAAAAGAAACGGATGAAACCACTTTGCGTGCCTATATCCGCCAGCTGTATATTGAAAACAGGGATAGTTTCTGGGTATCTCAAAACAACTTTGCCAACGGCTATGAAGTGGATATCTTGATAAAAAACAGAAGGGTTGACCCACAAAAGAAAAAACAAACGCTTACTTTATGCGGTTTTGGCGATTCCATTTTACAGGGTATCATTCATGATGCCCAAACAAATCAATATAAGATATTAAAAGACAGCTTTGTGAACATATCCAAAGAAAAGCTGAATATCGTTTGGCGGAATTTTGCCCGACACGGCTCAACTGTTATAGAAGGCGAAAAAGCCTTTTTATCCCACCAAATGCATGTTAAAGAATGTGATTATGTTGTTTTTTCGTTTGGTTCCAACGAATGCAACCACGATTGGGATAAGGTTTCACAAAACCCCAATTTACCCCATCGGCCACGTCTGTCTTTGGATGAATTTCACGAAAAATATATCCACCTGATTCATTTGGCGCAAAAAAAGGGGAAAGTGCCTTTGTTGTTGTCATTACCCCCGATTGATCCGGAACGCTTTTTTAACGGCATTGTGCAAGGACGCAACAAAGAAAACCTGTTAAAAGCCATGAACGGTCAAATCAATAAAATCTATACCTGGCACAGCATGTATAATTTGGAAGTTTTCAAAATCGCATCCGAAGCCAACGTCCCCATTATTGATATCACCACTTACTTTTTAAAACAGACCGATTATCGGGACTTTTTGTGTGATGACGGCACCCATCCCAACCACCAAGGACACATGCTGATTGCGAGGGCTTTGAGTGATTTTTACAAAAAGTATGTATAATGCTTTCATAAAACGATATACGAAATGCCCATATAAACAAAACAAAAGACCAGCATTAAAAAAGTTAAATGTGATATGCATACAATTGCATTATCCTGAATATGTTTTTTAATAACCAAGGAGAAAAACATGAAAAAACTTTTTGCTGTTTCAGCGCTTTTATTAACATCAACTTTGGCCCAAGCCGGTGGCTATCAATTACAGGAATATTCCACCGCTAATATGGGCCGCGCCTTTGCCGGTGCCGGTATTGTCGGTGATGACTATTCGGCCATTGCCTTTAACCCCGCTGGTATGGAATTGAAAAATGATGGTTTGCAAATGGGCGTCAATTTGATTAAAATTCACTCGGTTTTAACCGGTTCTTTGAGCACAGGTAAAAGCGGTCAAGGAGAAATCCGCACACACAAAGCATTACCGCACTTTTTTGGTCAAAAACGCATCAACGACCGTTGGACAGTCGGTGCCGGTTTTTATACCCCGTTTGGCATGGGCACATATTACACCAACAAACAATGGTTTGCAGCCAATCACGCCATCAATTCAGAAATCACAACCATGGATTTGGCCTTGGCCTCATCATATAAATTGACCGATACTTTAACCGTTGGTGGCAGCGTTTTTGCCGAATATATGGAAGCCCGTTTAACCAGTCGTGCTTTAAACGGCATGGATAACGATTTGAACGCAAACGACAATACTGCCCCCGGTTATACTTTGGGTTTAATGTATCGTCCGACACAAGATACACGCTTTGGTATCACTTATCGCAGCAAAACAACACATAAAATCCGTGGACCGCATTATATTGACAACCATCCGCTTTTAGGTTCTATTTATGGTATGGTTGGCACAAAATTGGTCATGCCTGAACATGTATTATTGTCCGCCCATCAAAAAGTGGGTAAATTCGGCTTATCCGCCAGTGCCCGTTGGACACGTTGGAGCCGTTTTGACAAATTAGATATGGATTCTTCCGCTTATTACAAAGCAACAGGCAGTGCAACATCCAAAATTCCAACTGTCAATGAAGATTGGAAAAATGCATGGATGATTGGCGTTGGTGTGGATTATTATCATAATGAAAACTGGACATTCCGTGCGGGTGTGGCCCATGATGAAGGCGCCGTCAAACGCCCTGTCACCAGAACGGCCCGTATTCCTGATTCCAATCGTTGGTTGACCACCATTGGTGCCAGCTATAAATCAGGCAATTGGCAATTGGATTTGTCCTATGGACACATGTTCTGGAAAAAAGGACGCATGAGCAATGAAGCCAGCGGAACCACATTGAACGGCGAGTTCAAAACAGGTTTGGATTTGGCCGGTGTATCCTTACAGTATAATTTCTAATTCATACTGTCAATACGAAAAGAGGCTCGTTCAGGGCCTCTTTTTTTTATAAAAATCACTTGCATAAACCGACATAATCTGATACAACAAATAATTATAAGGAGGCAAAAATGACCGAAAAGTATAACGTTATCTGTATTAAATGGGGCTCAGGTTATCCGTCCGAAGATGCCAATAAATTATGCTCCATGATTAAACGCAATACATCATTTGATATTGATTTTTATTGTTTTACGGACAACCCCGAAGGTTTAAGTCCGGATATTATCGTAAAACCTCTGCCCGTTATGCATGTCGCACCCGAAGACAACAAATACGCCTATCGCAAAGAGGCGGGCTTATGTGATGATAATCTGGGCGGACTGACCGGTCAACGTGTCTTTTTCTTTGATTTGGATTCACTGATTGTCGGCAATCTGGATGAATTTTTCCGCTATCCCGAAGGCGATAAATTTTATATCATCAATGATTGGAATACACGGGGCAACCACGTGGGACAGGCCAGTTGCTATTCTTTTGTGGTCGGCACTTTGGGATATGTAAAAGAATACTTTGAAGCTCACCCCAAAGAAGTGGTGGATAAATTTTATACAGCATCCCAAGAATATTTATCATCCAAAGTGATTGAAAAATACGGTCCTTTGAATTTTTGGCCGGACAATTGGTTTTGTTCTTTCAGATTCCACTGTATCCCCAAATGGCCGTTGCGCTTTTTTATGGAACCCAAAATCCCAAAACAAGAAGGGTTAAAGATGATTGCGTTCCACGGATTGCCCGGTTTGGATGAAGCATCAAAAGGCATTTGGTGTATGAACAAAAACGATCGAAAATATCCAAGGGGTGTAAAAAAATTATACAAATATGTTCGCCCCACCACATGGGTAGATAAATATTGGAAATAAGGTCTTGACATTTAAAAAACAGACGTTAAAATAAAACATATTATTTTATGTTTAACGGAGTTTTGCTATGTTTTTAAGCGTTCAGGAAAAAGAAATTTTTCTCACATTAACACGTTGGTTGGCATATTTGCTTATCACAATATCGGCCAGTTTTTCTTTATGGGGATTCGGTCATATTTTTCATGATACTGCCTTTGCCGAACACGGGTTGGTGGAAAATCTGCAACTGACCACTTTAAGCGCCACAATACTTTCGTTTTTACTTATGGCCGGCCGTAAAACACCCTATCGTGCCTTATGCATTTTATTTGGAACATTGTGTTTAACGGCCTTTTGTCGTGAATTGGATGCTTGGTTTGACAATCTGTGGGTGTTGGGGTGGCAATTTGCCCTGTTGTTTCCCGTTATCGCAATATTTTATATTGCCCGACATTTGACCGATTTTCGTAAAACAGTTATTGTATTTTGTCAATCTCCCGCCTTCTTTTTAATGTATTGCGCCACAATTGTATTCGGACCGATTGCCCAATGTATCGGGCATCGTGATTTTTTTGTGGATGTTTTGGGTGTTGAAACCGACAACCGATTGGTGCGCCGTTTATTGGAAGAATCCGTTGAATATATCGGCTATATTCTGTTATTGCTGTCGGCCTTTGAATTTTATTGGATATTCATCCGTTCAAAGGGGACTTTAAACAAACAAAAACGTAAAATTAAAAGAAAATAAAAAAAAGACTTGCTTTTTAATAAAAAAAGGTGTATAATCCGCCCAAACAATTTTAACAACTGGAGCTAACAATGAAAAAAAATATACACCCTGATTATCACGAAATCACCGTTACAATGACAGACGGAACTCAATTCAAAACACGTTCCACAATGGGTAAAGCCGGTGATACAGTGCGTTTGGATATTGATCCATTATCACATCCCGCCTGGACCGGTGTGTATCGCTTGATTGATACAGGTGGTCAGTTGGCCAAATTTAATAAACGTTTTGCGACTTTCAAAAAGAAAAGCGCCTAATTAAAAAAGAATCAGAAAAAAGCGGTTTTAAAACCGCTTTTTTTATTTACGAAAAACTTGATTAAAACTGACCGATAGCACGGTAAAGCTTTGCTTTGGCGGTTAAAACACCGTAAAAAGAAACAGCCAATCCTTGTCGGGCATCTGCCAATTGTGCCTGAGCCGTCAGCAAGTTTAAGATACTTTCTTTGCCCGCCTGATAAGATACAAATGTTACACGTTCACTTTCTTTGGCCGATTTCAAAACTTCACGATTGACTTTATATGAAGAAACGGCTGTTGTATAATCTTGATAGGCCGAAAAAACCTCTTTTTGAATATTTTCTTTGATATCCTGAACACTAGCTTCGGCTTTTTGGTATTGGAAGCGTGCCTTTTGAACACCATAGGTTGTTTTAAAGCCGTCAAAAATCGGCACATTTAAAGACAGACCGGCATTGGCCGACATTTGATAGGGACGACTATCCTGCCATGAATCATTATAGCCGGCCGAACCTTTGGCCGAAATAGTAGGATAATGGCCGGATTTGGCAATGTCTATACCATAACGGGCGGCTTGCTGTGAAGCAAGAGCGCTTTTCATTTCAGGGCGCAATTGAACGGCTGTTTCCATCATCTGCTGAATAGTCATATCGGTTTGCAATTTTGTAATATCGTCATCTTTATCCCTTTGGGGCAAAACCAAATTAAACTTGGTATCGGCCGGCAAATTCAACAATGTGGCCAAAGTCGCCGCCGATTTTTCAATAGCATTTTGCGCCTGTAAAACAGCCAACTCTGATTTTTGATAGGTTGTTTGCGCCAACAATTTATCGCTTAAAGAAACCATCCCCAATTGATAACGCTTGGACGTTTCTTCATATGATTTTTTATAGGATTTAACCGATTCTTGGGCCGATTTTAAAACTTCCTGATTGGACAGCAAATCAAAATAAGCCTGATTGACATTTAAAACCAATTCCTGCAAAGAGGCATTATAGGTAAAAGATTCCGATTCCAAATAAGCACGCATTTGATCGGTGGTGGCCCCACGGCGACCAAAATCATAAATCAACCAACCGATACCGACATTGGCCGAATAAGGGTTAGATTTTTCCGTTTTATCGTCATCTTGATTTTTATTAAAGTTTTTTTCGGCACCGGCCGAAGCACTGACAGTGGGCAGATATTCCGATTTTGTGGCGCCTAAATCGGCCTCACGTGATTTAACCGACATAAAATCACGATTCAACGCCGGATTATTACAAATGGCAATTTGAATTAAATTGGCCAAATCCACTTCTTTATTCATATCCAAATCGGATACACAGCCTTCGGGGGCATTTTGCGAATACACGGAAAACGGATCCATCGCAAAGGCCGAAGCGGACAACATCAAAGAAAAAATTAAAATTTTAAACCGCATTTTCCCCTCTTTTTTTTACCAGTTTAGATAAAAATAAATTTTTTTTCAACAATAAAATACCATACTTTCCGACAATTGAAAAATTATTTTTTAAAAGCCAGATAAAAAGTGTTACATAAAAAAGGGGGATAAATCCATGAAAGATAAAAGCAAAGAACAAATCATACGGGAAACAGCCTATTATATGTGGCTGGATGCCGGCAAACCCATGGGGCAACCGGATGCGTTTTGGTATCAGGCCATTGTCAAAGTCAATGACAAACCCAAAAAGAATATGAAAGCATTAAAACAAAGACGTAGCCGTTCCCGATAGTTTTTATTCATTTTAAAAGCCCCGAAAATCGGGGCTTTTTGTTTATCCCATCAAACGGTTCCACCATCCGCCTTTTTTGGGGGCTTCGGGTTGTTTTTCCTCTTTAACCTCAACTTTGACCTCAGCAGGTTTATTCTGCTTGACGGATTTTTCTTTTGGCGATTTTTCTTCATTCAAATTGGCACTTTCAACCACTTTGAATTTTTCTTCGCCTTTGTTGTTTTGGTTATTGCCACGATGACGATGGCGTTTATGATGATTTTGATTGTTTTGTTCTTCTTTGGGTTGTTCGGGCAACACCACCGGTTCAATTTTGAATTTCGGCATAGGGGCCGGTTGGACAATAACTTTCACACCGTCCGCACGCAAATATTCCATTTTAGAATCATCCAAACGAATCATTGTGGCATCGGCCAAAACATGAACTTCTATACCATATTGGGCTTCCACCGCTGTCAAATAAGAACGTTTTTGATTCAAAATATAAGACGCCACCTCGGGATTGACCGTTAAAAACAAGCTTGTTTTTCCCAAACGGGCCCCGGCTTCTTCCATCAAACGAATACAGTGCGTCGCACACGATTCCACCGAACGTATAACACCTTTACCACGACAACAAGGACACGGATGATAGCTGGATTCCAAAAAGCTGGAATGCAAACGTTGGCGTGACATTTCAATCAAACCAAAACCGGACATACGGCCCACTTGAATACGGGCACGGTCTTTACGCAAAACCTCCTTTAACCGGCGTTCCACAGCGGCATTGTTTTTGGGTTCATCCATATCAATAAAATCAATCACAATCAAACCGGCCATATCACGCAAACGCAACTGACGAGCCAATTCATCACAGGTTTCCAAATTGGTGCGCAAGGCGGTTTCTTCTATGTTGTGTTCACGTGTGGAACGCCCTGAGTTCACATCCACAGCCACCAAAGCTTCCGTTTGATCAATCACCAAATAACCGCCCGAAGGTAATTGGGCAATGTTATTGTGAATGGATTCCAATTGAGCTTCCACCTGATATTCTTGGAACAAAGTTTTTTTGCCTTTATATTGTTTGACTTTTTTCACATGGGTCGGCATCAACAATTTTACAAAATCACGGGCGGATTTAAAAACATTGTTTCCGTCAATTAAAATTTCATCAATATCCGGTGTAAAAACATCACGCAAAGAACGTTTGATGATATCGCCTTCTTGATGAATCAATTTCGGGGCAATGGATTTTAATGTCAATTCACGGATATTGTTCCATGTTTTCATTAAATAATCCACGTCACGTTTGATTTCCGTTTTTGTTTTACCCAAACCGGCCGTGCGGATAATCACACTCATCCCTTCGGGAATGTTTAACTTATCCAAAATGGCACGCAATGCTTTGCGATCTTTTTGATTGGAAATTTTGCGTGAAATACCCGAGCCATGATGATTGTTGGGCATTAAAACCGAACAACGACCCGCCAAAGAAATATAAGTTGTCATGGCGGCCCCTTTGTTGCCACGTTCTTCTTTAACCACTTGCAACAACATCACTTGACCGGCATGAATAACTTCCTGAATTTTATATTTTTTCAGCATGTGGGGACGCAGGCGTAAATTTTCTTCCGCTTCATGCACCACTTCCACATCCGAAGCGCTTTCCTTTTGCGGTTGGACAACTTCATTTTCATCCGACTTGTTGGCCTCTAACATTTGCTTTTTCAATTCTTCACGATCGGCCACAGGAATTTGGTAATAATCCGGATTGATTTCGCCAAAGGCCAAAAAGCCATGACGGTTTCCGCCATATTCCACAAAGCAAGCCTGCAAAGACGGTTCAACCCGCACAACCTTTGCCAGATAGATATTTCCTTTTATTTGTTTTTTGTTTTGAGTATCAACGTCCAGTTCTTCTACACGTCCATTCTCCAACACGACGACGCGTGTTTCTTCGGGATGCACTGCATCGATAAGCATTTTTTTTGACATAAATAATTCTCCAATTTATAAGGCTTGAACACCTTTCTTTGTTTAACCATCAATGAACACAGGCCAAGCATGGTCAGCCCCATAAGAACATAAAAATAATTACAATCAAAGTTCATTTTATACATTCCTGTTCATTAAAAAAATTTTTTTGGGCAATTTTTTAATTGCACTTTTTATTATAACAGGTTATAAATAAATAAGCAAGAAAATTTTACAGGGGAATTTTAAATGCGACTTTTGAAATATCTGTTATTCATATGTTTTTTTATGATAAACAGTATTTGTTTTGCCCAAACGATCCAAGATATTCGTTTGGCCACCACCCCCAATGACGGGGTACGCTTTGTGGCTGAATTGGATAAACAGGCCGATGTATCTGTTTCC
The DNA here is from genome assembly GCA_015062245.1 of Alphaproteobacteria bacterium. Lineage (GTDB taxonomy): Bacteria > Pseudomonadota > Alphaproteobacteria > CAAHEQ01 > UBA3637 > UBA3637. Next base: position 36,590 of record SUVA01000001.1, read on the forward strand.
AAGTTATCCAATCCGCCCCGTTTGGTTTTGGATTTCAAAAAAGCGCAATTTGATGCTCAGGTATTGCAAAAAAAATGGCCAACGGTCGGTTTTGTCAACGCCTGTCGCACAGGAAACCCTTCCAATCAATTGTCCAGAATCGTTTTGGATTTTCCCGACAACTGCCAATGGGAAGAAAAACATTTTTCATTGGAACCCCAAAGCGCCAAAAACTGGCGTTTCGTGGTGGATTTAAAACAAACAAATTCTTCAAAAACACAAACAAAGACCTCAACAAACACTCAAACAGTTAAAAAGAAAAAAATCATTGTATTGGATCCCGGTCATGGCGGGCGGGACCCCGGTGCTATATCCAGATCGGGAAAATACGAAAAAGATTTGGTGTTAAAAATGGCCAAAGAAACAAAAGAGTTTTTGGAAAAAGCCGGTTATAAAGTTGTTTTAACACGCAGTAAAGATGTTTTTATCTCTTTACGGGGGCGCATTAAAAAAGCCCATGAAGCCAACGGTGATTTATTCATATCCATTCATGCGGACAGCGCCAAAAATTCATCAGCAAAAGGATTATCTATTTACACTATTTCTGAAAAAGCATCCGACAAAGAGGCAGAGGCTTTGGCCGAGCGGGAAAACAAAGCCGATATTTTATACGGCATGGATTTGGGTGATTATCAACAAGAAGTCAGCGATATCTTAATTGATTTGGCCAAAACGGATACCATGAATAAATCTTCCCAATATGCCGATAATGTTGTCAAAGAAATGAAAAAGAAAATTCAATTATTACCTAATGCGCATCGTTTTGCCGGCTTTGTGGTTTTAAAATCCCCCAACATTCCGTCTGTTTTATTGGAAATGGGTTATTTATCCAATCGGGGCGAAGAAAAATTGATGTGGCAAAAATCATATCGCAACAAACTGTCCAAAGCATTGGTGGATGCTGTTGATAAATATTTTAAAGATAATCCTTAACGGCCCATTGCATGGGTTAAAATTTCCAAAGCCATTTTTTCATTGACATCACTTTCACCTTGGTGATTTTCATCTTCCGTTAAAATTTTAATACCCTCACCGGCCATAGATTTGCCCATTTTTTTCACAATACCGGAGGTAACAGCTTGACCCGCCACCGGCATCAAGGTATTTAAAGCCACACCCATCATCGCCCCTTGAACAGAGGCGATTTCCAATCGGTCTGTCATCGTTTCTTTGGATTGTTTTTTATGTTCCATGTTCGCCTCCTTACATATATTATACCACAATTTTGAAATTTGTCATAAAAAACTTTCTTTTTGGCAAAAAATATGATAAAATAAGACTGTTATCTGATGATAACTATGATACTAAACGGCAAGTGGAATAGATGTTGTGGACTCGGGGGCAGTACCCGACGCCTCCACCAAAAAAATTATGGGGGCGACACAGATTCGACACGCATAGTAAAGATTTGACCTTGTATCCGGTATGGTAGCACCGTTATCGCGCTGAAAAAAATAGATGCAAACGATAATTTTGCACCTGTTGCAATGGCCGCCTAATTTAGGCGTCTGATGTGACGAATGATTCTGAAACTATTTGTACGTTTCAGTGGGGTTTGGGGTGAACCTAGCAACAGAATCACCCCACTTTTATGTTTAAAATCAACAAGTTATAAAAAAAATAAAAAAAACTTGCACGTTGCACCGTTTTATGCTAGACTACATATCGTTCGTTCCCAAAACGGGAACCTGTTAAATTAAACAAACCGCCTTTAATTGAAAGGTTCAAGGCGATTAAGAAAGGAAGTAAAATGACAGACAACAATGTAGCTGAACGTGTAAAAAAGATTATCGTTGAACATTTGGGTGTGGAAGCTGACAAAGTCCAAGATGGCGCCAGCTTTATCGATGATCTGGGTGCTGACAGCTTGGATACAGTTGAACTCGTAATGGCTTTTGAAGAAGAGTTCGGTTGTTCCATTCCAGATGATGCAGCGGAAAAAATTCGCACGGTAAAAGATGCAGTTGACTTTATTGCAAAGCAAGTTTAATTGACAACTTTTTCATTTCATAAAGCGTTTTTGGCTCTTTGCATTTCATAAGAACCTTAAACGCTTTTTTTATCAGGAGTTTTAATATGCGACGGGTTGTTATAACTGGTTTGGGGTGTGTATCCCCTTTGGGATGCGGAATTGAAAAAAACTTATCGGCCTTGAAAAACGGTGTTTCGGGCATCCGAAAGATTGACCGTTTTGATACATCGGATTTATCCGTTAAAATTGCCGGTCAAATTCCCATGGGAAAAAATGACGGAGATTTGGATTTAGATACCGTTGCTTCCCCTAAAGAACAACGCCATTATGACAATGTCGCTTTGTATGCTTTTGCCGCCGCCAAACAGGCCATGGATGATTGCGGATTCATCCCACAAACCGAGGACGAAAAAAATGCCTTTGGCGTTTATTTTGGTTCAGGACAAGGCGGTGTTAAAAGTTTTTGCGATGGTATCATCACGGTTGAACAACGTGGTCCATCACGTATTTCGCCCTTTTTTATCCCATCCATTATGATCAATCAGGCCGCCGGATTGTTATCCATTAAATACGGATTACAAGGCCCAAATATCGCCGTTTCCACCGCCTGCGCCACAGGAACGCATGCCGTTGGTGAAGCTTATCGTTTAATTAAAGAGGGCCGTGCTGATATGATGTTGGCCGGCAGCAGTGAAGCCCCGATTTTAAAACCGGCGGTGGCCGGCTTTGGCCAATTAAGAGCTCTGTCCACCCGTGCTGATGAGCCGGAAAAAGCCTCACGCCCATGGGATAAAAACCGTGACGGTTTTGTTATGTCCGAAGGGGCCGGCGCTTTGATTTTGGAAGAATATAATCATGCCGTGGCCAGAGGTGCCAAAATTTATGCCGAAGTAGCCGGCTATGGTATCACAGGCGATGCCTATCACATTACAGCCCCCGGCGGAACAGGCGCTTTGCGTGCCATGAAAATGGCTTTAAAAGATGCCGATATGCAACCCAAAGACATTGACTATATCAATGCCCACGGCACATCAACCCCAACGGGCGATATTATGGAATTAAAAGCGGTTAAAGAATTGTTTGATACGGATATTGCCATGTCGTCCACAAAATCCATGACAGGTCATATGCTGGGGGCTTCCGGTTCGGTGGAGGCTGTATTCAGCGTCTTAGCCATTCAAAACAATTTTATTCCGCCCACCATCAACTTGGAAAATCCGGAAGATGAAGCCGAAGGTATGAATTTAGTGCCCAATGTGGCCCAAGAAAAACAAGTCAATGCCGTTTTAAGCAACTCTTTCGGTTTTGGCGGAACAAACGCTTGTTTAATTTTTAAAAAGGTATAAAATGCGTCATCGTGTTTTTGTATATTTTTTATTGATTTTTGTGGCTGTTTCCTTGGTGGGGGGCAGTGTTTTATCCACCTATAATCAATTTATTTCAGAAGGACCGCTGACCGAACAGCGTGAAATTTTAATTCAATCCGGTGAACCTTTGCGCAAAATTGCCCATCGCCTGCACCAAGAAGGCGTTATCGCCAGCCCGACTGTCTTTGAATTGGGCGTGCGTGCCATGGGCCATGGAACGGATATCAAAGTGGGCGAATACGCCATTCCCCGCCATGCCAGCATGAAATTGGTGGCCACTTTATTGACCAGCGGGCAAACCTATGTGCGCCGTTTGGTGATTCCCGAAGGTTTAACATCATCTCAGGTGGTGGATTCAATGGAAAATATGAAAGGCCTAATGGGACAGGTTGTTCAAGTCCCAAAGAACGGAACACTATTGCCCGATACCTATCATTATTCCTATGGCGACACAAAAGAAGGGATGTTGCAACGCATGAAAAACGCCATGACAACCACTTTGGATGAATTGTGGGCCGGCCGTGATACTTCCATTTCCATAAAAGACAAAAAGCAGGCTTTGGTGATGGCCTCTATCATTGAAAAAGAAACATCCAAAGACAGCGAACGGGCGCATATTGCATCCGTTTTTTATAATCGGATGAAGCAAGGAATCCGCCTGCAATCCGATCCAACTGTGATTTATGCCATTACCAACGGTCAGGTGGAAAACAAAAAGCGTGTGTTTTATGAAGATTTAAAATTCCAAAGCCCTTATAATACTTATGTGATTTACGGATTGCCCCCTTCACCGATTGCCAATCCGGGGCGGGCATCCATTTATGCCGTTTTACACCCCATGAAAACGGATGATTTATATTTTGTGGCCGATGGCACAGGCGGACATGTGTTTGCCAAAACATACAAAGAACACCAAAAAAATGTTCAAAAATGGCGCCAGATTATGAAAGCCAACAAAACAAAGCCAATTACTAAATAAGGGCTCCACTCAGATATAGAAATCCGATAATCAATGATGAAACGTTGAAGTATGAATAAAAAATCCCCCACACAAGGCGGGGGATTGTCTGTTTTACTTCTTATATAACGGACGGGGTTGATAACTTGTATGCAACAAGTGGTGCGACCGTTCGGACAAAGGCTTACCCAAAAATTCGTCATATAATTTCTTTACATCCGGATTTTGGTGTGAGCAACGTTGTTTTGACCCACGATCATCCTGCATCAAACCGGCCATACGGGCCTGACGGATTTCGTCTGTCACACCCAAAGGCTGACCGCCACCACCGACACAACCGCCATCACAGGCCATCACCTCAATAAAGTGATAGGGCGGTTCTTCGCCTTTTTGTTCGGCTTCACGGACTTTTTCCAACAACGCCTGAACATGGCCGATACCATGGGCAACGGCAATGCGGACTTCTTTACCCGCTAAATTCAAGGTCATTTCTTTAATACCTTTATCCAAGCCCAAAATCGGTTTGATTTCCAAAGCGTCTTCGGGCATTTCTTCACCCGTCACAACGGCATGAACGGTACGCAAAGCAGCCTCCATCACGCCACCTGTGAAACCAAAGACCGTGGCAGCCCCCGTATAAGAACCCAAGGGGCTGTCGGCCTGTTCTTCGGGCAGATTGACAAAGTCAATGCCGGCCTGTTTAATCATGCGGGCCAATTCTCGGGTGGTCAAAGACACATCCACATCTTGAAAGCCCGAGGAGAACATTTCTTCCGAACGCAGGATTTCAAATTTCTTCGCCGTACAGGGCATAATTGAAATCACACGCATATTTTTGGCTTCCACACCGATTTTATCGGCATAGTAGGTCTTGCTTAAAGCACCCACAATTTCGTGCGGGGATTTGCAAGATGAAAAGTGCGGAATCATATCGCTATAGTATTTTTCCATATAATCCACCCATGCCGGACAGCAGGATGTAATCATCGGTAAAACACCTTTACCATTTACAAAGCGTTCAATAAATTCCGTGCCTTCTTCCATAATAGTGACATCTGCCCCAAAGTTGGTATCAAACACGGCATTAAAGCCCAAACGGCGCAAGGCGGCATATAACTTACCCGTTGTGATTTCCCCCGGTTTATAGCCAAAGGCTTCACCGATAGCCACACGAACGGCTGGTGCAATTTGAACCACACAGTATTTGTCTTTATCCTGCAACATATTCCACACATATTGTGTGTCATCACGTTCGGTTAAAGCCCCAGTCGGACAGTGGGCTGTACATTGACCGCACTTGATACAGGGGCTATTGCCCAATTTTTCATCCGCCGCCGGTGAAATATGTGTATTGATACCACGTTTTAACATGGACAAAGCCCACACATTTTGGGTGTTTTGACAAACTTCCACACAGCGACCGCAAAGGATACATTTGCGCGGATCCAACACGATACTTTTGGTGGAATCATCCACGGGCAATTCTTCCTTGGTGGGTGTAATATCGGCAAATTCCGTATCACGAATACCAAAGTCGGCCGATAATTTTCTCAATTCGCAGGTATCGTTTTTCAAACAGGTCAAACATTCGTTCGGATGTTTGCTGAGTGTCAGTTTCAATACTGTGCGACGAGCCTCAATAATATCGGGATCACGGGTAATGACTTCCATCCCTTCGGCAACCGGCGTACAACAAGAACGCACCATACGGCCATTGGATTTGACAATACAAATACCACAGGCAGCAGTCGGAGGTAAATCCGGATGATGACACAGTGTCGGGATTTTAATTTGAACGGATTTGGCTGCATCCAAAATGGTTGTACCGGCCGGCACTTCCACGGTTTGAGAATCAATTGTTAATTTTACCATCGTTTTATTTCCTTATCTTTTTGTGTTGATATTACAGGCATTGATTTCTTTTTCGGTTTCAACCGCATCCGGTTCATTCCCGTCAATCAATAACGCATCATATTCTTCTTTAAAGAACTTCATGGTTGACAAAACCGGATTGGGGGCTGTTTGGCCTAAACCACACAAAGAAGCCTTTTGCATGGCGTTTCCGATTTCCTTGATTTTGGCCACATCCGCTTTGGTGCCTTTGCCATCGGCAATTTTGTTCATTAATTGCAACATTTGATATCCACCAATACGGCATGGCGCACACTTACCACAGGATTCATCCACCGTAAAGCCCAAATAGAACTTGGCAATTTCAACCATACTGTCGTCTTCATCCATGATAATCATACCGCCTGAGCCCATCATAGAACCGATTTTTTTCAATTCTTCATAGCATAACGGCATATGCAGTTCGCTGGCCGGTATCACACCACCGGAAGGACCGCCCGTTTGAACGGCCTTAAAGGGCTTACCGGAACTGGTCCCGCCACCGACGTCGTTCACCATTTCACCAACGGTTGTTCCCATCGGCACTTCCACAAGACCTGAATGTTTCACTTTACCGGTGATGGCAAAAACTTTTGTGCCTTTGGACGTTTCGGTGCCAACTTCGCTGAACCATTCGGGACCGTTGACCATAATCGGTGCAATATTGGCCAAAGTTTCCACGTTGTTGATGGCCGTCGGCTTATCAAACAATCCTTTTTGTGTCGGGAATGGTGGACGGGGACGTGGTGTACCGCGCTTACCTTCCACAGACGACATCAGGGCTGTTTCTTCACCACACACAAAGGCCCCAGCCCCATAACGGATATCCGCCATAAAGTTAAAGTCTGTGCCAAAAATGTTGCGGCCCAAAATACCATAGCGTTTGGCCTGTTTAATTGCCAATTCCATCCGCTGAATCGCCAAAGGATATTCGGCACGGATATAGAACCATCCGTTGGTGGCCCCTGTCGCATAGGCACCAATCATCATCCCTTCCAATACGGCATGGGAACCACCACCTAAAATACACGAATCCATATAGGCGCCCGGATCGCCTTCATCACCGTTACAAATCATAAACTTTTCACCGTCAACCAAGGGCGATTTGGCCAGCATTTCCCACTTGACACCTGTGGGGAATCCGCCACCGCCACGACCACGCAAGCCGGACTTTTTAATCACTTCCAACACTTCTTCGGGTTTCATGGTCAAAGCCTTCATCAACCCCTGATAACCACCGTTGGCAATATATTCGCCCAAATCTTCGGGATCCGAATGGCCCAACAAACGCAATACGATTTTACGTTGTTTTTGGAAAAACGGCAAATCCAAAGAAAGTTCTTGTTGTTTCAAATAATCCGAAGTATTGATTTCGCCTTCTGATTTCAACGCCGGTGCCACATGCTCGGCCACAATCAATCGGGCCATATCGGGCGTTACATGTTGATATAATACAGGCTTTTGACCTTTAATTTCCACACGGGCCAAAGGACCGGAGGCACACAACCCCATACAACCGGTGCAAACCATACGCACATCGGCTTCTATACCGGCCGATTTTAAAGCTTCTTTAAAAGTATCAATCACACTGGATGCACCACCTGAATGACAGCTGGTGGCATTACAGGTGTAAATGGACGCCTTAAAATGGGCCACACGTTCTTTAAATTCATCACCCAATTTTAACAATGTTTCTTTTTGGGTGCGCCCCAAAGCTTTTAATTTTTCAACTTGTTCTTGTGACAATTCTACCATCTTTTATCTCCTTACGCTTACATTGCCATTGTTTCACGCCATTCGGCAATAATTTTCGGCACTTCCAACGGGGTTACACGGCCGTATGTTTTGCCATTGACAACCACAACGGGGGCCAAACCGCAACACCCTAAACAACGCACCACCTGAATATAAAACAAACCGTCATCTGTTGTAATACCGGCCTTCACACCCAATTCGGATTCAAATGCATCAATAACGGATTGGCTTCCCTTAATATGACAGGCTGTACCATCACAAATAGAAATAACAACTTTTCCCGGCGGATTTAATTTAAAGTGATTATAAAACGTTAAAACGGAATAAATTTGAGCCATCGGAATCTTTAATTCTTCGGCCACCACTTCCATGGAACACCACGGCACATAACCAAATGCCCCTTGGATTTCGTGCAAAGCCATGATTAAAGAACCACGTTTGCTTTTCCACTTGACCATCATTTTTTTGGTCTCTTCTTGTATTTTTGCTTTATCTTCGGACATTATATTCTCCTTTTTTGTTTTAAAGATATTTTCGTTATAACATATATTAAAATAATACGCAAGAATTTTTGAACAAATAAAAACCACCGTTTTATCGGTGGTTTTTAATGTTTATTTTAAAATCAACCTTAGGAAATTCTTTTTGCCTTTTTGTAACAAAATGGCACCATCTTGAACATCATCCAAAGTGATTTGTTGTTCAACAACGGATACTTTTTTCCCATTCACGGATAAACCGGATTGTTGAATCAAACGGCGGGCTTCGCCTTTGGAAGCAATAAAGCCGACAGATGTGACCAAATCCAAAATACCGATACCGTTTTGCAAATCGGATTGATTAAATTCTTGGGTCGGAACATCGGCCATATTGGTGCCTTTTTCAAACAAAGCTTTGGCGGCTTCAATGGCTTTATTGGCCTCTTCTTCACCATGCACCAACTTTGTGACTTCAAAGGCCATACGCTTTTTGGCGGCAACAATATCGGATTTACACAAAGCATCAATTTCGGATGTTGGAATATCCGTGAACAATTTCAACAACATTTCGGTGTTTTCATCGGCGATATTGTAAAAGTATTGATAAAAGGCAAACGGCGTGGTGCGATCACGGGCCACCCACAAAGTGCCACTTTCTGTTTTGCCCATTTTTTTACCTTCTTTGGTCATTAAAAGCGGACATGTCAAACCAAAAGTATCCGGGCGGTCTTCATGTGATTTTCCTTCATCATGGATATTCATTTTGCGACTGAGTTCCGTTCCCGCTACAATATTTCCCCATTGGTCAGACCCCCCAATTTCCAAAGTACATCCATATTTGCGATTTAAGTACACAAAATCATAAGCCTGCATCAACATATAGCCCATTTCCAAAAAGGTAAGACCACCACTTGCCATACGTGATGAATAGGCTTCACTTGCTAACATCTTATTCACGTTAAAGTGTATTCCCACCATACGCAAAAAGTCCACATAGGTATGGGCATTAATCCATTCAGAATTATCCAAAATAATGGCCGGATTTTCACCATCTGTTTTAACAAAGCGCTTGGCCAACTCTTTGACTTCGGCAACATTATGGGTCACGGTTTCTTTGGTCATCATTTTACGCATATCGGATTTGCCGGTCGGATCCCCCACCAAAGCCGTGGCGCCCCCAATCACCAAGATACCTTTATGACCTTGGCGTTGCAAAAGACGAAACATCATCAATGCAAAAAAGTGCCCGATATGCAAACTGTCGGCTGTCGGATCAATCCCCAAATAAAAGGTTATCGGTTTATCCCCATCAATGTTTTTACGAACCTGTTCTTCATTTGTGACCTGATACACATAGCCACGTTCTTTTAAATAATCAAAAAAACTGTTTTGCATTTTATACCTTTCATTTATACGGTGGATTTTAATACAAAACAATTAAAAAATCAAGATTTTTCTGATAGAAAACCTGAAAGTGTTTTTTTTATTTTTTCCTTGCATATGTTTTCAAAGTTTATTAAAATATCCGTGCATACAGTGATTCTGTGTGTAGGCCTAGAAAACCTATGCGTTTGGCGTCTTGATTATCAAGATGATATTTTCCAACTGTTCGAATCGGTTGGAAGGTTGTAAAATAAGGGAATAAATCCCAAATATACAACACTATTCCAAACGATAGTTTTCTAGCTTCCAACCGCCTCTCATCAAGGCGATATTTTAATTTTGAAAGGAAATCTAGAAAATGAATTTTATAAAATTAAAAAAGAAAAAAGATCGGTTTGAATTTTATTTGTTTGGACATAAAATTGTTTTTTACCGATATCTTCGTATTCTCAGGGAAATTTTTTTAATGGTTCACTATAACCAACTTAAAGAAACCCTGAAAACAAAATTTAACATCACACTGCCCAAAGAAGCCTATCATCATTTATCCGGAAATGTGGAAATTGTAAAACTTGCCTTAAAAGATTTACATGTCCCATGCGGACACAGAAAAACATGCCCCATTGATGAAACACAAACCTATAAATATTTAAAGAATAAGAGCGCTAATTACACCTATCGCAACAAAGATTTTTATTGTGAAGCCGATGTATTTTTACCGGTTGATGAAAGTGACACTGCTAAAAGAATGTTAGAGCTGGTTAAATCATTAACACAAAAAGACGAATATGATCCATCAAAATGTGTGATTGTTGTTCGCAAAAACAATGCCATTATAGACGGCCAACATCGTGCCGCTGTTTTATATCATAAATACGGACCAAACCACAAAGTTTTGGTTGTTCGTGAAAGATAAAAAAATCCCCTTGTTTTCACAAGGGGGGATTTTAAAATTTACTTATTTTTTTATTTTTAATTCGCTGGTACAATTGGGGCAACGGGTTGCCTTAACGGAAATCTGGGTACAGCAATAAGGACAAGTTTTTTCCGTTTTTGGGGCCGGCGCAGCCGCTTCGGCTTTATCCATTTTTTCACGCAAAGTGTTGATGGCTTTTACCAACAAAAACACCGCAAACGCCACAATTGTAAAGCTGATTAAAGCATTTAAAAATAAACCGTAATTGATGGTAACGGCACCGGCTTTTTGGGCGGCATCCAAGCTGGCATACGGACCGGCCACAGAACCATCCATCAATTTGATGTACAGATTGGTAAAATCCACTTTACCCAACAACAATCCCAACGGTGGCATCAAAATATCTTTGACCAAAGAATCAACGATTTTACCGAAACTGGCACCGATGATAATACCGATAGCCATATCCAGCACATTACCACGCAAAGCAAATTTTTTAAATTCACCAATAACATTTTTAAACATTTTATTTTCCTTTCATTTTATTATAAATCAAATAAATCGGCATACTTTAATTGCAAGCCAACCATCAAGTTTGTCCCCACTTTATCAGTACCTCTGGCCTGTCCACGGCGATAACTGACATAAGGGGCAAAAGCCAAAGTATCCGTCAAGGCGACTTCCATTTTGGCGGTTAAATCCAAATCATATCTTAAATCTGTCGGCACAAATTCGCTGAAATGGACATAGTCGGTGTACTTGGCCGAACCCGATAACTTCACACCTTCACGAATGGGATATTCAGCACGCAACCCGATTTCCCAACCGTGCTTCATTGTCTTTTTATCGGAATAGGTAAAATCATATTCTTGCATAGCGGCCAAATATAAATCTTTTACAAACTTACCTTCAAATAATTTCAAACCTTCACGACCCGAAAAAGCTTTATAACGGGGCGAATCCTGATTGGCGGTAAATTCCGTTTGAAAAGCCAACTGAGCAAAAGGCCCGATATCGGCATCTTTATACTTCCACAATTTTAACGCATAGTCTGTGGATAACCAGATTTTATCGGCACTTTCGCTGGTTTCTTCCTCTTCATCCACGGGCTTGATTTTTAATTTACCATAGTTTAGCATCAAATTATTTGACCAAAAACTTTTTTCATCACTGCGGTTCAAAAAAGCATCCAATTTGCCAACGATATTGTATTGGCTGTCCGCACTGTATGCTGAAATGGGTGAATCACTGTATTCACGGGCATTACCAACGGTTGTGTTGGAATAGCTGAGAGATATTTCACGCACATCCAACTGCCATGTTGGGGCTGTTTCTTCGGCCAAAGCCAACGCCGGCACAAAAGCCACACCCAATAATAAAGATTTAAAAAGTGTTTTCATATTTTCTCCTTACATAAAACCTTATGTAGGATAAACAAGTTGATACAAAAAAGCAAGGAAAAATTTTATACTGGACAAACATACAAAATAATGCTATCTTCTGTCTGATTTTAAGGAGATTCTTTATGCGTTTTTTCACTTTTGTTTCGGGATTATTTATCGCCCTACCCCTTTGGGCAAATGATTTGATGAATTTAAGAAGTTACGGCAATGATTCGCCCAACAAACTATATTTATTTTCGTCATTGGCCTGTCCGCACTGTGCCCACTTTCATCAGGATGTTTTACCTGAAATTGAAAAAAACTATGTAAAACCCGGCAAAGCAAAAATCGTGATGGTAGATATGGTTATGAACAATGCCAGCTTATTGGGTGCCATATTGTTGCGTTGCGCCCCAAAAGAAAAACAACACGAAATTGAAAAAGAATTATACCAAGAACAAAAACAGTGGGCCTTTGATGAAAAAAAAGCCAAAATATTTTTGGCTGATATTGCCCATAAATACGGAATTTCCGCCGGTGAATTTGAAACGTGCATTCAAAATAAAGATTTACAAAAAACAATTATTACCGACCAAAAAAAATTATCCGCTACTTATGGCATCACCCATATGCCAACCCTTATGTTTCGCAAAAATGAACAGGTGTTTTTATGGAAAGGAAGCGAAAAAGACGAAATTATGACAGGCCTTTCCCAAGCTTTTGAATAAAATTCGTTATAAAAGACTTGCATTTTTTTAAAAAATTGGATATACTTACAATCAAGGATAGGTGGCCGAGTGGTTGAAGGCGCACGCCTGGAAAGTGTGTTTAGGGGCAACTCTAACGGAGGTTCGAATCCTCTCCTATCCGCCAGTTTTAGCACCCTGCGGGGTGTTTTTTTTTATGAGAGGATGAGAACCGACAAGGAGGTTCGTTTGCGAATAAAATGAGCAGACGCCGTCAGGCGGTCCGAGTTTACGAGGACGAGGGCTTGCCCCGAGCAATCCTCTCCTATCCGCCAGTTTTAACACCCTTTTGGGTGTTTTTTTATGAGAGGATGAAATTTCAAACGACTTCTGTTACTTTCTTCAACCTTTAAGCGTGCTTTAAATAATATTTAATATTTTTAGTTGTAATATGTATGAAATATATCTATAAGTATAAAACAAACAATTTAAAAAAAAGGAGAAAAAATGTTAGTTTGTAAAAATGTTATTGTCAATGGGCGCAGAACCAGTATGCGCTTGGATCGTGAAACGTGGATATCTTTATCGGATATTTGCCAAAGGGAGGGGATCACAATCCACGAATTGTGTTCTAAAATTGATGCGACAAAGGGGGTGTCGGGTTTGTCATCGGCCACACGCTTGTTTGTGCTAACTTATTTTCGGTTTTTATTGAATCAATATGAACACCATAATATCATGCAAAATAAAACCTTTAATCCCGAAGCGGTGTTAAAGCAAACGGTATAAAGATGGATATCAATATAAAAATCCCCCCTGTAACAAACAGGAGGGATAATACACAAGAAAATTACTTACATAACACACTGCTCAGCGTGAAATCCCATCCATCACGACCTTGTTGAGAACCTGTTCCGTTCATATACATCGGATAATTACAATCCGAATATATAGTATTTATGCAAGAAACCCAACCATGCGCAGCTATTGAACAGGATCCAAATAATTCTGCACAACCCAATTCTTCGGGTTTGACCATTTTCTCTTTTCCACCACATATGGCCACGCCATCACTGAAAGAAACTCCTCCGGAAATATTAACTTGAGTTCCTATCCGATTCCCTTCAGAATCTTTTATTTCTGTACAAGAAGATGGATTTTCAGCACAATAATCCTCATATTTTGGAAGCTCTTTGTTCGGATTTAAACAAATACATTTTTCCAAACTATTATCACAAACTGCATACGCACCAGCACGCATTTCTTCCGCTGTGCATTCTGCGCAATCATACACACCACATGCAACAGCATTGCTGGATACAGCACAAGACCAACTACCATTTACTGATTGATACCAATATCCCTTTAAAGCATTACAGCATTCTTCACCTGTACAGTCTTTTGTTCCAAATTCACATTTGCCATTCGAACAAGTGGTTGTTTTACCATCGGCGGTGGTGCAAGAATCTGTTGATGAAATATCACCTGTTTCAGAATCACAACATTGAGAGTCATATCCCACACAACAATCTTTTTTACATTCACCGCCACACCATTTATAGCCGGCAGCTTCGCACTTTCCACCTGTTGCGTCATCGTTATAATCAGCGGCGACTTTGTCGCTGGATAAATTATTATTATAGGTTAAGGTCAATGTTGTTTCATTACATTCGGCTTTGCGAACCATGCCGCCTGACATCTTTTCCATTTGCTCACATACGGCCGAATCCATACCGGTGATTTCCATTTTAAATTGTTCGTCATTGACTTTTTCCGGTGTGCCAAATGTTCCATATTTACCATTGCCAAAATCTTGAACATTTAGGGGTTTATCGGTTAGAATTTGGGAGGATATGGTGGTGGCAAGCATACTGGCCTGATGTAATAATTCATTCGCTTTGTGTTTTTTCATGGCGACACCATAACCATATACACCACCCACGGACAAGACACCCACGATGGCCAGTACGCCCAGCATTTCAACCATACTGCGCCCCTTTTGGCTTCTTTTATAGTTTTTGTTTGTTTTATTTTTTACTGACATTTTTTGACTCCTTTCTTTTATTTGTTCAGACAGTAAATACCTTTTGTCATTCCCCACTTGATGGGGCATCCATAAGGATTTAATTCTATGGATCTTCGTGTCAAGCACGAAGATGACAGTGATGGGGTGGAATGACAAATACAGTTTAACCCACTGTAATCATACAGTGGGTCGGTTGTGCGTTCGCACAACTTAATATTCAAAATTAAATGTGTGTGTGTGTGTGTACAAAGTACATCTATTTTCCCCTTTACCGTGGTTTAAACACATTTTAAATAGCCTCCTATTTCCTTTACCTATCCCCACACTAGCATAAATCACCACCCTTGTCAAGCAGATTATTCGGATTTAAAAAATCCCCCGCACGGCACGGGAGATAATAGGAGACATTTTTAAATGGTGACCTCGGAGCGATTCGAACGCCCGACCTACTGCTTAGAAGGCAGTTGCTCTATCCAACTGAGCTACGAGGCCACAGCTATATTATACGCTATTTTAATCTCTTGGTCAAGTGTTTATTCTGATAAAGTTTCAATCTCTATGCGATTTTTATGGATATAAATAAAATAAATCTTATTTCCTTGGGGGATTAGTTTATCAATTCGGCAATGCCCACTTTGAATCGGTAAAACGGCAAAATCGGCATTTGCGCAATAATCCGGTGATAAAGCAATCCGTTTACTTTTTATTTCAACTATATTATCCTTTATTTTTTCCGACCGATAAAAGCCCAGTTTGTTTTGCCATAAAGTTTGTATCCAATCTTGACCATTTTCATTCGCATAGAAACGGCCATTTTGAATATAAGCGATACTTTGGCCTTTATCCGCCACCATCATTATGGGATAATCTGAGTTAAATGCCGTCAATGTGCCCATTAAAATAAGAATGACACCCATGATTTTACCCCAGTATTGCCAAAGACAAATAAAGATAATGCCAAAAATGATAAGGCTTAAACCGACCACGCTGAATGAAGGAAGGCTGATTTCGGCAAAGGGTAATTTTGAAATCCAATCTGCCATCTGTTCAATCCATTCAATAACTGTTCCCGCCCATTGAAAAAGGGCTGAATCCATTTCAAAGGGCATCAACAAACATCCGATAAACAATAACGGCATAATAATCAGGGAAAATAAAAAGCTGAACGCAAGATTGCCCAAAATACCATAAGGTGTTATTTGATTAAAGTGCCATATAATCAATGGTGTCAATCCCAATGAAATAGCCACACCCAAGGCGCAAAATTCACAAAAATGACGGATATATTTATTTTGGTTGGGCATAAATTGTTTGAATTTTTCATGAACGCTGACTAAAATTAAAACCGATAAAAAGGAAAGTTGAAAGCTGATAGACATTAAATTTTCCGGCCTGAATATCAACATACAAAAACCGGCCAAAATAATTGTTCTGACAGAAAACGTTTTGCGATTGACCAATATCCCCAAAAACACCAAAGCAATCATTAAATAAGAACGAACGGCCGGAATTTGAAAGCCTGACAACGCCAAATAAAAGCCTGTGCCAATCAATGCAAAAACAGCGGCAATCTTTTTGGTATTCACATACAATGTTAAACGACCACACACAACACCCAATCCCCGAATCAAGAAAAACAAAAATCCCGCCAACAAAGCCATATGAAAGCCGGAAACAGATAAGACATGGACAATCCCTGAACGGCGATAAATTTGATATAATTCAGGGCTGACCAATCTTTGTTCACCGGTAATCAAAGGTGTGATGATACGGGCCTGATTTTCGGGTAGTATTTGAAAGACATGTTCGGTAATTTGATGGCGCAAGCGTTGAAAAATGGTTGGCTTTGCATTTATATCCCGAATATCCAAAACCTGAACAACTTTGCCGATAGCACCGATTTTTTCAAAATATAATCTTTTGGCCTGAGAGGTATGAAAGGGTGCTTTAATGCTTACGGGTGGCACCAAATTGACCTTTAATTTGACCCGTTGACCAACCTTTAACAACGGTTCCAAATTATCGTAATGCAGACGAATTTTATCGGGTTGCTTGATAACGCCCATCGGATAAGAGATGTTATTTAAAATCAAAATCTGTTTATCGGGTAAAACAGTATTATCCGTAATTGTGGCTACAATAATTGTATTGGAAAGTTTTTGATTTAAAACTGGATGTGCCACCATCTGATAACGCAAATGACATATTGAACAACCCAGCATCACAAATGTTATAAAAAGCATAAAACAAAAGACAAAATCTTTCTTATAAAATAAAATCAATCCCAGCACGGCCAAAGGTAAAATAATTATACTTAAAATCGTGGGGAAGTGATAAAAGTATAACAATATCCCCGTCATAAATGCCAAGAAAGACCATATCAGGTGTTCCTGAAACATAGATTTAATTTCTGCTTTTAACTGTTTAATTTTGGGATGATACAGGGACAACATGGGGGATATTATTTTGAATTTCATTTTCCAAATGCTTTAACATTTGATTGTATAATTTGGCGTATTCTTTTTCCTTTTGCGCCAAAGATGTTTTTTTGTTCATTTTTACATAATGTTTACCACCCACTTTTAACCGATAAGGCGAAGCACCATTTTTGCGTTGCACCAATTCAATTTCATAATTTAAAGTATCCTGAATCATATCGGGTTGCCACCAATGTTGGGCAGGTAATTCTTGACGGATAATTTCTGTTTTATGCAAGATAATATATAAATCTGAATCAAGGTTTTGGGTAATAAAAGTATTATCTATCCAATTTTGCACAATTTGAACAGGTGATAAAGAAAGCCTGTTTTCAATGTGGTGGGTTGAATCAAACTTTTTTAAATTGGATATCAACGTTATTTTTTGAACGGGAACCTGATATTGATTTTCCATCTTAAAAAACGAAGCAAAATGATTGACAGGCGCAATCATACAAGCGCTTAAAAACAATAAAAAAGAAATTTTTTGTAATTGATTTTTTATACTCATTGATATATTATGATTGAAATAAAGGATTTTGTCAATCATGAAAAAGATAACACCGCAAAGATTAAAAAATATGGCCATTTATTATTTGCAACGTTATGATGCCGGTTCCCATAAACTGCGCACGGTTTTAATCCGAAAAATCAAAAAAGCACAAATGGAAATGCCTGTTTCAAATGAAGCTTTTATCTGGGTTGAACAGGTGATTGAACAAATGCAAAATTTGGGCTATATAAATGATGAACGTTATGGCGAAAATGTGGTCAGGCGATTATCTCAATCGGGAAAATCAACAGCCTTTATCAAAAACAAATTGAAAACGGAAGGCTTTTCACAAGGGCAAATTGATTCTTTGATTTCGGATACGGATGAATTGGCTCAGGCACGGTTATTTGTTCGCAAAAAACGTTTGGGACAGGATTTAAAAAAAGATTTGGGTAAATTGGCCCGTGCCGGATTTTCCTATGAAATTGCACGCCAAGCCCTGAATCAACCGGAATCAGATGAATTTTTTGATTGAAAAAAATGATAAAAAAAGGTATAAAGAAAATATGTTTGAAGAATTAGAAAAAATTAAATCAGAATGTCAAAATTGTATGCGTTGCCCTTTGGGGAAAACACGCACAAATGTTGTTTTTTCGGCCGGTGTCCCCAATTCGGATATCGTTTTAATCGGTGAAGCGCCCGGCTATAACGAAGATATGACAGGTGAACCTTTTGTGGGGCGTGCCGGTCAGTTGCTGGATAAGATTTTGGAATCGGTCGGTTTTTCACGCAAAGAAAACATTTATATTTGCAACACAATTAAATGTCGTCCGCCCGATAACCGTGATCCTTTGCCCGAAGAAAAATCGGCCTGCCGTGAATATTTAAACAGGCAGTTGGATTGTTTGAAGCCCAAAATTATCTTATTGTGCGGTCGGGTGGCTTTAACATCATTTATTGAAACAAAGCAGGGTATTTCAAAAATACGGGGCCATTGGTTTGACGGGCCCAACGGCGCCAAGATGATGCCGATTTTTCATCCGTCCTATTTGCTCAGAAATCCGTCCCATAAAGAAGGTTCGCCCAAATGGTTGATGTGGCAGGATATGAAAGAAATCCGCCGTGTTTATGATGAACTTAAAACAGGTTTGGCATAAAAATGCAAAACATCCGTCAATCGTGGTAATTTAATAATCACATCAAAGGTATATCTGTCCACAATATGATATTCTTTTAAATCAGAACGATATAAAATCAATTCTTCACAAAACCGACCGACAATTAAAGCCTTTGCAAATAATTGTTTTAATGAATATTCCATTTGATAGGCCAACAAAGTCGGTTGGCCAAAAACAGAATCCCGTCTTTCGTGTTCATGGATGGAAAACAACTCCAATCCGTTCCACGATAAACCGTCTGTAATATGTAAAAATTGAATGTAATCTGATGGTATTTGAATCCAACCTTTTTTAACCAAAGAAATAGAGGTTCGTTGAATGTCCATCATTTGCGCCGGCGAAAAAAATTGAGCGTAATTTTGATAAAGGGTATTCAAGATGGTGTTGATGCTCATTATCGTCCCCCTGTTTTGACGGCAATTTGTTGCAAATTGGCACTGCTTAAACCGGCCTGAGTGGAACGGTCTGATTTTTTCTTGCCCCCTGAACCTGTCATTTCACCGTTGGGAATGTAAATTTTACCCAAAGGCACAGGAATGTATAAAGTTTGCGGATGGCCCACACCGGCCGAAGTTAAAATTTGTTGATTGATATATTTGTGAATCAATTCATGAAAGGGGTGAATGGGAATCAAAACCAAATTATCCATATCCAAATTGCCCCCATATAACAACGGATATTTTAAATGCACCGTCCAATTGGTGGGTAAAATCCCCTTGGACATATAAAAGATACTTTCTTCGGATATATCAGCACTGCGTAAATCGTTCACATATTGGGCGACTAAATCTTTTAAAAAAAAGTGTTTAAGTTTTTCCAGTTTTTGATGAAATTCAGCTTCATTTATCGTATGCGGATAATAATTGGCCGACATCAATTCCATGCCAGCAAAATTTTCCTGTTGAAATAAATCCACCCAATAATCTTGATTTTTTATATCCGAATCCAACCCCTCCATCAAACCATCCAAACCAATGGAATCCGTTTGTGTTTTGGGTGCCGAATTATCCATCAACTGGTCCCAGTTGTCATAAATTTCATTGCCGTCCAATTCTGTCAGATTTTCATCCATTTAAATCATCCTTGGGTAGTGGTGGTTGAAAAGTCGGTGCTGAGGTCGGTGGTGCAAAAACCCCCTGACCCTGAGGCGGTAAAATTGCCTGAACGGGTTGCGCATTATTTTGAAGTTGAATTTGTTGTTCTGTACTTTCTTGCGGTTGAGGTTCTTCCGATTTTTGTTGTTGGTTTTCCGGCGCCCGTCTGTCCACAATCCATTGGGGAATATATGGGGCGGTCGGAATCTGAGTCTTTTTCAAAAAGCCTTTATCCAAATAATACCGTGGTGCATCGGCCAAAATCGGATGCGATAAGAACCCTTGGAACAAAACATACTGTTTTAACATATCCAAACTTAAAATATCCGAAGCACTGACCACATCTGATTTTTGCAATTGACGGGATACGTTTTGCGAAAAGTCAAACATTTTTTGTCCTCCGCCTTCTTGTTTGGATGTGCTTTTAACTTCAATCGTTTTGGAACCAATCATTTTTACAAAACGTTCGGCTGTTTGTTCGTTGTTTTGGGATAAAATAACTTTTGCCGCCGTTGTTGAAATAATTGTTTCCAAATCGTCTTTACCGTATTGGCCGGAAATTTGGCCTAAATCCTGCCCGATTAACAAATAGGCCACCTTTTGTCCACGACCAACAGCCGGACCGTTTTTCACACAATCCAGTTTTGGCATTTGCGGGAATTCGTCCAACACGAACAAAACAGGACAAGGCCCACATTTTTTGCCGTCATTACCCACATACCCCGGCGGATTAGCAATTAAAAATGAACTGACCAATTCCACAAAGATACCCGTAATCACGTTCAAAGCACGGGCATCCACTTGGTTAATGGACAAATAAACGGAAATCGGTTTGATTTTGCCGTCCGCCGGATCCACCATACCACGCAAATCACGGAAAGTAAAATCACTGAATTTGGTTCGTTCTTTTACAGCCGCATTTTTAAAAATACTGATACCTGACAAAGCGGTTGATAAAATTGACCCACGTTCTTTATCGGGCGTACTGGATAACTGATTTAATTCGGCAATAGCCCGACGGGCATAAGCAAAGCGATTACTTTCATTCACGGCCGCATCCAACACGTCCTTCATGGGATCGGCCATCATGGCCATTTGATCGCCTTCATCGGAACGGCGTTTAATATCGGCGGCGATTTTCATCTGCATATCGGTCAGCCATTCCAAAATCATGGCAATACACGGTTCATGCCCGTGCCAGATTTCAGGCAAACCTTCCCACGTACCGACAGGCGCATAGTTATTTAAATTCAGCTGTCCTTTTTTCAAAGCATCCAAAGCAATCAAGGCACTGTTATCGGACATATCGGCATAATAGGTGGCCAAAACATTGGCGTCTTCTTGATCAAAAGAACCTTCGGATAACTTGTTGATAAAATAATCGTTGGCACGGGCCCGTTCGCATTTGCTGGCAATAAAGTGCAAAAAACCACTCATGGCATTACGACCTGTTTTACACCAGTGCGGATCTGCTCCCCCTTTGGGTTCTTCCACCAACACGGCCACCATAGAGTCAATATACATATCTCGGGCCGGTCCCAACGGGGGCAATGCCGTGGGCGATAAAGGATTCCAGCTGGGATAAAAGACACCGTTTTGCGGTTCGTCTTGGGCGCCCCAGTTGATGATAAAAACAGGGCCTATTTTATTACGATAACCTGATGTTTGATAGCATAATTCGGGTTTCACGTCATTGACAATAATACTTAAAGAATCAGATTCAAAAATCGTGGGAATAACCACGCCGGCGGTTTTACCCGTTCCCGGCGGTGCCACCACCAAGGCGGATAAAGTGTTGGGCATTTTTAACAAACGCCCCTTAAAACGCCCCAAAACGCAACAGAATCCATCAAACAGCCCCATCTTTTTAATATCCTGATAGGAGGCCAAACGGCCACTGCCAAAAACGGTGGACAGATTGGAATATGGGTTCGTATACAATCCGACAAAAATAATAATAGGAATAACGGCAATCGGAATAAACGGCAAAAACATTGCCACAGGCACAGGGGAAATTTCACGAAATTGTTTTATCCAATTGGCATAGGTAATAATAATTTTGCTGGGATGTAAAAATGCCTTTGACCAAAAATCCCAAGCAATGCCAACCAACGAAATATCCCCCGATAACAACCAATGTGTGATTGGTAAAATCAACAAAGACAATATCCACGAACAAAACAATGCAAAAAGAACAGAAAGTATAACATGAGAAATATACTTATTTTTTTCTTTATATTGATCGTCTGCCATTTTCATCTCCCCTTATGATAAAATTTGTTTTATTTGTTGAATGGTATCTTCCGGCAACGGTTCATATTGTTTGTTTAAAATCTCACCCAGTGTTTTTAATTCCACCGGTCCGCCAATATCCGTTCGGCATACAATAACCCCTAAATCATTCCAAGTTCTGAGCATATCTTCGGCATTTATCAGATTCCCTTTGCGTTCAATCAACATCGGTTGAACCTTTAAATCAAAACCGGCTGAGGTCAGTTTTTGGCCAACGGCCTTCGTTTGTTGAATCAATTCAAAAACAGGCGATACCCGATGATCCGTTTCCGAAAACCACAAAGGATCTTCGTCATTAAACGCTTCTTCATCGGCCAACCAATCCCCCTCAATATCGTCATAAATTGCCCACAACATTTGCCCCTGACAAACGGCCACCAAATCAGGCTTTTTATTGCCCAAATCAATATCCGATAAAATGGTCCACCCTGTATTTATTAAAAGTTCATGGGCGTTTTCTTCAACCGCCTGATGTGTGGGTAATTGAATTTCATCCAACGGCATATCGGCCATTTGTTTCAAATCGGGTTCAATCGGATTCCACACATTATCCGGCATAGACGGCGTTGGCGAAAAATCTTGATGATTTGTTGCGGGCGCATTTGCATAAGATGGCATTTCAGTCGACATCGGATTGGATTGCGCAAAACTTTGTTGTTGAACGGGTTGCGCACGCATTGTGGGGCCCATTGTCGGCATCGGCATCGGGCGTTGCGCCGAAATCGGTGGCGCCTTAACCGTTTTATGTGATGAATGCGACCGATTTTTGTGTTCAGAATGTTTTGAGGCAGGGGTTATTTTTTTCTTGATATGTTGGATATGCTTTTGGGGCAACGTTCCCACCTTTTTTGCCGAAGAACGCCACTGTATCTTATTGGCCCAATACCAAATTCCCAAATACATGGGAATAACCAAAATAAAGGAAATTAAAAAAATCCAATCCCCAACGCTGGATACACGCCATCCGGCGTTTATTTCCTGAAACAAAAAACGCCACGATTCACTTGAAAAAAGGTTAAAATTCCAATTGATTTGCAAAAAACCACGGAACCACCACCCAAAAAACAGCAGTGCCACAACAAAACCAATCAATAAAGTCCTTTTCGGATTTTGCATTTTATTTCCTTTTTCTGATGTTATTATACACAAAACAAAAGCATTTGACCAGCAAAAAATGCGATAATTAAAAAAAATAGGAACAGACTTGTAAAACAAACAAAAATAAGGTATAATTTAACTTTAATTCGGAATGAAAAAATGAGACGCAAAACAGAACCCAAAAAACGATTACATGATTGCGACTTCCCCGGCTGTCCCGAGGCAGGTGAATACCGTGCCCCAAAGGACAGAACGTTGCGTTCACATTATTGGTTTTGCCAAAAGCATGTGGCTGAATATAATAAAAAATGGGATTTTTTAAAAGGTCTTTCCCCCGAAGAAATAGAAGAACAATTGCGTAATGATACAACATGGCAACGCCCCCGTTGGAAGTTGGGGTCAAATATCGGCGGTATGCCCCGATTTAAAGATTCCATGAATGTTTTTTCGGAAGAACGGTTGGGGATGGACGGCGGTTATAATCCCCCAACACAATCTTTAAAATATCCGCCCAAAGTGCAACGGGCGATTGCCTTTATGGATTTAAATGTTCCCCTTCAATTATCGGATATAAAAAAGCAATATAAGGTCTTGGCCAAAAAGTATCATCCGGATGTCAGCAAAGCGGATGCCTCACTTTTTCAACGCCTGACCCAAGCATACGAAACTTTATTGGATTATCTGAAAGGATAAAAAATGTCCATTTTGTTAAAAAATGTTACTTTAAATAATCAAAAAACGGATATTTTAATCAAAAATAATTACTTTGAAAAAATCACCCCTGATATCAATCAACCCGCCGACAAAGTTCTGGATTGTCAAAATTTGGCGATTTTGCCGGCTTTTTACAATTGTCATTCCCATGCACCGATGAGTATCTTTCGTGGTATCAGTGATGATAAAAATCTGTTTGATTGGTTAAACAATGATATATGGCCACGGGAAGCCAAACTGACCGAAGATATGATTTACACCGCCACCAAATTTTCCATTTTGGAAATGATTAAAACAGGTACTGTCTTTTTTTCGGATATGTACTTTGGCATGTCCGCCATGATACAGGCAGTGGCCGATATGGGGATTCGCTCGGCTCTTTCCTGTGGTGCATTAGATTTATTTGACTCACAAAAACGGCAAAACGAAATCAAACAAATTCGTGATTTTTTTGAAATGCCCAATCCAAACCCTGATTTAATTCAAAAAACACTTTCAATCCATGCTGTTTATTCTGTTTCAAAAGAATTGATTCGCTATAATGTGGATATGGCCAAAGAACATCAAACATATTTACATATTCATGCCTGCGAAACAAAAAAAGAAGTGGATGATTGTTGGCGTGATAATGGTTGCAGTCCGATTCAATATCTGGATATGTTAGGGGCGCTAAGCGATAAAACAATTTTGGCCCACAGTGTTTGGTTGGATGATAAAGATATTGACATTTTGGCCGAAAAGGGCGTATGGCTTTGCACCAATCCTTCATCCAATTATAAACTCAATTCAGGCGTCTTTATGCTTCAAAAATTACTGGATAAAGGTTGCAAAATAACACTGGGAACAGACGGCGCCGCCTCAAATAATTCATTAAATATGATGACTGAGATGAAATTATGCGCTTTATCGGCCAAAATTCAAGCCGATAATCCGACCGCCGGCAACGCCCAAGATGTATTTAAAATAGCCACCCAAAACGGGGCCAAAGCCTTTGGTTTAAACGCCGGTGAAATTGCCGAAGGAAAATTGGCCGATTGCATCTTGGTTGATTTAAAGAATCACTTTTTGACACCCAATTATAATTTGATTTCAAATATGGTCTATTCAGCCGATAGTTCCTGCATTGATACAGTTATTTGCAACGGTCAGATTTTAATGCAAAACCATTTTATTGATGGCGAAGAAGACTTGATTGACCAGATACAACAATTCAGCCGAAAAATGATTTAAAAACTATTTTTGTATCAAGTGTTTGGCAATATCCTGACTCAGCTTTTCCCATAATTTTGAATAACCGATAACCAAATCATCATAGGTTTTTGCGATTTCAATTTTATCGGAAAATTTTTGGCGGATAATCGTTTTGCCGTCTTTATTTTTTATTGTGTACCATGCTGTCAATTCGGCCTGATTGCCCAAAATGCCGTCCATTTGAATCACCTGAACCCAAACACGACGGTCAAATTTTTCACTGCCTATCGTGCGAATTTTGGCTTCGGATTTTGGTAATAAATTATTTAAGTTTTGCGTCAAAATACGTGTACATAAAACAGACGGCGATTCAATCCAACGATTGTATTCGGATATAAAAACTTCCGTATCATTTTTGTTTTGGGTTACAATTTGGGCCCTGTCCATATATTTGGGTAAATCAACTTTGTCCACACCAATAAACAAATCGGCCGATTGTGAAACGCTTTTTGATTCAATAGGAGTTAAAGAATAAAACTTGGAAGTTTGAGAAACACCAAAAACACAGCCCGATAAAAGCAAACACCAAAAAGCATATTTGATTTTTTTCATTTTATTCTCCTTTTTTGCCTTTGATTAAAGATTCCGGATGACGTTCCAAATAATCGGCCAAATTTTGCACCGATCGGGCCGCATCGGAAATATCCGTCAGGGCTTTATTGGCGTTAAAAATCACTTCATCGGTATTATCGGCTATTTTTTCCAAGGCCTTATTCAGGGTTTGGCTTGTATGCGTCAATGAAGGCAATAAAACCGGCAATTGAGTATTTAAAACATGAACAATATGATCAAATTGTTCCACCGTTTTTTGTAATTTTAAATTATCAATTCCCTGTGTTAAAGCTTCCGTCTTTGACAAAACGGTTGGGATTTGGACAAATTGGGAAAAGCCTTCTTCGGCAACGGTTTTTATTTCACTTTCGGGCAACATAACCAACTCAATCATCAATTGTCCCGTCAAATAACTTTGGGTGGCCAAGCGCGCCCTTAACCCCCGTTGGATTAAACCTTCCAATACATTTTTTCGGCTCCATAAATTAGTCCATGAACTGTCGTCTTTTAACAATCCCATCGGTTTAATGCGCACATAAACCGGCACTTGAAAGGTCATATCTTGGGTATCGGCCACTAATTTTATATTGATGACCTTGCCGATTTCAACCCCACGAAAAACAATCGGCGCACCCACGGAAAGACCTTTGATGGACTCATCAAAGTACATCACAAAGACATTTTTCTTATCCTGCACAACCTTATGCCAAACGGATTGTCCGATTAAAACGAACAAGACAAGAAAACCAAGCATCAAAAACAAACCGATGGCTTTTTTATTGGGTTCTTTTTTCATGAAAAACTCCTCTGGTTAAAAATTCATAAACACGTTCATTGGGCGGATTTTTTAATAACTCTTTCGGGTTACCTTTGGCCGAAATCGTTTGAATGGTATTATCCAAAAAGACGGCATTCTTACCAATGGCAAAAATAGATGCCAATTCATGGGTAACAATCACTATTGTTGTTTTGAATGTTTCATTGATTTGCAAAATTAAATCGTCCAAATTTTTGGAACTGACCGGATCCAATCCCGCCGATGGTTCATCAAAGTACACTATTTCTGGATTTAGCGCCAAGGCCCGTGCCAAACCAGCCCGCTTTCGCATACCGCCACTGATTTGACTGGGATAATAATCTTCAAAGCCTGCCAATCCCACCAAAGCCAATTTAAAAGCCACAATATCCTTTATTTGTTGGGCGGTATTTTGAGTATATAGTTGTAAAGGTAAAGCGATATTTTCCGCCAAAGTCATTGAGCTGAACAAAGCCCCACTTTGATATAAAATCCCCGAATGTTTCATAAGCTCTTTTTTCTGTGATTCTGTGGCTTTTTTTAAATTGATATCCTGAATAAAGACATCGCCTTTTTGGATGGGAATCAAACCGGTCAAAGTGCGCAATAATGTACTTTTACCACAACCCGAACCACCCATAATGACAAAAATATCGCCCTTTTGAATTTCAAAATTTAAATCCTTCATAACGGTATTATCATCATAACCGATACTTAAATTTTTGGCCTGAATAATGGGCATATTTTTCATCAAACACCCAACCCTTCACAGGCCAAAGTAATCAAGCCTGTCATCACAATCATCCACACAATGGCATAAACAACGGCGTTGGTGGTTGATTTACCGACACTGTCGGCATTACGACCGCAAGTTAAACCGAAATAACATCCGCACAGCGCTATTACAACAGCAAAAACAACACCATGAAACAACCCCACCAAAAAATTGGTTATATCAAAGGAAGATGTTGTGTATTTAATGTATTCGGATAAAGGCACATCCCAAAACAAAACACAAACAAAGCAACCGCCCAAAATGCCCATAATATCCGAAATCAAAACCAAAATCGGCATAGACAACAACAGGGCATTTATTCGTGGCAAAACCAAAAAGTCCGTCCGTGAAACGCCCATGGTTTTCAAGGCATCCAATTCTTCATTGACCTGCATGGTGCCGATAGTGGCCGCATAAGAAGAACCCGTGCGACCGGCCATAATAATCCCCGTCATAATGGCCCCCATAATGCGTGTCATCCCGATGGTTACCAAGCTGGCCACATAAATTTGAGCCCCAAAAGTTTTTAATTGTAGCGCCCCCACAAAGGCCAAAATCAATCCCACCATAAAGCTGATTAAAGAGACGATTAAAATGGCCTTTGGTCCGCAATCACCCAAAGCGGTCCAAAAATCTTTTGACCGATACACGGCTTTGCCCGTTATTTGTCGCCCCCATCCCGATACAGATTTAATAACAAAGTTTAATCCTTTTTGAAAACGCTCCCTGATATATAACGCTTTACCGCCCAAACGTTCCAATAAGTTTTCTTTCTTTTCCTGTTCAGCCAAAACTTTATTTTGGGTTTGAAAGGCCAATTTAATCAACTTATCCATGTCCTTTGGTAAATGATGGGTTGAAATACTTTGTTTCGGGATATGCTTTAATCGGGCGTATAAAAAAGCAACAAAATTCATATCCCATTTTTCAATGCCGTCATTTTGAATTTGAATTTTTTTATTTTCACCACTGATATCTTTAAAGGTTGAATTTTTGGTTAAATCCCCTTTTAATAAAATCTGAATCACATGGTTGTTTTGTTTTATTTGAATCATCATCCCACCTTATTTTGAACTGTAATATCTTTGGGATAAAAAGTCAAGCATTTTTCCAGTTTAAAACCTGATTTTTTTCTTGCATTTTTATGCATTCTTGATTAAACTGAAAACAATTATCCAAGGAGTTTTCATGCAACAATTTTTAACTTTTTTAAATACATTGGGCGGTGTAATGACCCGATTTTTTTATGCCACCGGTGAATTGGCCATTTTTACAGGTAAAGTTATCGGGGCCTGCGTAAAAAGACCTTTTTATTTTAAAGAATTGATACGCCAGTTGGTTGAAATCGGCTTTTATTCTTTACCTGTTGTGGCATTGACCACGTTGTTTTCGGGGATGGTGATTGCGATTCAAACATATGAAGCCGTATCAAAATTTTCGGCCGAAGGGGCTGTATCTATGGTGGTATTGGTGGCGGTTACACGTGAGCTGGCCCCTGTGATGGCGGCCTTGATGGTGGCCGGACGTATCGGGGCGGCAATGGCGGCCGAAATCGGCACCATGCAGGTAACCGAACAAATTGATGCCCTGACAACATTGAACACAAATCCTTTTAAATATCTGATAGCACCACGGGTTTTGGCCGGTGTTTTGATGATGCCTGTTTTGGTTTTAATCGGGGATGTCTTGGGCGTTTGTGGCGGTTATATGGTCGGTGTGTATAAAATGGACTTTAATGCGACCACTTATTTGGTCAATACATGGAATTATTTAAGACCCATGGATATTATTTCAGGCATGACAAAAGCAGCCGTCTTCGGGTTTATTA
Organism: Alphaproteobacteria bacterium; assembly: GCA_015062245.1. Lineage (GTDB taxonomy): Bacteria > Pseudomonadota > Alphaproteobacteria > CAAHEQ01 > UBA3637 > UBA3637. The sequence goes on from SUVA01000001.1 coordinate 65,991, forward strand.
TTGCTTTGATGGGATGTTATAATGGTTTTAAATCAAAAGGTGGGGCCCAAGGCGTGGGGCAAGCCACAACAAACGCCGTTGTGTCGGCCAGCATTTTAATTTTAATCTTCAACTATTTGCTGACAGAAGCATTCTTTAATATGTGAGGTCAAAATGAAATCAGTTCAAATTGAATTAAAAAATGTACATAAAGCTTTTGGAAAAAAGGTTGTTTTGGACGGTGTGGATTTAACGGTTCACAAAGGTGAATCGGTTGTGATTATCGGGGGCTCCGGAACAGGTAAATCGGTTACATTGAAATGCATTTTGGGATTGTTAAAACCGGATAAAGGTTCGGTCAAATTTAACGGCAATCAAATTGGTATGTTGTTCCAAGGGGCGGCTTTATTTGACAGTTTATCCGTTTGGGAAAATGTGGCTTTTGCCGTTTTGCAACAATCGGGGATGACACGTGAAAAGGCCAAAAAAATTGCCATTCAAAACTTGGCCGAAGTCGGATTAAAACCGGAGGTCGCTGATGTTTATCCGGCCGATTTATCGGGCGGTATGAAAAAACGGGTGGGATTGGCCCGTGCCATTGCCACAAAACCCGATACATTGTTCTTTGACGAACCGACCACAGGGTTGGATCCCATTATGTCAGATGTCATCAACGATTTAATCGTGAATTCCGTGAAAAAATTGGGGGCAACAGCACTGACCATTACACATGATATGCAAAGTGCCAAAAAAATTGCCGATCGGATTGCCATGTTGTATGAAGGCAAAATTATTTGGATGGGTACAGTTAAAGAATTGGAAAAAACAAAAAATCCTTATGTGCGTCAATTTGTGGCGGGGTCTTCCAAAGGCCCCATCCAAATGCAAGTAAAGGCAGATGAATGATAATTAAAATTTTAGTCTTTTTATGGATTTTTATTCTTCCTATATTGTCTTTTTTATGGGAAGTTTTTTATGGAAAAACAAACCCTGTTCCCGTTTTAAATTCAAAAGGAAAAAAAGAATTTCAAAAATATTTTGGTATTTCTTTTATTGTTTCAATATTTATTTTCGTAACCGCTTATGGGTTGATATACACAAATTCAATTTCCGAATTTATAGAAAAAATAATCATTTTTTTTAAACAGCCTCTGTGGGTATTATGTGTTGTTGAAATTATGTATATAGATACGTTTATTGCTGTGACATTTGAATTTTTGATGGGAAGGCACAAAGAAAAAAAATATTTTAATTGGAAATGGATAAAAAATAATTGGCCAATGATAAAGGCTTCTTTACCCAATATGCGGATTTTATGGTATATCCATCTTTTGGTTGTTTTCTTATCGGTTCGTAATATTTCAGATCAAGAAAGTATCTTTATATTGTTGGTTTATCCGATAACATCGTATCTTTATGCTAAAAACGTTTATGCTTATTATATTTTTAAAAACAAAGGTTTTTGCGACTTAAACAGCGAAGAAACCCAAAGTGAACAGAAATTCTTTTTAAAAGGCAGATAAATGATTAAATTTAATCTGATTTTACTTACAATTAAAAGGATTATTTTTGAGACAAAACAATTGCGTGAAATCTGTCCCAAATATAAAAAACATGTTTATTTTTATTTTATAGCTCTGTGGGTATTGGCATTCTCTACACCTTTTATTCCATTTCAATATGTCTTTTTATATTTGGTTTCACTTGTTGTAATTATTTTATTTTGGATGTGTTGTGAAAAAGAAACCAGAATAAAAGTATTTAGATTTATAGTAAGATTATTGCTGGCTCTTATATTATTAAGTATATTATTTATCTTTTTAGGACAATGGTTTTCTGGAGGGAAATTTTAATGAAAAAAACAACGCACTTTGTTTGTCAAAATTGTGGGGCGGTTTATGGCCGATGGGCCGGTCAATGTTCGGCCTGTCATGAATGGAACACTATTCAGGAAGAAGAAATTCAAAAGCCCGACAGCCCGACAGCCACAGGCGGGCAAAACGGACGCAAAATTGAATTTTTGGATTTAAGGGGATCGCCCGAAACTTTGTTTCGTTTAAAATCCAACATTGGCGAATTGGATCGGGTGGCTGGCGGTGGCTTGGTCCCCGGTTCTGTGATTTTGGTGGGCGGGGACCCCGGTATTGGTAAATCCACACTTTTATTGCAAACGGTTTCAGCTCTGACCAAAGGTGTGAACAAAGACGGTCGTCCCACACGTTGCGTTTATATTTCGGGCGAAGAATCGGTGGATCAGGTGCGTTTACGTGCCATGCGCTTGTCTTTGGCTGACAATCCTGTGGAATTGGCATCTGAAACACGCATGCGTGATATTGTGGCCACCTTGGATGACGACAAAGCCCCCGATATTGTGGTAATAGATTCCATTCAAACTATGTATTCCGATATGATAGAATCGGCCCCCGGTACAGTGGGACAGGTGCGGGCCTGCGGTCATGAATTGATACGTTTGGCCAAAAAGCGGGGTTTTGTTTTATTTTTGGTGGGACACGTAACCAAAGAGGGAACTTTAGCCGGCCCCAGAGTTTTGGAACATATGGTGGATACCGTTTTATATTTTGAAGGTGACAGAGGCCATCACTTCCGAATTTTGCGTTCGGTTAAAAACCGTTTTGGTGCGACCGATGAAATCGGTGTATTTGAAATGACGGATAAAGGTTTAATGGAAGTGCCAAACCCCTCGGCTTTGTTTTTGGCCGATCGTCAAGGAAATGTATCGGGCAGTTGTGTTTTTGCCGGTATTGAAGGCACCCGTCCCATGTTGGTGGAAATTCAATCTTTGGTGGCCCCGATGGCGGGGACTAATCCACGGCGTTCTGTGGTGGGATGGGATAATAACCGATTAAATATGTTGTTGGCGGTATTAGAGGCTAGATGTGGTGTTTCTTTGGCCAATAAAGACATCTTTGTCAATGTAGCCGGTGGTATGCGATTAAGCGAACCGGCGGTGGATTTAGCGGTTGTAATGGCTATTTTATCCTGTGCTTTTAATCATCCGTTGCCGGCCGATATGGTCTTTTTTGGCGAAATCGGTTTATCAGGGGAAATCCGTAATGTGCCTCAATCGGATTTACGGTTAAAAGAAGCCGGTAAGTTGGGCTTTAAAAAAGCCCTGGTTCCGCCCAACAAAAACAAAAAAACAACTTTTAAAACCATGGATATCGGTAATTTAAAAACATTATTGACTTTTTTTAATAAAGGCGATAATTAAAAATTATTGGACAGAAGTAAAAAAAGTTGTTATGATAATTTAAAAAGGAGAAACAAATGGGATTGGTTGATATTATCGTTTTGGCAACAATAATCGTTTCGGTATTATTTGCATTATATCGTGGATTATTGCGTGAATTATTGGGAATTACCAGTTGGATTTTTGCCGCTGCCACAGCATTGTATTCCTATCAACCGGTCAACGGTTTGTTGGTAGGACAGGTGGAAAATGTTAAAATGTGGACTTTGATTATCACGGGATTGTTGGCCTTGGTTGTTTTAATTGTTATGACCATTGTCAATGCCCGTATTACCCACAGTTTACGCAAAAGTTCTTTATCCGGATTGGACAGAACACTTGGCCTTGCCTTTGGTGTATTTCGGGCGGTGTTGTTGATTGTCTTGGTATGGTTGTTTGCCCGTCAAATAGCGTGGGGTCCCAAACAGGTAGAACGTATGCAGGAAAATAACTTCACCGTAAAGTATATTCAAAAATCGGCTGATTGGGCGGAAAAATTGTTGCCCGAAGGTGTACAAAAGGATATGCAACGACCTGAAAGAAAAGAAATGCCCAAATTACCCGAAGTGGAATATAAAGACGTGGACAGAGAAGCTTTGGATGAAATGATTGAAGACATTGTGGATATTGAGGAGTTTTAAATGACAAAAATCACAACCCAAAATTTGGTGGATATGGCCAAAGATTTGATTGAGGCCAGATATCAAAAAGAAGGTCATCATTCGGTGGTGGCGGCCACCCTTTTAACAAAATCAGGTCATGTTTATCAGGCATTAAATACCGGCACTAATCAACCGTCTGTGGCAACTTGTGCCGAAATTATCGCCATTGGTATGGCCCATACGGCCGAAAAAGATATGCAAATTGATACCATTGTGGCGGTGCGTGATGTACCCAGCTATGTGATATCCCCTTGTGGTAAATGCCGTGAATATATTTCCGATTACGGCCCCAAGGCCAAAGTTGTTTTGCCGGCCAAAAACAAATGGGGATGGACAATTGGCAATATCGGTGATTTATTGCCGTGTAAATATGAAAAGAAAATAAAATGATTCAAATTCGTTGTATCGGTAAATTAAAGCTTTCAGACCCTGAATCAAAATTGATTGAGGGATATTTAAAAAAAACACGTGAAAAAATAGAAATACGTGAATATGTTGAAAAAAAGAATTTGCCTGATGCTGATTTAAAAGAGGCCGAAGCCAAACTGTTGTTATCGGATTTACCCAATAACGCCTATGTAGTGGCATTGGATGAACATGGTCAGACGCTTTCTTCACGTGAATTTGCCGACCAATTAAAGCTTGCCAAAGATAAAGCTAACCCTATTGTTTTAATGATCGGCGGTGCCAACGGACACGGTAAAAGCGTTTTAAATCGGGCTAATTTAAAGTTATCCTTTGGCCGAATGACTTTACCCCATTTTTTGATAAGGGTTGTCTTGGCCGAACAACTTTATCGTGCCACAACCATTTGGAATAATCACCCTTATCACAGGGATTAAATTTTAATCGTCCATATATTGACGGCCGGATTTCCAATAATCATAACCGGTCATAATTGTCAAAATGGCTGCCCCCCAAAAGAAAATGGTCCCCAAGAATGTGAAGAAACCATTGGCAATACCGGCTTCGTTTGAAATCATCAACATCGGCAAAGCCATCATTTGACAGGCTGTTTTCCATTTGGCCAAACGGGTAACAGGACAACCGACTTTGATTTCGGCCAAAAATTCACGCAAACCCGAAACCAAAATTTCACGACATAAAATAATAACAGCCGGAATCACCATAATGCCCTGCAAGCGATCTTCCCACGCCAACATCACCAAAATTGAACCGACCAACAATTTGTCGGCAATCGGATCCAACACACGGCCAAAACGGCTGAGTTGATTCCAATGGCGGGCCAAATAACCGTCCAAATAATCGGTAATGCCGGCAATAATAAACAACACAACGCCAACCCAAGCCCACATAACAGAACTTTCCGGTGACATTTCCTTAAAGAAAAACGTTAAAACAATCAAAGGAATCGCCCACATACGCACCATTGTCAATAAATTGGGAATGTTGACTTTTTTTTCGGCTTTTTTCAAAACAGGCGCCACCTTTTTTTGAATTACAGGTGCCACTTTTGCCTTTAAGCTTTTCTTTGATTTTGTTTTTTTCATAAAAAACCCCTTTCGTTTTTTCTATGTTATAGCACTATTATGGAAAAAAGTATAGACTTTTTTTGCAATTTTTTCATTAAATCCGGGAATATTTTTAATTTGTTCCACGGAAGCCCCTGAAATGGCCCGCACGGACCCAAAGTGCAACATCAACATTTTGCGCCTTTTGGGGCCGATATCTTCAATGTCTTGCAATCGTTCATGGAAGTTTCCTTTTTCACGCTTTGCCCGATGTGAACCAATCACAAAGCGATGTGCTTCATCACGCAAACGTTGCAACAAATGCATTAAATCGCCTTTTAAATCCAAATGAATGGGGGTATTTGGATCCGAGTTTAAATAAAAAATTTCCAAGCCTTTATCGTGTTGCCCTGCCCCTTTGGCCATCGCCAAAACTTTCATTTGAATTTGCAATTCATCCAACACCTGCATTACCGAAGACAATTGCCCCTTACCACCATCCAACAACAAAGCATCCGGCAGGCATCCGTCATTTTTGCCACGTATTAAACGCCGTTTTAACACATACCGCATCATACCAAAATCATCGCCGGCCAATTCTTGGGGAACATTATAACGGCGGTATCTGTTTTTTAAAAATCCGTCGGGACCAGCCGATACAACCGCCCCAACGGCATTTGTGCCCTGTAAATGACTGTTATCAAAAATATCCACAATTTTTAAATCACTCACACCCAATAAATCCGCAAAAGCCTGCCATGTTTTTTGTTTGTTTTCCTTGGTATTCAAGGCCCGTTCGGCCGATTGAAGCGCCTGAACCATCCAATCTTTTTTAATCTGTTTGAAGGGGGGATGATTTATTCTGATACGTTTTTGGGCAATTTCGCTGACAGCATTTGATAAAACATCATCTGTTTTCCACGAAAGACAAATCACATCCGGCGGTGGCACTTGGGTGTAAAGTTGCAAAATCAAACTGGCCAAAGTTTCATCCAATTCGTTTTCATCCACATGATTTAGGATATATTCTTGATGTCCCGTTAAACGGTCTGTTCTGTGGAAAAAGACCTGTAACGACAAAGTGTTGTTTGCATAGGCATAGGCAATTGTATCCGTATCATGATTGGGCAAAGCCTGACTGGTGCCTTGAATCCGATTGAGTGCGGCAATTTTATCACGCAAAACGGCGGCTTTTTCGTATTCCTGATTGGCGGACAGTTGCATCATTTGGGCCTGTAAATTTTCCTGAATGGTATAAGATTTTTGTGTTAGAAAATCCCTTGCCTGAGCCACTGATTTTTGATAATCAAAAGGTGATATTTTTTGGCAACACGGTGCCGAACAACGTTTAATCTGATACATTAAACAAGGACGTGTGCGATTATTAAAATAGCTGTCTTTACACGAACGCAACCCAAACAGTTTTTGTAATTCTATCAATGTGTGATTGACACTTTCGCCCGAATCAAAAGGCCCAAAATAATCCACGCCTTTTTGGCGTTTGCCCCGATATTTAAACAAACGGGGAAATTCATCTTTTGATAAAGCAATATACGGATAACTTTTATCGTCTTTTAATAAAATATTATAATAAGGGCGATATTGTTTGATCAGTTCGTTTTCCAACAAAAAAGCCTCAGTTTCACCGGCTGTTTCAATCACCACAACATCTTTGACATGGGCCACCATTTCCCGAATGCGAAAAGACAATTTTTCGGGGCGTGTATAGTTGGTTAAACGATGAACTAAATCTTTGGCTTTGCCGACATATAAAACTTTGCCGTCTTCATCCAACATCCGATAAACACCGGCTTTGTGTGAAAAAGTTTTAATTTTTTCTTTGATGATTTCGTGGCCCTGTTTCGTCATACTTTATAGAATAGCCCGAAACCCGCCAAAAGTCAATTTTAAATTTTTTCCAATAATTTTAAAAGCGTGGGCTTAATGTTAAATTGTCCGCATAAATCCTGAACGTTTTGATATGATTTTTTTTGCCCTTTTTAACGGCACGAATCAAAACATTTTTGGCCGTATGTTCCATGGGAATAAACTCCATCACCTGAACACTGTATCCTTGGGCTTCCAATAAATTCGCCCGAACGGCATCCGTTAAAAGGGCCGAAAAACGTTCTTTAATCAAACCGTATTTTGTCATTATCGGCCAAGCATTTTTGATTTGAGAATTGATTTCATGCTGACAGCACGGCACCGATAAAATAATCGGCACATCCCAACAAATAGCATTAAACAAAGCGTAATCCGTGGCGGTATCACAGGCATGTAAAGATACAATCATATCTATTTGCTTTGTCGGTTTAAATCCATTGATATCACCAATTTGAAATGATAAATTTTGATAACCGTATTTTTCGGCCACAATATTGCATTTTTCAATAACTTCCGATTTTAAATCCAGTCCGATAACCGTCGCATTTAATTTTTTGATTTCGGTTAAATAATAGTATAACACAAAAGTCAAATACGATTTTCCGCAACCAAAGTCAATAACCGTGATATCAGCTTTGGACCAATTCTTTAAAGTGTCATCCACCATTTCCAAAAACTTATTTATTTGACGGAATTTATCCATTTGTGAGGCAATAATTTTGCCCTCTTTTGTCATAACACCAATATCAATTAAAGGCGGAATTTTTTCATTTTCAGGCAACAAATAATTTTTAAGCCGGTTATGAGTTTGAATTTTTTCGTTTCTTTGTTCATGGTGATGGGTTGAAACAATCATTTTTCCTTTTTTGCTGACTTTGATTTCAATATCTTCATGCGTGGCAAAAAAATTCAATTGTTTATATTTAACATTAAATAATTCTTGGATACGATTATTTAAATCAGAAATTGTTTTGATGTTTTCCTGAAAAGCCTGTTTATCCGTATAAAGGGTCATTTGCCACATAGATTTATTTTTAATTAAAATGGGCACAATAACCGCCTTATTATAGGCAAAAGATTTATCCTTTTTATTACTTAAAACAATTTTTGAAAAAGGCTGTTTTAAAAGTTCGTTTATTTGCATTTTTGATTGGGGCCAATTTTAAATTTGATTTGTTGTGTGTTTTGTTTTTCTGTGAATTTTAACAAAAGCCCCATGAAATGTCAAGCATTATAAAAAAGTCGCCCAAACGGACGACTTATCTGAACTGGTAGAGAACGTCTTGCCCCGCACGGACTGAAAAAGACAAAAAAATAACCTCTATCGAGCTTTTAAATCTTTTAATTTTTTCTGTCTCGCCATACGTTCGACTTTTCTTTCTGCTTTCTCCTGTTCTGTCTTTGGAAAAACTTCTCTATAGTCACGCACAAGTTCTTTTTTACGCCCTTTGCTACAAGAACTGTCCAAAAGTTTTGTCAGTGTTCTTCTTTTTCGAATGTGTCTAAATCCAAAAATAGGGATAGAAACCCCTTTATCTATAACTTTTCCATCTCGATATCGAACAAAAGCCCCTTCAGGGCGTATACCTATACCATCATAACGCCCAACGTACTTACATTTTATATCCTTCCCATTTGAAGCGTATATTTCTCTTAAAATTTTACCATCTGAACGAGAACTCTCCTTTGCCCAAACTTTTCCACCATCATAATACTCTGTATAAAGCCACTTTCCATCCTTATGTACAAATTTAGACTCTATTTCACCACTTTCATCAAAATTCAAACTCTCCCCATCAAGAAGGCCATTTTTGTCTACAATACGAATTCCTTCAATCCTCCCCTTCCCCAAAAGAACATCCCAAAAACTTCTGGGGGAATAATATTCTATTTTTTGAATATGACCATCCTTTAACTTTTTTCTAACTGTTTCACGCATTCTATTTCCTTTCAATTGAATTAAGTCATATCTCAATTAAAACAAATTTTCCCCATAAAGTCAACAGTTTTTCGAATTAAAATTTCTGAGAGAAATTTTAGCTATCCAGATGATAAGATATTGATAAATAAGGATATTTCTTAATTACTGGTCCGTGTAAGCATCATTTTTGGCCTTCTTTGATACAACCTCACACGGACTTGTATAACTTATTGATTTTAAAAGAAAAAAGCGCCTTCATCAGGCGCTATCCAAGAACTGGTGGAGGAGGTCTTGCAGGACACGGACTGAAAAATCACAAAGAACAACCTCTACCATCACGCAGGTAGAGGTTAAAATTTGAAATAATTTTTTTATTTTCCTTGAGCTTTTAACTCTTTTATTTTTTTCTGTCTTGCCACACGTTCGGCTTTTCTTTCTGCTTTTTCCTGTTCTGTTTTGGGAAAAACCTCTCTGTATTCCCTAACCGTGTGTTTTTTATTTCCTTTGCTAGTCACACTATCTAGAAACTCAGTCAGTCCTTTTCTATCCTTAATGGTTTTTCCATTTGTACGAACACCTTTATCCACTACCTGTTCATTCTGATCATATTCAACAAAATGTCCATCGGGTATCCATGTTGTTCTAATTGAATCCTCAAAATGCGGATCATATGAATATTTTTGATATCCTGTAAATTCTTCTTCTTTTGTTCCGTCTGGTCTATATATATACGTTGTTCTTGCATGGTCGGATTTTTTACTGTGAAGCTTTCCTTTTGTATCATAATTTTCATCGGATATTAATAGGTTTTTCTTATACACACATCTACTAGAAATACTCCCGTCTTTTCTATAGCTAATACATTCTCCATCTTTTTTACCGTTTTTATCAAAGATCATAATATCTTCAATTTGTCCTCTTCCCAAAAGAACATCCCAAAAACTTCTTGGATGATAATAATATGTCACCTGTATATGACCATCTTTTAACTTTTTTCTAACTGTTTCACGCATTTAATATTCCTTTCGGTTTAATCGATCTAGGTTTTTATTAAAACAAAAGTTCACCTTATAGTCAACAGTTTTTTGAAATATATGGGATAAATTTTTGATTTCCCGAAGCTCGGATATTGATTTCAAAGGATTTTTACACACTTGCACACGGACTTGTCCATTTTTATCTGTCATGCCCCACTTGATAGGGCATCCAGTGGCTATATATTCCTTATTGTGTACTTACGCATTTGATTCCCGATCAGGTCGGGAATGACTCTAAGTAAAAAAAGCGCCGTTTTCAGGCGCTATCCAAGAACTGGTGGAGGAAGTCTTGCATAGCACGAACTAAATTTCATAAAAAATAACCTCTACCATCGCGTAGGTAGAGGTTGAAATTTATACACGCCCCTGCTTCACAGTACTTTGAATACGCATTTTTTCGGCACGGTCTTTATCAATTATTTTTTGCATTTCTTCTGCACTTATATTTTTGACTTTTTGTCTTACTCCTTTATTTATTTCAACCATCTTTCCTCCAACCATTTCAATTGTATCTGGAGAAGTAAATTGGTAAACAGGTGTTGCTTCCATAGTTGTAGAGTATACCGCATAGGAATCTAGCCCCAACAGGGAACCTTCAATCCATTCAAAAGGTTTGTTTCCCTTTTCTCTAAAAACTACTTTTCTTTCATGTTCAATAGCCTTTTGTTTTGCAAAACTTTTTACAGTCATTTTCATACCACTGGCATCTCGTTCACGTAAAAGTCGCAGTCTTTTTTGGGCTGCCCATTCTCGGTCATGGTCGTTATCTTTTGGTGGGCGAGCAAAGGCACGTGTTAATAAACCATCTTGTTTACTATCTGTTTTTACAACTATTTTAGAAAGGTTATGTGTCATATTATGGCTTTTTTGTCTAGAGGATTCATGGATTACTTGTCTTTGCAACTCAAATTCTTTCATTTTCCCCCACATTTGAAATGAATTATTAATCAAAAAGCCACCGAAAAAGAATGAAGACATAGCAACAGCTCCTGAAACAGACAACAAAGAAGTTGTACTCGCAAGAAGTGCACCACCTCCTATTATACTTCCAACTCCAATAGCTGCAAATCCTGTGGCAATTGCTTTTGCATATTTTATATATTTAGCTTCTACTTTAGGATCAATTTTATTTCCATTTTGTTTATTTGCCATTTTATACCTCCAACATATTTATTTATATTAGAACAAAAGTCCGCTGTAAAGTCAATAGGTTTTTAAGTAAAATTTTCTGGGAAGAATTTGGCTTGTCTCAAGAGAGAAGTATTGATTTTAAAGGATTTTTCTTAGAAATTGGTCCGTGTGGATGGAAATTTTAAGGATTTTTAGCGGATTGTACACGGACTCGAATAAGTTATTGATTTTAAAAGAAAAAAGCGCCTTTATCAGGCGCTATCCAAAAACTGGTGGAGGATGTCTTGCACCACACGGACTGAAAGCATTGAAAAAATTTATAATATTAATTCCTTTGGGGAATTTCTCTCCAAGCGTGCGGTTCTCTCGTATTTTTCTTCTCAATGATGTAACTTCTAGTTTTAAAGCGTCTTACTTCTTGCCTTTCTTTTGCAACCCTTTCCTTTTCGCTCCGATCAAAAATGGTACGTTCTACACGGCTTAAGGATTGATATTTTCTCTCATTTCTGATGGCCTGTTTTAACAGGGTTTCGTTTTTTATCAAAAATCCAAGAGCATGCTTTTTTTCTTCTTGACTATAACGACGTCCACAAATACGAGCTTCATGATCAATGGAAGCAAGGAGTAAAGCCCTCTCTTCTTCCGAAAGATTACCTTCCCTTTCTTTCCATTTAATTACCTTGTCTAATGTAGGGAGTGTTTCTGGTAAAAGTGCAAAAAAATCAGATGCGAGTCCAATTCCCATCTCCCCTGTTTTAACATCATAGTAGGCCATTTGAGGTTTTCCTTTGACTATTTTCCCTTCTTTGTTTATGGTAGAAACAGCGGGTATTTTTACCAATAAAAATGGATGATCAAAATTCGCTTCAATATAGGTTCCCCCTTCAACACCATATTTTTTGATATCTTCAACCAATAATGCAGGGATTTTAGAAGCTGACAATCTAGTTTTTAAAGTAACCATTTTTATCCTTTCGTTTGATTACATCCGGCTTTATTAAATCAGAAAATGAAACCCATGTCAATATATTTTTTCTTGGGATAAATTTTGGTGTTCCCAAGAGTGAGATATTGTATTTAAAGGATTTTCTTAATTGGAAAGTCCGTGTGGGTTGAATTTTTTATAATTTTTACACACTCGCACACGGACTCAAATAACACCTTGTAAACAAAAGAAAAAGTCGTCATTTCTGACGACTTACCTGAACTGGTGGAGAGGGGTGGATTCGAACCACCGAACTCAAAAGAGGGCAGATTTACAGTCTGCTGCCATTAACCACTCGGCCACCTCTCCTTAAGGTGTTGGATGTTATTATGCCTTATTTTTTTTAAATTGTCAAGAAAAAAACAAAAATTTATTGACTTGTTTTTCATTTTTAATATAATCTTTATCAAAGGGGGAAAGATAAATGTCAAAAATACCGGAACAATTATCCCAGTGGATAAAACAAAAAAAGAAATCAAAACAAAGCCCATCCGATTTTTTAATCAACCTGACGGATGATGAAAAACAAGCGTTGTCTTTTGTTGATTTCGTTGTAAAAAATCCCCGATTAAACAAAAGAATCTATCGTTTCTTATCCCAAATAATGCCCCCAAAAAGCCTCTCGCTATGGATGAAAAAATACGCTTTGATTTACGATAAATACATTCATCAAAAATGGGAAAAGGCCAAAAAAGCAGAAGATGTTTTAAAAATTATTCCAAATTTTTCGCCTTGGGCATTAAAAGACAAATTCGGGCAATTTGATTTGGGCAAAATCCCCACCGACTTTGGCGATAAAAAAAATTATTTCAAGCTTTTGGATAAAATCCGCCAATCCGAAGTTGTGCAAAATTACAAACAATTAAAATCTTTGGAAAACAATCTGAAAGATTTTGAAAAGCATTATCCCGAAATCAAAAAAATAAATTGGTTTGATATTGGCCAAAGGACCCGTTTTTTATCAAAGCTGATGTTTGAAAAAACAGGCCGTCCTTTTTTTGTTAAAATCGCCCAACAAAAATATAAGGTTCAATTTTTGTGTAATCCTTTTTCATGCAAAATGGTTTTTGAAGTTATCTCCCCCAAAGGGCAGGCCTATATATTAAAAATGACATTAAATCCCATTACCGAAATTTTAACGGACGATCAACGCAAAGAAATGGAAAATCAGGCTATTCGTGCGGATTCACCTTTTACCAATTCCATGATGGAATTTTATTTAAAATTAAACAAATGCCCCCACGTGTGCGACATTCAACATTACACCAGTTTGTATGAAGTGGTCTTATATAAAAAGGAAAAAGGCACACCTTTATTCGCCTTGGGAAAGGTGTGGGATTTTTATAATTTAAACAACACACTTTTAAAAGACGCCAATCGTTTGGGAATTTATATCAATGATGTGTCTTTGCCCAACTTTATCAAAACCGATAAAGGACAAATCAAAATTATTGATATCGGACATGCCAGCTTTGCCAATCCTTTGACGCAAGGTATCCCCGGTTTAACCTTTACATTTGGCAATTTGTCGGGTCAGGATTATTTAACCCATTTTGGCGTTTTAAGTATGGAGGATTGATGTATCAAGCAGATAAAAAATATATTCAAACTTTGGCCGATGGATTAAAAATTTCCGATTTATCTTTGTTGGATAATGTCATGGGACCAAATGAATTAAAGGCCGTTTTAAAAAAAGCGACTTTGGATGATTTTGTGGGCGAAAAAGCGTGGATAAATCTGCACACACATTCTTCGGCTTCGGATGGGCAATTAAGTCCCATTCAATGGTTGGAAAATGCCCGTCAATGGCAAATTCAAAAAAACATAAAACAATATATTATTGCCCTGACCGATCACGATTGTATTGATGGATTGATTCAAGTTTTAAAAATGCTGATTCAAAATCCAAAAAAATATCAAAACTTAAAAATTGTTTTAGGGTGTGAATTGAGTGTGGCCATCCAAGACGAAACCACATCTTTACCCCTTGATTTTGAAATGTTGCATTATGGATTAAATCCGTTTGATACAGGTTATCAAGATTCATTTAAAAAGCTGACGGATCAGCGCAAAAAAGCTTTGCCGATCATCTTTAAAAAATTCAAAGAAAAATATCCCGATATAAAGGGCGATTTAAAAGATTTTAAAACAACCCGATTTTTTAATGCCAATGTCAAAAAAGGACTGGGGTGTAATTTACCCTATGATATTTGTTCCTATTTTACCTTTAAAAATCAGGATGGTTTCAATGATGAAATGCGTCATTTCGTATTTTCTTTGGGGGATAAAAATCAAGCCCTTGATCTGTGGCAATTTGCGCCTGATTTAATGAAAACAATCAAAGCGCAAAAGTTTGGTTTTGTATCCGTGGCCCACCCTTATCGCATTCAATTAAAGGAACGTATCTCGGGTGATTTTTTATATCAACATCCTTTTGATACAGCCGATTGCTTTATGGAAAAATTATTCAATAAACTGGCATCTTTGGGAGTGGAAGGCGCTGAACTTTATTACGGCAATTTAAACTCGCATCTGCAACGGGCATTTGATAGTGTTTGGTATCACCACAGCATTCAAAACGATACACAAGGTTGGATAAATATCATTTTAAACAGTGCCAAAGGGGCTTTTAAAATTATCACAGGCGGTAATGATAATCATCATCCTTTTTTGGGAACAAAATGCGAAAGATTACAAAATGAAAATTGGCAAAATTTAATCAACTGTTGGAAATCGTGTCAGGATTTAATTGAACAGGGCTATCAGATTTTGGATAAAGAAATAACGATGGGGTTGCCTGGTCCCTGTATGCCGGCCATTTCAAATGAACAGGATATCGGTATCGGTTCGCCCTATGGTTTGGGGGCCAAACGAATCTGGGATTTTTGGAATAAAAGTTTGCACAAAATTTTACTGGGCCCGGGTGGCAGAACATGTCGTGAAGCAAAACATTCCCCCTATGTTTCGGATATTCGCCCCAATCCGTTTTTTATCCCCGTGGAATATCTGTATCAAAAAGGATTAATTTCAAACGAAGATTTAAAAACGGCTTTCCAATATGAAAAGCCTGTCGGCAAAATTGATTTTAATCAGGTGGAAAAAACATTTGAACCACTTTTAAAAAAAGCGTACCAAAATGCCAAAACGAAAAAATCTTTTGATGATTTTACGGATGATTTGGCCAACCAAATCAAAAAGCAAAATAAATATCCTTATATTGCCGATTTACAGGTGCAAATTCCCCAATCAATTATTCAAAAAAATGAAAAATTATTTTTGCCCGATTTTACTTTGGGCTCACCACCTGATTCTTTTTCGGACAAAGCACGCAACTGGGGTTTTCGGGTGTTAAATCCCAAATCCCTGTGGGACAAAAAAGGTCAGCTGGGTGCCGGCGGACGGTTATGGCGTGATATTTTGGCCCGTGCCGTATCGGGCGCCAAAGGCGGTTTGCGTATAGATCATTTTATCGGCTTTGTGAATCCTTATATGATTTCACAAAATCCCGAAATTAAAGACGGGCGATTGTATTCATCCTATAATCATCCCAAATTGGGGCAATATGCATGGCAAGATGAAAAAGATTTTGGCAAAATCATTGAAACAATCGTCTTGCCCGTCTTACAAAAATCCGGTTTAACCGTCAATGATTTATATCCCGAAGATATCGGTGCACGCCCCGAACAAATGGACGAAGTGATGGCACGCTTTGGATTGGGGCGGTTATTGGTGGCCCAATTTAAACAGGTCAACAACCCCACACATATTTATCAATTGATGAATGCTAGCCAGAATGATATCGCCACTTTGGATACACATGATACACCTTCCATTCAAATGTTTTTTGGTGCATTGGATGATGCCAACCGCTATACACACGCCGTCAATTTGGCGCGATCTTTACGTTTTAACTATAACGATTCATTAAAATCAACCGAACAATTGGTGCGAATGCAATGGGCGGAATTATTGGCCTGCCCCGCCAAAAGAGTTCAGGCTTTCTTTACATCTTGGACCGGTCAAATCGGGCGTTATAACCAACCGGGAAATCCCGATAAATGGCAACTCAGATGCGTCAGTGATTTTGATAAACTCTATTTTGAAAATTTGGGTAAAGGTTTGGCCTATAATCCGTTGGATGCGATTGCTTTGGCCATCTATGCCCGTGGGGATGATTTTTATAATCAACACAAAGATTTTGTGGCACAATTACGCCAAAAGGAAAGCGAATTGTTAAACTGTGTTTATCAATTATAAAAAGGAGAGTAATAAAATGAAAAAATATTTATATCTGGTTGCTTCTTGTTTAATTTTATCGGCCTGTATATCGGAACAAGAACGCTATGAATCAATGTATCGTTATGAACAAACCATGCGAAATCAATGTGAGCACGCTTTGGGTTTTAAGACTGGTACACAAAATTATATGAATTGTCGGATGTTTTATGATGAATATTTATCGGCCAAAGGTTATGATACGGAATATATGAGCTTTTCAAAAGCACAAAATATTCAAAATCAAATTGATTCATTAAATAATCAGTGTTCACGTTATTGGGGGACAACGGGTATATCCGGTGAAAATTTATGGAACTGTATTCAAAAATTGGGCAATAAATTTATTGAAGAATACAAGCGTCAAAAAGAATTAAAGGAACAGGAAGATATGTTGACCCGTTCTATTTCGGCCGGTCAAAAACAGGCCAATGAAAATACGCAATTACAAGAACGTATTGATGCTGAACGTATGCGTGTGGCCAAAGAAACAGGTAAAAATCCGAAAAAAATTGAATGTACAACACGTACCTATTCCAACGGATATATCAAGGTAAAATGTAAGTAATTGACAAAATTACATTTTTAGGGTATAATATGACCCTATGGATTTTTTAAAAAATACAGATAACTCCGATATGATTTTGTGGCACGGAACGTGTGCTGACTTTGATATATTTTATCCGCTTTCTTATTTTGCGGTGGATAGGCATGTTTCGGACAGTGCGGAATTTTATCAAAAACAACGATATGCACACAGAACATTTATTTCAGATGATGAAATAATGCCTCATAAATTACAGGAACTACAAGAATCTCTTTCTCGTGTTTTGGGCAATAAAACCTCTTTACAAAGTCAAGAAAAACACCCAAATTTTAAAATTATTCCCGCACATTTAAAAATGAAAAATCCTTTACAACTGTCCAGCTGGGAGTTTCATTTGGATAAAGCTTTAATTGGACTTGTTTGGGGATTGACACGTCGTGAACAAGAAAATAGTTTAGATACCATGCAAGAAGCCAATGTAACTGGTGATTTTATCTTTAAGGATAGCCAGATGTGTCCCCATGAACAAGTAAAAAAAGAATTAGCTATGGGGCATTTATATCCAATTTCCCAAAATGAAGAAGAAAATCGTTATCATTTAACGGCCCAGCGGTTGATTTTATTTTTGGAAAATTTAGGCTATGATGGGGTTCAATATGATTATATGAAAAATTCCGTGGATGCTTATCGGTCAGGGAAAATTAAAGATCTTGATAATCGTGCCTTTGTTGTTTTTCGCCCAGAACAAGTCGTTCGCTTGGATAAAAAAGTGAAATTGCCAAACACACAATTAAGCCCAAAAGAAAAAATTGAACTTAATAAAATTTTTTATCGCTATCAACAAACACATCGCCCTTATAAAATAAATCAACAAGAATTGATGCAGCGTGCCTGTTGGGGTTCTGTTATCAAAAATAAGTTGCATATCCGATAATTTTAAGATATAATAAAACCATTCAACGCAACAAAAGGAAAGGATCACCCATGCGTCAATCAAAACTTATATCCAAAAAACATAAAGAAAAACCCGCAGAAGCCACTTTGGCCAGCCACATTTTTTTATTGCGTGGCGGTTATATGCGTCCGTTGGCAAACGGCATTTATTCTTTGCTGACACCGGGCAAACGGGTTCAACAAAAAATTGAAGCCATTATCCGTCAGGAAATGGATAAAGTAGGCGGACAGGAAGTGATGATGCCGGTGGTAATGCCCAGGGAATTGTGGGATGAAAGTAATCGCTGGGACAGTGTCGGGGCTGAATTGTTGCGCTTTAAAGACCGCACCGGTCATGATATGTTATTGGGTATGACCCATGAAGAAGCCTGCACCGCTTTGGCCAGAACCGAAGCCACCAGCTATCGTGATTATCCGTTTATGATGTATCAAATTCAAACAAAATATCGTGATGAAGCCCGTTCCCGCGGTGGTTTGATTCGTGTGCGTGAGTTTACCATGAAAGATGCTTATTCTTTTCATATTGACGAGGCTGAATTGGATGAATATTATGAACAAGTGGCCAAAGCCTATCACACCATCTATCGCCGGATCGGTCTGCCCGAAGTGGTGGCCATTCAATCCGATACAGGTATGATGGGTGGGAAAGTGGCCCATGAATATCAGTTGGTTACCGATTGCGGTGAAGATAAAGTCGTGGCCTGTGATACGTGTCATTCATATTGGAATGCCGAAGTCGCCACAACAAATTACACCTATGAATCAGAAGAATTATTACCTTTACAAGAAATTGAAACCCCCAATACAAAAACAATTGATGACTTGGTTCAATTTTTGGGTATTCCTGCCAAAAAAATGGCCAAAATTGTTTTTTATACCACCGAAAAAAATGAAACGGTTGCTGTTATGTTGCGTGGGGATTTAGAAGTCAACGAAACAAAATTGGCCAAAATTTTAAAATGCTTGTTCAATTTTTCAACAGATGCCGAAATAACGGCTGTTGGTGGTGTTCCCGGCTTTGCCACAGGTATGGGATTGAAATGCCCTGTTTATGTGGATAAATCTGTAGCCAATGCCTTTAATTTGGTTTGTGGTGCCAATAAAGAAGGCTTCCATTTGAAAAACTTTAATGTATCCCGTGATTGCCCCAATGCCGAAATCGTGGATATTGCCACTGTTTGTGCGGGCGATGTTTGTCCCAAATGCGGTGCACCGTTGCGTTTAACACGTGGTATTGAAGTGGGTAATATCTTTAAGTTGGGCACAAAATACACCGAATCCATGAAGATGACTTACACCGCCGAAGACGGCACCCAAAAAACACCGATAATGGCCTGTTATGGTATTGGTGTGGGGCGTTCATTGGCATCCGTTATTGAAGCACATCATGACGATTATGGTCCTATTTGGCCTTTGTCCATTGCCCCGTGGCAAGTTCAAATCAATGCGATGGGTATGGATAAAGACGGTATTCAGGAAACGGCCGAAAAATTATATGCTGATTTGGAAAAAGCCGGTATTGAAGTTTTATATGACGACCGTAATTTATCCGCCGGTGTTCAATTTGCCGAAGCCGATTTAACCGGTATCCCTTTGCGTTTAATTGTGGCCCCAAAGGCTTTGGCACAGGGCATGATTGAATACAAAGTGCGTGGTACAGACGAACGTGGTTTAATTCCTGTGGATGAAGCCGTCCAATTTACACAAAATTGGATTAAAGAGGAAATGAAAAAATATTTATAATTTTTCCAGTGGTGTTCTGACACTTGGCAATTTAAAAATTAAATGATTGTTTATTTCATAAGTGTTTGAACTGACACCACCATCTAATTTTGAAATGGTATGTACTTATTCATACAAAGCTTGTTCAGCCAAGAATTTGACAATACTTTTATCGTTGGCCTGTCTTGGCGTTAAAAACATTTTGCAACCTTTTTCTTTTATTGATTTCCTGTTTTAAAAATTTGCGTTCATTTTTTGGGGAAAAAACACTACTTAAAGTATATAAAACAGCCAGCCATTGCAATGTGGATTTAAATTGTCGCAGATGCTCTATATCACAGGGATCAATATGAATCCCCGTTCGTTTGGTATAAGTTTTTTTGAATAAAGAAATATCCTGAGGGTCTTCATATAACAAAGGTCTGAATTCCCAAAAATAATCACCACGGCCAAAAGTATCAAAATCCAAAAGACCGACCAGTTGATTTTTGTCATTTAAAACAACGTTCGCACAATGCAAATCCGAATGCGTTAAAACAGATGTCTTTTCGGCGCATTTGCCTAATCCCAAAACAGAATTATGGGCTAATTTACGAAAAAACTTTTTTTGATAATAAGTTGGTTTTGCTGTAAATTGTTTAAAAAAGTATTTTTCCAAAATTTCCTGTGTTGTGGGTAATTCAAAGGGAAGTTCATTTGGCCTAACACAATGAATTTGATGAACGGCATCAGATAATTGTTCAAAAAAATTTGTTCTGAATTTAATATCTTTTTGTGAAAATTCTAAAGTATCCGCTATACAACTGCCATCAATTTTTTCATACCAAGAAGAAATAAAAGATTTTTTTTGACCGTCTTGCACGGTTGTAATATGCGGTATTGGAATTTGAAACGAAAGTTTATCCTGTAAAACAGGCATATACTGACTTTGACGCAACCAATCATCCGGATTTGTTTTAAGTGAAGGAAATTTAACAATATAACGATGGTTCGCCTCATAATTATAGGCCATCAATCCTGATAATCTTTGAAAAGAAGTAATCGGTTTGCGTATCGCCTGTTCGGCCAAATTTTTGACATAATCTTTATTATCTGCCTGATCTGGTGTGAGATACATGCTTTCCCTTTGCTATATGGGAATTATAACATGAAACTCGTTTTTTGTCAATTTTTTCGGATGTTTTTGCCAAACGGGCTTTTTCTTCCTGAATCAAACGTTGCATAATATGCATTGTTTCTTCGGGCCCGGAAACCGAATAAATGGATCCACCGCAATCCACCACTTCATGGGCGATAGAATTATCATTGCCCCGTTTATAAATACGATCACCAAAATAAACAATGTGGTATTTGTCTTTATAATGTTGAACAACCTGAGCTTTATCGCATCCTTTTTTCACAATATCCACGGAAATTTGACCACCGAAAGTAAAGTTGTATTCAGGGTGTTGTTCCACCAAGTGATCAATAATCCAACGGCGTTGACCGTTTTCATTATCCCATTGAACATATTCCTGACGATCTTCCAAGGATGGTTCACCGATTTCAGGGCGTCCCAGCATGGTAAAGTTGATGGCACAATTGGCATTGATTTCATGATGGCGGGGGAAAGATTTATGATATTGCAAAGGACAGTTTTTCAAAATATCCTGCATAATCGGATTGAACTTATCAAAATCAATGGTGTTACGTGAATTATGCAATTCTTTACCACAATTATACAAAATGTTCCCCATACAACACCAATAATCAATATTGGGATTATTCAACAATTCGGGGGGCATTTGTTCCTCCATATCTTTATAGGGTGAACCCGTCACAATGGCAAATTTAAAAGTGTTGGCAAATTCCACCATTGTTTTGGCCATTTCGCCACGAATCGGTTTTCTGGCAACTGTTAAAGTGCCATCGTTATCTGATAAAAATACTTTTGGTTTTTGCATTGTAATATCCTTTTCTTTTAAAAGAAATTATGCCATAAAATAATAAAAAAATCAAGGGGACAAACAAAATCTTTTTTATTCTTTTATGCTTCAAAAAACAAAAAAAAGCCCCAAAACAAGGGCTTTTAAATTTGGTAGCGGAAGAGGGACTTGAACCCCCGACACAAGGATTATGATTCCTCTGCTCTACCAACTGAGCTATTCCGCCGAAGTAAGCGTATTTTACTCTACTTTTTTTTGAATGTCAACAAAAAACTTGATTTTTGCAAAAAATTATGCTAATTTATCACTTATATTATCCCGCTTATCAGGAGGTCGTTATGGCAGAAGTTTTTTTTCAAGGTCCCTTTGGCCGTTTAGAGGGCCGTTTTTTTGAATCAGAAAATCCAAAAGCACCTTTTGTGTTGGTTTTACCGCCCAGCCCGATTCAAGGCGGGACCATGAACAACAAAGTCACTTATGCTATTTTCCAAGCTTTCGTGAATTTGGGCTTTTCTGCGTTGCGCATCAATTATCACGGGGTCGGCCGTTCCCAAGGTCAAATGGACGGAAGCGGTGCCGGCGAATTATTGGATGCTATTGCGGCATTGGATTGGTTACAGTCGCATGATATTGATTCCAACAAATGCTGGATTGCCGGTTATTCTTTTGGTTCTTGGATTGCGGCTCAGGTTTTAATGAGACGACCCGAAATTCAAGGTTTCGTTTTTGCAACCCCACCCACAAATTTATATGAATTCAATTTCTTATCACCCTGCCCTGCTTCAGGCGTAATTGTCCAAGGCGGTGCCGACAGCGTGGTGGATGAAAAAACAGTAGCCTATTTGGCCGAAGAATTGGATTGTACCGAAAACATCAATATTGATTACAGATTATTGGATGGGGTGGATCATTTTTATACAAATGCCTTAAAACCTTTGCATGATTCCATTGTTTCGGCAATCCCTGATTTGAAATTAAAAAAGGTCAAGCGGGGCAAAAAATTTGCCAAAGCCATCATCCCGAATGATGATTATTAAAATCATTTAAAAATTGTTTTTATAATCTTAAAATTGACAAAAAAACATTCTGTGATATAATGTGTATCACAGGAGTTTTTTATGCCCAAAACAAAACATTCTTTTACAAAAGACGAAAAAACACTTTTAAAACAATCTTTTTTGGAATTGGCCGCCGTATGTAATCCAAACGGTTGTGTTTTTCCCGAAATAACAATGGATAACGTGGCCAACCTAGCAGATTATGAAAGATTTAAATTGGAAAACGGCACCCCTGTTGATATGAACGCATGGGATTTTGATGATGATTGGCGACAAGACCATGGTATTCAAACGATAAAAACCCCAAAAACCGAGTGGTATTATAACTTTCATTCATTTCCTTGTTTATTTTCGGCCGATGGGCAAAAAAGAGCCACTTTCAATTTGATGGACGGCCCTGCCGAGTTTGATGTTTTAACAATTCCGGGTGTCAAACAAAGCTTAAAATCCGCTTTAAGAAAATTTGATGATAATGCTCAACCGTCTGATTCGGATATTGCTTCATCATTTGCCCAAACGGTTTTGGACCGTATTTTTAACAAAAAATTCCCCAAAGAACGGATTTGTGTCAGCTTGATTAAAATGGTGGAACATTTGCGCCAAAGTTTAAATGAACGTCTGTCCCATGATTGCATCGATGAAATTTCAAAAACAACAGATTTTCAAAACTTTATTTCATCCGCAAAACCCGAATTATTACAAGCCTTAGGAAACGACCTTTCCAAACAGATTTCTGTGTTTTTGGAAAGCCCTCAATACAGAATGAAAACTTTTGAATTGGGCGAAAAATTCGGCTATATCAAAAATGCTAAAAAGATGAAAAAATATCAACAAGTTCGTGATTATGAACGCCACAAAAAAGAACGAAAGCCTATTGCCTGGACACCAACGGAAGTTTATCGGGATTTTAAAACAGCCCTTGGTTTTTCGGATAAAGGTAATCCCAACGACCCTGTTGAATTATCCGAACGCAATTTAAAAATTCGTGATTCTATGGATAAAATTGTTGATGTTTTTGACAGGTTGGAAAAACGTTCTCAATTACCCAAACCCACCAAAATGAACAATTATGGCCAACCCCGAAAAGACAATAAATACTGGAAAAAAGTGATTCAAGACCTATTGAATCAAGGCCAAATTACCGAAGATTTGGCTTGGGCATTTCACTTTGCCCGTTCGGATGCCGATAAAATCGCCCACACACGAAACGATTTAACCGACAGCCAAAAACGATTGGATGACAGCAATTTTGTGGTGGATGAATGGTTGGAAAGCTTTATATTGGAAGATATGAAAGAACAATTATCCATGATGAAAACACTGAAAAATGCCTCAGATTCTTTTATCAAAAAACAACAGGCCGATATTGAATTTCGTTCATTATTGATAAGTGACAGAAATAATTTACCGTTGGGCGATTTTGTGCATCAAACCACCGCCCCAAATAATAATCAGACAAATCAAAGATAAAAAATCCTTTTGTGAAATCTGTTGTTTTTTACTTGCGTTTTAAAATAAAATGCGCTAAACTTCTGATACTTATCAACATTTAAAGCAACAGAAAGGAAATAAAAATGGCTTTGGTATCTTTACGTCAATTATTGGACGATGCTGCCGAATACGGTTATGGTATTCCGGCATTTAACGTGAACAATATGGAAGGTGTGTTGAGTATTTTGGCCGCCGCCGATAAAGTCGGCGCCCCTGTGATTATCCAGGCCAGCAAAGGCGCCCGTCAATACGCCAATGATGCGGTTTTAAAACATTTGATGATGGCCGGTGTGGAAATGTATCCGCATTTGCCGATTTGTGTGCACCAAGATCATGGTTCTTCACCGGAAGTTTGCTATTCGGCTATGGCCGCCGGCTTTACATCCGTGATGATGGATGGTTCTTTGGATGCCCAGGGCAAGCCTGCCACCTATGAATACAACGCCAACACCACACAAACCGTGGTCAACACCGCCCATCCGGCCGGTGTTTCCGTGGAAGGCGAATTGGGTTGTATCGGTTCTTTGGAAACCGGAAAAGGCGAAAAAGAAGACGGACATGGATTTGACGGCGCTTTGGATAAATCCAAATTATTGACCGATCCGGATCAGGCCGTTGATTTTGTGCGTCAAACAAAAGTGGATGCTTTGGCCGTGGCCATTGGGACTTCACATGGTGCTTATAAATTCACACGCAAACCGGACGGGGCCATTTTATCCATTGACACCGTGAAAAAAATTCATGAAAAATTACCCTATACACACTTGGTGATGCATGGTTCTTCCAGCGTGCCGCAATATCTGCAAGACATCATCAACGCTCATGGTGGTCAAATGCCCCAAACCTATGGTGTGCCGGTGGAAGAAATTCAACAAGCCATCAAATACGGTGTGCGCAAAGTAAATGTGGATACCGATTTGCGTATGGCGATGACAGGTGCCATTCGGACATTGTTTACCGAAAAACCCGGTGAATTTGATCCACGCAAATACTTAAAGCCCGCCATGGAAGCCATGACAGATGTTTGTATCAAACGTTATGAAGAATTCGGTGCCGCCGGTCAGGCCGCCCATATCAAACCAATTTCCATGGAAGATATGGCCCGCCGTTATGCCAGTGGTGAATTAGATCCGAAAGTGGTCGGTTAACATGGTTCAAATCGCCCCCAGTCTTTTATCTGCTGATTTTGGTTATTTGGCCAAAGAAGTTCAGTCAGTTTCAAAGGCGGGGGCCGATTATATCCATTGGGATGTAATGGATGGTGTTTTTGTGCCGAATTTAACCTTTGGTGCACCGGTAATTAAAGCGTTGCGCCCCCATACGGATATCCCCTTTGACGTGCATTTGATGGTGGCAAAACCCATGCGTTTAATTGACGATTGCGCCAAAGCCGGCGCCGATCAAATTACCGTCCATTTGGAATGCGAAGAAAATCCCGCTGATTTAATTTCACACATAAAATCTTTAAATAAAAAAGCCGGCTTATCCATAAGACCCAAAACAAAGGTGGCTGATTTGATTCCTTATCTGCCCATGTTGGATTGGATTTTATTGATGAGCGTTGAACCCGGTTTCGGGGGCCAGGCTTTTATCCCCGAAACATTAAAAAAGATTGTGGAATTAAAGGAACTTATCAAACCCAAAAAAATCAAAATTGCCGTGGATGGCGGTATCAATCCAATCACAGCCGAAGCCTGTCGTTTGGCGGGCGCCGATGTGTTGATTGCGGGAACAGCCGTCTTTGGGCAAAAATCATATGCCAAGGCCATTAAAGCCTTAAAGGGGGATAAATGACAAAAATTATGATTGTTGAAGATGAACCCGGCTTGGTTTCTTTGTTGCAATATAATTTACAGCGTCAAGAATATGAAACCTGCGTTTGTTCAGACGGCGCAAAAACAATGACCAAAATAGAACAAGAACACCCTGATTTAATTTTATTGGATTGGATGTTACCCAATGTTTCAGGCGTTGACATATGCCGTTTAATTCGCCGACATATCCGATTAAAAAATATGCCGATTATTATGCTGACGGCCCGTGGTGATGAATCCGATAAAGTTAAAGGATTATCATGTGGCGCCGATGATTATATGACCAAACCTTTTTCTATTCCGGAATTATTGGCACGAATTCAGGCGTTGTTGCGTCGCACAAAGCAATCCACAAAGGCCCGTGTTTTAAGTGCCGGTATTTTAAAATTAAATTTATCCACCAAACAGGTTTTTAAAAACAATCAATCTATTGAATTGGGCCCCACCGAATTTCGTTTGTTAAATGTTTTAATGGAAAAAGCCGGTCATGTTTTTTCACGTCAGGATTTATTACAAATGGTTTGGGGGGGCGATATTCACGTCCAATCCCGAACGGTTGATGTTCATATCCGCCGGTTGCGCAAAGCCTTATCCGACGACGGTGATTTAATCCGAACCATTCGTTCATCCGGATATGCCGTCAACATTGACAAAAACTGACTTTTATGGTATCATAGATATATCTTTTAAAAGGATATGCTATGACAGAAATTCAATCTTTATCAGATAACGATACCATTTGGCAACAATTCCTACCATCCATAGGGGCCGGATACAGACAAACATTTTCAAAATTTCAAGACGAACAGCTTGAAAAAATACTCAGCTCACTTCTTCAAATCGGCCATGATATCCCTGAGGAAAAAGCCAACAAAATCAGCAATGATTTTTTCAACTCCAGTTTGCATGATTTTTGCACAAGATATTTAAAACGTTCCTTAAAACACGAAGATCATCATCAAATTTTAACAAAAGCACAAGAAATTATCAAATCCAATCGGCCGGTAAGAATAGACGAAAAAACGCCGTTGATTGATCTTTTGGCGGCCAAAACAGCACTAAATGCCCATGATGTGTCCAACCATATGTTAGCTAATGCTTGTTTTTTGGGGCAATTTAACGCTCTGCCACCCGACGGTGAAACGATTTTGAAAAACGGTATATCGCCCGCTCTTTATGAAGATCATGTCTTTTTTAATCGTGCAGACAAAACTTTAAAAGAGGCCACAAAAAACGCCCCGAAAGATGCTGTCTATAACGCTTTTAACAGATGGTTCATGCAACGGGGATTTAAGTGTATTCCTTCCTTTAATCAATACGGCTCTTTAATAAAAGACATGAGAATTTTTAATGCTTTAATTGTAAAAAAAGCGATTTTAGATTTAAAATTACAAGAACGTCATCCGCGTACCACACGTCGCCCCCGTCCGATAAATCGGTCTTGGCGTAGTGAATATCAATAAAATCTTTGACTTTTAAGCTTAAATAAACTATAATAGTCCTATATCAAACAGGGGTTGTTTGATATCAACAAAAAAACAAAAAGGAAAAATATGATTGAAATTATGTTGCCAGATGGGTCAAAAATGCCCTTTGATGGTTCGGTCAATGCTTATCAAGTGGCCGAAAAAATTAGTCCGAATTTAGCCAAAGCTGCCGTGGCCGCCAAGGTGAACGATACTTTAACGGATTTAACCACACCCATCACAACAAACGCAACAGTTTCTATCTTGACTAATAAAACCCCGGAAGCTCTGGAAATTTTGCGTCATACAACAGCCCACATTTTGGCACAAGCCGTGGAAGCTTTATATCCAAAAGCAAAAGCCACCATCGGTCCGGCCATTGAAAACGGGTTTTACTATGACTTTTTCGGCATCATCTTAAAAGAAGAAGATCTGGCCAAAATTGAAGACAAAATGAATGAAATCATTGATCAGGATTTACAAATTACCCGTTCTGTGGTATCCCGTGAAAAAGCCAAAGAAATCTTTACCGAGCGTGGCGAAAACTTTAAAGTGGAATTAATTGATGATTTACCCTCGGACGTACAGGAAGTTTCCATTTATACCCAAGGTGATTATGTGGAATTATGCCGTGGTCCGCACCTGATGTCCACCGGTCGTGCCGTTAAATCATTTAAATTGACCAAAGTGGCAGCGGCCTATTGGCGTGGCGATTCATCCAGAGAATCCCTGCAACGTGTCTATGGAACGGCTTTTTGGTCCGACAAAGAATTGAAAAAATATTTCACTTTATTGGAAGAAGCCGAAAAACGTGATCACCGTAAAATCGGCAAAGCTTTGGAATTATTCTATTTTGATCCGACCGCACCGGGTTGCCCTTATTGGTTGCCAAAGGGTTTAAAAATGTACAACATTTTGTTGGACTATTGGCGAAAGGAACACGAAAAAGCCGGTTATCAGGAATTTGCGGGCCCCTTGATGAATTCCCGCACTTTATGGGAAACATCGGGCCATTGGGATCATTATAAAGATGATATGTATTTGCTGACCGCCCATGATATGCCCGAAACGGAAAGCTATGCTTTAAAGCCGATGAGCTGTCCGTCCACCATGCTCTTATTTAATTTAAAAACACGTTCTTATCAGGATTTACCCATTCGTTTTTCTGATGTGGATATGATTCACCGTAATGAAGCCAGTGGAGCTTTAAACGGCATGTTCCGTGTGCGTGAATTTCACCAAGATGATGCCCATATCTTTATCACCGAAGATCAAATTGAAGAAGAATATGAACGCCTGTTTGCTTTGGCCGATCAATTTTATAACTTGTTCGGTTTAAAATACGAAATGAAATTATCCACTCGTCCAGATGATTTTATCGGCGATATTGAAACATGGAATCGTGCCGAAGCCGCCTTACGACGCATTTTGGACAAACACTGTGGCCCAGGCAATTATACCTTAAAAGAAAAAGACGGTGCTTTCTATGGCCCGAAAGTGGATATTGCCATGAAAGACGCTCTGGGCCGTGAATGGCAAACAGGGACTTTCCAATTGGATTTCCAATTGGCCGGCCGATTCGGATGCAAATACATTGATAACGAAGGCAACGCCAAAACACCGGTTGTCATCCACCGTGTGTTATACGGATCATTGGAACGTTTTATGGGCGTTTTAACCGAACACTTTGCCGGTGCTTTCCCTGTGTGGATTTGTCCGGTTCAGGTGCGCCTGTTGCCTGTATCGGATAAACACCGCGAACATGCAAACAAGATTTTGGAAAAACTGCAAAGCGTTGGTATTCGTGCCGAAATGGAACGCCAATCAAATACTATCGGCTATCAAATCCGTGAAGCACATAATGCCAAGATTCCTTATGCCGTTATTATCGGGGATAAAGAAATTGAATCAGGCACCATTTCCGTGCGTGACAGAACAGGTAACCAAAAGAACGCTATTTCTTTGGATGAATTTATTGAAACGATCCAATGGATTGACAATACTCAATCTTTAAATTTATGGAAATAAATACTTGACATTTGTGATGGGGTTTGCTAAAATGCCCCCATCACCATTTTGGAGCGTTGGCAGAGTGGTAATGCAGCGGATTGCTAATCCGTCATCCTGTTAAAGGGATGCACAGGTTCAAATCCTGTACGCTCCGCCAAAGTGAACAAGTCGTCTGAAAAGACGACTTTTTTCATATTTATCAGCGCTTTAAGCCAGTTCGATTGTTATTCAGGAAAAATGAGCGTGTTTCAATCAATAATCGAACCGAAAACGTGATAACCACTTGATTTTGTTATGTTTCACATTTTTGGCGCTGTTTAAAGGGCTTACAGACACTTGAACTGAGGACAAAAGAAATAAATTGCATTCTGCACTCAAATATGTTAGTCTTCTACCGACAAAAATTCATGGAGAAAATATGATTTACTTAATCAGACATATGCAAGCAGAAAACAATTCAAAACTTTTAGTTGGTGGTGATTATCCTCTAACTGAAAAAGGGATTCATGATGGTGAAAAGTTGAGAGAGCAAATCAAGTTAAAACCGGATTTATTGATTGTATCGCCTTTGATACGGGCACAACAAACCGCTCAGATACTTTTCCCACAAAAAGAATTTATCATTAATAATGCATTTAGAGAAATTCATTTTGGAGACTATGAAGGTACGCCCGAAGTGGAAAATGAATTTTTAAAAACTTTTAATACAACTCCTTCGCGTTTACATGAAGTGACTCACGGCGATGTTATCAAAGAAAGAGCAGATAAAGCGATTATAAAAATGTTAGATTATCTCCCTAAGGGTGAGGTAGCCATTGTTTGCCACGATACATTGATGCGTTCCATTATCTGCCGGTTAAAAGGAGAAAGTTTAGATAATATGCCAAAATACAGCCCATTATTGTCTAATGGGTGTATATTACGTTTGGATTTCTCATCGACAATGGTACTTACAAATGAAGGCGGGAAAATATCCATCTAAGTTCCCATTTTGCACAGAATTGCCCGCCAAAAAAGAACAAGTCGCCTTTAAAGACGACTTGTTATTTTATTTTCAAGGTGTTCTGGTAAACAATCTTTATTGTTCTTCGGTGGCGGCATCATTATCGCCGACAATCATATCCTTTGAGATACTTTTGGCGTTTTTGCGAATAGCCTGTTCAATTTCATCGGTTATCTTGGGATTTTCACGCAAGAAACGACGGGCAGCTTCACGACCTTGTCCCAAACGTTCGCCTTTATATGAAAAGTAAGCGCCGGCCTTTTCAATTAAACCACCTTTAACGCCCAAATCCAACAATTCGCCTGTTTTGGAAACACCTTCACCGTATAAGATATCAAAATCAACGGTTTTAAATGGCGGAGCCACTTTGTTTTTGACAATTTTAACACGTGTTTGGTTGCCGATAACATCTTCATGATCTTTAATGGCCCCGATACGGCGGATATCCATACGCACGCTGGCATAAAATTTCAGTGCATTACCACCAGTTGTTGTTTCGGGATTTCCAAACATCACACCGATTTTCATACGGATTTGGTTGATGAAGATGACCAAAGTATTTGTTCGGGCCACAGAGGCGGTCAATTTACGCAAAGCCTGACTCATCAAGCGGGCCTGTAATCCCATATGGGAATCGCCCATATCGCCTTCCAATTCAGCCTTAGGCACCAAGGCGGCCACAGAATCCACCACCAAAACGCTTAAAGTCCCTGAACGCACCAAAGTATCGGCGATTTCCAAAGCCTGTTCACCGGTATCGGGTTGTGAAATCAACAAATCATCAATTTTAACACCTAATTTACGGGCATAGCTGGGATCCAAAGCATGTTCGGCATCCACATAAGCGCAATTACCGCCCTGTTTTTGGGCTTCGGCCACCACATGCAAGGCCAAAGTTGTTTTACCCGAACTTTCCGGTCCGTAAATTTCAATAATGCGCCCTTTGGGTAATCCCCCAATACCCAACGCCAAATCCAACCCCAATGAGCCGGTGGAAATGGCCGGCATATCCACGGCGTTTTCCTGTTGTCCCAAACGCATAATAGAGCCTTTACCAAAGGCCCGTTCAATTTGTGCCACAGCGGCTTCTAATGCTTTGTCTTTTTCCATTTTTTGACTCCTTTGTTCTCGTTTTGTTCTCATTATATTTTATTTTTTTTGGGATTGCAAGCAGTTTTTTTGAAAAATTTTTTAAAGGTTTTTTTAGGGGATTATTTCCACAGGAAAGAAAATCTTGATTTTTGGGAAAAAATCGTGTATAATAAGGGCGTTATCTTTTCAATGAAAACAGAAAAGACCTTACTGAACGATATCTCGGTTTGTGCCGATTCTGTGGGAGAAAAGAAACTTTAACGAAAAAATGAAAGGAAAAAAGATGTCGTTAACAAAAGAATTAAAGCAACAATTGATTAAAGAATATGCCGTCAAAGAAGGTGACACAGGCTCACCCGAAGTGCAAGTGGCTGTGTTGAGTGCTGAAATTTCAGCCTTGTCCGCCCACTTGAAAAAACATCCCAAAGATGTGCATTCTGCCAAAGGTTTGAGCGGATTGGTGGCTAACCGTCGTCGCTTGTTGACTTACTTAAAGAAAAATGATCAGGGCCGTTATGATGCTTTGGTCAAACGCTTGAAACTGCGCAAATAGTTTCATTCAAGGGGGGCGTCAAGGGATGCCCTCCCTTTTAATGTATGAATATGAAAGGAAAAAATATGAGCTTATTTACAACACATAAAAAAGAAATTACATGGGGGGGTAAAACATTATCCATTGAAACCGGTAAAGTGGCCCGTCAGGCTGATGGTTCTATCATCGCCCGCTATGGCGATACCGAAGTGATTGCCACCGTTTGTGCCAGCAAAAAAACACCGGATACTTTTGAAGATTTTATTCCGTTGACCGTGAATTATCAGGAAAAAACATATTCTGCCGGCTTGATTCCGGGCGGTTTTTTCAAACGTGAAGGTAAACCCAGCGAACATGAAGTATTGACCTCCCGTTTGATTGACAGACCTATTCGTCCTTTGTTTGTCAAAGGTTTTAATAACGAAACTCAGGTCGTTTGTACTTTGATTTCTTATGACAAAAAAACACAGGCCGATATTTTGGCCATGATTGCGGCCAGTGCGGCTTTGACCATTTCCGGCTTGCCTTTCTTGGGCCCGATTGCCGGCGCCCGTATCGGTTATATTGACGGTGAATATGTGTTGAATCCGAACGTTGCCCAAATGAAAAACAGCCAATTGGATTTGGTTGTGGCCGGCACCCGTGAAGGTGTGTTGATGGTTGAATCCGAAGCCCAAGAATTATCCGAAGAAGTGATGTTGGGCGCTGTTGAATTCGGTCATGAATCATTAAAACCCGTGATTGATATGATTATTTCTTTGGCCGAAGAATGTGCCAAAGATCCATGGGAAGTGAAAGCTGAACCGGCCGAATATGCCGTTGTTCGCAACGAAATCAAAGAAAAATTGGGTGCCAAAATTGAACAGGCTTATCAAATTCACAACAAATTGGAACGCCAAAATCAATTGGCTGTTTTGCGTGAAGAAGCCGCTCAATTATTTGAAGGTAAAGAAGCCGAATTGGCCATCTATGAAAAAGTTTTCCATGAATTGGAAGCCCGCACCGTGCGTGATTCCATTTTGGCCGGTAATCCACGTATTGACGGTCGTGATACAAAAACAGTTCGCCCCATTGAAACAGAAGTGGCCCTGTTGCCAAAAGCACATGGTTCCGCTTTATTCACCCGTGGTGAAACTCAGGCGATGGTTGTCACAACTTTGGGAACGGCTGATGATGAACAAATCGTGGACAGTTTGAATGGTGAATATTCCGAATCATTCTTGTTGCATTATAACTTCCCGCCGTTTTCGGTTGGTGAAGTGGGCCGTATGGGATCACCGGGGCGTCGTGAAATCGGGCACGGTAAATTGGCATGGCGTGCCATTCATCCGATGTTACCAACCAAAGAAGAATTTCCCTATACCATCCGTGTGGTATCGGATATTATGGAATCCAACGGTTCATCATCTATGGCCACGGTTTGCGGTTCCACTTTGTCTTTGATGGATGCGGGTGTGCCAATGAAAAAGCCGGTGGCCGGTATTGCCATGGGTTTGATTAAAGAAGGTGAAAAGTTTGCTGTTTTGACCGATATCTTGGGTGATGAAGACCACTTGGGCGATATGGACTTTAAAGTGGCCGGCACCAAAGACGGTGTAACAGCTTTACAAATGGATATTAAAATCACATCCATCACACCTGAAATTATGAAGATTGCTTTGAATCAGGCGCATGAAGGGCGTATGCATATCTTGGGCAAAATGGCCGAATCCATTGCCGAACCCCGTTCGGATATCAGCCCCAACGCCCCACGTATTCAATCTTTTGCCATCAACAAAGACAAGATTCGTGATGTGATTGGTACAGGTGGTAAAGTCATTCGTGAAATCACCGAAAAAACAGGTGCCAAAGTGGATATTACCGATGACGGTATCGTGTCGGTGGCCGCTGTGGATGGTGAGGCCGGTAAAGCCGCCGTTGATTGGATTAAATCCATTGTGGCTGAACCTGAAATGGGTAAAATTTATGATGGTACAGTTGTTAAATTGATGGACTTTGGTGCTTTTGTGAACTTTATGCCCAACCGTGATGGCTTGGTGCATATTTCCGAAGTTCGCCCCGAACGTATCAGCAAAATTGCCGATGTGTTAAAGGAAGGCGACAAAGTCAAAGTCAAAATGACAGGATTTGAAAAAGGCAAAATCCGCCTGTCCATGAAATGGATTAATCAGGAAACGGGCGAAGAAATACCTCACGAAGAAAAATCCAAAAAAGAACATAAGGAAAAGAAGGCCGAAGAAGTTCAACAACAACCCGTTGAAGAATTGGCCGAAATTTTACCGAATGTTTAATGAAAGCTTTTGAATAAAAAATCAGCCCCGATAATTTCGGGGTTGTTTTTTTTATCACATAATCGGCTTGGCGAGATTGTGAAAATCTGACGTTTTTCATCCCTACGGGACCGCCTGTCGGCGTCTTTCGCTTCGCTCACCGAACTCACTGCGTGGCTCTCATCTGCCTAAATCACAACAAAAAACCGACCTTTCGGACGGTATTTTTGGCGTGCTTGGCGAGATTCGAACTCACGACCTTCGCCTTCGGAGGGCGACACTCTATCCAGCTGAGCTACAAGCACAAAAGATGATTGTATTATACACGCATCATTAAAAATAATCAAGTCTTTTTAATCTTGATAGGGGGGATACGTATAACCTTTGGGGGATAATGTAAAGATTTCATATCCGTCTTCGGTGATGCCGACCGTATGTTCAAATTGGGCGGACAAGCCTTTATCCCGTGTAACGGTTGTCCATCCGTCCTGTAAAGTCAAAGTATCACCTGAGCCTGTATTGACCATGGGTTCCACCGTAAAAACCAAGCCAGGGACCAACTTGATACCTTTACCACGAACACCATAATTTAATACATTCGGCGCACCATGAAAAACACGACCGATACCATGACCGCAATAATCATGAACGGTTGAAAAACCTTCGGCATTGGCAACTTCTTCCATCACGGCACCAATATCTCCGGTTGTTTTGTTGGGACCGGCCTGTTGAATGCCTGCCATCATTGTTTGATAAGTTGTTTCAACCAAACGTTTGGCTTTGACGGAAGGTTTTCCCACATAATACATGCGTGAGGTATCACCATACCAACCATTCACAATTACCGTTACATCTATATTGATAATATCGCCGGATTTTAGGATTTTATCAGCCGAAGGGATTCCATGACAAATCACATGATTGGGCGAAATACAGGTGCATTTGGGATAACCATGATAACCACGACAAGCTGTTCGCCCGCCATTTTTTTTGATAAATTCATCCATTAAATCATCCAAAGCTTCGGTGGAAACACCGGGTTTCACAAACGGCGTAATATAATCCAAAGTTTCGGCCGCCAAGCGTCCTGCTTTACGCAAACCCGAAAAATCTTTTAAAGAATAAATTGTCAAATCACTCATGTGAATAATTATGACATTTTTTACATCAAAAATCAACAGGATTTTATTTATCCGGATAAATGATTTGACCGGTATCATTATCAATAATCAACCAATCGGAATTATCTGATGAGGTTTGTTGTTTTTGAAAGTCCTGACACATATTAAAAAAATCACATGAAACACGGTGATTCCATAAAATAAAGTTGGGATTTTCTGATATATTTTCGCTGTTGTTTTCTTTTTCACCATGATTATCATGTTTCATTTGTTGCCTTTCGCTATACACCTATTAAAAGAATAAAAAGCTAATATATACAACTTTTAAACGAAAAACAAGTTGAAAATCAAAAAAAATAATCCTATGTAAAAAAAGTCCATTTAACAAAGGAGGAAATATGAATTGGATTACAAAAACTTGTTTGCTATTGATGGCAATCGGCGGTTTAAACTGGGGATTGGTCGGCATCTTTAATTTTGATTTGGTGGCCTTTTTGTTCGGGCCAATGAGCGTCCTTTCCCGTGTTGTTTATACCTTGGTCGGTATTGCCACGATTTGGGCAATCATTGATTATTTTTATTCACCCAAAATAATGGTTGAAGAATAAAAACAAAAAGCCACCAAATCGGTGGCTTTTTTATTATTTAAAATTAAACCTTAATCACAAATTAGTGTTTTCATCCCCTATCCGTTCAGTTTTTTGTTCAAAATCTGATTGGCCAAAGCGGGGTTGGCTTTACCCTGACTGGCCTTCATAATCTGACCGACCAACCAACCTTTTAACTTATCTTTACCGGCTTTGATTTCAGCCACCTGAGTCGGATTGGCCGCCATCACTTCGTCCACAATCTTTTCAATGGCACCGGTATCGGTTGTTTGTTTTAAACCTTTTTCTTCCACAATGGTATTAGGGGCTTTACCCGTTTCAATCATCAATTGGAAAACATCTTTGGCAATTTTGCCGGAAATGGTATTATCCTCAATCAATCCCACCAAAGCACCCAAGTTCACGGCTGTAATCGGACTTTTTGAAATCGGCAAACATTCTTTGTTCAAATAGGCAAACAAATCACCCATCACCCAGTTGGCCACTTTTTTGGCATCATGACCTTTGGCCGCCGTTTCAAAATAGTTGGCTGTTTCCATGTCGGCCGTCAACACACCGGCATCATAGGCCGGCAAACCCAATTCACCGATATAGCGGGCTTTTTTGGCCTCAGGCAATTCAGGCAGGTTCTTGCGGATATTTTCAATATATTCATCCGTCAAAACAACCGGCAACAAATCAGGATCAGGAAAATAGCGATAATCGTTGGCGTTTTCTTTGCCACGCATCGGGCGTGTTTCACCGTTGTCCGAATCATACAGGCGGGTTTCTTGTTTCACCTGACCGCCATTTTCGTAAATTTCAATTTGGCGTTTGGCTTCCACCTCAATGGCATGCATCACAAAACGCACAGAGTTCACGTTCTTCACTTCGGCACGGGTACGCAAAGCCGTATCGCCCACCGGACGCACAGAAACGTTCACATCACAACGCATAGAGCCTTCATCCATATTACCGTCACAGGTCCCCAAAGCACGCACAATCGCCCGTAATTGACGCAGATATTCGCCCGCTTCTTCGGGGGAACGCATATCCGGTTTGGACACAATTTCCATCAAACCGACACCCGCACGATTCAAGTCAATAAATGTTTTTGTGGGACTCATATCATGGATGGATTTACCGGCATCTTGTTCCAAATGCAATCTTTCAACACCGATTTTGCGTGTGCCTTCGGATGTTGTTACTTCAATAAAACCTTCACCGACAACCGGGTGATAAAGCTGTGAAATCTGATACCCTTGGGGCAAGTCCGCATAAAAATAGTTTTTGCGGTCAAAGCGTGAATATTTGTTGATTTGGGCGTTCAATCCCATACCTGTTTTCACGCACTGTTCAATACATTTTTCGTTGACCTTGGGCAACATACCCGGAAAGCCCGCATCAATAAATGACACATGCGTATTTTGTTCACCGCCGAAAACAGCACTGGCACCCGAAAACACTTTGGCATTGGATAAAATTTCGCAATGCACTTCCAATCCGATAACCAATTCCCAGTCGGTTGTTTGACCATGTATTGTGTACATCTTATTCTCCTTTCACCCGACGGGGTAATTTATCAAAGTTGGCCTGTTTTTCCAAAACATCAGCAATTTGGAAAATACCGCTTTCATCAAAATGACGGCCCAGTAATTGCAAACCAATCGGCAAACCGTTGGATGACAGCCCAACCGGCAAAGAAATACCGGGGATTCCCGCCAAGCTGGCCGGTGTGGTAAAGACGTCACCCAAATAAACATCCACCGGTTTCATTTGCTTTAAGGCTTCGGCTGACAAAGCCGGTGTCGGTGCTGCCGGTGTTAAAATAGCATCCACCTGTTTAAAGGCCTCCACAAAATCATTATAAATTAAACGGCGCACACGTTGGGCCCGTGTATAATAGGCATCATAAAAACCGGCCGACAGCACAAATGTTCCCAACAAAATACGGCGAACAACTTCATCACCGAAACCATCCGTACGGGAATTTTCATATAACTCGTCCAAGTTCTTACCTTCCACACGGGTGGTATAACGCACACCGTCATAACGTGATAAATTGGAACTGGCTTCGGCACAGGCCACAATGTAATAAACCGGCAAAGCATATTTTGTGTGGGGCAAAGAAATATCCACAATTTCGGCACCGGCATCACGCAAAAATTGAATGCCTTTATCCCAAACGGCCGCCACATCCGGATTTAAACCATCGGGGCGATATTCTTTGGGAATACCGATTTTTTTGCCACGAATATCACCGCTCAAAGCCTGGGTATAATCGGGTACAGGAACATTGGCGACCGTAGAATCTTTTTCATCATAACCGGCCATCGCCTGCAACATTAAAGCACAATCACGCACAGAACGGGCCATCGGACCTGCCTGATCCAACGAACTGGCAAAGGCCACAATACCATAGCGTGAACAACGACCATAGGTGGGTTTAATACCCGTTACACCGCAAAAGCTGGCCGGTTGACGAATAGAACCGCCTGTATCGGAACCGGTGGCCCCCATACAAAGTCCGGCACCAACGGCAGCGGCCGAACCGCCCGAAGAACCACCGGGAACCAAATCCAAATTCCATGGGTTTTTTGTGGCACCAAAATAACTGGTCAAAGTGGAACCGCCCATGGCGAATTGGTCTGTATTTAATTTACCCAACATGACCGAACCGGCATCTTTTAATTTTTGCGAAACGGTGGATTCATAAGGTGGCACAAAGTTTGATAAAATCTTACTGGCCGCTGTGGTACGCACACCCTTTGTGCAATATAAATCTTTGTTGGCCACAGGAATGCCCTCCAATAAACCGACACGACCGGCACGGCGGCGTTCATCGGATTGTTTGGCCTGTTCCAAAGCCAACTCGGGTGTTTCGGTAATATAAGCATTTAAAACACGCCCTTTGGCCATTTCCTCAATATGGGCCCGTGTTAAATCAACGGATGAAATTTCACCTTTGTTTAATTTATCCAAAGCCTCACTGATTGTTAAATTGATTAAATCTGTCATTATTCCACCACCTTTGGCACAACATAAAAACCTTGAACGGATTCGGGGGCATTGGCCATTAAATCAGCTTGCTGACCACCCTCGGTTACCACATCTTGACGCATGGGGGCAATACCTTGGGTGACGGACACCAAAGGTTCCACACCTTCAATATCCACCTGTTTTAATTGTTCCACCCAATCTAAAATACTTTGTAAATCGTTTAAGATTTTACCTTCACGTTCGGCGGGCAACTTTAACCGTGCCAACCATGATAAATTTTGAATTGTTTGTTGGTTCAAGGCCATTTTTACTCCTTTTTTAAATGTGGCAAAGTATAACCTTTTTTTACAAAAAAGTCAAACTGAATAATGCGCTTTAAAAAAGAAAAGTTTTATTTCATCATCAACTGAATCAGCCGGCGATTAAAATCAGACGGGTTGGGCAAATTTTCACCTTCAGCCAACAACGCCTGATCATATAACAGATGAATGATATTATCTGAATCCTCGCCAGTTAAATCGGCCAGTTTGTGAATCAACGGATGGCGTGGATTGATTTGCAAAATTCGGGTGCTTTCAAAGGCTGTTTTTTGCCCATGTGCACGCATTAAACGTTCCAAATGCAAACTCATTTGCCCTGCCCCAGTTATCAAAGAAACCGCCGAATCTGTTAAACGTTCGGTCAGTTTAACTTCTTTGACTTTATCGCCCAAAACAGATTTTATATGCGCCAACAATTTATCGGCTTTATCTTTGGATAAAGCATCACCTTTGGCCTCAACGGGTTTTATTTTTTCCAATTCATCACCGGCCTGTTGCACAGGGATAAATTTATGTCCGTCAAATTCGGGATAAGTATTTGTCCAAAATTCATCCACCGGATCGGTCAATAATAAAACTTCTATACCACGGGCTTTTAATCCTTCCAATTGAGGGCTGGAACGCAAAGATTCCAAATGTGATCCTGTTAAATAATAGATGTTTTTTTGTTCAGGTTTCATACGTAAAACATAATCGGCCAAAGAGGTTAAATCATCCCCGTTTGTGGAATAAAAACGGCAAAGTTTGGCAATTTCTTCACGATTTTCACTGGGTTCATACAGGCCTTCTTTTAACACCACACCAAAGCTTTTCCAAAAGGTTTGATATTCTTCGGATTTTTCGGCACGCTTATTTAAAGCCGATAAAATCTTTTTTACCAAGCCTTGTTTGATTTTCGTCAAAACAGGTGTTTGTTGCAACATTTCACGGCTGACATTCAACGGCAAATCCTTGGTATCAATCACACCGGTCATAAATCGCAACCAATAGGGCATAATATCAGGAATATCATTGGAAATAAAGACCTGATTGACATACAGGCTGACATTCGTGGGCTTATCGGGTTGGAACAAAGTATGGGGCGCTTCGGTCGGAATAAACATCAAGGCCGTGTAATCAATCACGCCTTCCACATGAAGGTGTAAAGTTTCCCATGGTGTATCAAAAGCATGGGATACAGATTGATAAAAATCTTTATATTGTGTTTGGTCAATTTCAGATTTCGGACGCATCCATAGGGCTGAACCCGCATTGATTTTTTCTTCCTTTTTATCTTCGGTTAAATAAATCGGGAAAGGCACAAAATCGCTGTATTGTTTAATCAAATGACGCAAACGGAAAGCATCCAAAAATTCGCTTTCATCCTTTTTCAAATGCAAAATAACGGATGTGCCGACTGGGGCCGAATCATCGGATTCAATGGTATAAGAACCGGCTCCATTGCTTTGCCACAACCACCCCTGCTCTTCACCGGCTTTACGGGTGCGCACCTGAACTTTATCGGCCACCATAAAGCTGGCATAAAAACCCACACCAAACTGACCGATTAAAGCCATATCTTTTTGTTTGTCGCCCGATAAGGATTTAAAAAATTCGGCTGATCCCGAACGGGCAATCGTTCCCAAGTGATTGACCAAGTCATCATGATTCATACCGATACCGTTATCGGTGATGGTCAAAGTCCCCGCTTTTTTATCGGGTGTAATTGTCAATCTTAAAGCGCCCGCTTTGGCCGTCCATTCGGGATGGGTGAGTCCTGCATAGCGCAATTTTTCACACGCATCCGCACCGTTGGAAATCAGCTCACGCAAAAAGATTTCCTTATCCGAATAAAGCGAATGAATCACAATATCCAAAACTTTGGCAACTTCGGCCTGAAATTCAATTGT
The DNA here is from genome assembly GCA_015062245.1 of Alphaproteobacteria bacterium. GTDB lineage: Bacteria > Pseudomonadota > Alphaproteobacteria > CAAHEQ01 > UBA3637 > UBA3637. The sequence continues at coordinate 107,391 of SUVA01000001.1, forward strand.
TTCTTGGGTCATTTTTATATCCTTTCCTTGAATACATATGTATATAGGATAACTTTCCCCAAATTGCAAGAGGTAAGAAAACAGCCCCTTGAATCCCAAGGGGCTGAGGTTTAATTTGTAAATGTGCCCGTCCGGGGACGGCGGGCACAAAGTAAATAAGTCTGCCACAAGGGCAGACTTAAAGTAAAAAAGTAATTTTAAAAGCGGGAAGACTACTCACAGAGGGCGGAGTAGTAGTAGTGGTTGAGACGGTCGTTGTAGAAGACAGCACCGGAAGAAAGATTCACGTAGAAGGCGGAACAGGAATTATTGTTTGCGCCGGATGTACATTCCCCTGTAAGCAAATCACAACTGACCGCATCCGTCACCCAATAATAATCAGACCCCAGTTTATCTTTCAAATCCGACCAATTAACTGTTCCGCACTCACTTCCTTCACAATAGGCATAATCCTGATAACCGTCGGTGATTCCTAAATCCGCAAGAGATACAAGGGATTTATTGTGCGCTTTACAAAAGTTCACCGCACTCCACCAGCTTATATAGTCGGCAGAGACCGTATATTCATCAGTGTCAAGCGATTTTGTGGTTGCAACGGCGCATTGACCCGTGAAGTTATTATAACAGGCCGAATCGTCTTCTAAAAAATCAGCATTGATTGCGCAATAGCACTTCTCTCCGCCACCATTTGTTTCACACCAATCATCACAATCGGCGTTTTTAGAACATGTCCCATCTGTTGTTTTTTCGGCGATACAATTACCCGCAACGCCACAAGTTGTTCCTTCGGGACATTCCACACCTTCACAAGCTGGGTCTTTTTCGGTTCCACTTCCCCCTGTTGGGCTTTTTTCGCCTTCGGCTGGATCTGTTGCCAGGTTTTTGTAATAGGTGATTTCAGCATTCTTTTTACCTTCGCTACTACCTGCTTTACACTCTATCCCCTGAATTATACCGCCTTTTTTTAATTGGTCGCAAACCGCAGAATCCACATTTTCAATTGTAATAGAAAATCCTTTTCCATCCAAAGCTTCGGTTGTACTTGGGGAAAATGTTCCATAACTGCTGTTTCCAAATGATGTGATTGTTTGGGGTAAATTCCCATCGTTGGTCATGGCCTGTGCCGATATGGTGGTGGCCAGCATACTGGCCTGATGTAATAACTCATTCGCTTTGTGTTTTTTCATGGCGACACCATAGCCGTACACGCCACCTACGGACAAAACGCCCACGATGGCCAACACGCCCAGCATTTCAACCATAGAACGCCCCTTTTGGCTTCTTTTATAATTTTTGTTTGTTTTATTTTTTACCATCATTTTTTTGCTCCTTTCGTTAAATGTTAAGACAGTAATTAAAATTGTCATTCTGAATGGGCAAGCCCATTTCAAAATGACAAACATAGTTAAACCCACTGTATTTGTCATACAGTGGGTCGGTTGTGCCAAGGCACAACTTAATATTTAAAACTAAATGTGTGTGTGTGTATAAGGTTTCTTTATTTATACCTTTAACGCCTTTTAAACACATTTTAAATAGCCTCCTATTTTTATCACATATCCCCACACTAGCATAATTTATCCACCTTGTCAAGCGGTTTATGTGATGATTTTTCTACTCTTACTCATCACCTGCACATACCAACCCCAAAAGGATACGTATAAAAAAAACGCCCCGAAAGGCGTTTGTATTTTTTGGCGACCCCAGGGGGATTCGAACCCCCGTTACCGCCGTGAAAGGGCGATGTCCTAGGCCTCTAGACGATGGGGTCTGTTCAAAGGCTTAGACGTTATTATAACTGATTTTTTTTCATTTTGCAAGAACTATTTTATATTGTATGCGATTTTTTAAAAATATACTTGACTCTTACGGTGTTTTTTTGTTATGATTTTTGTATGAAAAGTCTGATAAAAGGGGTTTTGTGGATTGGTTGCTTTTGCGCCGTTTTTCCTGTTATGGCTCAGGGATATGTTTCGTCATCTTTAATTGCCGATACGCAAAGCGGTTATATGTTTTATAAAGATAATACTCAGGCACAAATTCCGCCGGCCTCTTTGACAAAATTGATGACGCTTTATTTAACCTTTGGCGCCATTGAAAAGGGCATTTTAAAATGGTCGGACGAATTACCTGTTTCGGATTATGCCGCCATTCAACCCAAAACAAATTTAAACCTTTATGCGGGCCAAACTTTAACCGTGCGTCAGGCGGTCAATGCCTTGATTGTGCATTCAGCCAATGATGCAGCGGTGGTGTTGGCCGAGGCTTTGGCCACAGATGAGAAAAAATTTGCCCAAATGATGACACAAATGGCAAAGCAATTAAATATGCATCAAACCGAATTTAAAAATGCTTCGGGATTACACGTGGATGGGCAAAAAACAACCGCCAAAGATATGGCTGTTTTATCTTTGGCCTTGATTCAACATTATCCGCAACATTATCATTTATTTTCACAAAAAACTTTTGAATTAAACGGGCGCACCTATACAAGCCATAATCGCATTTTAAATGAATATCCGGGGGCCGAAGGTATGAAAACGGGCTATGTGTCAGCCGGTGGGTATAACCTGATTACAACCGCCCAGCAAGACGGCCGGCGCTTGGTGGGAATTGTGATGGGCCAAAAAGATACCTATACCCGCGATAATATGATGAAAAATTTATTGGACAAAGGTTTTAAACAAGTTGAACTTCAAAAAAAAGCCATTGCATCAGGCGAATTATCACCGGCTATGGATCCACTCCATCGGCGTTTTATGTTGCCCAAAACAGACATATCCACTTTTTCACATCACATGGAACAAAATGTTCGTTTAGCCTTAAAAAACGCCCATCAAAAACAACCGCCACACTTTAACACGATTGTCCAAAATGGCACACTCGGATGGGCCATTCAAGTGGGGGCGTTCCGTTCCAAACAAAATGCACAACAAATGGCCAATCGGGCATTTGATTTATTAAAAACACCTTCTTTAAAAATCGCCACTCATTTGAATGAATCTTTATTTAAGGCTCAATTGACGGGTTTTTCGGATAAAGGCGGTGCCATTCAGGCCTGTCATTACTTAAATCAGCAAAATTGTCCATGTATTTTAGTATCCAACTTATAAAGGAGGCAGATGAAATATCTTATTTTTTTATTGATGCTGTTTCCGATAGGTCTGCAAGCCGGATTGGATGAAGTGGTTTTGTCTTCCAAAGATAAAAAGTGTGCTATCCGTTATTTAACCACCAAGCCGATGAAAGGTTGGACGATTGAAACAAAAGCCGAATGTTCGGATGGTTGGGTGCATGGCTATAATCGGGTGGAAATTTTGGATATTCAAAAAAAATCAAAACAAACACTGAACGGTTTTTTTATGGACGGTTATTGGTTGGGTCTTTTGCCGGCCAAAGGCCATATTTTAAATCGCCTGACACCCCAAGAAGATGTTCAATCTTTAACTTTTATAATGGATAAAGATGAAGAACTGAACAACACCTATATCGTTCAATTAAGAAGTACAAAAAACGAAGACGGTTCTTATACGGAATTTCAAGGATGCCCGATTTTCAGGTTGATGGTTATAAATCCTGAACGAAAGTTATTTGATAATGAAGTTTTTCAAGAACAAATCGCCCAAAAGGCTTTTAGATTGGCCCAAAAATTATGCGCCAAATTGGAAACAATTGCCGTTTTCGGTGCAACCAAAACGGATGCGTTGGCTTCTGATGTGATTTTTCAAATGCAAATAGACGCTGAATCAAAAGAAAAAAATATTATACCGATTCAAACGGATTTTAATGAATCTGACATCGCCCAACCCATAGAATTACGCCATCAATCGTCCGAAGTTTTAATGTCTGTGATACCCGAAAAAGACGGATTTAAAATTGATTATTCAAAATCTTTTTCCTATCCCGAAAAATCAATTCCCCAAAAAGAAACTTTGCCGATTACCAGCTTGGCGCATTTGGATGTGCAATCACGCATAACCGATAAACCCGTTCAGGGAAAGGTTATTGTTCATATCAACAAAATTAATTTAGATGGAAGCGCCTTAACGGACTTACCCCAAAAGGTTTTGTTAAAACATCACCCAAAATTAAAAATCGGTTGGGCGATAATTCAGGGAAACTTTTATCAAAATGAAATGCAGGTAACGAATATAAAGACCTGTCAAAAGGAGTGGTGTTCAGATGTTTCATAAAATTTTATTTGCCGGATTTATTTTATTTTTGGTCGGATTGGGCTTTATTTTTGCATCTGCATCCAAAACAAATCAATTGGAAGAAAAATATAAATCCTATGGTTTTATACAATCCGATGTACATTATGAAAAAATGGAAAAATCATGGGGGGAACAGGGCTTGATTTTTTATCAATTAAAATTCCCCGGTTTAAACGTTCCTCACCGTGTGGAAAAAATGATTTTAAATATGAATGATAAAGGCTTAAATGCCCGTTTAACAAATGTGCATTTAAACGTTAAACAGGCAATGCAAAATTTATATACCTCTGATACAATGCAGGCTTTAAATAAATATGTCCCTTATCAGGATTTTTTCAATCGCATTTTAACCTCTTTATCTTTATTGGGAATTGACGAATTTGTCGGGGACATTTTGGTCAATACAACTTACAGTGATTTAAAAACAATGAATTTTTCAATTCAGATAAATCAAGATAAAAAAGAAACGCTTGTTGTGGATGGTGTTATCCATGTGCCAGTCGTGGGATTACCGCAATTATCCGATTTATGGCAGGGTGATTTAAAATCAGCCGATATACAGGTGAAAGATAAAAGCAAATTGAAACGTTACATTGATTACGCCAAAAGCCGTCAATTTGAAATTCCACAAACATTAAAAAACGGGATAATTTCTTTGAAAAAATTATCCCGAAAACTCCCCAAATTATCGGATATAATGCGCTAAAAATAAGTTTCCCACAAAAAAATCGCACTCAACGTGGATAAAACAACCACATTGATAACAATAATATCCTGAATTGTACGAACAAAAACTTGTTTTGCTTCAAACATCGTTCCTTTCTCCAGTGTCAACCACCAAAACAAACGAAAACCAACGGCCAAAATGGATGAAACAATATACAAAGTCGGATCAAACAAAAAAGTTGAAACAGGTTTGGCCTCGGTTGATATGGCGTTCACAAACAATCCGATTAAAATTCCACAAATTACCGTTAAATTAAATGAAAAAAAAGCACTGAATAAAGATTTTTTTTGTTCCATGTTTTACCTTCTTCTTCTGATAATAATCGGTTCTTGTTTAGGTGTATTGGCAATTTCAATCTGGCGTTGCCGTTCTTCATAAACCAAGGGTGATTCCACCTGTTTAATAATATCACGTTGAATTCGGTTAAATTCAACCCGAGCCTTTTCCACCTGAGAAAGCGTCATTGAACGGCCCAGTTCTTCCAATGATTCTTTGGCCGGATCATATTGTTGATTTGCGGCCATTTCCAACCACGCATGACCGGTAATCAAACTGCGCTCCACACCACTGCCGGCCAAATACATGGACGCCAATACATATTGCGCCGGCGCATAATTGTTTGCGGCCGCATAAGTATAATAACTTGCCGCCCGATTGAGATCACCTTGTTGTTCATAAATTTGTCCCAACAAATAAAAAGCCGGAATATCGTTTACCTTGGCGCTTTGAATCAAATAATCTTTGGCCTTTTCCACTTTATCTTCATTTTCGGTGGCCATATAAAATTCACCCAAATAACGCCCCACATACGGCCTTAATTCATCGGTTGGCACCCCTGATAATAATTCAATGGCTTTTTGGGTATCCATCAAAACACCATCTCCATTATAATAGGCCAAACTTAAATTGACCATAGCGGTAGCATCTTGTTGTTCAACGGCCTTTTGATAAAATTCAATGGCCTTTTTCTTATTTAAGGGAACACCTTCACCACGATCATACATATAGCCCAACAACGATTGAGCATTGGCATTGTTTTTATTGGCAGATGCTGTTAGATATTCCACAGCTTTTTTCAGGTTTTGCGAAACACCCAAACCGTTGTAATAAAGATAACCGACATAGTATTGAGACCTGGCATCACCGGCATCGGCCGAAGGTAAAAAAGCACTGAACGCAGAAGAATAATTTCCCTCCTTAAAAAGTTGTTCCCCTTTTACAAAATCAGCATGAACCACAAAAGGAAAAGTAAAAACAACTGTTGCAAGTAGTATCTTTTTGAACATATTTTTCTCCCCTTAAAAATTTTTTTTTAATTATACTTTCAAAAAAAACAAAAAACAAGCCCTAAATGTAAAAAAATCGGATAAAGCCAAACGACTTTATCCGAAATTTATAAAAAATGCCTTATTGTAAAACAATATCTACACGGCGATTTTGGGCACGTCCTGCTTTTGTATCATTCGGGGCCACAAAATCGGTTGCACCAAAACCTTTAACGGTCAATTTTTTGGCACAAACACCTTCTTTTTCCAAATATCCGGCCACAGCTTTTGCCCGTCTTTGGGACAAGTCTAAGTTATAGGCCGCATTGCCTGAGTTGTCTGTGTATCCGTTGACATGGGCTTTTTTACCGTCTTCTTTCAAAATTTGAGCCGCTTTATTCAAATTTGTTTTGGCTTTATCGGACAATTCGGCCGAATCAAAAGCAAACAAAGAAGCATCCAATGTATAATCCGCTTTTTTGCCAGGGCACATTTCGGGATCGTCTGTACATAAATGGGAACAGCCGGCCAACAAAACAGAACCTGCCAATAATGTTAAAAATTGTTTTTTCATATTAAACTCCTTTGGTTAAAATAGATTACATTTTCAATATAAAGTTATTTTGCCAAAAATCAAGTATTATTTTAATTAATTTGATTTGATGGTTTCTGTTGTTTGATAAATTGTTTTTTCCGGCGTTACAATTTTTTCTGTTTTTTCACGAATGGTCCAATTTTTGCCGTTTGATTTTTCACCAATATCTGAAAAATTTCCCATCATAAAACCAATAATAAGGGCGCCCCAAAAAACAATTTCAGCAAAGTATTTTATCAACCCCAAAAAACCACAGATATATTTGGCCGGTGTATTTGTATAAAAAGCTTTTCCGTTGCCGTCTGAATTGATGGTAAAGATATTGATAACCGACCATAAACTGGTAATCACCGTTCCCACAAACCCTGTGAATAAAGTGATGGCCAATTGAATCAAACCACGCCCCCACCTTTGGGCATAAAAGTTATGCAAACCGAACGGGCCGAATAACAGTGCCAAAATCACATAAATCAGTTGGCTTTTTTGGTTTTTATGATATATCTGCTTTGTTGAATTTTTCATATTTTGCCTCCTTTTGTTCACTAAGAATGAGATTTTAAAACACAAAATGCAACCCGAACAAAAGTATCTTTAATACCCCATATCAAAAAAAACAGCCCCGAAAATATCAGGGCTGAAATTATCAAATAAAATTTCGCTTAAAATAAATACTTCAACTTAAACATAATTGTATCCGAATTCATTTTAGATGTATTGTTACGTTTTCCGCCTTTTTCATTGACCCATAAATGGCGATATTCAACGGCGGCCGCCATAGCGGTATTATTGGCCCATTCAGGCAATTCAAAATATTTTTCCAAACCGGCAATGCCTTGGGCGGCAATAGTATTATTATGATCCCAACGGGCATAACCCAAGCCCAAGCCAACATACGGTTCGGCCCACCAACCTGTGTTGGGAATGACCCCTGTGGCATTAGCCATTAAAGCACGAAAACGACGGGTTTTACCATGGTCAGGCTTTAAATTCAAATGCAAATATTCACCTTCCAAACGCAAATCAAACTTTTCGGTCGGAATCACTGTACCGGCAAAAACAGACAACATTTTGGAAAAAGTGTCATAATCGGATTTACGGCCGTCTGTCCAAGCATGACCGCCGTTCCAGCTGATTCCATAGCCCAAACCGGCATAGTTTTCGGCACGCACAGCACCGGCAAATAATAACCCGACAACAGCACAACTTAAAAACAATTTTTTCATTTTAATCTCCTTTTTTGATGGATAAACCATATTCCTGTATAAAAAAAAAGTCAAGTAAATTTTTATTTGCAAAAAGCAAAAAACTGTGATAGCCTTGAAAAAGGAGGCTATATGATGCACAAAGTAAATTTATCTCAATCAGGTCGGTCAATGTTGGAAATGCTGGCTGTTGTTTGTTTAATGGCCCTGATTTCCATTGGCGTTTTTGATATTTATTATGTCGCTGCGGACAAAGCTGAGTTTCATACATTAAATCAGGAAATAAACACCCGCTTGGTACAGTTGCGCCATTTGGCCTTAACATCAAAAGGAATTAAAGAAGAAACCGAAGAACAGGCTTTATCCCGTGCTCAATCCGATCAAAGCACCTCAAGCTTACCCATTCGTATTGCAGAATCTAGTGAAAATGAATTTATTTTAATTGTGGGCTCCAATACCTATCCTTTGGAAGAACCGTTATGCAAAAAAATCATGGAAAATTATCAAGGAAACAATCAACAATGTTTTATAAGTGGATCTTGCGACGGCACAACTGGCGAATTTAAATTTTCAAAACAATGCAACCTGCAAAATTATCCCGAAAATTCAGATTTTAATTGTGGTCAAAATGCCCACAAAACGGCTTTCGGTTGCGAATGCGATAAAGGTTATACAAATTGGAAAGAAGGTGTTGGTTGTTCTTTGATTGAGTTGGATTGTGGTGCACATGCCCAACAAGATGGCACCGAATGTGTTTGTGATAATGGCTATGAAAATTGGACAGCCGGAAGCGGTTGTTCATTGATTGAGCTGAATTGCGGTGCACATGCCCAGCAAGATGGTACGGAATGCGTTTGTGATGACGATTATGAAAATTGGGTAGCTGGAAGCGGTTGTTCTTTGATTGAAGAAACCTGTAACGAATACACAATAACATGTGAAAACGGTCAAGCGACAGAATGTGTTGAAGGTGCTTATTTGTTTAAGGGTGTTTGTTATCCCGAGGATGAAGATTGGGAGTGTACCGAAGATGAAATTCCCATTGAAACAATGTCTGGATATTTTTATTGCATTCCGTCCAATGGTTCGGGCGTACAGTACTGTTCTGAAACGTACAGACCCCCATTGTTTGAGGTTCGATTGATTTGCGATTGTGAAGAAAAACACTACTACGATGAAGACGAATTCAAATGTATTCCTTGTCCTGATGAAAAAGCGCTGTATTGTACGGCAGATGGTGTAACAACCTGTGTTGGCGGTTATACGGTTGAAGATGGAAGATGTGTGGAATGTGATGGTGCGGAAGGCGTGGCCTCTTGGAATACATGCACTTATTCGGGATGTAATTCATGTGCGGTCAGTGCGTGCAAAGAAGGGTATTGCCACAACAACCATCGGGTTACAACCAGTAATTCAAGTTATTTTACGGATTATTGTGAAAAAATTCCGACAGGGAATGGTATTTGTGATGGCAATAACGGTGTTGTGTGCGATAATGGATACCATTATAATGGCGAAGATTGTGTTGTGTGTCCGGATGCAAACGCCACCTCCTGTGATTCAGAGGGCAAATCAACCGTATGTAAGGCGGGATATTACAAAGATAACGAAGATTATTGTTTGAAATGTCAAAATAATAATGAGGGAGTAGAACAATGGTCAACAAAGTCAAGTTCTGCATGTGGGATTGAAACATGTAAAGACGGTTATTGCTTAAAATATGTTTATGGTGTATATCCGGGAACGACATATTCCGGTCCGCTGAATGAATGTCAAAAAATTCCGACAGGAAATGGTATTTGTGATGGAAATAAGGGTGTTGTATGTAATAATGGCTATTATTACAATGGGGATAATTGTGTTGTATGTCCCGATGAAAATGCGACATCGTGTGATACGCTGGGAATTTCAACATCTTGTAAAAGTTCGGATTATTATTTAACTTTGGGAAGATGTTGTCCCAAAGGAAGTACACTGAACGAATCAGAGGGGACATGTCTTGGCTGTACAGATACGGAAACGTTAGGGGTTTGTTCCTGTTCTTATAATCAATATGCTGATGGCAAAGGTGGATGTTGTCCAGTAAACAGTTCCGCAAATTCGGCAACCGGAAATCAGACATCAAATAAAAATTGTTATTGTCTGACGGGATATGCTTGGAATGGAACCGAATGTTTGCCGATTTGTGCTTCCAATGATGATTGTGGTGCAAATGAATATTGTTCATCTTCTGGTTGTAAGTCTGTTGGTGGATATTCTACATTTACATCTTCAACCGGAAAAGTGATGCGAATAAGCAGTGATCATATGACGCGAAACGATGCCGTTAATTGGTGTCAAAAACAAACAATCAGTGGTCATTCTGGAAGTTTATTAGACCTGCAATCAAATCCGTTTAACTGTTATACCAATGGAACAACAAATGCCTGGACCCTTCCTTACAGCTTTAATTATGGTTCAATGAGCAATCCAACCAGTGATAACCAATGTTGTTGTGCAAGTGGACAGCAGTGTTGCTATTGGAATTATTATGTTTCGGGGTTTGGAGAAACAACGAATCCGGTCAAACATCTTGATTCATCAAAGGAATCTGAGGATATGAAGAAATTGTGTAATTATCGAACAGAGGAATTATGGACAATTAATATGCGGGGAAAAGATGAATATTATACAATTAATTGTTCAGACGGAACATATCGATTTAAAGGATTTGTTGTTCCGGCTACAGCCCTTGCAATTTGTGAATAGCAATTCTTGACTTTTTTCTTAAAATTCGATAAAATACGCATATGACAGAACTGAATAAAATTCGTAATTTTTCCATCGTGGCGCATATTGATCACGGCAAATCCACTTTGGCCGATCGTTTAATCCAAATGTGCGGGGCCGTTTCCGACCGTGAAATGAAAGCCCAAATTTTGGACAACATGGATATTGAACGTGAACGGGGTATCACCATCAAAGCCCAAACAGTGCGTTTGGAACACAAAGGCTATGTTCTAAATTTAATTGACACACCGGGGCATGTGGACTTTGGTTATGAAGTCAGCCGTTCTTTGCACGCATGCGAAGGGTCTTTGTTGGTGGTGGATTCCACCCAAGGGGTGGAGGCTCAAACTTTGGCCAATGTGTATAAGGCTTTGGATGCCAATCATGAAATTATTCCCGTTATCAACAAAATTGATTTACCGGCCGCCGATCCCGATCGGGTCAAAAATCAAATAGAAGACGTAATTGGTTTGGATTGCACGGATTGTCCCTTGATTTCAGCCAAAACAGGCATTGGCATTGAAGATGTTTTGGATGTAATTATCAATCGTTTGCCTGCCCCAACCGGGGATAAAGAAGCCCCCTTAAAGGCCATGTTGGTGGATTCGTGGTATGATCCGTATTTGGGTATTGTGGTGTTGGTGCGGGTGGTGGATGGTGTTTTACGCAAAAACCAACAAATTAAATTTATGTCCACCAATGCCACATATCGTGTGGAAAGATTGGGTTATTTCACCCCCAAAATGCAAGACACAAAGGAAATACAAACCGGCGAATTGGGTTTTGTGATTTGCGGTGTAAAGGCCATCGGTGAAACAAAAGTCGGTGATACCATTACCGATGAAAAAATGCCCTGCCATGAAGCTTTACCCGGTTTTAAACCCAGCCAAAGCGTTGTGTTTTGTTCTATGTTCCCCGTGGATATGAGCGATTATGAAGCCTTAAAAGAGGCCATTGAAAAATTGCAACTGAACGACGCCAGTTTCCAATTTACGCCCGATAAGTCTATGGCCTTGGGGCAAGGTTTCCGCTGTGGCTTTTTGGGGCTTTTGCATATGGAAATTATCCAAGAAAGATTGTCCCGAGAATTTAATTTGGATTTAATTACAACGGCACCGTCTGTGGCGTATCAGGTCTATAAAACAAACGGCGAAGAGCTGATTATGCACAATCCGGCCGATATGCCCGATGTCACCACTATCCGAAAAATTGAAGAACCATGGGTCAAGGCAACTATTTTAACGCCTGATGAATATCTGGGCGGTATTTTGCAATTATGTACGGAACGCCGTGGGGAACAATTGGATTTAACCTATGTCGGCAATCGGGCCATGGCGGTTTATCGTTTGCCGTTGAATGAAATCGTCTTTGATTTTTACGACCGTTTAAAATCCATTTCCCGTGGCTATGCCAGCTTTGATTATGATGTGGATGCTTATCACGAATCCGATTTGGTGCGTGTGAATATCTTGGTACATGGCGAACAAGTGGATGCTTTGGCGTTTTTGGCACATCGGTCTCAGGCTGAACGCCGTGGTCGTCAAATTTGTGCCAGACTTAAAGATCTGATTCCACGCCATCAATTTAAAATTCCGATTCAGGCCAGTATCGGCGGTAAAATTATCGCCCGTGAGGACATTTCCGCTTATCGTAAAGACGTAACCGCCAAATGTTATGGTGGCGATATTACCCGTAAGCGTAAGTTGTTAGAAAAACAAAAAGAGGGTAAAAAACGCATGCGTCAATTCGGTTCAGTTGAAATCCCGCAAAACGCCTTTATTCAGGCCCTTAAAATTGGAGACGAATGATGAAATCCATTAAAGAATCAAAAATCCGTGAATATTTTGATTTTTATCAAACCAAAGTATTGCCCGAAGTGGAAAAATTGGCCACCCAAAAAAAAGAAGGCTATCACGGTTTACATACCCATACGGATGCGGTTGTTTTTCGGGCCATTGATTATGCTTTGGAATTGGGGCAAAATCCAATGCCTGTGTTGTTTGCGGCGGCCTGTCATGATATGGCCCGTACACACGATTTTTATGATGAAACCCATGGTGAAAATGCCCTGCCGATGGCACAAAAAATAATGCACAAATTTAAAAATGAATTGACGGATTCGGAAAAACAATCTGTGTTGTTGGCGATTAAAGACCATACGACAGGTGGGAATGCAACTGATTATATTTCGGCCTGTTTGTGGGATGCGGACAGAACCCGTTTATCGTGGGAACGGGGCTATTGTGAAGCGTTTTTTAACACCGAATATGGAAAAAAAGTCGCCTCAGGGGATGCCAAAAAATATATTACCTGGCAAAATGAAGTTTTGGGCCGAACAAATAAAGAAAAGGAAGATTTATTAAAATTGATTGACCGATTAAAAACACATCAAAAATAATAATTTTTATCAATGAAATTTATTGTTTCGGGGGAAGCCCACTGGTGGAACTTTACCAACCGTGGCACGACGGGCCAACCACATGGTCATATCCGGTTCAATGTGAATACCGTTGCCCGAAGGATAAGGCAAGCCTTCATTCCAATTAAAGAAACGCACATCGGATAATTTAGCACCCGCATATTTTTGCAAAATCACACCTGAACCACGCACCATTGTGGGAATTTCATCCCGCTTAAAGACCAATAATTTACGGTTATTTCCAATCACCGCCACCGAATCACCCACAACTTCACGACACAAATGTGCTTTATCATTATCGGCCAGATTTAAAATAATCTTACCGGCCCGTGTTTGGGCAATAATGTTGTTGGAATCCACGATAAAGCCTTTGCCCGAACGGCTGGCCACCAACAGTTTTTGATCTGGTTTAAAGATAAACATTTCCACGATATCGGCATCTTGCGGTAAATCAATTTTCAAACGCACCGGTTCACCAAAACCACGCCCACCCATAATATCGTTGCCCAAGATAGAATAAAAACGCCCATTGGTGGCAAACAACATAATATGGTCGGTGGTATAGGTATTCACTTTAAACGCCAAAGAATCGCCTTCTTTGAATTTTAAATCAGATGTATCGGCATTACCTTTAAGGGCACGAATCCAACCTTGTTTGGATAATACAACCGTAATGGCTTCTTTTTCAATCAAAGTTTCAATATTCATTTCCACATTTTGAACAGCACCGGCAATTTGAGTGCGCCGTTTGCCCAGTTCTGTTTTTTGACCAAAATCTTTTTGAATCTGTTTAATTTCCTGAGCCAATTTATTTTTACGCATTTGTTCGTCTTGCAATAAGTTTTCCAAACCGGCTTTTTCCAAGGCTAATTCTTCAAATTCATTTCTCAATTGGGCCTCTTCCAACTTTCTCAACGAACGCAATTTCATATTCAAAATGGCTTCGGCCTGAATGTCTGTCAGGGAAAATTCATCCATCATCACGGCCTTGGGTTCGTCTTCGTTTCGGATGATTTCAATGACACGGTCCAAATTCAAATAGGTAATCAAAAAGCCCTGTAATAAATCCATCCGATGGGCAATTTTTTCCAAGCGGAAGCGACTGCGCCGGATTAAAACTTCTTCACGATGTTCCAACCAAGAACGAACCACCTCGGCCAAGCTCATCACCTTTGGGGTATGATTGGCGGTCAACACGTTCATATTCAGGTTAAAGTTCACCTGTAAATCGGTGCTTTTGAACAAATGTTCCATCAATTGTTCGGCAATCACTATGCGTGATTTGGGTTCCAAAACAATGCGCACCACATCCGATGATTCATCACGCACATCCGCCAACAAAGGCAATTTTTTTTCGGCCAACAATTTGGCAATACGCATAATTAAATCAGATTTAACCACACCATAGGGAATTTCGCTGATCACAATTTGATATTGACCATGGCCCAAATCTTCACGTTCCCATTTGGCACGCAACTTTAACGGTCCACGCCCTTCTGTATAAACTTTAACGATATTGGCCCGATCTTCCACCAAAACACCGCCGGTTGGGAAATCAGGACCTTGCACAAAATCAATCAACTTTTCGGTGCTGGCATTGGGATGATTTAACAAATAAAGTGCCGCATCACAAACTTCGCCCACATTATGTGGCGGAATATTGGTGGCCATACCCACGGCAATACCGTTTGACCCATTGGCCAACAAATTTGGGAAAGCCGCCGGCATGACACAGGGTTCTTCATCTTCACCGTCATAGGTTGGTTCAAAATCCACAGAATTGTCATCCAGCCCTTCCATCAATGCCAAAGCCACAGCGGTCAATCGGGCCTCAGTATAACGCATGGCGGCCGCACCGTCACCGTCAATATTACCAAAGTTTCCCTGACCGTCCACCAAAGGATAACGCACGGCAAAATCTTGTGCCAAACGCACCATGGCATCATAAACGGAACTGTCCCCGTGGGGGTGATATTTACCAATCACATCACCCACCACACGGGCACATTTTTTAAAGCCTTTATCCGGATCCAGTTTCAATTGACGCATTGCCCACAACAAACGGCGATGAACGGGTTTTAATCCATCACGCACATCGGGCAAGGAACGTGCCACAATTGTGGACAGCGCATAGGCCAAATAGCGTTCGGACAAAGCATCCGCCAATTGTTTTTCCTGAATCTTCGGTTGTGTCAATTCTTCATTCATAAGACCTATTTTAAATAAAGTTGACACAAAAAGCAAGAGGTTTTTAATCTAAATTGACATTTGCTTTTTGTAATTCCTTTTTACCATGTGGATTATATGTATAATAATACAACAATTCACGTTGGTTGATATTATTAGCATCAATGGCGGCTTCTGGTATCCCCCAAACAACGGACAAAGGCCATGTCAACAAGTTTAAAAATCCATACAACCAATGGGATGAATCAGCACCATCACCACTTGCTAGATAAAAATTACCCACACCAGGCAAAATATTTAAAGCAGCGGCCGCGCCAACTGAGGCAGGTTTTTCATAATTACCCACGGGTTTATCAACACTGACGCCTTGCCCCTTCAATTGTTGTAATTGCATTTCTTCCTGACGAGTTAAATGTGTACATCCACACACTAAACTTATACATAAAAATGCGGTTAAAATTTTATTGCTCATTTTTGCATCCTTTCTTTTTTTGATTAAAAAATCCACTTTTTTTTTAAAAGTGGACGGACGCAGAAATACTGTCAAAAAGAGCAGTGTTGCCTATTCAATATATTCAGCAAACCATCCGCCCCTGTCAGGCGGCATTTTCTTTCTGAACGGAATTTCTGTTCCGGCCCATACGCAATGGTATCGGCAAGTTTATTTTAGATGATTTTAAATAAAATGTCAACAAATAAAAAGTCAGATAATCTATAAGCCGGGTTCTGTCATAGTGCAATCATTCGTCTGGCGATTTCATTACTGAAAAGCTCAAGCAACCTACCTGGCGACGGCCGGATCAGGACTTCCGTTTGACTCAGCAATTTATTCAATCGCCGTCCGTCTGAGTTTGGTCTTGCTTCCGATAAGGTTTGTCGTGCCATGAAGACCTCTCGGCCCATGCGGTGGGCTCTTACCCCGCCGTTTCACCCTTACCCATACGAAATGGGCGGTTTGTTTTCTGCGACGCTGTCTGTCGGGTCGCCCCGCCCGGACGTTATCCGGTATCGTGTCCTTTGGAAGCCCGGACTTTCCTCCAACCTTTTGGGTCAGCGATTGCCCGATTATCTGACGGGTAAATTATACCATATTCAATATAAAAAGTCAAATCAGGGCAAGTTGTTTTTCTTTATGATAAAACTGAGTATTTGTCTCTCTATACAAAAAAACTTTATCCCTTTAATGATTACTTAGATTTTTTAAGCGATTCAATCAGCTTTTGATTTAACATCTTGCGTGTTTCTTGATAAGATTTTTCAAAGGTGGAAATCATTTGCCCCGAACCTTGACGAACAGTTGAAAAATCAACCCCCCGATCCCATCCTTGACGATACAAATGGTTAGCAGAACAACGAACAATTGTCATTGATGAATTCATATCAACGTCTTTTTTATCATTTACAGCCGAAAAAGAAACACGATTACCACTGTCTGTTATTTGTAATCCGTTTTTAAAAATTAAAACCGCATCCCTTTTACCGGATAAAAAATAATCGGACACATCTAAATTTGTTTTTTGGCACATTTCCAACCAACTGTTCAATCTGTCACCACTTGCTTTTAAATGAGATATAAATTGAGGTGTTACAGCGAAAAATTCATGTTGTTTATTGTAATCAGAATAATCCTGAACTCTTTGGGCAATTTTTTCTTTTAAATTCATTTTCATTTTCCTTTCAAAACTATTTAATCTCGCCCACCACGAAAAACACCGGATTTGCGATAAAATTCCAATTCTTCACGATATTCTTTTGTCCCCGATTCGGCATATTTAACAACCGGATCAATTCCCATATCACGATATTCCTTGATACGGCGTTGTTTTTCTTTATGATAGGCTTGGGTGTTTTTATCCTCTTTAAAGGTATCTTTTATTATATTTACACCTTCTTTAAAATTTCCGATTCTTTGTTCAATCGGGGCTGAACGTGACTTTAAAAAGGATTTAAGCGTTTGGCGATTTTGCGCTTTTGAACCCCAAAACGTTCCATAACCCAACAATCCAACCAAAGCCAAACGTTTTGTTGCTGTCCAAAATTGATTGATGCGCTGAAAATAATATTCCCGCTTTAAATCTTTCATCTGACGTTCACGAAAGATGTCTTGTAATGTTTTTGGTTTTTGTTTCATAAAAACTCCTGTTTTTTTATTTTACATATAAAAAAGAAAAATTGCAATAAATTTTCCTCCCCTTTTTTTGATTCATCTCTATTAAAAAGCGCTTGATTTTTGAATATAAATAATGTAAAATACCCCCTGTGCCGAGATAGCTCAGTTGGTAGAGCAACGCATTCGTAATGCGTGGGTCGTGTGTTCGAATCACATTCTCGGCACCATTTATACTCTAACTCAAAATAATTAAAAAATCCACCAGCCCCTTGAATTCCAAGGGGCTGATTTAAAAAGCCGAGAACACTGCGGATTATATGTTTTAAAATTTTCGGGGATTTAAGGTTGGCTCTTTCCATGCCTCAATAAATTCCGTCAAAGCAGGGGAATTTCTATCGGGCAAAATAATACTGACAGATACTAATAAATCCCCCCGTCCGGATACACCTTTTCCTTTTATTCTCAATACTTTACCACCACTGGTATAAGGTGGAATTTTTAAAGAAATCTCACCCGATGGCGTTGGAATCAAAACTTTTGTTCCCAAAACAGCCTCTTTTAAAGTCAAGGGCAGGGTGAGTTTTACATTATCCCCATCCCGTGTGAACAGTTCACTTTTTTGCACCTGAATCTTGATTAAAGCATCTCCACCATATTCGCCAAGGCCTTTTAAACGCAGCACAGCGTCATCCACCACACCGGCCGGTACTTTGACCTTTACCTGCTTACCGCTTGCTAAACGAACGGTTGTTTCACCCCCTGTGATAGATAGGTTAAAAGGAATGGCTAATTGATATTGCACATCCTGACCACGGGAATAGGGACCGGCTTGTGTGCGCCCCCCCATGCCAAACAGGTCCGCAAAGTTAAAACCGCCGGCACCACCCCCCATAGATCCAAACATGGACGCCAAATCTTCGGGGTTGATATTGGTATAGGTTGTATTACCACGGCGATAAGTTCCGCCACTAAAACCATTAAATCCTGCCCCGCCATCATAAGCACCACGCCCAAACGGGGTAGGGTTACCGTGTTCATCAATTTCACCGGCATCATATCTGGCCCTTTTGGATTTATCGGATAAAATCTCATAAGCGCTTGTTAAGGTTTTAAATTTTTCTTGTGCTTTTTTATCGGGATTCACATCCGGATGTAAAGTTCTGGCCTTTTGGCGATAGGCTTTTTTGATTTCAGCATCACTGGCCCCTTTGGAAACCCCTAACATATCATACAAATTGGACATTTCAAACTCCTTTTGACATACTATGTTATAATATAGGGTTGAATTTTAAAAAAATCTATCTTTTTTCACAAAAAAAGATTATATTATAGACCATGAAGACAAAAAACGAGAAATTGATGTTAAAAGCCGGTTATGCCTCCATAGGCTTGACGGTTGTTTTATTGGTTTTAAAATGGATTGCTTTTATAATGACAAACTCGGTGGCAGTATTATCCACTTTGTTTGATTCTGTTCAGGATTTGATGACCTCAGGGATAAATTTACTGGCCATACGTCAATCTATCGTGCCGGCCGACAAACAACACCGTTTTGGCCACGGTAAAGCTCAGGCAGTCGGCGGATTGTTTCAGGCAATTGTGATTTTTGTATCGGGTGTTATTTTAATTTATCAATCCTGTTTACATTGGAAAAATCATGATACACCTGATGTTTTTTCCTATGGCACGGTTTTATTGTTGATATCCATTGTTTTAACTTTTATTTTATTGCGCTTTCAAAAATATGTTGTTGCCAAAACGGATTCAATTTCCATTCGGGCCGATATGGCACATTATGCCGGTGATATTTGGATGAATACAGGCGTTATTGTTTCTTTGTTTTTTTCAACGGTTTTAAAAATCCAATGGCTGGATATCCTTTTTGGTATCGGGGTAGGGCTATACCTAATAAAAACAACCTATCATATCGCCATGGTGGCAATCGGTATTTTGATGGATACAGAAATGCCCCTTCATATTCGTTATAAAATAAAAGCCATTGTAATGACCTTTGATAATGTAATCAAGGTAAAGGATTTAAAAACACGACAATCGGGAACTTGCTTGTTTATCCAAATGACAATCGTGATGAATAAAGATTTAACTTTATCTCAGGCGCATCAGATATCCGATGAAATTGAATCTGAATTGCATCACACTTTTTCAGATTGTGAAATCATTATACATTTAGAACCCGATTCAAAATAATCCCTTCTAATATATAATAAATAAATATTTGTTGTTATTGTCCTGTGTATAAAGTGCATAACTTTTTTTTATTTTTGTTGACATACTTTGGTATTTTTATTCGAATCGTTTATATTTCAACCCCAAAAGCCGTTTTGGGCGAATCGTTTCCGGCGAAAAAATCACAAAAGAGTAGGGTGCACAACTTTGGAAAAATAATTTTATTTTGTCCAACGGGATAACTTTTAAAATTTTATCCCCACTTATCCACAAAGTTATACACAAAGCGGGGATAAAAAACTAAATAACTAGTCACCACTTCCAGTCATATTATAAGAACAATAACTTCCATCCCACCCCCACGCTGTGTCTACACAAGAACAACCTTTTACAGGTGTTTCTTCTCCTGTTGCCAATTTTGAGGCTACTGCCGCCCATTTTGGTGAGCTAGAAAAATTATCATTGGTTGGACATTGTACACATACCCCTTCTCCATCGCAAGCTTTGGAGTATTCTTCTGGGCATAGAGTCCATCCTGCACATGTTGATGGATCATAATTTTCATGACAAGGCGTTCCTTCTTCGGCATAGGTATATTCGGCTGTTCCATTATTATTTGTACAGGCTGTTCGGCAAACTGTCGGTTCAAAATCAGCACAGGGGTCTGTTGTTCCGCCTTCGCCTGAGTTGCCACCACTTTCAGAACCGCTTCCGCCACTGTTTCCACCCGATTGAACAACCACTTTCGGGGTTAGGTTTTTATGAAAGGTCATCTCGCCACAATTATCACTGATTGCATGCACCATAGATGAAACACCCAACATAGACTTCATTTTTGTACAAATATCTGCATCAATGGTATTTAAGGTAATTTTAAAGTTATCCGAATTGGCAACGGTTGAAGCAGATGTAAATAAAGAATTATTGATACCGCTTAAAGTTGGGTTTGTTTTGCCTGTTGCCAATTGGGCCGAGATTAAAACAGCCTCTTGCATCGTGGCGGCCATCAATTCATTGGCCTTATGTTTTTCCATGGCAGTGGAATAGGCGGATATACCACCCACGGATAAGACGCCGATAATACTCAACACGCCCAGCATTTCAACCATACTGCGACCCTTTTCGCTTCTTTTATAGTTTTTGTTTGTTATTGTCATTTTTTCTCCTTTTAAAATTATAAAAAATCCACTTTCTTTAAAAGTGGACGGATGCTGAAAAACTGTGTTAAGAAAACAGCGTCGCTTATTCAATTTATTGGGCAACCATCCGCCCAATCTAGGCGGATTCTTAACAACGGATTTTTCAGGTCCGACATTTGGCCCTATGCCAAATGCATACTCAGTCTAAAATATTTCTTTTTTAATGTCAAATAAAAAAGATTGAGTTTTTATACAAAAAACGCTAAAATACATCAAAAGGATAAAAAATGCGTGAAATTGTATTAGATACAGAAACAACCGGTTTGGATCCGGAAAAGGGGGATCGGATTGTTGAAATCGGTTGTGTGGAATTGGAAAACCATCAACCGACCGGAAAAACGTATCATGTTTATATCAATCCCATGCGTTCTATCAGCCAGGAAGTTGTACAAGTACACGGTTTGACGGAAGAATTTTTGTCTGACAAGCCTGTTTTTGAAGAAATTGCTGATGAATTTTTGGCCTTTGTTGGCGTAAATACGCCACTTGTGATACATAATGCTGCCTTTGATATAAAATTTTTGAATGCCGAGTTAAAAGCTTGTCATCGTCCGATTTTGCAAAATCCGATAGTGGATACTTTGCTGATTGCCCGTCAAAAATTTCCAGGCGCCAAAAATAATCTGGATGTTTTATGCGAACGCTTTCATGTGGATGCTTCCCGCCGAACTGTTCATGGTGCTTTATTGGATAGTGAATTATTGGCGGATGTTTATTTTGAATTGATTACAAAACGTGAATTGGATTTTACAGAAAATGAAAAAGTTGTTAAAAATCAAACACTTAAAAAGGATATTAAATTTGTTTCACGTGAAACATTCCCTGTTCGTGAATGGTTGATTTCAGAATCAGAAGAAAAAGCACATCAGGAATTTTTAACAAAAATAAAAGGGGCTTTATGGGACGTCAATTAGTTTTATTATTTTTATTGGCTTCAAGTTTTTCTGTTCAGGCTCAAATGACAGATTTAATTGGTTCTTTAGCAATACAGGGGCAAATATCCGCTTCCGGATTAAAAGGATATGGAACAGCATCCATGATGTATGAAAAGAATTCTTTAATCCAGGAATTACAAATACAAGTTATTGATATTAAAACAAAATATATGAATAACTATCAAAATGTTTCACGTGAAACATTACGTTCACCTTTGTTAAAAAAATATAAAACAACTTTACATAACAACGGTAATTCTTTTTATTTTGAATTACATAATATGGATCAAAAATTATGTAAAAGCTTATCAAATAATTTTGCTGGTGCTTATAAAATTGACAATAATAACTGTCAAAATGTGAAAATTTATTTTAAATAATCTTGATTTATTTATTTTTATTGTATATAATCCTTCTATAAAAGGAGGATGTTTCACGTGAAACAATTTCAAGATTTACTTAAAAAATCACAACAAGATATTGAAAAATATATAGAAATTATTACACTTTGGCAAAAACACGTCAATTTAATTTCTTTAAATACATTAAAAAATATTCGTGAACGTCATATTTTGGATTCAGCTCAATTATTTGATTTAATTCCGGAACAAACAAAAATTTTAATGGATGTAGGCAGTGGCGGGGGATTCCCAGGAATTGTTTTGGCTATATTAAATAAAAATGCAGGATTTCCGATTCAAAAGATTTATTTAGTGGAAAGCGATATAAAAAAAGCCACTTTTTTACAGGAAGTCAATCGTCAGTTAAAATTAAATATTATCGTTTTAAATGAACGAATTGAAAAAATAAAAGATGTAATTCCGGATGTAATTACAGCTCGTGCTTTTGCTGAATTGAGGCAGATTTTGACCTTCTGTCAATCCATTGTTTCACGTGAAACATTATTGATTTTACCCAAAGGTAAGAGTGTGGATAATGAAATTGAAAATAATAAAATTTCTTGTAAAATCAATAAGTTAAAAAGTATAACTGATAAAGAAAGTTGTATTTTAATTGTATCGGAGGTGTCTTATGAAAACTGAAATTTTTGCTGTTTCAAATCAAAAAGGTGGTGTCGGAAAAACAACAACATCCGTCAATTTGGCCACCGCTTTATCCAGCTTGAATAAAAAGATTTTAATTATTGATTTGGATCCGCAAGGTAATGCAACGGTCAGTTTTGGTTTAAAACGTGCCTTAGGTGGTCCCAGTTCTTATTCTGTTTTGACAGGACAGCATCCTATTGAACAAGCCATTCAAAAAACAATGTTGCCGAATTTATTTGTATTACCGGCCAGTCAAGAGCTGTTAGGGGTGGATTTGGAATTAGCAGGCACACAAAATCCGCAATTTTATTTAAAAAAAGCTTTGGAACAAGTATCTGATTTTGATTATATTTTTATTGATTGTCCGCCGGCTGTCGGTATGCTGACTTTAAATGCTTTGGTGGCGGCCACTCAGGTGATTATTCCGATTCAATGTGAGTATTTGGCGTTGGAAGGTGTGGCGGATTTGATGAAAACAATCAATAAAATCAAACAAAACTTTAATCCGAATTTAAATATACAAGGGGTTGTTTTAACAATGTATGATGCCCGATTTAATTTGGCAAAATCCATTCAAAATGATGTGCGTTCATTTTTTGGAAACCTGGTATTTAAAACAATTATTCCCCGAAATGTGCGTATTCCTGAGGCACCATCACACGGAAAACCCGTTATGTTATATGATTTTAAAAGCATAGGGGCGCAAAGTTATATACATTTAGCCGCAGAAGTTTTACAAAGACAACAAGGAGAAAATCATGGATAATCAAAGACTTGGAAAAGGTTTAAGCTTTTTAATGGGTGAGGATTTTTTAGGACAAAACAGCCAAAACAATCCCGAAAATACAAAAGAAAAAATTCAATTTATTGCAATTGATAATTTAAAAGCTGGGCGTTTTCAACCCCGTCGTGTCTTTAATGAAGACGCTTTGGAAGATTTGGTAAAATCTATTGAAAAAAAAGGCGTTTTACAGCCTTTATTAGTGCGTCCATATCATTTGGGTGGTTATGAAATTATTGCCGGCGAACGGCGTTTCAGGGCTTCACAAAAGGCCGGATTAAAAGAAGTTCCTGCTATTATAAAGGATTTTAACGACAAAGATACATTAGAGGTGGCTTTGATTGAAAACCTGCAACGTGAGGATTTAAATCCATTGGAAGAAGCTGAGGCTTATGTACGTTTGTTGAAAGAATTTCAATATACTCAGGAAATGTTGTCGGAGGTTTTGGGTAAAAGCAGAAGTTATATTTCCAATATGATGCGTTTGTTGGAATTGCCCGAAAAAATTAAAGAATTATTGGAAACAAAACAATTGACACCTGGCCATGCCAGAGCTTTGTTAGGGGTTAAAAAATCCGAAGATTTAGCCTTAGAAATCATCAATCGTGGTTTAACCGTGCGTGAAACGGAAAAATTGGCTGATCAAGAAAAAAATCCGCCTAAAAAACACCTTAAAATCAAAGAAAAAGATGAAGATATAAAGGCCCTGGAAAGTGATTTATCCCAAAAATTAGGGGTAAAAGTTCAAATCAAATGGAATGGCAAAAAAGGATGTTTATCTTTAAATTATACATCTGTTGATCAATTCCAAAAGATTTTGGAAAAACTTACTTAATATGGATATCCAAAAGACACTTTTGCAGGATTAAATTCTGTGAAAGTGTGTTTGTTTTCATTTGAATTTCAGCATTTAAAAACAAATGATGCGCCAAAATCAATTGTTTATATGGCCAAAGAGTCAGTTGTTTTTGAAGTGGCTGTTTTAAGCGAAATTGTGCCGGTTTTAAAAGTTTATCCGAAACAGAGATAACATTTTCGCCTTGTTGAATCATTGATTTACCTTCTAATAATAAATCAAAATAACGTGCCAAAGCCCTTAAAATAGTAACAAGCTGTTCACCTTGTTGTTGCAGTTTTTGTATAAAAGGTATCGCCAAATGAATTTGTTGATTTGCCACCATTTGAATAAAAGAATCCACCTGAACGGTGCCGTCCCCTGTCAGTAATTGAATAACAGGCAATGTTATTGTTTTTTTATCGTGATTATAGGTGGCTATTTTTTCCAATTCTGATTTTAAGATTGTCAGGTTATTAGATGTATTTTGGATTAAATATTCCATGGCATCCGGTGAAATCTGAAATCCTTTTTGTGTGGTGAAGTCTTTGATAAAAAAGGCTAATTCATTATTTTCGGGCGGATAGCACGCAAAAGCCACAAATTCAGGATTACTTTCCGCTTCCACTCGTAAGGCGCTGTTTTTGGGTAAATTATCACAGCTGATTAACAAAAAAGCATTTGTTTGTCTGTTATGGCAAAAATGGCGAATGACTTCGTCTGATATATTATTGGCGTCTTTTATCCATATAAAACGTCTATCCCCCATCAAGTTTGGGGTATTGGCTTCATCTGTGGCTAAAAAAGGTGTTGTTTTTAACTGAGATGAATTTAAAACAACCAAAGAAAAAGCATCGGCATTTGGAAGTATAAGTTTTTGAATTTTATGGGATAATTCATAAATTCTGGAAACATCTGTTCCAAAAACCAAAGCCCCGGCGTATTGATTCTTTAATTGAGGGGTAAGGGCATCCAGTTGTAATGGTTTTGCTTTCATGAATTTTCCTGAGAAAGTTTTGTTAAAACATCCAAGGCGATTTGTTCGGCAATTT
Source organism: Alphaproteobacteria bacterium (assembly GCA_015062245.1). Classification (GTDB taxonomy): domain Bacteria; phylum Pseudomonadota; class Alphaproteobacteria; order CAAHEQ01; family UBA3637; genus UBA3637. Next base: position 132,914 of record SUVA01000001.1, read on the forward strand.
GATCGGCTAATTCTTGTTGTATTTTATTTTCGGCAACGGTTGTGGCATAAGGATTTGACACAACGGAATAAGAGCTGACAGCGGTTATTTTTTCCGATAAAATTGTCTTTTGGGTTTTTAAATCTTGTAATTGATAGGTTGAAAAAGCGCTGACTTGCATTGTGCTGGCAAATTCATCCGAAGTAATTGTTTTATCACCAGATGAAAATGAAGGCGAAGAAACGGTTAGTTTATATTGCTTTGAGGCTTCATCTTGTGTAACGGGCAGTGCATTTTTTATAATGCGTGTCATACTTTCGCCATATTTATTTGGGATAGGGGAAACAGTCAGGTGTGTGTCATGCAAGGAATAGTTTTTAATTCCATAAAGAGGGGTAAAACCACAACCGCTGATAAACAAAAGGGAAAGTAAAATTTTTTTCATCTGAACTCCTTTTTCTTTAATATATCAAAAAAAGTGAAAAAAGACAATAAAAAAGCCTTTTAAATGCGTTTTTTTTCGGGTATAATAGCCTTATGAAAAAACAAAAGATACATATTATTGTTGGGCCAACGGCCAGTGGTAAGTCTTCTTTGGCTTTTCGTATGGCAAAAGAACAATCAGGTCAGATTGTGAATGCCGATGCTTTTCAGGTTTATTCGGGGTTGCGTGTTTTAACGGCCCGCCCAACAGCGGATGAAGAAAAAGAAATTCCACATCATTTATATGGCTATGGCGATGATAATTTTCAGGAAAATGTTCAAGGCTGGTTAAGTAAAGCCTGCGAAATTTTACCTAATCTTTCCAATCCGATTGTGGTGGGCGGAACGGGAATGTATGTCAATGCTTTGATAAACGGTATCAATCAAATGCCCGAAATTCCGGATGAAATACGCCAATCGGTGCGTCAAATGGATATCAATGAAGTGCGTTCATTGTTAAAAGGACAAAATGTTTTTCCCGATCCGCAACGCCAAAGAAGGGCTTTGGAAGTTTTTATGGCAACAAATAAAACGATTGAATACTTTCAAAAACAACCCCTTAAAAAAATGATAGATGCTGAATTTTATCTTATTTTGGTTCAACCGCCCCGTCAAGCTGTTTATAATAAAATTGCCAAAAGATTGGATGTTATGTTTGAACAAGGGGCTGTTGATGAGGTTGAAAACCTTTTAAAATCAAAAGCTTGTGGTGGTGTTTTAAAAGCGATAGGTGTTAAAGAAATTGCTCAGTTTTTAAATAAAGAATTGACATTAGAACAAACCAAAGAACAGATTTTGTTATCCACCCGACACTATGCCAAACGTCAAATGACATGGTTTCGTCATCAAATAACGCCTGATTTGGTTATTTCTGACGGAGTGTAATTACAAAGTTATAACGCATTAAAATTGTTAAAATTCAATATGTTATGAAAATAAACAATGAAAATACTTTTAAATAAACTCAATAACAAAAAGTAATTGTAATTACACAAGTAATTATTTTCTTGACAATGTGCTTACTTTGTAATATAGTGTCTGTAATTATAATCAGGAGGACAAAATGAAACGCAAGAAAAGATTTATACATAAAGCGCAAATAATCTTTATTTTTGTGGGACTTATTTGGTGTTCTTTTATTTTTAACTATTTATCGGTTTCAGGATGGTGGACGGATCGTGCCAATTTGTCCCCAATGGAATTGATGGGTGGATTGAGCGGTTTGTTTTTACCCTTGGTGGTTTTATTTTTGATTTCGGCTTATTTTGATCGTAATGAATATCTGGAAAAACAAGGCAGGCATTTGCGTCAGTATTTGGAAGAATTGATTTATCCCACAGAAGAAGGTGAAGTTTATACAAAAGAATTGACGCAAGCTTTGCGTGAACAAATAAAGGAATTCAGATCTGTTTATGATGGGGTTAATAAACATACGGATGATGTCAGGGATAATTTACAACGTTGGATTGAAGGTTTAAATAAGATGGTTAAAACGGTGGATACCCAGACGGTCAGCGTGGTTCAAAAATTGGCTGAGCATGTTCAAAAATTGGCCGAAATCACTCATCAAAGCAATCGTCAATCCCAAGAAACAACAAAATTATTGGCCGATCAAGCAGATACTTTTAATGAGGTCAGTTCAAAAACACATAAAGTGATGTCGTCTTTTACCAAAGAATTAAATCAGGAAATTCACGAAATAAAAGATATTGTTCACGCCTTTGAAACAGCGCATCACCAAATCAGCCAAACTGCCGAATCTTCCGGTAAAATCGCCAAAATTTTACATGATTCAGGTGTTCAGGTAACTCAGGCTGTGGAAAATTTCGGATCGGTTAAAGATGTGATTCAACAGGCAGGAGATGTAAAAAAGCAAATTCAGCAAAGCGAAAAAGATTTAAATCAAAAGGCGCAAACGTTAAAAAATGTTTTGTCGCAAATCCATGGGGATATGACTGTGGTTGCCAAAGGATTACAACAACATACCCAGACTTTGGAAAAGCATTTGGATTTTAAAGCTGAACAAAAAAGGGATTTTTTGCGTGAAGCCAGCGAAATCACAACCAAATTACAACAATTTTCAATTTCTTTGGCCCAATTGTTTGCCCCGAAAAACGAAGAAGAGTTGTGGAGCAAATACTATGCCGGTGATAAAGCGGTCTTTATGCGCTATTTGGCCCAAAATATCAAAAAAGCAAAAGCCGATAAAGTGCGTCAGTTGTTTAAACAAGATGCTCTTTTCCAATCCAATGCCATCAATTACATGCGCACTTTTGAACAAATGACACATCAGGCCAGCGAAAATGCCTCTGATAGTCCTTTGTTAGCGGTTTTAATCGGTTCGGAAGTGGGGCGTTTGTATATGGTCTTGGCGGATATTTTAAAGGGGGATAATACATGAAAATCAAATTGATAAAAATCGGAAACTCTATGGGGGTTCGTTTGCCTCAATCGGTAATTAAGGAATGTCAATTTGAAAACGAATTGGAATTGCATATTCGTCAAGGAAGTGTTGTTTTGTCGCCTGTTGTGAAAAATCGTTACGGATGGAAGGAATTGATGCAAAGCGAATTAAACAAGCATCCGATTAAAGCGGAAGGGGAGTGGGAATGGTAAAAAAATTTGATGTTTATTTTTGTGAAAATAAAAATCACGAAAAACCGTGTGTGATTATTTCCCCTGATGAAATGAATGCTCTTTTGCCGTATGTGGTGGTGGCACCGATTACCAAGCATCAACGGGCTTTTCCATGCCGTGTTGGTGTGAAATTAAAAGGACAGGTGGGGCAAATAGCTTTGGATTTAATGCGGGCGTGTTCCAAAGAAAAATTGGTAAAAAGGGCGGGAGCTTTGCCGGATAACCTGAAAAAAGAAATACAAGATATATTAAAAGAATTTTTTAATTTGAAATAGGTAAGATAACCGTAAATACGGTCCCTTTTTCCTGTGAACTTTGAACTTCAATGCGTCCGTTATAACGTTGGATGATTTGTTGGGCGATACTTAAACCCAAACCGGTTCCTTCCACTTGATGATTGGGGTGATTTCCACGATAAAAACGATCAAAGATATGGGGAATTTCCGATTTATCAATAACTGGGCCTTGATTTTGAATACTGACACACAATGTTTTATTTTGTTGAAAAATTTGAATCTGAATTTCTTTGTTTTTATCTCCGTATTTGACGGCGTTTTCCAATATATTTTGAAACAGATGGTATAAATCTGTTTGTCTGGCATGAATATAACTTTGTTTTTTATCGCACTTTAAAATAAAGTTTTGATTTTTTTCTTTGGCTTTTGTTTTTAATTCCGATATCAGTTGTTTTAGTACCTGATTGACGGATAGATTCACTTTTGGGCCGAAATCCGTTTGTTGACGGGCTAATTTTAACAAACATTGAACCAGATTTGTCATATGGGCGGATTGATTGGCAATCAGGGATAAAAATTCCTGTTGGGCCTTTGGGTCATCTTTGGCGGGCCCTTGTAAAGTTTCAACTGCACCGCAAATGACAGCCAATGGTGTTTTCAGTTCATGGCTGGCATTGGCAAAAAAATCATTTTGTTTTTGATGAAACAGTTTAAAATCGGTAATTTCATGTAATAAAATTTCAACAACACCGCCTTTTTGAGTGGGGGCAGGTAATTTATCCAAGCGCACCTGAAAAAAACGTTCATTGTTTTGCCATTCAAAAACCTGAGGTTCTTTTTTGATTTTAGTATAGGCTTTTTTAAAAAGTTCGTTTTTTGTTAAAATTTTTAAATTATGATCAGTAAATAAATTTTCGGCCGCTGTGTTTAAAAAAACAGCCTTTTTTTTATCATCCAAAATAATAATCGGGTCGGGCAGGTTGGTTAGTATATGGGCATCGGACAAGGCTTGTTGTTGCCAAATGCGACTGGCCGTTTGAAAAGCACGCATTAAACGGTTGGATGAAAACAGGCTTCGGCGGAATATGGGTTGCTCTTTACCAAAGTTAGTGGCCCATTGATTTAAATAGTTGATAAAGTTATCCAAATCCTTAAAAACCAAGACGATAATACCGGCGCTGATGGCCCAAAAACACGATAAAGAAACAACAGCCGAAATCCATGACAGCTTTCCCAAAACCATTAAAAAAAGCAAAATCAACACCGCCGGAATGTTAATAATCCAGGTGCGGGCGGCCAATTTAAATATATAATCTTTTATTTTTACTTTCTTTTTTTTCATAAATCCAGTATAATACAATTTTATAAAAAAGGAAAGTAAAATGTCATCTGATAAAGTAACGCCGTTGATGGAACAGTATTTAAAAACAAAACAACAATATCCGGATTGTTTGTTATTTTATCGGATGGGCGATTTTTATGAATTGTTTTTTTCGGATGCTTATCAGGCATCATCGGCATTGGATATTGTTTTAACCTATCGTGGCACATATATGGGTGAAAAAATACCCATGTGTGGGGTACCGTTTCATGCCTATGAAAATTATTTGGTGCGTTTGGTAAAGGCCGGCTATAAGGTGGCCATTTGTGAACAGGTGGAAAGTCCGGCTGAGGCCAAAAAACGTGGTTATAAGGCTGTTGTTAAAAGGGAGGTTGTTCGGATTGTAACGGCCGGCACTTTAACTGATGATGCTTTATTAAATTCACGCCGACATAATTATTTGGTATCTGTGGCCGATGGCGGATTAAATTTGGGTGTGGCTTGGGTGGATATGTCCACAGGTGATTTTTTTGTTCAAAAAACGGATGTTGGGGGATTAGGGGCTGTTTTGGCCCGATTGGAAGCCAGTGAAGTGGTTTTGTCCGAAGAATTTTGTGATAAAAAAGGCTTTGTTTGGGATACGGCCTATGGCCAATTGACCCAATTATCGCCCAGTGATTTTCATACTTCTTTACATTCGGATGTTGTTCAAAAATACCCCAGCTTTGACAAAGGCGAACAGTTGGCCATTGGTGTTTTGTTAAAATATATTCATAACACCCAAAAAGGTCAAATGCCGTTATTAAACGAAGTTCAACAAATTCAGGATGTTCAATTGATGCAAATTGATCGGGCCACCCGTCGCAGTTTGGAATTGACCTCCACTTTATCCGATGAAAAAGGGGCCAAAAGTTTATTATCCGTTTTGGACAGAACCAACACCGGTGCCGGTGCCCGATTGATGAGTACGTGGCTTTCTTCACCTTTGATGGATTTGGATCAAATCAATTTCAGATTGGATATGGTCGGCTTTTTTAAAGATAATCCTTTGGTGCTGATTCAGGCCAAAAATATATTAAAAGAAGTGCCGGATATGGAAAGGGCTTTGGCCCGTTTATCCGTTGCCCGTGGTGGCCCCAGGGATATGTTGGCCATTGTTTCGGGGTTAAAGTTGATTCCGCTTTTACGTTCGGAATTGAATGCCGAATTTGTACCCGACAGTTTGACTTGGCAAAAAAAACAAATGGGCGAACACACCTCTTTGGTGGGGGATATTTCACACGCTTTGTTGGATGAAGTACCTTTGTTGGCCCGTGACGGCGGTTTTGTACGTTCGGGATATCATGCCGACTTGGATGAATTACAAAATATGAAAAAGAATGCCAAAAAAATGTTGGCGGATTTACAGGCAAAATATACCCAAAAAACAGGCATACAAAATTTAAAAGTTACTTTTAATAATTTGTTGGGCTATTTTATTGAGGTGCCGGCCCGTTTGGCTCAACCTTTGTTGGATAATAAAGAAATGGGCTTTATTCACCGCCAAACAATGGTGAACTGTGTGCGTTTCACAACGGTTGAATTGGGGGAATTGGAAACCAAGATTTTGCATGCTGATGAAAAAGCAATTGCTTTGGAATTGGAAATTTATGAACAGTTGCGTGAACGCATTTTATCCCAAAGTGATGCGATTTTATCGGCCACAAAGGCTTTGGCCACGGTGGATGTGTGTGTGGCTTTGGCCGATTTGGCTTTGGAACAAAATTGGACTCGTCCTGTTTTGACTCAGGGGCGTGAATTTGAAATTAAATCCGGCCGTCATCCGGTGGTGGAATACGCTTTGGCCAAAGAACACAAAACCTTTATTCCCAACGATTGCAATTTGAATGACAATAATAATTTATGGTTATTGACGGGGCCGAATATGGCGGGTAAAAGTACCTTTTTGCGTCAAAATGCCTTGATGGTTGTGCTGGCTCAGATGGGGTCTTTTGTGCCGGCCGAAAGTGCCACCATCGGTTTGGTGGATAAATTATTTTCCCGTGTGGGGGCCAGTGATGATTTGGCCCGTGGGCGTTCCACTTTTATGGTGGAAATGGTGGAAGTAGCGGCTATTTTAAATAATGCCACTGATAAATCTTTGGTGATTTTGGATGAAGTCGGCCGTGGCACAGCCACTTTTGACGGTTTGTCTATTGCTTGGGCCACGGTGGAATATTTGCATAATTATAATCAGGCCAGGGCGTTATTTGCTACACACTATCATGAATTGACGGCTTTGGATAAAAGGTTGAATCGGGTATCGTTGCATACCATGCGTGTGAAAGAATGGCAAGGTGAGATTGTCTTTTTGCACGAAGTCGGATCAGGGGCTGTGGATCGTTCCTATGGGATTCACGTGGCCCGTTTGGCGGGATTACCGCAAAGCGTTTTAACCAGATCTGAACAGGTTTTGGATCAGTTGGAAGAAAAAAAAGCCGCCCAAAAACCGCTGTTTGAAGATTTGCCTTTGTTTGCCACCATTGAAAAATCCGCCCCAAAAGAAAGTGAAACAGATAAAAAACTGCGTTCTTTGGATGTGGATAACTTATCCCCACGGGAAGCTTTGGATATTTTATATCAATTAAAAAGGGAGTTAAAATGAAACAATTTTTGTATCAATTATTGGCACTGACTTTTTCTTTAACGGTTTTGATATTGATTTTTCAATTGATGTGGATATTGGTCATACCGGCTTTAATCGTATTTTTGGGAATTTGGGCAATCAACGGTATGAAAAAATATTGGGAAAAAGGCAAGATTCCCCCGTCCGCCACAGGGCCCATCCGTCCCCACCAAGTGATTGATGTGGAATACAGGGAAGTGGAAAAAGAATAAAATATGACATTTTTATGACAAAATTGTTGCATTTTTGTGACAACTTGTGTATGATACCTTTGTTGTTTAATTCAAACAAAGGAAAAAAATGAAAAAATTATCTATTATTTTAGGGGGGCTGTTTGTGGCCTCTGTCGCTCAAGCGGGTGGTTATCAATTAAATGATTATTCTGTAACCGGTTTAGGGCGTTCTTATGCCGGTCAAGGTATCATGGGGGACGATTATTCGGCTATTGCTTTTAACCCCGCCGGTATGACTTTGATGAAAAGATCAGGTATTCAAACAGGTTTAAGCTTTGTGAATTTGAATGCCGATGTTGAAAGTATTGATTCCAGATACGCCAATCAACACAAAAAAATGGATTTTTGGGTGCCGATTCCTCAATTTTTTGCCCAATATAATTTAAATGACAGATGGTCTTTGGGTATGGGTGTTTATGCACCGTTTGGTTTAAAAACGGATTATGATGCCGATTGGTTTGCATCTGATACAGCCGTTTTATCCAAATTGGATATTGTGGATTTTAATATCTCGGCCGCCTATAAAATCAACAAACATTGGTCAGTGGGTGTCAGCGGTATTATGCGTTACATCTATGGCAAAATGACGAACAGCATTTCCCCATTGGCAGGTAGTGGTGAATCCGATTTTAATGTGCATGCGTGGAGCCAAACCGCCAGCTTTGGTTTAATGTATGAACATAATGAAAACACCCGTTTTGGTTTATCCTATCGTTTGCGTTCGGCTCAACGTACCAAAGGTGATTTTTATGTCAGTGGAAGTATGAATCCTGCTTTTAATGGCAAATCTAATGTTTGGGCAAATCCGGATTTACCCGAAACAATCACATTGTCGGGATATCACCGTTATAAAAAATTCGGTTTTTCGGGAACGGCCCGTTGGACACATTGGACATCATCTTTCCCTGATTTTAGCGTTTATTCCGATGCCCCATTGATGAAAGCGGTTTATTCCGCAACAAATGGAACAAAGGTTTCGCACTATGATTATGACAACACATGGACTTTAACGGCTGGTTTGGATTATTATTATTGTAAAAACCTGACCTTCCGTTTCGGTGCCGGTTGGGATGAAAGTCCGACCCACAGCGATAACAAACGCACGATCCGTATTCCGGATAATGACCGTTGGTGGACCAGTATCGGGGCCAGTTATATGAAAAACAATTGGCAATTGGATATCGGTTATGCCCATATGTTTGGTAAAACAGGCAAAGCTTTGGAAGCCAGCGATCCAAGTTCGGTTCAGGTGAAATACAAAAACCTGCAATCGCATATTTTGGGTATCCAATATCAATATAAATTTTAATTGATTTGGCCTTTTAAAAGTCCCCCTGATAAAAAAGGGGGATTTTTGTTATAAAAAATACAATTGGATAATTGCTTTTTATAAAAAAGTATGCTAGGGTTAAACCTAACAAAGGATTTTTGGATGATGCCATTGCATATTCCGGTTTTGTTGGATTCGGTCCTGACACGTTTAGGGTGTCAGGGCGGTGTTTATGTGGACGGCACTTTTGGGGCCGGTGGTTATACACGTGCTATTTTGAATGCTCATCCCGAAAATCGTGTGATTGCTTTTGATCGTGACCCGACTGTTATGCCGATGGTGGAAAAAATGAAAGCCGAATTTGGTGATCGCTTTTCCTTTATCGGGGATTGTTTTTCATCCGTGGCCGATTATGTGAAAGAACCGGTGGACGGCTTTGTATTGGATATTGGTGTTTCATCCATGCAAATTGACGGTGCCGAAAGGGGTTTTTCGTTTCGTTTGGATGGCCCGTTGGATATGCGTATGAGCGGGCAGGGCATATCGGCCGCCGATGTGGTCAATTTAAAGGGTGAAAAAGAGTTGGCCGATATTTTATATGCTTATGGTCAGGAAAAACAAAGTCGCCGAATTGCCAAAGCGATTGTTGAAAATCGTCCTTTTAAAACAACGGGCGAGTTGGTTGAAGTGATTCATTCGGTAATGCCTCGGCCCAAGGACGGTTCGGACAGTGCCATGCGTTCTTTTCAGGCTTTGCGCATTTACGTCAATGACGAATTGGGCGAATTGGAAAGAGCTTTAAATTCCAGCATTCGGATTTTAAAGCCTCAGGGGCGTTTGGTGGTGGTATCTTTTCATTCTTTGGAAGATAAAATTGTTAAAGACTTTTTAAAAGCAAACGCTGCCCCGAAAAAACACCAAAATAAATATGCCCAAAAAACGATTGAAACGGATAAGTTTTTTATTGTGCCCGAAAAAGAAATTGTGATGGCTGATGAAAATGAATTAAAAAACAATTCACGGGCCCATTCGGCAAAATTGCGTTGGGCCGTTCGCACGGAGGTCAAATGAAACAATGGCACTTTAATTTGATTTGTTTTATTTTGGCTACCGCCACCGGAATCGGTACGTTTATGTTAAAGTATTATGTGCGTGATAAGGAAAAAAATTTAAAACAACTGCATTATCAAATCGTTTTGAATCGCCGTGAATTACACGGCTTGCAAACGGATTGGGCGTCTTTGACAAATCCAGAGCATTTGCGCCAACAGGCCGAACAAACAAAAGCCCAACCGATATTGGCCAATCAAATTATTCAGGCCGATGAATTGGCCGAACGTCCCATTAAACCGCCCACGGCAAAACCTGATTTTGAAGAGGGTAAAAATGAAATTTAAAAACAAAAATACCCCTTTTTATACGCCGTGTCAGGAAATTCCTTTGAACAAAATGGATAAGTGGCGTTATTTGGATATGACCACACGGGCTCGCTTAAAGTCGGCCTCATGGCGTGTTTTTGTTGTCGGCTTTGTTTTTTTGGGATTATTTTGTGTGATTTTGGCTCGTTTATTCCAATTGACGGTGATGGATTATCATGGGCGTGATTACACTAAAAAAGCCATCAGTTCTTCTTATGCCTTAAAACGCTATAACATTTTGGACAGAAACGGTATCTTTTTGGCCAGCAGTGTGCCCACAACAGACCTATCCGTGAATCCCGCTTTGGTCAAAGGTGATGCCAAAGAAATTGCCAAAAATATTGCCAATGCCTTAAATGATGTGGATGAAAAAGATGTTTATTCGGCGATTACCAGCTCGGCCGGATTTAAATACATCAAACGCAAATTATCACCTGCCGAAAGACAAAACATCAATTGGTTGGGTTATTATTTCTTATCGGAATTCCCCGGTGAATACAGAACTTACCCCCACCGTAATTTGGTGTCCCATTTGTTGGGGGGCGTGGATATTGACAATGTGGGTATATCCGGCATTGAAAAAGCCTATGACCAACAATTGATACACGAAAATGTGCAATTGAGTATTGATGTATCCATTCAGGAAATGGTGCATAATGCCCTGACGCAAGGCATTGAAAAGTTTAAGGCTCAGGCCGGTTTGGCTATTGTAATGGATGTGAATAACGGTGAGGTTTTGGCATCTGTTTCTTTGCCCGATTATAACCCCAATTTTGCCCCAAAAGGTAAAACAGGAAAGGAACGTTTTAATCAGGCCACTTTGGGCACCTATGAATTCGGTTCAATTTTTAAATTGTTTAACACGGCTTTGGGGTTGGAAAGTAAAACCATCACGACGGCCAGTATTTTTGATACATCTGAGCCTTTGAAAATCGGACGCAAGCGCATTACCGATTATCGGGGACAGGAACGGCCTTTAACCGTGCCGGAAATTTTAATCCATTCATCCAATATCGGTTCGGCCCAAATCGGGTTGAAAATAGGCTATGAAAAACAAAAAGAATTTTTGGGGCGGTTTGGCTTTTATGAAAAATTACCGATTCCTTTGCCTGAACGTGGCACCACACAATATAATAAAAAAGAAAAATGGGCGGATATGGAATCGGCCACCATTTCCTATGGTTATGGTATTTCCGTCACCCCGCTTCATTTAATTGCGGGCGTTGCCTCACTGGCCAACGGTGGGCTTTATCGTGTGCCGACCTTTATCAAAGACGGCAACAAAGACCAAGTACAAACACGTGTTTTATCCGAATCCGTTTCAAAAACAATGCGTCATTTAATGTGGGGTGTTGTCAATTATGAATTACCCGAAAACAGCCCTGTGGCCCCTTATGCCGTTGGGGGAAAAACGGGATCGGCCAACTTGATTGAAAAGGGGCGTTATGTGGAAGGCAAACTCAGAACAACTTTTGTGGGTATGTTCCCGATGAATGAACCCAAATACATCGTTTTGGTTTCCTATACCGATCCCAAAAAGGTAAAAGCAACGCACATGTTTAATGCGGCCGGATGGAATGCTAAGGCCACAGGATTACAGATAATCGGTGAAATCGCCCCTTATCTAGGGGTGGAACCAATTGAATCATGGGAACAACCCAATTACATTTTGAATGCCTTTGAAAGATCCCGTGAGGCCAAGAAAGGAAAGAAAAGATGACAATAACGGATAATGTCAATGAAGTGCAATCAGGCGATACTTTTTATGCCATAAAAGGCGTCAATGTGGATGGGGCGGATTTTGTGCATCAGGCCGTCCAAAATGGGGCAACAAAAATTGTGGCCGATCATATGATTGATTGTGGTGTTCCCGTTCAGGTGGTTGATGATGTGCGTCATACTTTTGCGGTTGATTGTACAAAACAATGGCCATCGGATAAAATTAGAAAAGTGGCCGTGACAGGTACAAACGGTAAAACATCCACGGTGTATTTCGTGCAACAATTGATGAATTTATCGGGCGTAAAGGCGGTTAGTTTGGGAACCATCGGTTTGGATGGTTGTGTGGGACATACGGATTCATCTATGACAACTATGCCCCCGAAACTGCTTTCTGAAACTTTGGCTAAATTACAGACGGACGGTGTGGAAGTTGTCGCCATGGAAGCATCCAGTCATGGTTTAGACCAAGACCGTTTGGCGGGTCTGTCTTTGTGTGGCGGTGGCTTTACAAATATCACCCGTGATCATATGGATTATCACAAAAATCAGGACAATTATTTTTCGGCCAAAGAAAAGCTGTTTACCAAGATTTTACCCGAAAATTCTGTGGCTGTTTTAAATGCGGATATTGATGAATACGAAAGGTTAAAACAGACCTGTTTATCAAAGGGACAAAAAATTATTTCCTATGGTATCAAAGGTGAAACTTTGCGTTTGATGCAACAGGTACCGACCCCAAAAGGTCAACATATTGTTATTCAATATGAAAATAAAAACTATCCCTTTGATTTACAAATTTTTGGTGATTTTCAGGCCATGAATTTATTGTGTGCCATCGGTTTGTGCCTCAGTTTGGGACAAACGTGGGAACAATTATGCCCTGTTATTGAACAAATAAAAGCCCCCGCCGGTCGTTTGGAATTTATCGGTGCATTGAATAATGGTGCGGGTATTTTTGTGGATTATGCCCATACACCCGATGGATTGAAACAGGTTTTAAAATCGTTGCGTCCGCATACCAAAGGGCGTTTGGTTTGTTTGTTTGGCTGCGGTGGCGATCGGGATAAAGGTAAGCGTATTCAAATGGGACAAGTTGCTCAAGAATATGCCGATGATATCTTTGTTACCGATGATAATCCCAGAAGCGAAGACCCAAGCGCCATTCGTCAGGAGATTTTGGCCGGATGTCCCACCAAAGGTCATGAAGAATTATCCCGTTCACGGGCCATTATGCATGCCGTCAATTTATTGCAAGAAGGGGATATTTTGGTTTTGGCGGGTAAGGGCCACGAAGATTATCAACAAATACAAAATATCCGCTATCCGTTTTCTGACAGAATTGAGGCTTCTTTGCAAATTAAAGGCTATAATGAAAACGCCCTGTATAACGGGGTGGAATTGCAACAGGCGTTGAATGCACCTGTTCATAAAAAAATGAAAGTATGGCGGGTTGTTTTTAATTCGCAGGATATTCAATTGGGTGATTTATTTGTGGCATTGACGGGTGGTAAAAGGGACGGTCATGAATTTGTCAAAGATGCTGTCAAACGTGGGGCTGCACTGTGTTTGGTCAATCATGAAATATCCGATGTTTCACGTGAAAAACAATTGATTGTTTCGGATACACGCATGGCTTTGGAATCGTTGGCCCGATATGCCCGCATGCGTTCAATGGCTCAGGTTGTGGGGATTACGGGCAGTTCCGGTAAAACCACCACCAAAGAAATGTTGGGGGCTTGTTTACAAGATCAAGGAAAAACTTTCATTACAAAAGCGAATTTGAATAATGATTTGGGGGTGGCTTTGATGTTGGCCAATTTACCCGCCGATAGCCAATATGCCGTCATTGAAATGGGTATCAGCCATGTGGGCGAAATGACCCAGTTATCCGATTTGGTACGTCCGAATGTTTCTGTGATTACCAACATTCATCCGGCGCATCAGGAATTTTTCAAAACTTTACAGATTACCGCCGAAGAAAAAGCGCATATCTTTGATTATCAGGATAAAAACGGAACGGCTGTTTTAAGTGCCGATACCGAATGCGCCCAAGATTTATTTGAACGGGCCCATTTGGAAAATATTCGTCGTATCGTTCGTTTTGGTAAAAGCGAAAAGGCCGATTTACAATTGAAGAACGTATCGGTTCAGGACAAAAAGATGATGCTTAAAGCCCACTGGCACGGGGATAATCTTTCTTATACTTTAAACTTTATAGGATCGCATTACGCCTTGGATTCGTTGGCGGTATTATTGGCAGTGGATGCATTGGGGGCCAGTACTTTACAGGCCGTTCAAACGCTTCAAGATTTAATGCCGACAAACGGGCGTGGACGCACACAAAAAATCAATCTGGACAATAAAGAAATCACCCTGATTGATGATGCCTATAACGCCAATCCGGCCAGCATGCGTGCCGGTTTGGAATCTTTATCCTTTTATACCAAGCGCAAAATTGCCGTTTTGGGGGATATGTTGGAATTGGGTGAAGAAGGACAAAAAAGACATCTTGACTTATTGGATATTTTGGCGCACAATGGTGTGGAAAAAGTTTTCGCTGTGGGAAAATTGATGCGCGTTGTTTTTGAACTTTTGCCCGAACATCAACAAGGCGCATGGTGCGAAACGGTTGATCAGATGATACCTGTTTTGTTAAACGCTTTACAGGATCAAGATATTGTTTATGTAAAATCTTCCCATGGGACAGGATTGTATAAATTAGTGGATAAATTGAAAGGAAAATAATGTTTTACTGGCTTTCGTTTTTTAAAGATTCGTTTCGCTTTTTGAATCTGTTCAGCTATCAAACGGTGCGCATTGGCGGTGCGTTGTTGACGGCTTTTGTGTTGACTTTGTTTTTTATGCCCAAATTGATTGGTTGGTTAAAATCCAAACAGGCCGAACAACCCATTCGTAAATGTGGTCCTGAAACGCATTATACCAAAGCCGGAACGCCCACAATGGGTGGTTTGATGATATTGGCAACAGGGGTAATTTCAACATTGTTATGGGTGAATTTGGCCAATCCTTATGTTTGGGTTTTGTTGTTTGCCTTTTTGGGAACGGGGCTGACTGGTTATTGGGACGATTATACCAAACTGACCCGTCATTCCAGTGACGGTATTGCCGGCAAAACAAAGTTAGCCTTGCAATTTGCCGTGGCATTTATTACCTGTGGTTCATTGATGTATTTATCCCATGGGAATATGAGTACCAGTATCAGCATTCCGTTTTTTAAAAATTTATTCATAGATTTAAGTATGTTCTATGTTATCTTTGCCATGGTGGTGATTGTGGGGGCATCCAATGCGGTCAATTTAACGGACGGATTGGACGGATTGGTCAGTTTGCCTGTGATTATGTGTACTTCGGTTTTTGGGGTCATAGCCTATTTGGTCGGGCGTGTGGATTATACCACGTATTTGCATATTGCCTACATTCCCAATGCGGGTGAAATGGCCGTGATGTGCGGGGCGATTATCGGGGCCACCTTGGGCTTTTTGTGGTTCAACGCCCATCCGGCAAAAGTTTTTATGGGTGATACAGGCTCTTTGGCATTGGGGGGCTTTTTGGGGGCGATAGCCGTGGCCACCAAGCACGAATTGATTTTAGCTTTGGCCGGTGGTATCTTTGTAGTGGAAGCTTTATCCGATATTATTCAGGTTGGTTCATATAAGTTACGCAAAAAACGGGTGTTTTTAATGGCACCGATTCATCACCACTTTGAAAAATTGGGATGGAGTGAAACAACGGTTGTTGTGCGTTTTTGGATTGTATCCATTTTATTGGCCTTATTGGCTTTATCCACATTAAAGTTGAGGTAAAATGAAATACTTTTCCACCATCAAGAAACGATTGATAGAACAAGGGCGCAGTTTGGATAAAGGGATTATGTATGCGGCCTTTGTTTTGTTGTTTTGCGGTGTGTTTTTAACCTTGGCGGCCAGCCCGGCCGTGGCGGCCCGCAATAATTTGGCATGGATGCACTTTATCATTAAACATATGGTTTTTGTGCCGGTGGCTTTTGGGGTTTTGATGGGGGTGGCTTTGTTGCCGTTAAAATGGGTCAGACGGGTGGCTTTTTTGGTTTTAATTGGCGCCATGGGTGGAATGTTATTGGCGTTGTTGGGTCCCGAAATCAAAGGTGCCCATCGTTGGATAAACGTGTTTGGATTCAGCGTGCAACCATCCGAATTTGTAAAACCCGCTTTTGCCGTTGTATGCGGTTGGTTATTGGCCCGTGGCCGTTTGATAAAACATTGTTGGGACGGATGGATAGCCTGGATTATTTGTGGGATGGTTGTTTTATTGTTATTGATGCAACCTGATATCGGTATGACGTTGACCATTTTATCCATATTTGCGGTGGAATTATTTTTATCGGGCATCTCCATTTGGTTGGTCAGCTTTTTGATTTTGGGTGGTGTTGGCTTTGGCGTGATGGCCTTTTTAACGTTTGAACACGTGCATAATCGTGTGATAAAATTTCTGTTTCCCGAAGAAGGGACTTCCTATCAGGTGGAAAAATCCATGGAAACACTGAAAAATGCCGGTTGGTTTGGCAAAGGTCCGGGGGAAGGCAGTGTTAAATACGAATTGCCCGATGCCCATACGGATTTTATTATGGCTGTATCGGCCGAAGAATTTGGCTTTATCGTGACAGCTTTAATTGTCATGACCTTTGCCTTTATTATGTTGCGTTCATGTTGGTTGATTCGGCGTGAAAACAACTTTTTTGTTCAAGTGGCTGTGGGTGGTTTGATGACCCAAATAACCGTTCAATCTTTGGTCAATATACTGTCCACATTGAACTTGATTCCGACAAAAGGAATGACACTTCCTTTTATTTCGTACGGCGGATCGTCATTGATATCGGTGGCATTTGCCTTTGGTTTTATTTTGGCCCTGACACATGGGCATAGTTTTTCAAGGGGATTAGAATGAAGAAAATTATTATTACAACAGGTGGTACAGGCGGTCACATTTTTCCGGCCGAGGCCATTGCAAAGGGTTTGTTAGATGCCGGTTATGATATAACCTTTATCACAGATAAACGTGGGGCGAATTTCAGGAAATTGACCCAAGTGCCGACCAAAGTGGTGGCGGCATCATCTGTGACAGGGCGTTCTTTTTTTGGTAAATTAAAGGCTTTTGCCGTTTTATGTTTTGGTGCTTTTCAATCATCATGGTTTATGTTATTAAAGCGTCCGGATTTGGTTATCGGGGTGGGCGGATACGCCTCTTTACCGGCGGTATTGGCGGCTCAGTTTTTAAAAATACCCACTGTGGTTCACGAACAAAATGCCGTTTTGGGCCGTGCCAATCGGATGTTGGCCCCCCGTGTTAAGATGATTGCCACGGCCTTTGCCGATACCAAAATGGTGCCACCTGGGATTTCAACATTTTTGGTGGGGCAACCGGTGCGTGATGCTATTTTGCAAAAAGCAAATACCCCCTATCCGACAGATGATAAGTTGTTTTATTTGTTGGTGACTGGCGGTTCGCAAGGCGCCCGTTTTTTAAGCCGTTCTTTGCCTGAGGCGATTTTAAAATTGCCCGCCGAAATTCGTTCACAAATGGTCATCACACAACAGGCCCGTCCCGAAGATGTAGATGATTTACAAAAGTTATATCAAGATGGCGGTTTTTATGCTGTAACGGTTCAATCGTTTTTTGATAATATGCCTGAATTGTTGGCTAAATCCCATTTGGTGATTGGTCGTTCCGGATCTTCCACTTTGGCCGAATTGGCGATTGTCGGTCGTCCCGGTATTTATGTGCCATTACCCACTTCGGCGGATAATCATCAATTTGAAAACGCCCGTCAATTTGCCGAAAGCGGAGCCGGTTGGTTGGTTGTGGAACAAGACTTTGATGCGGATAATTTGGCCAAACGTTTGCAGGATTTAATCGAAAACAAAGAAGAATTGAAAACAGCCGCTTTGGCCAGCTTGGCTTTATCTCATCCGGATGTGGCCGAAAAGATGGTGGCTTTGGTTAAACCCATTATTGAAGGGACAAACAAATGAAAATGTTTCCTTTAAATCGGGTTCATTTTATCGGTATTGGCGGTATTGGGATGAGTGCCATTGCTGAAATGTTGCCCTCAATGGGTGTTCAGGTGCAAGGTTCAAATGATCAGGCAAACGCCAATACAGGTCGTTTGCAAAAAATGGGAATTCCTGTTTTTATCGGTCATAAAAGCGAAAACCTAAATGGATGTGATGCGGTTGTCATTTCTTCGGCCATTCATGCGGATAATTTGGAATTACAGGCGGCCAAAGAAATGGGACTGCCTATTGGTCATCGCAGCGAAATGCTGGCCGAATTACTCAGGTTTAAAAAAAGTATTTGTGTGGCCGGTTCTCATGGTAAAACAACAACTTCATCTTTGATAACCCATATTTTAATGACGGCACAAAAAGACCCCAGCTATATTATCGGCGGTATTTTGGCCAAACAAAATTCCAATGCGGGTGTGGGTAAAGGCTCTTGGTTGGTGGCCGAAGCCGATGAATCGGACGGTTCTTTTTTAAAGTTGCCGACCACTATTTCAGTTGTGACAAACATAGAACCCGAACATTTGGATTATTATAAAACGTTTGAACGGGAAAAAATGGCCTTTCAAACTTTTTTAAATCAAACGGCTTTTTATGGGGCCTGTGTGGCATGTATGGACGACCCTGTCGTGCGTGAGTTGTTGCCGGAAATAAAAGGCCGTAAAGTCATCACATACGGTTTTTCAAATACGGCCGATGTGCGTGCCGAAAATGTAAAAATTGAAAATGGCAAAACAACATTTGACATTGTGATACGTCATCACAATCAAACAACCGTTTATCGTGATATGATGATTACATTGATGGGTAAGCATAACATATTAAACACATTGGCATCGGTTGCGGCCACTTTTGTTGTTGGTATAAAAGAAGAACACGTGCGTCAGGCGTTGGCTTCATTTGAGGGCATTAAAAGGCGTTTAACCTTGCGTGGATGTGAAAATAATGTGGTCGTTTATGATGATTACGCCCATCACCCCAGCGAAATTCGTGCTTCCTTATCGGCCTTAAAAGACCATATATCCGGTCGCTTAGTGGCGGTATTTCAACCCCATCGTTATACACGGTTTCAAAATTTGTGGACGGATTTTATGGATGCTTTTGATTTGGCTGACGCCGTTTTTGTAACCGATGTATATTCGGCCGGTGATGAAGTGATTGAGGGTGTCAATACATCAAACTTTGTATCACAAATGCAAAAAATTCGCCCTTGTGTTTTTGAAACAACAACCGAAAATTTTGCAAAAAATGTGGCCGATTTTGTTGGACCCAACGATACGGTTGTTTGTTTGAATGCCGGTTCTTTATCACGTCAAATACCCGAGTTATTGGAGGCTTTAAAAAAATGACCCTTTCCCTGATACCCGATTATGAATTGGCCAAACACACTTGGTTGGGTGTGGGGGGGAAGGCTGATTTTTTCGCCATTGTGGAAACGTTGGAAGATTTAAAAGATTTTTTAAAACAAAATAAATTACCTGTCATGATTTTGGGCGGTGGCAGTAATGTTTTGATTCGTGATGGTGGTATAGAAGGTGTTGTTTTAAAACTGGGCAAAGGCTTTCAGGACATTCAGGTCAAAGATGATTTATTGGTTTGTGGGGCAGGGGTTCGGTTATCCCAAATTGCTCAAACAGCCCTTCAAAACAACCTGACAGGTTTTGAATTTTTATCGGATATCCCAGGTACTTTGGGGGGCGGTTTGTCATCCAACGCCGGTGCGTTTGGGCAATCTTTAAGTGATATTTTGGTAAAAATAAACGCTGTGGATTATAAGGGGCAGGAAAAACAATTTACAGATTTTTCCGATTGGTCGTATCGCCATAATCCATTAAAAGATTTAATTTTTACAGGGGCTATTTTGCGTGCCACAGCGCTGAGCTCACAAGATGAAATTAAATCCAAAATGACGGACTATCATATACGCCGAAAAACAACTCAGCCACAGGGCGTGCGTACCGCCGGTTCCACTTTTAAAAACACAAAAGAAAAAAGTGCGGGTTTTTTACTTGAAAATTCCGGATTAAAAGGGTATAAAGAAAATGGGGCTGAAATGTCGGCTAAGCATGCGAATTTTTTAATCAATCACCATGCCACCGGTAATCAGTTGGAAGATTTTGTTTTAAAGATGCAAAAAATCGTCTTTGAAAAGCAGGGGATTCTTTTGGAAATGGAGATAAAATGTTTGGGCAAAAGATAAAAAAAGTGGCTGTTTTAATGGGGGGAATTTCTTCGGAAAGGGAGATTTCTTTTTTGTCGGGTAATGGTGTGATGCAAGCTTTGAAAAAATTGGGCTATCAAACCCAAGCCATAGATGTAACGGATGATTTGGCCAAATGGATTAAATCTTTGACGGATTTTAAACCGGATGTGGTTTTTAATGCTTTGCACGGCCGTTTTGGCGAAGATGGTGGCGTTCAGGGGATTTTAAATGCCTTAAAAATACCCTATACGCATTCGGGGGTGATGGCTTCATCTATGGGGATGGACAAACAAATGACACGCTTGATTGCCACACAAATCGGTATTCCTGTGGCCAAAGGCGGTTTAAAAACGAAATCAGAGTTTGAAAAAATGAAACTGCCTTTGGTGGTCAAACCCAATGCCGAAGGTTCATCCTGCGGTGTTCAAATAATCAAAACGGAAAAAGATAAAAAACAGGCCCTTCAAAATTGGCCCGAAAATCAAAAACAGTTGGTGGAAAAGTATATTGACGGGCGTGAATTATCCGTGGCTGTTTTAAACGGTAAGGCTTTGGGTTCGGTGGAATTATGCGTTAAAAAAGGGTGGTACGATTATCAAAATAAATATGCCGAAGGGGCGGTTGAACATTTAATACCGGCACCCGTTAGTATGGAACAAAGAAAAAAATTACATTTATATGCCGAAAAAATTCATCAATTTTTAAATTGTCGTGGTGTTTCCCGCAGCGATTTTCGTCTGTCCCCAACAGGTCGGATTTACTTTTTGGAAATCAATACCAATCCGGGGATGACGCCCACTTCGTTGGTACCCGATATGGCACGGTTGAAGAAAATGACCTATGAAGATATTGTCAATCAATTGATTTTGGGGGCCTCATGCGATTAAAAAATAAAAATAAAT
Organism: Alphaproteobacteria bacterium; assembly: GCA_015062245.1. Classification (GTDB taxonomy): domain Bacteria; phylum Pseudomonadota; class Alphaproteobacteria; order CAAHEQ01; family UBA3637; genus UBA3637. The sequence continues at coordinate 154,042 of SUVA01000001.1, forward strand.
CCTCTTTTTTGGTCAAATTGTTATTGATTGTTTCATTGTTTTTAGGGGGCGTGTTTTTTTATATGTCGCCATGGGGGCAAGTCGTGCGCTCTTATACAAAAACAGCATGGGATTATGTGGTGGATAAAGCTGATTGGCGTGTGGATCCGCAAAAAAATGTGTGGATTTTGGGTCATAAACGAACCGATAAAGAAGACGTGATGAAAGCCTTGAATATCCAAATAAATCAAAAAATGAACACGATTGACTTGGATGAAAAAAGGCAGGCTTTGGAAAAATTGCCTTGGGTTAAAAAAGCGATTATTGAAAGAAAATTGCCCAATCAATTAAAAATTGAAATTTTTGAAAAAACACCGATTGCCCGTTGGCAAAATAAAGGTCAATACTATTTATTGGATGAAGAAGGCCAACCTGTTCAGGATAAACAATACCTGACGGAAGATTTAATTTTGGTGGTTGGTCCCGATGCCCCGCAACATATTTTAAAATTATTGTCCGCTTTGGATAAAGTGCCGGATATTTTATCCCGTGTGCGTTCGGCTCAACGTGTTGAAAACAGGCGGTGGAATCTGCGTTTAATGGATGCCGAAAAAGGGTTGGAAATTTTATTGCCTCAAACAGAAATAGAACAGGCTTTAATCCGTTTGGATAAACAAAATAAAAAAGATAAATTATTAAAAAAGGATATTGAATCCATTGATATCCGGTTGTCGGACAGAATTATTGTTCATCCCAAAAAGGTTACCAAGAAAAAGGCGAAAAAATGAAGAAAAGGTTTCACAAAAAAACATATCTAAACTTGTTGGATATCGGATCGGGTAAAATTGCCTGTATGGTGGTATGTTTAACGGATGATCAAACGCCTCAGGTGGTGGGGGCTTCTTGTGTGCCCAGCAAAGGAATTCAGGCCGGCAGCATTTGGAATTTAGAAGAAGCAACCGCCTGTGTGGGGGAAGCCATTCGTCAGGCCGAAGTGAAATCAGGCCAACGTATTGAATCGGTTATTGTGAATATTTCTTCCACACAATTACATTCATTACAGGTTTATCACGAAGTGGCGATACCGGCCGGCAAACCGATTTCAGCCCAAGATGTGCAGGCTTTAGTGGATGGCATTGTATCGCAACATGTGCCGGTGGGTGAAGAAGTTTTACACGCCTTTCCTTTGGGCTATATCGTTGATAAAGATCAAGGGTTGACGGATCCAAGGGGGGTGTTTGCCAATACTTTGGGGGCGCATGTGCATATGGTTACCTTGCCCGAAACGCAAACAATGAATTTGCTGACGGTATTGGACCGTTGCCATGTCAGTGTTCAAATGAAAGTGGCCACACCTTATGCTTCGGCTTTGGCCGTTTTGAATGAAGATGAAAAAGATATTGGTGCCACTGTGTTGGATTTTGGGGCGGGTACCACTTCTTATGCTGTTTTTGTGGCCGGTGGTTTGATGCAATTAGGGGTCATTCAAAGCGGTGGCAATCAAATGACACGAGATATTGCCCAAGCATTAAATACAAATTTACAAAATGCCGAACGTTTAAAGGTTTTAAACGGGGCGGCCTATTTATCCCCCCGTGATGAATTGGAACGGGTGATTGTGCCTGTTTTGGGGGATGAAGAAGGCACAAACATTCAAATAAAACGTTCCCATTTAATCGGGGTAATTGTGCCACGTTTGGAAAGCATTTTGGAAAAAACAAAGTTGGCTTTGGATAAAGATACGACTTTCACATCTGTTGCCAAAAATTATGTTTTAACCGGTGGTGGTGCCGGTTTGGCGGGCTTAAAGGAAAAAGTTGTGTCGTTTTTGGGCGGAATTTCTCGTTTAGGCAAAACAAAACAAATAAAAAACTTGCCAAGTGAGTATGATTTGTGTACATTTAATGTATGTGTCGGTTTGTTGATGTATGCTTTAAAGCGCCGTCAGGATAAAGTTTTTGAGCAATTTCAATCAACATCAACCCCAAAAGGTTTTTTAGGAAAGGTCATAAAATGGATAAAACAGAGTCTATCATAATTCAAAAAAGCGAATTGACAATCGGTTTGGCAACGCCTCAACCAAAGGTATTATTGACCCCGAATTTGGGTGTTATCGGTGTGGGTGGTGCCGGTGGTAATGCCGTCAATAATATGGTTAAAAGCGGTGTAACAGGTTGTGCCTTTTTTGCCGCCAATACGGATGCCCAAGTTTTATCAAAATCATTGGTGGCCGATAAAATTCAGTTGGGTGAAGAAATCACCAAAGGTTTGGGGGCTGGTTCCAATCCGGAAGTCGGTCGTCAATCGGCCGAAGAATCCGCCGAAAAAATCAAAGACAGTATCAAAGATTTACATTTGTTATTTTTGACCGCCGGTATGGGGGGTGGAACAGGCACAGGGGCAATACCTGTGATTGCCAAATATGCCAAGGAAATGGGTATTTTAACGGTGGCCGTTGTTTCAACTCCCTTTAAATTTGAAGGCAATCGCCGTATGGAAGTGGCCTTAAAAGGGATTGAAGAATTACAAAAATATGTGGATACTTTGATTATTGTGCCCAACCAAAATTTATTCAGAATTGCCAAACCACATACTTCTTTGGCCGATGCCTTTAAAATGTCGGATGATGTGTTGTGTCAAGGTGTGCGCAGTATTACCGATTTGGTAATGAACCCCGGTATGATAAATTTGGATTTTGCGGACGTGCGTACCGTTTTGACCACTATGGGACGTGCCATGATGGGAACAGGTATTGCCAGCGGTGAAAACCGTGCCGAAAAAGCCGCCGATATGGCTTTGACAAATCCGTTGTTGGACGATTGTTCTATCAAAGGGGCAAAATCCGTTTTGGTGAACATTACGGGCGGTTTGGATGTCGGGTTGGATGAAGTGGATGAAATCATGCAACGGATTGTTTCTCAGGCCGATGAAAACGCTATGGTCAAAATGGGTTCTGCCGTCAATGAAGGATTGGCGGGTTCCATTCAGGTGTCAATTGTGGCCACCGGATTGGGGAAAGCCGAACCAAAGCCTGTTTTCCAACAAACAGTGCCAAGCACCCCGATCGTTGCGCCAACCGTTGCACCGGAAACAATTACGATTTCATCCCAAACAACAACAATTCAGGTAACGCAAACGGAAACAGAAGAAAAACAAACGCCACCGGAAGAACCCAACTTGATTGCGCCTGACGGATTGGGCTTTGCGCCTGTGATGGGAACAGAATATCGTCCGAATCCCAAAAATTTGGAAAACACAGTTTCGTCCGAAGAAGTTGTTCGTCAAAGCAATTTGTTTGATAATGATGCACCGCCGGTTATTCAACCGATAACGCCTGTTCATAAAAAAACGGAAGTTAAAACAAATATCAATGTGGAAAATCAAAAAACAATCAGCAACGTGAAACAAGCACGTCCCAGTTTGATGGATTTGATTTTTAAAAATTCAAAAGGTAAAAGCGAAGTAAAACAAGAAGCAAAAACCACCGAAGATTTTTCGGATTCAAATGACGGAATTCCGGATTTTTTCCGCCGATAATCAGGTGGTTGTTATTTGAACGTTGTCGCCCAAGTATTGTTGAATTTTCATAATTTGTTGTACGGCTTCTTTAACATAAGATATAGCCTGTTCTATTTCTAAATCAGAATTATCATCCTGATGGTGCAGATATACCTTAACGGTGGCGCCCGAGCTGACCGTACCGGACAGGCGAATCATAGCCTGATTTTTATCGGAAAAATCAATTAAAATTCCCTGACGCAACGATTGAATTTGTGTTACCGGATCTGTATAATCAAAAAAACGAGCATCCGTAATGGTTAAACCCGCAATAATTTGACCTTTTAAAGAAATCAGATGTGCCGTCAGTGCATCCATTAAATGAGTGGCTTTTTCGGCTGAATCGGTTGTGTAATTGATGGTTTGATTGTAAATGCGTCCATACTTTTGCCACATTTGGCGCACCAATTGTTCAGGGGCTTTTTTTGTCAAAGCAATGATATTTAACCAACATAAAACCGCCCACAGACCGTCTTTTTCCATTACATGGAATGAGCCGGCACTAAAACTTTCTTCGCCACACAGTGTGATTTTTTGGTTATTTAAAAGAGAACCGAAAAACTTCCAACCGGTGGGTGTTTGATAGCAATCCTTATTCAATTTTTGACAAACTAAATCAACGGCCCTGCCGGTGGGCATAGAACGGGCAACACCGTAAAAACGCCCTTTATAAAAAGGAATTTTCTCTATATTTTCGGCCAAAATTGCCAAGCTGTCGGCCGGATTGACGAAAAATGATTTACCCAAAACCATATATCTGTCGCCATCACCATCCGAAGCTGCGCATAAATCAGGGGCGTTTTCGCTGTACGCCAAATCAACCAATTCTTTGGCGTAGGTCAAATTGGGTTCAGGATGAATCCCGCCAAAATCGGCCATAGGTTCGCCACGAATGACAGACCCTTTATCCGCCCCCAATACCGTTTCAAAAATGTGTTTGGCATAAGGGCCGGTTACGGCATTCATTGCATCAAAGGTGATTTTAAAGCCTGATTTAAAAAGTTCCCGTATCGCATTAAAATCAAAAATTTCACTCATATAATGGGTGTAATCTTCCACAGAATCAACAACTTCAACCAAAGTTGATCCGATTGTTTGATCCCCGATGCGACTTAAATCAACGGGATCAGAATGAATCATCCAATAATGATCAATTTGATGGGCGTTTTTGGTAAATTCAGCTGTTAAATTTTCGGGGGCAGGCCCGCCGGTATCCGTATTATATTTTATGCCGAAATCGCCGTTTTTGCCCCCGGGGTTATGGCTGGCACTTAAAATAATACCGCCAAAGGCCTGATGTAAGGTAATCATATGGGCTGTGGCGGGCGTGGATAACAAACCGTTTTGGCCGACAATAATATGTCCGAATTGATTGGCAACGGCCATTTTGATAATTGTTTGAATGGCTTCATTGTTGCCGTAACGACCATCACCACCGATAACCAATGTTTTTCCTTCAAAATTGTCCAGCGTATTAAAAATGGATTGGACAATGTTTTCCAAATAATTTTCTTGGCGGAAAATTTCACTTTTCCGCCGAATACCGGATGTACCAAAAGATTGATCTAAAAACGGCTTTGTATTGACTGCAAAAATATCCACGATTTACCCCCTTTGGGTGAGTGTTTATTTTTGTATAGCACTAACCGGAGATAAATTCAAGTCTGTTCCCCAAATTTTATTGACCAAAGCGGATAATTCTTGTCTGGCAGTGTTTGAGGAAATGGTATTTTGTAATTTTACGGCGTTTTCTTTAAAGTCCAACATCGTCAAACCTTTCAAGAATAATTCACGGAAAACGACACGTTCGGAAACAACGCCAACCAATTCAAAATGGATACGGCGTGCCAAGGCGTTTAATAAAATAGACATATTTTGCGAGTTTTTGGATTTGCTGAACAACATACGGTTGCGAACCACCAACCAATTGATGGATGGTTTGCGTTCCAACATGCGTTGTTGACGTGTTGTCCAAACTGTTTGTGCAAAATGGCTGGGGCCTTGAATTTTTAAAGTATCGCCGTCCACCAAAGCCAAAATATCCAAATCCACCAAAGAATCGTTCATAGGGGTTACCAACACATCGGCCAAGGTCATGGCTTCCATACCCAAAGGTGAATGAGAACCCGGCGTATCCAAAACAATGGCATCAACTTCTTCTTTTAATTTATCCAATTGGCCACGTAAAGTATAAATGTTGGCCACGTCTTTTGTCCAACAGGTATGCACAGGCAAAGGCAATTGAGCCCCTTTTTCCTTGATAAATGTTTTACGGTTTTCCACATAGCGTGTTAAACTTTGTTGATCTGGGTCCAAATCAAATGAGGCGACTTTTTTACCGGCACGCAACAATGCCACAATCGTATGCATGGCCAAAGTAGATTTACCTGTACCACCTTTTTCATTTGCGAAAACAATAATTTTAGCTGTCATTTTTTTATCCTTTTTTTATTCACAATGCAAAGCATTTTAATGATTTGTTTTAAAAAGTCAAGTTTTTTTCATCTTATTCGTAAGAATGTGAGAAAATATGACGGCGCATAGATGCTTTTGCCGGAAATGCATCGGCAGCCTCTTTCGGAAAAAGCTTTTGCGTTTTTTTGGGTTGATTTGGTTTTTGAAAGCTTTCGGCAAACTTTTTAAATGTTGGTTGACTTTCGGCTAATCTATGGGCATTTTCATGCAACCATTTAATATCAGGATTTGTTTTGCGCTTTAACGAATCGTTAATCATGTGTAACATCATTCTTAAACGATAGGCTGTTTTTGTATTCGGATCTTTTTCCTTATAATTGCCAAGATCGTATAAATCAATAGTTCTTTGTGCGATTGATTTAAAGCCGTAAAGCATATTTTCGGGTTTGTCAACCAAGGCCATTCTGTCCATCAGTTGATTTAAAATAGCCATATTATTTGTTGGTTTTGATGCAAAACCACAAATGACACTAACCTGAGTCCTCAAACGCATATATTCGGGTGAATAGTAATAGGAACGATCAAAAATGTCAAACAGCGTTTGAGCAATGAGAGCTTCTTGTTCTGGATATTTATTGCGAAATTGATGTAAATTAGTCAGTATATTTTCCATTTGTTGTACATCAGATAATCTATCAGATGAGGCCAAAAACTTTGCCGCACGCTTATAAGCTTCTAATCTTTTGAACAATTCGTTTGATGAAATGGTTTGTTGGGTCATATTTAGTTCCTTGTTTTTTGTGATTTTGGAATTATACCATAGAAACGATTTTCTGTAAAGAAAAAATTGACAAAAATAGAAGTTGGGGTTTTAAATAAACCGCTTGACAAGGTGTGTAAATTATGCTAGCGTGGGGATAAGCGAAGAAAACGGGAGGCTATTTAAAATGTGTTTAAAAGGCGTTAAAGGTATAAATAAAGAAACCTTGTACACACACACACACATGTAATTTTGAATATTAAGTTGTGCGTATGCACAACCGACCCACTGTATAATAAATACAGTGGGTTAAACTGTGTTTGTCATTCTGAAATGGGCTCGCCCATTCAGAATGACAATTTTAATTACTGTCATAACAAATAAAAGAAAGGAACTAAAATTTTAAAATTATATTAATGATGAGCGTTGTTAGCGAAGAATTTAGATAATTTAAATTTTAATGCCTGAACAACAAAAACAATTTTTACAAATAATTTAAA
>SUVA01000026.1 GCA_015062245.1 Alphaproteobacteria bacterium
ACGCTCATCATTAATATAATTTTTAAATTTTAGTTCCTTTCTTTTATTTGTTATGACAGTAATTAAAATTGTCATTCTGAATGGGCGAGCCCATTTCAGAATGACAAACACAGTTTAACCCACTGTATTTGTCATACAGTGGGTCGGTTGTGCCAAGGCACAACTTAATATTCAAAATTAAATGTGTGTGTGTGTGTGTACAAGGTCCATCTATTTATACCTTTATCGTGGTTTAAATTCATTTTTTAGGGCCTCCTTAACTCCCCACATATCCCCACACTAGCATAAATTATCACCCTTGTCAAGCGGGAAAAATCACCACTTCATTCCCAACTCGGCACATTGAGATTTAACAAATAAATTTTCGTTGCCTTGAATTTTTTCAATCTTTTGGGCCCGTTCACATTCCCATGTATCCACCGGATACATCTTGTCCCAAGCCTGCATCAATTGACGTGTGGCGGATGACATATTATATTTGGGATACACCGAATCAAAATATAAATACGTTCGGGCTATTGCACCCCGTGTATATTCGGGTGGTTCCACAATATCCGTTTGTTCATCATATTTAAATTCACATCCCGAAAAGGTCGGCCGAATATCCTTTAACACGCCATAGTGATGGTTGCTTCTGACGGCATTGACAGCCCCAATGGACGGATACAGGTTATACATATCGGCCAACATAAAACGAAATTCCTGATTTGTTTTTTCGGCACACTTACGCCCTTTAAAAAATTCGCCTTTTGAATCAATGCAATCTTCATGTCCTTGACGCCATTCAATAAAGGCCTGACCAAAATGTTCGGCCGGTACGACATGTTCCCACTCCAATTTATGAAGTCGCTTTTTATACTTTTGTGTTTCAAAACCATCGGGCAAAGTAATCCGATTACTTTCATCAAACTTAGCACGGCAATAAAATGTTTCACGATGATTATTGTAAATCGATTTTCGCAAATAATTTTTGGCTTTGTTAAAAGATTCTATTTTTTGATTTGCCTGAGGATCTGTGGGAAGCGAAGCCCCCAACAATATCGCCAATAACATCAATGCTATTTTTTTTGCCATTTTTCAATCCTTTCAATAATTTTTTCAACCGAAAAACCAAAGTGTTCAAACAATAGATTGCCGTCAGCGCTTTGACCGAAGCTATCCAAGCCGATATTTAATCCGTCTGAACCTGTCCAACGTTCCCATCCAAAAGTTGAGCCAGCCTCAATGGAAACACGGGGGGCATCCCCCAACACCGTTTGTTGATATTCGGTTGATTGTTTGGCAAATAATTCCCAACACGGCATAGATACCACCGCCGTTTTGGGCAATTTTTCAGCCACTTTTAAAGCCAAAGAAACCTCGGATCCTGTGGCGACAAGAGTCAACTTTCTCTTACCCTTTACATCTTTAATGACATAGGCACCTTTTTGTGTTAAATTTTCATCAATTTTTTCACGGACCACAGGCACATTTTGGCGAGTCAAAACAATTACCGAAGGGGTAGTTTCTTGCATGGCGGTTTCATAGGTTTCGGCAACTTCTATGGCATCAGCCGGCCTGAAAACAAACAAATTGGGTGTGGCACGCAAACCAATCAGTTGTTCTATGGGTTGATGGGTCGGACCATCCGGACCCGCACCAATGGAATCATGCGTCAAAACATACAATTGTTTTAAGCCCATTAAAGATCCCAAACGAATGGCCGGCTTCATATAATCCGAAAACACAAAAAACGTGCTGGTATAGGGAATCAAACCACCATGGGCCGCCAAACCGTTGGCAATACCGGCCATTGCCAATTCACGCACGCCATAGTTCAAATAATTACCTTGATATTTCGGGGGAAAAATATCCTGTGATACTTTTGTTTTGGTCAGGTTGGAAGCACCCAAATCCGCCGATCCGCCAATCAGATTTGCAACCTGAGTCAATAACGTTTCCAAAACCATTTGCGAACTTTTACGGGTGGCCAAAGCTTCCCCTTTATTTAAAAATTCCTGTTTTAAATTATTTAAAGAACAATAAACTTTTCCTTGCCATATATCGTTAAAATCATCCGAAACGGCCGATTGCCATTTTTCAAATTCATCATGGTGGCGCACGCCGATTTTACGGCTTTGTTCTAAAAGATCTTGGGGGATTTCAAAAGGCAACAATTCCCATCCCAGCGCTTTTTTCAATCCCTGTAATTCATCTTCACCCAAGGGCGCACCATGGACACAGGATTTTCCCGCTTTATTCGGGGCGCCAAAACCAATGGTTGTTTTGCAATCAATCAGAACCGGCTTTTTGGAACGTTGGGCAAATGTCAAAGCCTTTTCAATGGAATCAAAATCATGACCGTTACAGGTTAAAACATTCCAACCGTTGGCCATAAAACGCACCTGCATATCTGTTTTGGTGGCAATATCCGTCTTTCCGTCAATGGTTATTTGATTATTATCCCATAAAACAACCAAATTTTTCAAATTCCATAAACCGGCCAAAGAAATCGCCTCTTCGCTGATACCTTCCATCAAACAGCCATCACCGACAAAACAATAAGTTTTGTGATTGATAACGTTATCACCAAAACGTTGATTTAAAATTCTTTCGGCCATCGCCATACCCACGGCACCGGCCAACCCTTGCCCCAAAGGACCGGATGAAAAATCAACACCGTTTGTAACCCCTCTTTCGGGATGCCCCGGTGTACAACTGTTTAATTGACGCAGATTTTTTAAATCATCCAATTCAATCCCTTTAATGCCCATCATGTAAAGCATGGCATACATCAACGGTGAAGCATGGCCGTTTGAAAAAACAACTCTGTCCCGATTTGGCCAATCTGGATTTAAAGCATCAAAGCGTAAAAATTTTGTCCACAAAACAGTGGCAATATCCGCCATGCCTAAGCTGGCACCTGGATGACCGGATTTAGCCCGTTCAATCATATCGGCCGATAAAATACGTAAAGTGGTGGCAAGTTTTTGTAAATCCATGTTAAATCTCCTTTTGTAAAAATAAAAAAGTGTTGCGCCCTTGACGGCGATTTTGTATCAATGTAAATCCTGTGGGAATTTTAATTTCCTCTTGATTATCAATTTCAATAATCACCCAAGTTTTTTCATCAATCCATCCGCTTTTATCAAAAGCCGGCAACGCCATTTCCCACAAACCTTTGCCATAGGGAGCATCCATAAATAAAATGTCCATCGGTTTATTGATGGTGGGCGGAATCAAAGCATCCGACAATAATTCAAAAGACATATCACGACCATTTTGATGAATGATATTTTGTGCCTGACGGTTATTTTCAAACAACCAAACATTTTTTGCCCCACGTGAAACAGCCTCTAACCCAATCGCACCGGAGCCCGCAAAAACATCCGCAAAGCGAATACGACTCCATTGTTTTTGTTCACGCATCAATCGTGCATTTAAAATATCAAACAACATTTCTTTGGCCCGATCGGCTGTGGGACGAGTCCCTTGTTCGGGAACTTTTAAAATGCGACCTTTGTATTTACCACTGATTAAGCGCATGGGGCCTCCTGTACCTGTCCGGGTTTTAACGAACCCAATTGATAGGGGCCATATGAAATGCGAATCAATCGGGAAACTTCCAATCCGAAAAATTTCATCATCTTGCGGATTTCACGGTTTTTCCCTTCGCTTAAAGTCATCTTTAACCAAGTATTTGTGGATTGTTTTTTTTCAACTTCCACCACACAGGGGGCATATTGAACACCGTCAATTTTAATGCCTTTATGCAAACGCCCCAAAACTTCGGCCGACACAACACCATGCACACGCACCCGATAAGTCCTTTTCCATCCGTTGGAGGGCAACTCCATTTTTCGGGCCCATTCACCGTCATTGGTCAATAACAATAACCCTTCTGAATTTAAATCCAAACGCCCCACCGAAATCACACGAGGCATATCTTTGGGTAAATGATCAAACACAGTGGCACGCCCTTGCGGATCACGGGCCGATACAATCAAACCGTTCGGCTTATAATACATCCACACACGTGTTTTTGATTTAGATGCCAAAGGTTTATTATCCACCAACACCACATCTTCATCACCCACCACACAAGCCGGTGTTTTCAGCACCTGACCATTCACCTGGACACGACCGGCCAAAATCCAACGTTCCGCCTCACGCCTGGAACACAAACCGGCATCGGCCATTTTTTTTGCAATTCTTTCTTTTTTTTCTGTCATAAGTATGATATTATACTAATATGAAAAAAAATGAAAGAGAAAAGATTATAAAAACAGCCATTCAAATGGCAAAAAACGCCCAAAAAGCCGATGAAGTCCCTGTCGGGGCGGTTATTTTTAATACTCAAACGGGCGAAATTTTAAGCAAAGCCCGCAATCAAACCGAAAAAGACAAAAATGTTTTGGCCCATGCCGAAATGTTGGCCATCCGAAAAGCCACAAAAAAATTAAAGCGCAAATTTTTGGATGGATATTCTATGTTTGTTACATTGGAACCGTGCTGTATGTGTGCGGGGGCCATTGCTTGGGCCCGATTGGACGGTCTTTATTATGGGGCCACCGATCCCAAAACAGGGGCCGTTCGCCAAGGGGCCAAGGTTTTTGCCCGTCCTCAAACACATCATAAAATAAAAGTCCAATTAAAAAACACACCTGTTTGCGCCCAAGTTATGCGTGATTTTTTTCAAAAAAAACGGCTTGAAAAGAAAACACAAAATCCCAAATAATTTTAGTTGACAAAAAAGTCAAGGTATGCTAAATTGTCCCCATTCAAGCAAGGAGAAAATTATGACTCAATCAAAAGATACACCTTTATTTAAGGATTTTATGGCATCATCCGTGGTGGTTAGTTATCCTTGCAATAAGCATGCCTGTAAAAACGGCACAAAACCGCAAATGGTTACCCAAAAAGATTTGGCTCATGTTCTCTCTGCTGAACGTTCACACTTGATTCAAACAAAAACAGAACGCCAATAATTTTTTTAAAAAAATAAATTTTCATACTTTTAAAATTTCAGCCCCTCAAAACGAGGGGCTGAATTGAATTTATAAATGTGCCCGTCCGGGGACGGCGGGCACAAAGTAAATAAGTCTGCCACAAGGGCAGACTTAAAGTAAAAAAGCAATTTTAAAAGCGGGAAGACTACTCACAGAGGGCGTAGCCGCCGTCGTCGTAGCTGCCGCTGCTACGGGCGTTGTAGTTGACAGCACCGGCAGAAAGATTCACGAAGAAGGCGAAACAGGAATTATTGTTTGTGCCGGATGTACATTTCCATGTATTTAAATCACAACTGACCGCATCCGTCACCCAATAAATACCAGACCCCAGTTTATCTTGCAAATCCGACCATGTAAATGTCCTTGTACAATCACTTCCTTCACAATAAGCATCATCTTGATATCCGCCCGTGATACTCAGGTCGGCAAGAGAGACAAGGGATTTATTGTGTGCTTTACAAAAGTTCACCGCACTCCACCAGGTCATATAGTCGGCAGAGACCGTATAACCGCCGGTGACACCTGATTGGGTGGTTGCAACGGCGCATTGACCCGTGAAGTTTTCCCAACAGGCCGAATCGTCTCCTGTAAAATCCGCAGTGATTTGACAATAACACTCTTCACCACCGCCGTTGTCTTTACACCATTCATCACAATCGCTGTTTTTGGAGCAACCGTTTGTTGTATTTGGATTTACTTCAGCGCAGGCACCACCAATACATTGTTGACCAGATTCACATTTTACATCCTGACAAACGGGGTCTTTTTCGGTTCCAGCGCCCCCTGTTGGGCTTTTTTCGCCTTCGGCTGGATCTGTTGCCAGGTTTTTGTAATAGGTTATGGTGGCGTTGCCTGTCGCTTCATCACAATCAACATCACGCACCATTCCGCCTTTGGAATTTTTCATTTGTTCGCAAACATCTTTGCCGATACCTGCCATTTTTAATTTAAAGGTCGTATTACCAGCTATACTGTTTGTATCCAAAGTAATATTATTACCTGTGCCAAAATCGGTTAAACCTGTCGGGTCTTTACCGCTCATAATTTGGGCGGATACGGTGGCGGCTTGCATACTGGCTTCGTGTAGCAATTGATTGGCTTTGTGTTTTTTCATGGCGACACCATAGCCGTATAAACCACCCACGGACAAAACGCCCACGATGGCCAGTACGCCCAGCATTTCAACCATACTGCGCCCCTTTTGGCTTCTTTTATAATTTTTGTTTGTTTTATTTTTTACTGACATGTTTTTCT
>SUVA01000009.1 GCA_015062245.1 Alphaproteobacteria bacterium
TTGGTGATACTAAATACGGGACATTTGGCACACCGGAAAAAGTCAATGATGAACAATTTACAATGCAAATTACCGATATGGATTCGGCGGTTTGTGAACAGATGGAAAAGATGGCGGGCGGTATGGTGCGTGAAGCCGAATGCAGAGGCACAACATTGACCTTAACCTATAATAATAACTTATCCAGCGAGAAAGTCGCCGCCGATTATAATGGCGATGAAACGGGTGAAGAATGCACCGATGCCGGTTATAAATGGTGTTCAGAATTATCCACGCCCGCTTGTAAAAAAGATTGTTGTTCAGGAATAACCTTAAATAGCTGTCAAGAAAGTTGTGATTCATCCACAGGCGAAATCACCAACAAAGAAGATGGAACAGATTGCACCACAGCAGATAACAATGATGGAACATGTAATGATGGCGTGTGTGAGGAAGCGACGGCCGATTATACGGGTGTTAAATGTACAGATTATCAAAACAACACCGAATGTGGTGGTGTGGGATCAGGTTGGTATTGTGCATTTAGTCCATCCCCTGAGTTATATGCGGATGGATGTAAAACAGATGCAGATCGCGGAGATGGTGTTTGTACAGCCGTTGGCAGTGGTACATCTATCAAAGGTGGGGCTTATTTAAAGAGTCCTGGTACTATGGATTGGTGGAGTGCATACAGTTGGTGTAAAGGGAATGACATGGAACCGCTAACGGGGACAATAGCCGGTAAATCTTTAACCAGTTATTATGAAAACTGGGATGGTAATGGTTCCCTCTATCAATACTTTGAGGAAGGTATTTCTTTTTGGACGGGGCATGTCTCTGACGATCCCTGCGGTGCGTGGGGCGTTGGTGCTTATTCTGACTACGAGCTCATCACCGCCGAGGTCTACCGCAACTACAACGACTACGCCTTGTGTGAGTAGTGTTCTCGGCTTTTTAAATACAGCCCCGAGATCTCGGGGCTGTTTTACCCCTAAAACGCCCATACAAAGGTTTGCTTGATTTTTTTGTGAAAATGGTGTATAATATCGCACCAAAAAACAAAGGAGTCGGCTATGTATTTACAACAGGTGGTGGATTTAAAATCTTTAACAGCAGATAAAAAACAAATTTTAAACACTCAACTCGCCCTTATGGACGAAAAGTTTTGCACGCCTTTTTTATATTGTTTGGCCCATGCGATTGATCCGGACAAAAAACCGCTGTGGCAGGAAAGGTATTTGCGCAAAAAAACACAAAAAGCCAATATTAAAGATTTGTTACAGGTGCAAAAAGCTTTGATGGATAAAAAAATCCCCTTTAAAACAACTTTGCGTATAGCACCGATTTGGGAAAGAACAATCCGATAAAAACAGAGGAGGGGGTATGGATTTTATCAAGATTCGCGGTGCCCGTCAACATAACCTGAAAAACATTGATGTGGATATTCCCAAAAATAAATTGGTGGTAATTACCGGCGTGTCGGGCAGTGGTAAATCTTCTTTGGCCTTTGATACCATCTATGCCGAAGGGCAACGCCGGTATGTGGAAAGTTTATCCACCTATGCCCGCCAGTTTTTGGATTTACAAAGCAAGCCTGATGTGGATTTAATTGAAGGTTTATCGCCCGCCATTTCCATTGAACAAAAAACAACAGGGCATAATCCCCGTTCCACCGTGGCCACCACAACCGAAATCTATGATTACATGCGTCTGTTGTGGGCCAGAGCAGGGACACCTTATTCACCGGCCACAAACTTGCCGATTGAAGCTTTAACAACCTCTCAGATGACGGATATTGTTTGTGCCTATCCCGATGGGCACAAGTTGATGTTGTCGGCGCCGGTTGTGCGTGGGCGTAAAGGGGAATACAAAAAAGAATTTGCCAATTGGCAAAAAATGGGCTATGTGCGTGTTCAGGTGGACGGCACCGTTTATCCCATAGAAGAAGCGCCCGCTTTGGATAAAAATAAATCACACCATATTAATGTGATAATTGACCGTTTAATTGTGAAGACCGATATGCAAACACGGGTATCGGCCAGCATTGAAAAAGCCCTTTCTTTGGCGGACGGTTTATTAAAAATTGTGGATTTAACCGATGAAAGCGAAAAGATTTTGTCGGCCAAATTTTCATGTCCCGTTTCGGGTTTTACCATTTCTGATTTGGAACCACGCCTGTTTTCGTTTAACAACCCTCAGGGGGCTTGTCCTGTTTGCGGGGGATTGGGGATGAAATTATCGGTGGATCCCGCTTTGGTGATTCCCAATACGGCATTATCCGTCAATCAGGGTGCCATTGCCCCTTGGACACTAAAAAACGGTGATATCGGGCGCTGGTATGGTTATGCCCTGCGTCCGTTGGTTGTTGGTTTGAATTTAAATTTGGATACACCTTGGTGTATGTTGGATGAAGAAACAAAGCACGCCATTTTATATGGTTTTCACAAAAAAGGTGCCCGTTTTGAAGGTGTGATTCCCAATATGGAACGGCGTTATTTGGAAACAGATTCGGATGAAGCCAGATCTGAAATTGCCCGATTTATGATGAATAACCCCTGTGATGAATGTCATGGAATGCGTTTAAAGCCTGAGGCTTTGTGTGTGAAAATTGCGGGTAAGAATATATCACAAATAACAGGTCTTTCCATTTCTGCGGCGTTGGATTGGTTTAAAAAAGTGCCATCACATTTATCCAAAGAAAAAAAGACCATTGCCGAAAGAATTTTAAAGGAAATCACAGAACGTTTAACCTTTTTAAACAATGTGGGTTTGGGGTATTTGCCTTTGGATCGCATTGCGGGAACTTTATCGGGTGGGGAAGCACAACGCATTCGTTTGGCCAGCCAAATCGGCACAGGTTTGACCGGTGTTTTATATGTGTTGGATGAACCGTCTATCGGCTTGCATCAACGGGATAACGATAAATTGTTATCCACACTTTACCGTTTGCGTGATTTAGGCAATACCGTTGTGGTGGTGGAACATGATGAAGATACCATGCGGGCAGCCGATTATTTGTTGGATATCGGGCCTGAGGCCGGTCGCCATGGCGGACGTTTGGTGGCCCATGGAACACCCAAGCAAGTTCAGGAAAATCCTTTATCTGTGACAGGGCAATATTTATCTGGTATGCGTCAGATTTTGATACCCAAAAAACGCCGAAAGGGTAATGGTCATTTCCTGTCGGTAGATGGGGCCACTTTGCACAATTTGAAAAATGTCAGTATTTCCATTCCTTTGGGGACTTTAACCTGTGTGACGGGTGTTTCAGGCGGTGGTAAGTCATCTTTGGTGATTGAAACATTGTATAAAAACCTGCATAACCTGTTGATGAAAACACGTGAAGTGGCAGGACCGTGCAAATCTATAAAAGGCGTGCATCATATTGACAAGATTATTGATATTGACCAAAGTCCCATTGGGCGGACCCCACGCAGTAATCCGGCCACTTATACGGGGATGTTTTCGCCCATTCGTGATTGGTTTGCGGGATTGCCTGAATCCAAGGCTCGGGGCTATAAAGCCGGTCGTTTTTCCTTTAATGTGGCCGGGGGCCGGTGTGAAGCCTGTGAAGGTGATGGGGTCAAACAAATTTCCATGAACTTTTTACCGGATGTTTATGTCAAATGTGATGTGTGTGAAGGCACACGTTATAACCGTGAAACTTTGGAAATTAAATATAAAGATAAATCCATTGCGGATGTGTTAAATATGACCGTGGATGAAGCGGCCGAATTTTTTGATGCCATGCCCTCCATTCGTGATAAATGTTTATTGTTGAAAAAAGTCGGCTTGGGCTATATGACTTTGGGGCAATCGGCCGTCACTTTATCGGGTGGGGAAGCGCAACGCATTAAATTGGCCAAAGAATTATCCCGAAAATCCACAGGAAAGACTTTGTATATTTTGGATGAACCGACAACAGGTTTGCATTTTGCCGATATTCAAAAATTATTAGAGGTCTTACAGGCTTTGGTAGATGCCGGTAATACGGTGGTTATTATTGAACATAATTTAGATGTGATAAAATCGGCCGACTATATCATTGATATGGGCCCCGAAGGCGGGCAGGGCGGTGGTCAGGTTGTGGCCACGGGAACACCTGAACAAATTGCCAAAGTGGATGCCAGTTATACGGGTAAATATTTGAAAAAGATGTTGAAAAATTGATTTTTTTTATCATCTGTGATATACTATGGTATGTATTTGGAAAACAAAATGCTGAAAATTTTGGTGTGTCTTTTATGCTTTTATTTAACAGGTTGTCAAATGGCGATGGATTTGGCACCCGTGATTAATCGTGAAGACAGAGCTGATGTTTCTTTGGGTAAAGATAAGGGTCGGCCGATTGCCTATGATTCAGCCATTATTGAATTAAAGCGTGGGACAACCTATATTGCGTATCCTTATTGGCGTTGGAGTTTTGATAATGTCAATCTGACATGGTTGGATCAATGTAATGTCAGTTTGAAAAACAGATTTTCCGCCTCAACCGAGGAATGGTCAACGGGTGAAAGTGCTTTTGGCGGTTGGGATAGCGAAGCTTCCATCTTTGTGGAAGCACCGTTAAAAGAGTTAGGCTATGATGTGGTATCCCATCAAAAAAGCGCTTTTCGCAAAAGATATGAAAAGCACCGTTCTGAATTATTATTATCGGCCCATATCAAGCAAATCAAATCCAACATTTGCAATGTGTTTAATATTTTGTATTTTAAGGATGCAGATTTAATTGCCGGTAATGCTACGATTTTGGTTCATTGGGAAGTTTTTGATAAATTAAAAGATGAAGTGGTGGCCACTTTTGATACCTATGGTATGGGCGTGGTTGAAAAGCCCACGAAAAATGGTGAACAGTTGATTTTGTTGCGTGCATTGGAAGACGCCACCGATAATTTGGCCCGCAGGGATGATTTTATTCAATTGGTACGTGGTCAATCGGATATACGTCAATTATTAAAAATGGAAAAAGAACAAACACCCATTATGGTTAAAATCAAAAAGCCCAGAACAAAAATGCTCTATGAAAATGCAACACTTTTAAAAAGAGCTGTGGTTCAGGTCGGGGATGATGGTACAGGATTTTTTATTTCGCCGGACGGTTATATTTTAACCAATTTAAAAAATGTCGGCAACGCCAAAATGATTGCCATTGTCAACAGTCATGGTGTGCGTCAAAGTGCAAAAATTGTTCGTCGTAATGAACGATTAAATGTGGCTTTGTTAAAGATGGATTTGAAAAATCATGCCTTTTTGGATGTTGCCGACGAAGAAATACCCAAAGCTTTAAAAGAAGTTTTTACGATTGGCAATCCGGCCGATTATACGGCCCGTTCCACTTTGGCCCGTGGTATGGTCAGTTCGTGGCGTATGAAAACTAAAAAAGACCAACACTTTATTCAAGCATCCATCCCCACCACCCAAGGTTATGCCGGTGCGCCTTTGATGGATGAATACGGTCATGTCTTGGGCATTCACGACGGGCGTAATTTGGACGAAACAACCTTTTCTTACTTTATCCCGATTCATGATGTGTTAAGGGCGTTAAAAATTCAATTAAAACAAGATTAGTTTTGTTTTTGATTTTTCATAAAGGCCTCATGCCATGCCTTTTGAACTTCCTTGTCAATTTCAGATATTTTTAAACCTGTTAAAATTTCCAAGGCATCATCAATATGTTGGACGGTGTATATGTGGAAAATGTTTTCTTTAACGGCCTGACGGACCCGTGGTGAGAGCATTAAATCCTGTTGACAAGATTTTGGTATAATCACCCCTTGTTTTTTGGTTAAACCGATTTTTTGACAGGCATCAAAGAATCCTTCAACTTTTTCATTGATGGCACCCACTGATTGAATTTGCCCGAATTGATTGACCGATCCTGTCATGGCAATGGATTGGTTTAAAGGGATTTTTCCGATTGCTGAAATTAAAGCGCACAGTTGGGATGAGCTGGCCGAATCGCCCTCTATTCCTTGATATAATTGTTCCCATACCAAAGTGGCATCCATATAAAAGCCTTCTTTTTGGCCGTATCGTGCCATTAAATAAGCCCCCAAAATCAAAACACCTTTGCTGTGAATGTTGCCACCTAATGTGATTTCACGTTCAACATCTTCTATTTTACCACTGCCCAAATGAACGGTGCAGGTTATTTTCGCCGGATGGCCATAGGAAAAATCGTTTCCGCCGGTTACGGCCAATCCGTTGATTTGACCGATTTGCATGCCGGATAAATCCAACTGAATGAGATTGCGTTTAAAATTATTCAGCCAAATTTGATGGGCCACGGCCGTTCTGTCATCATGGTTTTGAATGGCATTCATCAGGTCTTGTTCCTGAACAGTTTTGCCGATGGCAATAAAATCGGCTTCACGCATTAAATTGTGAACCAATGAAAAGTGGGCAGTTAAAAATCTTTGATCTTGTGTTAAACGACCGGCATATCCCAATAACAAATTCATGGCCTGTAAAGAAAAAGGTTTTAAATTATTTTGCAAAATAAAATCTGTTAAAACCTGAGCATAAAGTTTTTCATTTTCTTTGGTGCGTGGCAATTTATCATCAAAACAGACGGGGATTTTAAACAGGGCCGAAAAATCTTCTTCTTCCGACAGTTTATGGAATAGCTGAACATCACCCACCAAAATAACCTTGATGTTTAAAGGAATATCCTGAGGTTGCAAAGTGCAGACACTCATCAAAGTTTTGTCATCATTGGGGGCTTGCATGGTAATTTTTTGATTGAATAAAGCCTGTTTTAAAACACGCCATGAAATTTTGGATTCAAGAATATCTTTTGCCTCAATGATTAAAAAACCGCCGTTGGCTTGATGCAAAGCCCCTGATTGAATCATGGTGTGGTCTGTAATCAACGAACCGGATTGTTGTTGGCGTTCAATTTTACCGATTAAATCATTCAGGGTAAATTGCCCCATATGAACAACCGGCATACCGAAATTGTGGGGTAAACTTCTTAACACGTTGATACGTAAAAAATTCCAAGCAGAATCCGTGTTTAAGGTGGATAAAGCGGTAATGTTTTTTAATAAATGCTCTTCGGCCTGTTTCAAAAAAGAAACAATGTCTGATTTTTGGTATTTTTTCAAGTAAGGCTGGAATACATTTTGCACCAATTGACTTAAAGTTTCTTTTTTTAATTCATCAATTTGTTTTTGTTTTTCCAAAGTCTGGTCGGGTAAATTTTTCAATTCATCCAACATCATTTGGCGTGCATCGGCCATCTTTTCCATGATGGGTGCACGAATTTCAACGGGCATAGCATTAAAATCCTGTGGCGTTAAAATTTGACCGTTTATGACAGGGTTTAATTGCAAACCGTTCGCCGTGTGAATAACAGCCACATTTTCATTGTTTATCTTTTGCGACAGGAAATTTAACTTGGATTGATAATCGTCATTAAAACGTTGTTCAATTTGTTTTAAATGAAATTGATAGTTTTCGCTGTTTAAAACGATTGATATGTCTTTTTTTAACCGGCCGATGATATCTTCCATATCCTGTGCCAAAACAGGGGCCTGTCCGGCTTTTAAGGAAAAACTTTTCGCCAAAGCGGGTTGATTGAAATCTGATGTATAAATCCAATCATCGGGGGTGGTTTGATGGGAGGCATATTGGCGCACAATATCCAACGTTAAACTGGTTCTGCCCACACCCTTTGGCCCCATGCAAAACAGATGGCTTTTATTATCCTTTAACTGAATGCCGAAATTTAAAGCTTTTAAAGCACGGTCCTGTCCGATTATTTGACGGCACGGTTGAACGGGCCAATCTTTTTTGGTCAAGCTTCCTGATACATATAAATCCTTTTCATTCAGTTTTTGAAATGTCATAATCTCCCCACTTTTATTTTAATGTATAACCTTTTTTTTAAAAAAACAAAAGCAAAAAATGAAAAAAATAAAAAAAAGGATTAAAGATGCATTTTTTTGTGGTATTTTTTTGTAAAATTCGCTATATTCCAAGACATATTTATAAGCATTTTGATGAAAGGATACGGATATGTTTAAAATTACGGTAAAACAGGCGGATTTGTTAAAGGCTTTATCGCATGCCCAAAGCATTGTTGAACGGCGTCAGACAATCCCCATTTTATCCAATGTTTTGTTGGAAACTCAGGAATCGGGAATTTTGTTGCGTGCCACGGATAATGAAATTGAAATTTCGGAAAAAGTGGCGGCTCAGGTG
This sequence comes from Alphaproteobacteria bacterium, assembly GCA_015062245.1. Classification (GTDB taxonomy): domain Bacteria; phylum Pseudomonadota; class Alphaproteobacteria; order CAAHEQ01; family UBA3637; genus UBA3637. The sequence goes on from SUVA01000009.1 coordinate 8,185, forward strand.
TCAGAAGTCGGGGCTATTACCATGCCGGCCCATAAATTGTATGATATCGTTCGCCGTTTGCCCGATGACGGAGAATTGACATTGGCCTATGCCGAAACAACGGGTCAGGTAACTTTATCGTGTGGTCGTTCCCGTTTTGCTTTGGCCAGTTTGCCGGCTGAAAACTTCCCGACAATGGCCAAAGAAGAAGCCCCCTTTACCTTTACATTGGCAACTTCGGATTTATCGGCCATGATTACCAAAACAGGTTTTGCCGTTTCGGTGGAAGAAACACGCTATAACCTGAACGGTATTTATTTGCACACCAAAGAAGATAATTTGGTGGCTGTTGCCACAGACGGGCATCGTTTGGCCTGTACCAAGCGGATTTTACCCGAAGGTGCCAAAGATATGCCGGGTGTGATTATTCCCCGTAAAACAATCAATGAAATTACCAAATTGTTGGGTGAAAACGCCAATGAAGTGGTGATTTCTTTGTCGGCCAATCAAATCCGTTTTGGTCTTTCAAATGTGGAATTGTCTTCCCGCTTGATTGATGGAACTTATCCCGACTACGAAAAGGTGATTCCGGCCAATAATTCCCGTTCAATGATCGGTAAAACAAAAACTTTGTCCGGTGTGATTGAACGTGTATCGGTGGTTTGTGAAAAATCCCGTGGTATTAAATTGAATATCAAACCTGATTTATTGATGGTTTCGGCCACGGCCACAGACGAAGGTTCGGCCGAAGACGAATTGGATATTCAATATACCGGTGATGAAATTGAAATCGGCTTTAACTTCCGTTATTTGTTGGATATTTTATCCCAAATCAAAGGCGAAGAAAGCGAAATGCGCTTTGAAGACGGTGTGTCGCCTGTTATTTTGCAGGATGTCAAAGATACCGATACATTGTATGTTTTAATGCCGATGCGTGTGTAAGGGGTACGCATGAAGACGGGTCTTCAAAGACTCAGGCTCACCAATTTTCGTTCCTATCCGACTTTGGATTTAAAGCTGGATACGTCGGGCGCACCTGTGGCATTGTGTGGTCCCAATGGTGTGGGTAAAACAAATGTATTAGAGGCGATATCTTATTTAACGGCCGGTCGTGGTTTGCGTTCGGCAAAATTGACCGATTTAGCCCGCCGTATGGATAATGAAGTTTATCCGTTGTGGAGTATTGTGGCCGATATTTATACCCCTACCGGTAATCATAAAATCGGCACCGGTATGGTGGAAGGTCATGAACGGCGTCAGATTCGTATTGATGGTAAAACCACCACAAAGCAATCGGATTTGGCCGAAGTTTTTCGTTGTTTGTGGTTGACACCGGCTCAGGACAGGTTGTTTTGTGGTGATCCAAAAGCACGTCGGCGTTTTTTGGACAGAATTGTTCAGGCTTTTGACCCCAACCATGCCAATCGTTTGGCCGATTATAGTACCGCTTTAAAACAATGGGTGTGTTTGCTCAGGCAAGGGTGCTTTGATAATACATGGTTGAACGGTTTGGAAAGTCAGTTGGTGGAAAATGGTATTGCCATAGCGGCCAGCCGTTTGGATATTGTTTCACGTTTATCGGGTTATTTGAATGTAACCGAGGATAAATCTTTTCCTTCGGCCGAAATTCAATTGACGGGCATGTTGGAACAGGCTTTGATTACCGGACGAGCGGTGTTGGTGGAGGATATGTTTGCGGGGCATTTGAAAAACGCCCGCAAAACCTGTGCCGAAGGGGGGAATTTAACCGGTCCGCATACGGCTGATTTTATTGTGATTCACAAACAACAAAACCGTTCGGCCGATTTATGTTCCACAGGCGAACAAAAAGCATTGTTGTTATCCATTATTTTGGCGGAAATGCGTGCCCAAATGATGGAACAAAATCAATGTCCTGTTTTGTTGTTGGATGAGGTGGCGGCCCACTTGGATAAAAATCGCCGACATACGTTATTTGAAATTTTATTGACTCGTCCGGCTCAGGTATTTATGACCACCACAGATAATGAAATTTTTTCAAATTTTACTGGACAAATTCATCAATTTGATGTACAAGATAATCAACAGATTTTAAAGGTTGCCTGAAAGGGAAAAGGATGAAAAAAAAGATTTTATTGGCTTTGTTTTTGGCTTTGGTTCCGACCTATGGCTGGGGGAAGTGTAAAGGGCCGACAATCGCTTGTCCAGAGGATCGTCCTTATTTTATCGGAACAACGCTTTCAGGGTATTTTGATCCGCCCTATTTAAGCAATCTGAATTCTTTGAAGGGATTGAGCGAAGAGTGGCCTCGGGAAATTCCGGATTTTCCGTTTGAAGAAGAATGTCAAAAAACAAAGGAACCTTTGTGTGAAAGATTAGATGAAATAAAGGTGTATCAAAAAGAAATTAAAGATTGGTATCTGTCTGGTGGAAAAGAAAAAATCCGTCAAGAAAATAAGAAAATACGTATGAAAAATAAAATCATTAAACTCAGACAAGGGATAATTGATCAGGAAAACCGTTTATATGGTGAATATAGTTCAATAATTAAGGTGGAAAAAAAATACGAAGGATGCGGCGATGATTTTATTAGGGATGTTGAGGGGAAATATACGGTCGCTTTTTTATTTGATGCAAATCCAAAAACGGCTTTACAAAAAGCGATAGAGAAATATTGGCTAGAAGCAAATAATATCTATGCAGAATATGAACGTTTTATGGATGATAATAAAAGGATACAAGAAGAAAATCTGAAAACAGAAAAACAAAATGCGGAACGTGAACGGAAAAACGCCGAAATTGAAAAACAATTTTTAGATTATTATACACCCGAAAAAACAGAGCAGTTAATAAAAGATTATGAAAAAGCAATTGCCGAACAATGTTTGGGATGTGATTATCCCGAACCATTATCTGTTTCAAAATATGATTGTCAAAAATGTCCCGAACGCATATTCGTGGACGATAAATGTATTTTAAGAGAAAGTTATTTTAAGAATAAAAAAGGAGTAAAAAAATGAGTGAAGAACAAAATGTAATCAATGAAGCCGGAAAGGCTTATAATGCCGATTCAATTAAAGTGTTGCATGGGTTGGAAGCTGTTCGTAAACGTCCCGGTATGTATATCGGTGATACGGATGACGGTACAGGACTTCATCATATGGTCTATGAAGTTTTGGATAACTCCATTGATGAAGCCTTGGCAGGGTATTGTTCCCGTGTGGATGTGATTTTAAACGGTGACGGTTCGGCCACCATTATTGATGACGGTCGTGGTATGCCGGTGGATATTCATAAAGAAGAAGGTGTATCGGCGGCCGAAGTGATTATGACACAATTACACGCCGGCGGTAAGTTTGATAATAACTCCTATAAAGTATCGGGTGGTTTGCACGGTGTGGGTGTTTCTTGTGTGAATGCTTTGTCCGATTGGTTGGATTTAACCGTGTGGCGTAATGATAAAGAATACTATGCCCGCTTTGAAAACGGCAACACTGTCAAACATTTGGTGGAAGTCGGTGAAGCAAACGGTAAACACGGTACAAAGGTTACCTTCCATCCATCGGCCGAAATTTTCACCAAAACAGAATTCAGCTTTGATACTTTGGAACACAGAATGCGTGAGCTTGCCTTTTTGAATTCGGGCGTGCATTTGCGTTTGCGTGATGAACGTGAAAGTGAAGCCAAAGAAGTGGATATGGTCTATGAAGGTGGTATCCGTGAGTTTGTGAAATATTTGGACAGATCCAAAAATTCACTGCACGGTGAACCGTTTTTCTTAAAAGGTGAAAAAGACGGTATCGGTGTGGAAGTCGCTTTGGAATGGACAGATTCCTATCATGAAACATGTTTATGCTTTACCAATAATATTCCGCAACGTGACGGTGGTACACACTTGGCGGGTCTGCGTGGTGCTTTGACCCGCACGGTCAATAACTATGCGGTGTCCAGCGGTATTGCCAAAAAAGAAAAAGTGGATTTGGCCGGTGAAGATATGCGTGAAGGTTTGACCGTTGTTTTATCGGTGAAAGTACCCGATCCCAAATTTTCATCCCAAACAAAAGACAAGTTGGTATCCAGTGAAGTCCGCCCCGTTGTGGAAGGTATTGTCGGGGATAAATTGGAACAATGGTTTGAGGAACACCCCGGTGAAGCCCGTACCGTTATCGGTAAAGTGGTGGAAGCCGCTGCCGCCCGTGAAGCCGCCCGAAAAGCCCGTGAATTGACAAGGCGTAAGGGGGCTTTGGATATGGCTTCATTACCGGGTAAATTGGCCGATTGTCAATGTAAAGATCCCGCCGAATCAGAAGTCTTTATCGTTGAGGGGGATTCCGCCGGTGGTTCGGCCAAACAGGGTCGTGATCGTGCACATCAGGCCATCTTGCCTTTGCGTGGTAAGATTTTGAATGTGGAACGTGCCCGCTTTGACCGTATGCTTTCTTCGGCCGAAATCGGAACGATTGTGACCGCCTTGGGAACAGGTATCGGACGGGATGATTTTAATGCCGATAAATGCCGTTATCACAAAATCATTTTCATGACCGATGCTGATGTGGACGGTGCGCACATTCGTACATTGTTGATGACATTCTTTTTCCGTCAAATGCCTGAACTGATTGAACGGGGCTATGTGTATATTGCACAACCGCCTTTGTATCGTGCCAAACGGGGTAATTCTGAAACCTATTTAAAAGATGATGCCGCTTTGGAAGAATACCTGATTTCTTCGGGAACGGAAGGGGCCGTGTTGCAAATGTCAGATGGTACCCAAATTGCCGGTGCTGATTTGGTGCAACGTGTGGAACAGGCCCGTATTGCCCGTAATTTGATTTTATCTATGTCTCGCCATGTGCCGTATCGCATTATTGCTCAAATGGCCATTATGGGAATGTTTGGCGGTAATGTTGCCTATGACGATGAATTTGCTAAGCGCTTGGATATGATGGAGGCCGAATATGAACGTGGTTGGAAATGTGCCATGAATGATAAAAATGAATTCATCTTTACACGTACCTTGCGTGGGGTGACGGAAACTTATACCGTTGATGAAACTTTGATGAATTGTACAGAAGCCAGACAGTTGGATAAAATGGCCCATGAATTAAAAGAATTCTATGCCAAACCGGCCGTTTTGCGTATTAAAGATGAAGAATTTGCGATTCATGGTCCTGTCGGATTGGCTGAGGCTGTTTTCAAGGTGGGTAAAAAAGGTGTGGCCATCAACCGCTATAAAGGATTGGGCGAAATGAACCCTGAACAATTGTGGGAAACAACCTTGGATCCGAATAACCGCCGTTTGTTACAGGTGAAAATCACACATCAAGACGAAGCCGAACAGGTCTTTTCAACCTTGATGGGTGATGTGGTTGAACCACGACGTGACTTTATTCAATCCAATGCCTTGAATGTGGCAAATTTGGATGTGTAATTATCGGATGTAAAAAACAAAATCCCCGAAACCATCGGGGATTTTTTTATCGCATAATCCGCTTGACAAGTGTGAGAAAGTATGCTAGTGTGGGGATAAGTGATAAAAACGGGAGGCTATTCAAAATGATTTTAAACCACGATAAAGGTATAAATAGATGGACCTTGTACACACACACATTTAAGTTTGAATATTAAGTTGTGCCTTGGCACAACCGACCCACTGTATGACAAATACAGTGGGGTTTATTCGTTTAAATAATCATCAACAACAATTTAAAAAGGAGAATAAAAAATGACGGTAATAAATAAAACAAACAAAAATTATAAAAGAAGCCAAAAGGGGCGCAGTATGGTTGAAATGCTGGGCGTATTGGCTATTGTGGGCGTTTTGTCCGTGGGCGGTATATCCGCCTATGGTGTCGCCATGAAAAAACACAAAGCCAATGAATTATTGCATCAGGCGTCAATGCTGGCCACCACTGTATCCGCCCAAGCGATGACCAACAATGGCACTTTGCCCACAACGATTATGGATTTCGGTTCAAGCAGTTATGGTACTTTTTCAAAAACGGTTACGGAAAAAGGAAATCAGTTTGTTTTGACTATTGAAGGATTGGATTCGGACGTATGCGATCAATTAAAAAAAGGTGGTATAATTCAAAATGTACAATGTGTTGATTCAACGAAAGAGACAGGTAAAAAAGATGCCCAGATAAGTTACTACAAAAATTTGGCTACAAATGAAAAAGATGGTTATGCCGGTGGTGCTTATGGTCCGCAAGTGGATGGAAATGGTTGTTATGAAGTATCGTATAAAGGCGGCCGTTGTTGTGATATAGATAAAACAGTCAAGGTATGTCCAGGTGATGCCAAGCCAGATACATCATGCACACCAAATCCGCCACGGGTGGCTGATCACATCTGTTCATGTGAGGATGGTGGTGCAGGTAAGGATGGTGACGGATGGTATTGTACCCCTGGTGGTACATGGATGTGTCCTTCAGGGGCAGAAATCTGCACCGATGGTCCACTAGAAGGTCGATGTGAATATGAATGTTCATGTGATGCTCCTCCTGAAGGAGAGGATGGATGGTCGTGTGATACGGAATCTGGTGTAAGATCCTGTCCAAATGGACAATGTACTGCGGGCGCGTACGCAGGTAAGTGTATGAAATCATGTTGTTCAGATCCACAACCATATGAAGGTTGGGAGTGTCAGGCAGATGGAACATGGAACTGCTTCTATATGACATGTGGTGCGGGCCCTGATGCAGGAAAATGTGTTGAAGATGAAAGTACCTGTCCTTGTCGTGAAGGATGTAATGATTGTGGTTTTGGTGGTTACTGTCGTGACGACTACAATTAACTTTTGCTCATTCCCCCGCTATTTCGGCGGGGGATTTTTTTATTTGCATTTTGATTAAATTTATTATTTAATATCCAAAAGTAAAAGGAATTATTGATGGCAAAAGTTTTTGTTTCCGGATGTTTTGATGTGTTGCACAGCGGACATGTGCGTTTTTTTGAAGAAGCGTCCCAATATGGTGATTTATATGTTTCCATCGGTTCGGATAAAACCGTTTTTGAATTAAAAAATCGCCCAACCCTTTATAATGAACAAGAACGCCTGTATATGGTGTCGTCATTAAAGTTTGTGCATCGGGCTTTTGTGGCATCGGGTTCGGGCAAGTTGGATTTTGAAAATGAAATTCGTCAAATAAAACCGGATATTTTCTTTGTCAATGAAGACGGCCATTCGGATGAAAAGCAAAAATTTATTGAATCTTTGGGTGTTCGCTATGTTGTCAGCAAGCGTCAGGCAAAGGAAAATTTGCCCATTCGTTCCACAACATCCATTCGCCAAAGTATCAATCGCTAATTGTCTTTTTTATCCAATTTTATTTGGGCCAATAAATCATTTAAATGTTGGTGGGCCACAGAATTTTTATCCAACTTTTTTAATGTTTTTTTGGCGGTTTTTTCGGCCTGTTTTGTTTTGCCTGTCTGATAATAGTATTCGGCCATGGCGTATTGGGCCAAGTCAGGTTTATTGAGCCGATTATAGGCACTGGCCATCAATCGCCAAGCAAGAGCCGAATCCCCCTCTGTTATAACGGCTTTATTTAACAGGTCTAATGCTTTTTGCGCATTATTTTTATCCTGTTTTTCCAACCTTGCTTGAGCCAATGCAATCCCAATTAAAGGCGCATCATTTAAATCATAGGCTTTTTGATAGTTTTGGATGGCTTCATCTATTTTTCCTGTTTCAAACTTAAATTGCCCCTTTAACTCATATAAATAAGGATTATCGGGTTCTTGTTGAATTAAAGTATCCAACTTTTTAAAGGCCTCATCCAATCTGTGCGCCCGATAATCAATAATGCTTTGGGCGTATAAATCGTTGTTTGTGGTGCCGTTATATTGCAACAAAGCTTGCTTTTCATCCATCATAAAGGCCACCAGTTTGGCACGAATCCGATTAAAAGAATCATCATTTGTTTCGGCGGGGGTGTTTTTTAAAAAGTGGGCGATATTTTGTTTGCGGTCAGATGTCAGCGGGTGAGTCCTTAAATATCCTATTTGATATTCATCGGCATTTAAACGTTCTTCGGCCTGAATTTTTCCCATGATATTGTTAAATCCATTCATGGAATAGCCCAGTTTTTGAACGATATCCACAGCAATTCGGTCGGCCGAACTTTCTTCCACTTGGCGATAGGCACCAAAAGTCCCCATAGCCGAAGTTTGTGAGCCCATCATTACCGCTATGCCGGCATCGGGGCGACCGCTGGCCACCGCCAAAACACCACCTAATAAAGTTGAAATCAAAGCTGTTTTTTGGGCTTTTTGATATTCGGCGATACCACGGGTAACGTGTCCGCCGACAATGTGCCCCGTTTCATGCGATAAAACAAAAATTAAATCGTCAATATATTTTGATTGTGTAATCAATCCTGTATGAATAAAGATGGTTTGCCCCCCGGCCACAAAAGCATTGATGGTGGGATCGTTGATTAAAACAACTTCGGCATTTTCAGGGGGCAGGTTGGCCGCCTTAAAAATCTGTTGCACATAATCGGTTAAGGTTTCTTCTGTTTCTGTATCCCGAATTAAATTTAACGCCCAAGCTTTGGAAACACAAAAAACAATTAAAACAAAAATACAAATCAGTTTTTTCATTTTTTTAAATCGTCTAAAAACATTTGTAAAATAATGCGGGCGCTTTCGGCATCCAAGATATTCTTGCGTTTATCGGGGCGCATATAAAGCGTATCACGCAAAAAATCCTCAGCCCGTTTGGATGTTAAACGTTCGTCCACCCAAAAAACAGGCAGATTAAATTCACTTTGTAATTTTTGGGCAAACAGTCGTGCATTATCGCAAACCACCCCTTCTGTCCCGTCAGGTTGCAGGGGCAGGCCCATCACAAAAGCCTGAATTTGTTTGGCCGGCACGATATCTTTTAATTCTTTGAATTGATGAATGATTTTAAAGGCTTTGGCCACCTTTGACGAAGTATCGCCCACAGCCAAACCAATACGTTTTGTACCATAATCTATCCCTAAAAAAGTTTTTACTTGTAATTTATTCATTTTTCGCCTACAATATCTGTATAACAATAAAGGCAAAAAAATGCAAGAAAAAAAGATTATATTGGCGTCGGACCATGGTGGCGTGCGTTTAAAAAATCATCTGCGTGATTGGTTAAAGGCTCAATCTTATCAGGTGATAGATTGCGGATGCCAAGCGGATGAATCAGTGGATTATCCTGATTTTGCTTTGGCGTTGATTCATCAAATGCAATCGGATGAAAATGCCCGTGGTATATTGGTTTGCACAACCGGTATCGGTATGTCCATGATGGCCAACCGATTTGATTTTATCCGTGGTGCTTTGGTGCAAAATACGGATATGGCCAAAATGTGCCGATCCCATAATGATGCCAATGTGTTGATTTTTGGTGCCAAATATACGGATGAAAAAACCGCCCAAGAATGTGTTGAAATCTTTTTAAACACGCCTTTTGAAGGTGGTCGCCATGCTCGCCGAGTAAACAAATTAAGTTGTTCAGGGGGGCAAAAATGAAGTGTCCTTTTTGCGGTTGCCCCGATACTCAGGTGAAAGATTCCCGCCCCAACGAAGATGCCACAATGATACGCCGGCGTCGGGAATGCCCCAAATGTCATGCCCGCTTTACCACATCCGAAACGGTTCAATTGCGTGAATTGATTGTGATAAAAAAGGATGGTTCGCGCAAACCCTTTGACCGTGATAAGTTGTTGCGTTCCATTGTTTTGGCGGTACGCAAACGTGATGTAACTTTGGAACAGGTGGAACAGTTGGTCAACAACATTGTGCGTTCATTGGAACAATCGGGTGAAGCCGAAATCCAATCAGCTGAAATCGGCCGTTATGCCATGCAAAGTTTATTGAGTTTGGACAAAGTGGCCTATATTCGCTATGCATCTGTTTATAAAAATTTCACGACGACCCGTGATTTTGAAGACTTTGTGAAAAATCTGACCGGTCGGCGCAAAAAAGTTTAAAGGAAAGGAAAAATATGTCAAATTCAAAGCAATTATTTACCAATGCCCGGTTAATGGCGGTTCAGGCGGTTTATGCCCAAAAACAATCGGGTGAATCTTTTGATAAGGTGATCAGCCGTTTTTTGCTGGGCGAAATGGGCGGTGAGCTGATCAGCGAAGAAAACGGATCGGAAAAATATATCACATTGGCCGAAGCCGACCAAAGTTTATTTGCGCATTTGGCCCAATACGTGCGTGATAATGAAAAACAATTGAATGAAATGATTGACGGGGCTTTTTCGGACAAGATTCAATCCGACAAAGTGGATTTGACTTTGCGTGCCATTTTGATGGTAGGTGTTGGGGAATTTTTTGTCAATCCCGATTTGGATGCCCCGATTATCATCAATGAATACACCGATATTACCCGTTCGTTTTATGCGGGACCTCAGGTTAAAATTGTGAATGCGATTTTGGATAAAATGGCCAAAGTTTTGCGTTCATAAGTTGGTATTTTCAAAAAAAAGCATATTTTTGTTCTTTTTTCTTGCACTTTTTGTAAAAGATTGCTAGTTTTTACAAAAAGAGGGAAATATGCTTTATTTAGTTTTTGTTTTAACTTTTTTGTGTGGCATTTTATTTTATTCACTTTCGCCCCGTGATGACCATCTGAAGTGGGATATGCACCGTGCGGAAGGTTTTATTGCCGGTTTTTTGGCGCAACACCAATCCGCCAAAGATTATATTGATATGTGGTTGGGTGTTGATTACAAAAACAAAGCTGATGGTATAACGAATTTTAACTTGAATAAAGAAACAGATGGTGATAATTTTGATTTTTTGTTGTTTGCCCCCGTGGGAACAGCAATTGATATTGATAAAAATGCGCAAGGTAGAGCACCCAATATACAAAGCAATAACGGCTCCGGTTATATTCAAACGGCTGTTTTTTGTTTGGATGAATCTGACCAATTGATTGATTGTAATGGTGGTGGAGGGGATGTATCTGATGTTTATTTGGCCTCTTACAGTCAGGTTTTTAAGGATGGGGCTGACAATGTTTTTCATCGCCCCACATGGTGGCCATCGGAAGAAAGTAATCGGCAACGCCGTTTTGGTTCGTGGCGCCGTTCCATCACCCACCGAACCCGTGGCAGTTACAGTTGCGGTGTTTTAACCTGTACCGGATGGGATGTGGATAACGATTGCACCAGATGGTGCATTGATAACGGCCAAAGGATTTATTTGCCAAACGGCCAATGCGCAATGACGGTTCCGACATCAATTGTTGAAAGATTGAATGATACGGCCGATCTTTCGGACGATAAGTTAAATGATATTTTATTTTGTTTAACACGACTGAAAAAAAATCCCTCGGAATATTATGTGGCAGGGTTAACCGCCCTTTATGACGGCATTAACAATCAGGAAACGGGTGCCGAAGGGGAAAGATATTCTGGTGAAGCAAACTTCTGGCCTGATTTAATAACAATTGAAAGTGCATATACAGACGTATCTGGAAGTGAACAACATGTTACATTTGCTGGTGATACTCCCGCTGTTGCAACCGATAGTTCAAATGGTGGTGTAAAATTTCCCAATATCAATATTCGAGATCCATTTACTAATTTTACTTTAACGCTTTTATTAAAAGGTTATCAAGAAGATGCAAATTTTAATATTGATGTTCTTAATTTGGGGAATTTAAAATTGCGCTTAAAAAATGATGACGGTTCTTATACCGTTCAGATTTTGGATTCTGATGGCGAAGTAGCAAATCGGTCATTGTCTTTAAATCCGAACGAAATAATCTCTTTAACGGTTATAGGGTCATCTGATGATTTAAAAGTTTATGTAAATGGGTATGACGAAGCGGCCTTTACGGTTGGCGATAATGCAGGTTATGTAAGCCCTGCTGAAACGCCTTTGGCAATCACCCATGGAACGGGTGGCGGGCTGATTTACGGCGTTCGCTATTATTCGGGCAAGCGTTTAACAACAACCCCCCAAGAACGCAACGGCCGTTTGGTGCCGTCCGAATTGGGCAAAAATTTTAATGTTGATTCAAAACGATATGGTATCGGAACACAGGAAAATCCGTTTTAAAGTGAAGAAGCAGGAGGTTAAAATGTTGGGAACAAAATTTTCAAAAAATAAAAAAGCGCAACACGGTTCCGTGATGTTGGAAGTCATTGCCGTTTTGGCCTTGATGGGTGTGATGGGGTCTATGTTGTTTCGCCAAATATACCAACGCAACCAAGAATTACACAACATTCAAATGGCATCGGAAATCCGCACGGTCAAGGAAGCTTTTTCCGCCTATATTCAAGCCTATCGTGCCGTTTTGTTGGAAGAATGCACTTTGGACCCTGATAATCCCGTAGAGAACCTCGGTACTTGTGCGCTAGACTCTGAAGAGCTTGGCGAAGCGATTGCTGATTATTTACCCGCCGGTTGGTTTGTTGCTGATGAGCCAGAGGTTGATGGGCCACAGGATTATTATACCTTTTCTTTGTGGACATATCAACAGGCTGATTCCAGTGCTAAACAGGTGATTTTTGGCATTATTGCCCCGAAAGAAACAACATTACCGACAACCGGTTGGAATTTTAAGCGGGCGGCCCGTGTGGCGTTATTGGTGGGTGCCGATGGCGGGGTTTATGATAACACAATCACTGGAAGTATTGCCGGTTCTTTGGGGGCTTGGACATTGGGTGTTGCCCCACAGATGGCTCTGCAATCACCCACCTATGTGGCGATGACGGGGTTGGATGTATTTACCCCTGAATATGAACTACCCGAAGGCAAAGTGACTTTGCCCCATGATTGGAGTTTGGCGACCGAAAACTTGGGTGCATGGAATGCTTTTTATGCTGGTATGGATTCCTCTAGTCCTTGCTATTCCATAGGTCATGAGATATATAACCCAACGGTAGGAAATGATACGTTTAACAATTGCAATCCGTTGTTTAAGGTGGATTGGGGGACAAAAAAAGTCTTTGTCAACAATGATTTGGAAATCGGCTCAGGTACGACTACGAATTTAACTTTGACGCAAGAAGGCGTAATAAAGCAAGCGGGTGGTTTGACCATTGATGCCGATGGGCGTATTATTTCAAATGATAAATTGGCCTCGGTTACAGGAGAATTAAATGCAAATGATCCGTATGTGATAGATCCGAAATATACCTCAGTTATGGGGGATATTCGGTTGGTCAGTCGTGGTGGTGTGCGTTTGTCCGACATCCTGCCAAAGTACATTTTGAAAGAACAAGGCAATGTTTCTTGTGCTAATTATACAACAGGCTATGGTAATTGTGGTGCTGCTATCGCAATGCCCACTTGTCCGACAGGATACCAAAAATCTTTGGTTGTTATGCCTTTTTTGGTTTCCAAGGATAGTACAGCAGGCGATCAAGAGGCAACATTTCCTGCACAAATATTACATGCAGATAGAACAGATACCGTAACTTTCTCTACATCAAATTTAGAAGTTGAAAATTTACAAGGGGATATTAGCGGTGATGTTTCAGGTAGCATTCCAGCAACTGGTGGTGCAATAACGAATGGTAGATTGAGTAATGGCGAATTAACAGATGGTCAATTTACGGGCGGAACTTTTACAGCAAATGATGCTGTTTTATCCGCAGTGCCAGCACCAAATCCGATGTCTGTGAAAATATCTGTCAACGGCACTAATTGGCAAATTCAGAGCAAATATGAAAGAAATATCGCTCTGGCTAATCAAAATTCAGTAGTTATGCAATATCAAACATATTGTGTCTATAATAACACAGGGGTTAGTGCAGATATGACGCAAGCCGAATGTACGGCCGCCGGATTTACATGGAATAGCGATAGCGCAGATGGTAAGATACCACATTGTAGCTATGTGTACTCTGTTGCAAATATCAACGCAATGACTGACGCTACAAAAAAAGTGGCCACATGTAAAGCCGCCGGATTTACATGGAATGGCACAAATTGCACTAATCCTTAAAAAATCTGTCATGCCCCATTTGATGGGGGATCCATTCCCACAACTGTCATGCCCTGCCTGATCGGGCATCCATAAAAATATATTCTTTATTCCCTCTTTAAAATAAAATAATCCTTGCCTTTTGGGGCGTAAAATGCTACCCTTCAAACATATAAAAATATCAAATGAAAGGATTACCAATGTATGCTCAATTGTCCGGAATTATTGATTTAGTGGCTGATGTTGATGCCGATGTGGCTGCTTTGATTGCCGCCGAAAATTTACGCCAAAATGAAACGATTCCCTTGATACCGTCCGAAAATATCGTGTCCGATGCGGTGGCGGCCGCTTTGGCGTCTTGCTTTACCAACAAATATGCCGAAGGTTATCCCCACAAATGGAAAGACGGTGTGGCGCAAACCGCCAACGGCCGTTATTATCAAGGTCAGGCCAATACCAACCAATTGGAACGTTTGATTATGGAACGGGCTTTGAAATTATTCGTGGGTGATGATGCCGATAAATATCACGCCAATGTTCAGGCTTTGTCGGGGGCACCGGCCAATTTGGCGGTGCTGTCGGCCTTTTTAAATCCGGGCGATACCTTTATGGGCTTGGCTTTGGATAACGGCGGGCATTTAACGCACGGACATAAGGTCAATATCACGGGTAAGTTTTTTAATGCCGTGCAATATGGCTTGAATGATGAAGGTTTGTTGGATTATGACCAAATTGAAAAGTTGGCCATGGAACATAAACCTAAAATCATTATTTGTGGGGCAACGGCTTATCCTTTGACCATTGATTTCAAACGTTTTGGTGAAATTGCCCAAAAATGTGGCGCTTTGTTGTTGGCCGATATGTCGCATATTGCCGGTTTGATTGCGGGTGGGGCGCACGAATCGTGTTTTCCCTATGCCGATATTATGACCACCACAACACATAAAACTTTGCGTGGGCCACGGGCGGGGCTGATAATTTGTAAAAAAGAATTGGGCGAAAAAATTGATAAAGCCTTATTCCCCGGATTACAAGGTGGTCCGCATATGAATACAATGGCGGCTTTGGCTGTGTCGTTAAAGGAAGCCTTGGATCCGGCCTTTAAAGATTATGCCCATCAGGTGGTGGTGAACGCCAAAGCTTTGGCCGAAGATTTAAAATCAGCGGGCTTTAAATTGATTGGCAACGGTACACAAAACCATTTGATTTTAATGGATGTGATTCACAGCGATGATGCCGTTAAAGTGGATGATGCCGGTTTGTTTGCCGAACAATTGGAAAAGGCGGGTTTGGTGGCCAATAAAAACACTGTGCCGGGGGATTTAAAACCTTGGTTGCCTTCGGGGATTCGTTTGGGAACGCCGGCCGTAACCACTTTGGGAATGCGTGAAAATGAAATGCATCAAATTGCGGGCTTTATCATTCGTGTGGCTTCGGCCAAAGGTGATGAAGTAAAACTGAACGCCATTGCCGAGGAAGTCAAGGCATTTTTGCGCCCCTTTACAAAAGGCTGATTTTTGGTGTTGAATTATTTAAGACCTTGACAAGAATGGCTTGTTTTGGTAAAATAATGTGTGAAAAAGCGAGGTTTGAAAATGCCCTTGGATATTGTTCAAAGCGTGCAAAAAACACTTCAAAAATATGATTGGGACAGTTCTTTGTTCCACCCTGAATTAGCGGGGCATGTGCGCTATTTGAAAAATGATAAATCGTCTAAAATTTGGCAAAGCTATTGCGGTGATTGTCGAGGGGTGGCCATGGAAACGGATAAAGAAAGATTGGCATTGGGACAGGCGGTGTATTATGTTGATGGAAAACCAGTGCTGTCTTATTCCATTGTGTCTGTGCCAACGGATAAAGAAGGGGGATTTAATTATCGGGCGGTTGTTATCGGGGATAAAAAACAAACTTATGGAAGAGAATCTTATGTGCATCGTTTTATACATAAGCATCCGGAATTTCCTGTGGTATTAAGCCAAGCTGTTAAAAATGTGAATTTACAAAAAAATCAAGGACGCTAAATGCAAATAGATACAAAAAAAACAGTTCAAAAAACGTTGGATAAATATCAATGGGATAATCCGGTTGGTTGGAAAAGGGATTCTTTGGGTGAATTTTCACGGGAAGTTTATAAAAAAAATAATCTGACAATTCGTCAAAAAATGAATGACGGATATCAAACGGTTTGCTTTGAAATGCCTGATTTTACGATGTATGTTTCATCCGGTATGCATTCGGATTTAATGACAATGGGAAATAATAAAAAAGTGCGCTATTATTCTTTGGATGTTGAAACGACTTTGAGTGAAAGAAAACTTTATCATTCAATGCAGGATGAATCCGGTTATAAAAGTATCAAAGGAGAACGTCAATTTATTTTGAACTTTTTGGAAAAAGTCCCTGACGCATATTTTGTGTTGGATAAAGATGAAAACGCATCGCATGTATCTTATTGTTATATGCGCCCGATAAATAATGTTGTAAAACACAGAAAGCCCCTGTGTCGTATGGGAAAGGAAAGAACATGAAACTTTATAACACCATCAATCGCCGTGTGGAAGAATTTGTACCGTTAAAACAAGGGGTGGCCACAATGTATTGTTGTGGTCCGACCGTGTACAGCTATCCGCATATCGGCAATTTAAGAACTTATTTGAATGAAGATTTTTTGCGCCGTACTTTGATGCGTGCCGGCTATGATGTGCAACATGTGATGAATATCACGGATGTAGGGCATTTAACGTCGGATGAAGATACCGGTGAAGATAAAATGTTAAAGGCCGCTGAACAGGAAAAAATGGATGTGTTGGCTTTGGCCCGCAAATATGAAGATTCATTTTTTTATCAAAGTCAGGCTTTAAATATTTTGCGTCCGACAAAGGTGTGCCGTGCCACCGAACATGTTCAGGACATGATTGAATTTGTTCAAAAATTACAGGAAAAAGGTTTGGCCTATGTATCGGGCGGTAATGTTTATTTTGATACTGTTCAATTTGGCCATTACGGTGAATTATCGCATAAAGACATTGATGGTTTGCAACACGGTGCCCGTGTGGAAGAAGACGCCAATAAACGTAATCCGACCGATTTTGTTTTGTGGTTCACTTCATCCAAGTTTGAAAATCAAATTTTACAATGGGATTCCCCTTGGGGACGTGGTTATCCCGGTTGGCACATTGAATGTTCGGTGATGTCTTCCAAATATTTGGGTGAATACATTGATATTCATTGTGGTGGTGTGGATCATGTGGCGGTTCACCACGAAAATGAACGGGCTCAATCCGAAGGTTGCTTTGGTCATAAATGGGTCAATTATTGGGTTCACAATGAATTTTTGCAATTAAAGGATATTAAAATGTCCAAATCTTTGGGCAATATTCTGACGGTGGATTCATTAAAGGAAAAAGGCTATCATCCTTTGGCTTATCGTTATTTGGCGATGACGGCCCATTATCGTTCTTTGTTGCAATTTACATTTGATGCTTTGGATGCGGCCCAAAAATCATTTGATAATTTGACCGCCCGTGTGGTTGAAATCAAAAAAGATTTATCCGGCGTGGTGGATGAAGAGGCCAAAAAACGCCTGTTGGAAAAATTTGATAAAGCCATCTTTAATGATGTGGCTATGCCTCAGGCCTTGGCGGTGATGTGGGAAGTTGTAAAAGACGGCTCATTAAATTCGGCCACCAAATGGGCGATTTTATCCGAAATGGATTCTGTTTTGGGCTTTTCGATGGACGAAATGCAGGAAAAATCATATGAGATTGATTCTGAATTACAGGCTTTGTTGGATGAACGCAAAAAAGCCCGCCAAGAAAAAAATTGGGCTAAATCTGATGAAATTCGTGATACATTAAAGGCCAAAGGCTGGGCGGTCAAAGATTTGCCCGACGGAACGGCTCAATTGATAAAGGTGTAATATGATTGATGCAAAGACATTAAAGGTTTTGGATGAAGCTTTGGATATTGCTTTGGCTGATTTGGTTGAAGAAAATGCCATGGATAAAACATCGCCGTATGTTCAAAAGTTTGTTAAGGCGCAAAAAGTTGTTCGCCGGGAAATTGAACAAAGTGCAAAAATCAAATCCGTCTGTTTTAAGCGCTTGAATCAACGTTCTTAGTTTTCCAATTACTTAAAACGATACCGGCCATAATAATGAAAGCGCCGATGAGTTGTAAAAAGGATATTTTTTCATCCAAAAGTATCCAACTTTCCAATGTGGAAAAAACAGGCATTAAATAATAGGTTAAGCCAACTTTAAAAATATCACTTTTTTCCAAAGCTCTGTTCCAACATAAATATGCCAAAGTTGAACTGAATATACCTAAAAACAGTAAAATCAAAACGACTTTTAATGTCAAGTTGGTATGAAATGAAAGTGGGTTTGAAAAACAATCCCAAACAAACATTGGCACGCAAAATACTGTCCCCCAAAACAGGCATAAACTTAAAAAAGAAAATTGATGTAATTCTTTTGGTTTTTGGGATGCTAAAAAACTGTAAAATCCAAAAGTGACGGCCGTTCCCAACATCCATAAATCACCAATACGCCAACCGATATCGCCCAGCTTATCGCTTCTGGCAAACAGGACGACCCACAATACGCCAACCAAAGTACATGATAGGCCCATAAATTGAATGCGATTTAATCTTTGATTTTTTATCAACCATGCCCAAAACAACAAAAACAAAGGCCCTGTGGCCCCGATTAAAGATAAAGTAATCGGCCGAACGGTTTGCCCCGCATAATAAACGCAGGTGTTGCTGATGGTAATCCCCCAAAAAGCCGACCATAAAATCAGGCTTTTGTTTTTCAAAATTTCCTGACGATTGTGTATGATATATTTTATGGTAAAGGGCAAGATTAAAATAGTGGCGATAATCCATCGGAAAAACGATATCTGCCAAGGTGTCAAAGCGTTCACCAATACATCAGCAATGATGACGTTAAAGCTCCAAAAAAAGACAGCCAATACAGCCAAGAAATAATAAAAATTCATTTTTCCCCCGTTAAGATTTAATGTTTGTTTCGTGTTTATTCAATAATTAAAATTAAACATTCAAGAGGTTTGTTTTGATATTGTTGTCAGTTGTTTTCAAAAAAACATTGACTTTTGGGGATGTTTCGGCTATAATTTATTTTGTGGGGCGCGTAGCTCAGTTGGTAGAGCAGCTGACTCTTAATCAGCGGGCCCAGAGTTCGAGTCTCTGCGCGCCCACCATTGATAAAATCGGAAGGTTATACTTTCGGTTTTTATTTTTATCTGAATAGCGGCTTCAGCCCGCAAAATCTGCACTGGTTTTGTTTTTTATATGTGACCTAAAAAGTGTGACACATTTTACTGCACTAGGGTTATTTTTACTCAAAATCCCCCAAATGTATACATTCCGGTTGTGACACGATTTTTTTAGGTCACAATCCCATCTCCCTTTTGTTTTCAATGTTTATAATTTTTATAAGACTTCAACTTTTCGATGTAGCTTTTCCACAGGATACACATCATCGAACTAAAATATTTTCAAATTTTTTTCATTTTTGAGAACGATTTTTTGATTTGTGGGCTTGTTCTGTTTAGGAGGTTGAAAATGACCGAAATAGAAAAGTTCGTTAAATTGATTCTGCCATATTTTGTTGCTTTTATGAAAGAGCAAGAAAGTGAAAAAATTATGCAGAAAGGACTGGATAAATCTAAAAATCCAAGCATTCATTGTGACCAGAAAGGAACTAACAATGATTGAAGATGATTTAAAAAATCTTGCTGAAATGACATTACCTGAAGCCAAAAACTTATTCAGGGATTACTTCAACTGTAATCCACCTAAAAGGTCAAGGAGCTTTTACAATTATGTTATTGGGTACCGGATGCAAGAATTGGCCTTTGGAGGATTGTCCATGGACACTAAAAAATTACTCCTCAGTTTTGACACAAAAGCTCAATCAACGAAAAAGAAATTGCTGGCCCCTGCTGGTACCTCTATCATCAAAAACTATAAAGGGAAAGATTACGAAATTCGTATTTTGGAACATGGTTTTTGCTTTGACGGAAGACATTATAAAAGTTTGTCGGGAATTGCCAAAAAAATTACAGGAATGAGAATTTCTGGAAAAGTGTTTTTTGGATTTACTGAAAGGAAAAGATGATGGAAGAACAGAAGAAAGTTAGATGTGCAATCTATACCCGAAAATCAACAGAGGAAGGTTTAGATAAAGAATATAATACGTTGGAAGCTCAGCGGGATGCCGGATTGAGTTATATTAAAAGTCAATCTTATCAAGGATGGGTTGCGCTGGAAGAGCGATACGATGATGGGGGATATTCCGGAGGGAACATAGACCGTCCCGCTTTGCAACGTCTTTTGGAAGATGTAAAGCAGGACAAAATTGATATGATCGTCGTTTATAAAATTGACCGTCTGACACGTTCCTTGATAGATTTTTCAAAACTAATTGAAGTCTTGGATGCCCACAAATGTTCCTTTGTATCTGTTACGCAAAATTTTAATACCTGTGATTCAATGGGACGCCTGACTCTTAACATTCTTCTTTCTTTTGCTCAATTTGAAAGGGAATTGGATGCTGAACGTATTCGGGATAAAGTAGCAGCCTCTAAAAAACGGGGAATGTGGATGGGGGGAGTTGTTCCCCTTGGGTACGATGTTGTGGATAAAAGGTTAGTTATCAACAAGAAGGAGGCTAAATTGATTAAACTGATTTTTGATAAATACTGTGAATTAAAATCCGAGCGAACTGTAACTCGATTTTTAAATCAAAATGGATACAAAAATAAACCGAGATTACAACGTGCCAAGGGGGTGGTTGAAGCAAAACAGTTTAGTCATTTGGGAGTTAACTTCATCTTGAGTAACACGATTTATTTAGGAAAAGTAAGACATAACGGTGTTCTTTATCCGGGGCTTCATGAAGCAATTATTTCTGAGGAACAATGGAATAAGGTTCAGATAATTAAAAAACATAATTCAGAACATCGTTTTCAACTTGGTCCAGAACGAAAATCACGATTATTACAGGGTCTGATTGAGTGTGGCTGTTGTCACTGTGCAATGATGCCAACTCATACCACTAAAAACAAAAAAAGGTATGAATACTATGTTTCATGGCGTGCGGCTAAGGAAGGGTATAATTTATGTGAGTTAGGTAATATTCCAGCAGGAGAACTTGAGAAATTTGTTTTAACCAAAGTTCAGGACATTTTGAAATCACCTAAAATTATAGATGAGTTAGCTCGACAACTAAAGAATACTATGCCTGAAGTAGGTGTAACAGAGATTTTTAACCATCTGAAAAATCCTTCGTTATTTTTTGATAAGCTTCCATTGAAGGTGATAAGAGAAATTTTAGAAATGACGATTTCGAGAATTATACTCCATAAAGATTGCATCATTATCCGCTTATTTCCTTTTGGAAGAGAAGCATTAAAATTTACCCGTAACAGAGAATTTAGAGTTTGTGAATCAAACAATGATATGGTGGAACTGGTTTACAATATTTCGTTTGCTAAGAAAAGAGGACGGTTAACAATTTTGCCGCCAAAAGATGAAGAACCAATTGTAGATGACACTCTGTTTCAAGCATTAGGTAAAGCGCATGTATGGCAAAGTAAAATAGATGCAGGCTCCTCATTTACAGCTCTTTCAAAAAAAGAGGGATTGGATCGAAGCTATATGGCCCGTGTTATGAGTTTAACACGACTAGCACCTGATATTATTGAAGCGATTATTGCAGGTAGACAACCTCTATCGCTCAAAATTTCAGACCTTATAAAAGATCCCATTCCTGTTTCTTGGGTTGAACAACGAAAAAAATATGGATTTATTTAAAAGCGAATCGGGCTATTTTTATTTTAAATTTTCAAGAAACTTTTTTTAAAAAATATACCAGTTTATTTATATAGGATTATCATTATATATATCATTGACATATAATGATATTTCTTTGTATCCAAAAGTCAATATTTGATTGTAAATGCATACTTTTGGATGAGAAAATATAGACCTGTTCAACTTAAATGAAAGGTCTATAAATGAAAATATTGTTAAAAACGACAGGTCTCCCTGAATTCGTTCAAATTACTATTGCTCGTGAAGGCAGAAGACTTCTCAGTCACAAATTATTTTCCTCGAATGAAAAGGAGGACATCATCCAGGAACTTATCCTTTATTATCTAGAGCATTTTCACCGACAGAAAATCCCCCACGAATCTTATGTGGTAACATCGTTAAAAAATCAAGCCACTAAATTGATAAGGACCAAAGCTCGCCAGCGCTTTGGTCTTTTTCTTTCTTTGGACGATGTGGAA
Organism: Alphaproteobacteria bacterium; assembly: GCA_015062245.1. GTDB lineage: Bacteria > Pseudomonadota > Alphaproteobacteria > CAAHEQ01 > UBA3637 > UBA3637. The sequence goes on from SUVA01000009.1 coordinate 30,397, forward strand.
ACAGATCCGCGAGAAGTGGCAGATGATAATGATATTTCCCGAGAAGATATAAGGATCCTGCTTAATGATTTAACGAAAGGATTGAGTCCCAAAGAATACACTCTGTTGAATTTGGTCAAAGAGGGATATTCCCTGGATGAAATCGCTTCCAAATACAGCGTTTCCAAAAACACGATTTATAAAATTTTTGAAAAAATCAAAAAAAATTATAAAAAGTGAGAACGATTTTTTGATTTGCGGGCTTGTTTTGAATGTAAAGCAAAAAGATGAAAGGAGCCAAAATGCATTACAACCAAAATAGGACGACTTATGAGCGGATCAGAAAATTGCCAGCATTGACCCTCATTAATATGAGCTGGGATGAGCTAAAAAAAATTGAAAAGGATATTAAACAGGAGCTGAATCGTGTCACGATGGCCCTTAAATGGATCCAAGGTATCCAGCGTGTAAAACAGTCCAAGGAGGTGGATAATGATTGTTAAAATGTCTTTTCTCCTTTATACCTCGTTCTACAATGCCATCAAAAATCTTGATGACATCAGCGCTGGCCGATTATTTAAAGGAATTTTTGAATACCATATGTTCAAAAAACTCCCCGTTGGTCTTTCGGAACGTGGCCTGGGGTGCTTTGAAATAATGCAACCTATCTTTGATCAAAACATTGATGAATACCGAAAACGCTCTGAGCGCAACAAGAAAAATATCCAAAAGCGCTGGAAAAAGCAGGCTGATTTCACGGATGTTATCGGTGGAAATGATACGACTGGTATAAGTGGTATGTATAATGATAATGTAAATGGTAATGATAATGGGAATGAAAATGTAAATGTAAATGATAATAAGAAGGTTAAAAAGAAGAAGAATGAAAAAAAGAAAAAAGAGAAAAAAGAAATCCCGTTCATAAAACCAACCATCGAGGAAGTTCGGGCATACTGTGAGGCTCGTCAAAATGGAGTGGATGCTGAACACTTCTACAACTTCTACGAGGCCAAGGACTGGATGCTTGGCAAAAATAAAATCAAGAACTGGAAATGTTGTGTTCATACGTGGGAGCGCAGGAACAAAGACGTGCCTCCAAAACAGGCAACAGACATTGATGCATGGCTGGAGGCTTTATGATGGAAGAAGAAGACAAAATGGAAAAAGCCAGCCTTCAAACCAAAACGGTTTTGAAGATTTTTGCGGATATTTATGGAATTCCCAGCTGGCAAAAAAATCCCAAGGATGGACAGGATGTTGGTAAAATCATCAAGCTGTGGAACGAAACACTTCATGGTTATTCCCTAGCCCAGGTGGAGGAAGCGGCGTTTCATATAGTGCGCCAGCAAAAGTCTATGCGTTTTCCAACAATCAGTCATATGCGGGCGCAGTTGTTTGATAAAAGCAAAGAAGAAGACATCAAGCAAAAAATTGCCGAAATAGAAAAGAAACTCCGTGAACCCCGTGAAGAAACGGATCCAATCCGTAAAAGAATGTGTTCTTTTTACGTGGGTGGACATAAAGTTCTGCCGGGTGTTTATGAGTGGGCAGCCAAACAGGTGATAAATGATGTGGAACGTACTTATCCGGAGCTCAGATTTTCTAGTTATGGCCCATTGGTTAGAAAAGCTGAGGAATTGGGTTGGCTGGATAGCGGCAAGATCATTGATTATTGCAAAGAGATCGGAGGTTATAATGACTGAACTGACTTTGGATGAAATCAAGGACACTTTGGAAACAGCGGCTTATGTGGAACGTCTGATGCCTCCAGTTCGCCCGCCCAAGTATCGTTCTTGTATACCCGAGATTATTTATACGCCCCAAGAGTTAGCCTTCATGGATCGGCGACTGGTTCGTCCTCGCCCAACACAGGCACAGGTGGGCCTGTGGGAGATGGTGGTTTTGGAATGGTTACCCCTCCTTACCCCCTATGAGCACAACTTGGTTTGGAAGCGAGCCAACCGTTTACCTTGGAAACTCCTTTGCCGGGAATTGGGGCGCACGCGTGTTCATCTGTGGCGGATTTACGATCGTGCTTTGATGAAAATTCAGATGAAACAAAAATCAAAAAAATGTTGTCAACATAAAAAGACTTAACATTTTTCCAAAAAATCGCTATATTTTGAGTACAATCGGGAGTGGAATGCGAACAAGCACCACTCCCCTTGATTTTTTTCATTAAATTTGGCAAAATAAACCTAACCTCATCGGGTGATGAGGTGATGTGGATTTAAGCCGACTTGTCCCACTAAAGCGGACTAAACAGGAGAAAGCTTTATGCGTAAAACAGCAGAAGCGGTGTCGATTGGCCACCCAGATAAAACAGCCGATTACATTTCAAGTTATATTTTAGATCGTTTAATTGAACAAGACCCCGAGGTCAGGTATGCCGTTGAGGTGATGGTGAAAGATAACAACGTCATCTTGGGGGGAGAAGTGACCGGCCATGTGGATATGGCAGGGATTAAGGATCATGTCCGACAAGCCTTGCGCGAAGTCGGGTATGATGAACGCTATGCCACGATTTGGGGGAAGCACGCCATTGACATTAACCAAATCAAGATCCTGAACTTGATCGGGGTGCAATCATCCGATATTGGTCAGGGTGTCCAGCAAAATGGCTGGGGTGACCAAGGGGTATTTGTGGGTTTTGCTTGTCAGGGCGATGGGCTTATCAACAGCGAACTGTTCCTGGCCAAAAAATTAAACAATTCTCTTTACATGAAAGCACGTCAAAGTGATAACTTGGGGATTGACATTAAAACGCAGATTACCTTGGCGGACGATGGCCATGTTGAAACTGCGATTGCGGCAGTACCCATGTTAAAACCTGAAAGCCTGGAAGAGTTCATCTGTGACACTTTGGGGGAAGTCCCCGACAAGATCATCGTAAATGGAACGGGCGTGTATCAAACCCACTCGGCCATTGCTGACTGTGGGATCACGGGACGGAAACTGGCCTGTGATTTTTATTCCACTGCTTGCCCGATTGGAGGTGGAAGTCCTTGGACCAAGGATGCCAGCAAGGCTGATTTAACCTTGAACCTCTACGCCCGCCGGTTGGCTGTTCAATACTTGGCAGATAATGATGCGTGTTTTGTGTTCCTGTCCTCCTGCATTGGACGGGCAGAACTCCCCAGTGCTGTCATCAAAACGATCAAGGGGAATGAACGCAAAGAACTCAACCTGTCCATCAACAAAACACCAACTGAACTGATTGAAAGTTTAGACCTCAGAAAGCCCGTGTTTGCGCGGCTTTGTCTGAATGGTTTAGTCTAATCTCAAGCCCCTGCTACCCTGGGTCCTTCCTCATCTTACTCGCTATGCGGGGACGCAAGCCGCGGCATTTTTTTAGCGAAACGCCTTTTTGTTTGGTGGTCGGGGGTATCTCAAACACCAGTAATATCAACGCCTTTGAGGGGTAGTCCTCTCTTTTGGGTGGTCACCTATACGATTTGGGTGGTCACCCTTTCTTTTTTAAGGAATTAACATGCATTTTCAAGAAAACTTTCCGGTGGATCAACTGATCCCCTATGCCCGTAATTCTCGGACACACAACGAAGAACAGGTCACACAAATTGTGGCCAGCATCAAGGAGTTTGGATTCACAAACCCCATTCTGATTGATAAGGACAATGTCATCATTGCCGGTCATGGCCGGTTAATGGCCGCCCAAAGGATGGGCCTGAAAACGGTACCCGTCATCCAACTGCCCCACCTGACAGAAACGCAACGCCGCGCTTTGGTCATAGCCGACAACAAAATTGCAATGAATGCCGGCTGGAACGAAGAAATGCTCCACTTAGAATTGGAGGATTTAAAGGAAGAGGATTTTAATTTGGACCTGTTGGGCTTTAATCCGGACGAATTGAAAGAGATTGAACTGTTCGGGGAAACTAACCCAGAGGTCTCTGACAAGGATGATGAGGTACCTGAACCACCCGAAGAGCCGATTACCAAAAGAGGCGATGTTTGGATTTTGGGTAAACACCGGTTGATTTGTGGGGACACAACCATGATTGATGATATCAAAAAGCTGATGCAAGATGATATCGCCGATATGATCTTTACCGATCCCCCCTATAATGTGAACTATGGGGCCACAATGAAGGATGCGCTCCGGTACCATTCCAGTCCCAATCACGATCGGCGGATCATGAACGATAACTTGGGCGAGGACTTTGGCCAGTTCTTGACAGACAGTTTATCCAATATGTTGATGTATTGCCGGGGGGCCGCTTATGTATGTATGAGTTCCTCAGAGCTGCATACCCTTTACAATGCGTTTGTAGCGGCAGGGGGTAAATGGTCCACCTTTATCATTTGGGCCAAAAATACCTTCACCTTGGGTCGGTCAGATTACCAACGGCAATATGAGCCTATCCTTTACGGTTGGGTTAAAGATAAAGAACACCACTGGTGTGGGGACAGAAATCAGTCCGATGTTTGGGAATACAACAAGCCCGTCCGGAACGATTTGCACCCGACTATGAAACCGGTGGAGCTGGTTATGCGGGCCATCGAAAATAGCTCCAAACTGGGGGATATTGTTTTGGATGGATTTGGGGGCTCTGGATCCACGCTGATTGCCTGTCAAAAGCTAGGCCGAGTCGCTCGAGTCGTCGAATTAGATCCGAAATACTGCGATGTGATCATCAAACGCTGGGAAGAAATGACTGGCAAAAAGGCTGTTCTGTGGGAGAATGAAGAATAGTCGGACAATATGCTGAAAAGAAAGTTGCAGGCGCATATTGGCGGTATTTTCCCGCATCATTTGGCTGATTTTTAATTATCATTATTTATCAAGTAGTTATTGTTAAAAATAATGCAGAAATAACTGGATATAAATTCGAATAAGAGCGATTGTTGTGTTGTAAGCAAAGGCATGATGGCCCGCGCAAAAACTAAAATAAAAGGATACGAAATGAAGACAGTTAAAACTTACATGGTCAGAAAGCCCGCAGACCTCGACGAAGTAAAGAGCATAACCAGAGCCAACAGCGACAGACTTGAAACTGTGGCGGTGGTTGAAATCATTAACCTGACACCAGCCGAACATAAAAGAGTATGCAAGAACCCATTAAACGACTACGGCTTCTTAAAAGGCAAAGGCGGCTACTCTAGTGAGCATGAATATCGCCAGGTGGTTGAGATTACAGCAGACGGCCAACCGACACTTTACGCCGACCCGTCTGGTTCAAGCTACTGCCGCTACTTAGGCATAGAGGTTAAATAAGGAGGTCGATATGATGAATAAAAAAGCAAACCTGAACCAAGCCTTTAAAGAGCTCCGTAAGCTCGGATATTTTGCAAGACAAAACTTTATGTGCTGTCAATCCTGCGCTTGGGCCGCGGTACCGATGGATGCCAAAAAGGTGGTCTTTTACCACAGGCAAGATACCGAGGAATTAAACAAGACCGGTGAATGTTACCTTGCCTGGTCCGGTGACCGGGACGAAATCGCCGAGGTCTTGGAACGCAACGGGGTCTTAAAGACAAAGCCCGAGGACGAAGGCAAAAGATTTGAAATCAGCATTAACTAGAAAGGAAAAACAATGACTGAGATTTTAAAGACACAAAACAAAACCTGGGGATTTTGGGGAACCGCCAGCAACCATATAGAACATAAAAAGGAAATGCAGGCATTTTGGGATAAGGCCGCCGAGATAATCCAATCCAAGGGCTTAACCCCGCAACAAACCTTAGGGCTGATGGACAGTCGCTGGGGCCGCCACATCGCTGACGAGTTTGCCGAAGAACTCAGCACTAACCTGGAAACATTCGCCTCAGTATTTAAACGGCAAATGAGCACGATCCGCCTGATTAAGGAGTTCCGCTATTATGTGGACCCGAAAGCATTCCCGGACGTAAAGCCTCGCGCTTATGAGAATTTCGCCAAGGATTTAACCAAACTCTGCAAGACCTACGGCGTAACGATTAAATGCATCGGCGGCGTGGTCCTGCACTCGCAAGACGAACTGAAAAAGCTCCTTGGTTATAGCTCAGATTTAGATAGCGGTGATATTTACCCGATTTGGAAGGATTAAAAATGTATAAGAATGTACCCAAAACATTACAGATAAAAATAAAAAAGGCCGCCGATATTATTAACAGCCACAATGGGGTTGTAGATACGATGTTGGTCGCAAAGGGAAAAGATTTTTATGGATATCAGCCTTATCCCCAACCGAAAAAGGAACCTGCTTCTAAGGTGCCTAAAGAACGGATGGAGGAACTCAGCCACGCCTTCGAAGAAGCTCAAAAAGCACTTACAAAAGAGAAAGTTGAACTTCTTGTTTGTTTTGTATCCTTAAAAGAAGGAGGCGTAGCGGTCTTTGTAGCTCAAAAAGCAGTTGATCGCCGGCTGAGCGTTTTTGAAGAACTGAAAAAAATGGAGGAACACCATGCCAAAATATCCTGATATTACGGTCCAGCTGACCGGTAAAGACGGGAATGCATTTAATATATTAGGTATATGTTTGCGGGCGATGCGCCGGGCCGGATTAAGCCAAGAAGAACGCGATACCTTTCAGGCGGAAGCAACATCCGGCAATTATGACCACTTACTTGCCACCTGTATGGAATGGTTTAACGTAGAATAATTGGAAATAAAAAAACTGGGATTTTTTGAAAAATCCTAGTTTTTTTGTAAAATCCCAGTCGCTACGCGTTGGCCTTTAGATAATAAGTCCGGATGCCATCCTTCTTTTCAGAGGTCAACTTTACGTCTGTTTGCTTTTTAACAAACAGGGACATGGCCCCACGCACGGAGTTTTCTTTCCAGTTCAGCTGAGTGGCTATCTCTTTTAAAGTAGCCCCTTCCGGACGGGACAGCATGATAACCATCATGGCGTTTTTATAATGGACGGAGAGATTTTTTACGGTCCTTGTGTCCTCCTCTGACAGGGTTGCCAAGGCTTCAGTTAATTTATTTCCAAGCTCTTTATCTGTAATAACTTGAGAGGTAGGTTGTTTCTTTTTTTGTGTTGTCATTTTTGATCCTTTCTGTTGAATGTTTAACACGACTACAATGAATGCTTGGAAATAAAATTATATCCAGTAAATAATGCAAAAAAGTGAAGAAATATGGGAAAAAAAGTATCACTTCGGGAATATGCCCGGATACGGGGGGTCCAGTTGAGCGCTGTACAAAAGGCAATCCACGCTGGTCGCATCCAAACCCAACCAAATGGGAAAATTGATGTGGATGAGGCCAACCGAGACTGGTTCATGAACACGGATCCGGCCAAAAGTCATAAAACGGACCCATTGTTCCAGGAACAGGAACCGCAGGTTGCCTCTTTTCGGCAAAATGCCAATACATTTCAGCAGGCAAAAACAGCCGATGTTTATTACCGGGCTATGTTGGCCAAAGCCAAATGGCGGATGATTACAGGGGAAACGATAGACCGTAAAAAAGCGGGCGCTTACGCCTTTAATTTGGGGCGCTCTTTAAGGGATTTATTTATTGCATTTCCCACACGATACGGGGCATTAATTGCCTCAGAACTGGGAACAGATGAACACAAAACGGTGACGATATTAGATGAATATGTCAGAAAACTTTTATCAGAAAGCAAAGACCTCATCAACCGAGAGCTTTGATGCAAATGCCTTTATTGATGCTGAATTTTTTCGTGGGGTAGAACCGGATTCTTATATGTCGGTATCGGATTGGGCTGATGCATACCGGATTTTATCCAGTAAGTCTGCCTCGGAGCCTGGGCGCTGGCGAACAGAACGTACTCCTTATTTGAAAGAAATCATGGATTGCCTGTCGCCCAGAAGCCCCATTCAAAAAATTGTCTTTATGAAAGGGGCGCAGATCGGCGGGACAGAATGCGGTAATAACTGGATCGGCTATATTATGCATAAAGCCCCCGGTCCAATTATGGCAGTCTCCCCTACGGTGGAAATGGCTAAACGTAATTCCAAACAACGGATTGATCCACTGATTGAGGACTGTCCCCCTTTAAAAGGGATTGTCAGCTCTCCCCGTTCCCGGGATAAAGGTAATACCATGCTGTCAAAGGACTTTCAGGGGGGCGTGTTAGTGATGACCGGAGCAAACTCGGCGGTGGGCTTGCGTTCCATGCCGGCCAGATACTTATTTATGGATGAAATTGATGGTTATCCGCATGATTTAGATGGTGAAGGTGATCCGATCCTGTTGGCTGAGCGGCGGACGGCTACCTTTAATAAACGTAAAAAGATATTCTTAGTTTCCACGCCCACAATCAAGGGATTATCCAACATTGAGCGGGAATTTAGCCTGTCGGATCAGCGCTATTACATGGTCCCGTGTCCTTTTTGCGGAGGTTTCCAACGTTTAGAATGGGACAACATCCGCGCCGAAAATGGCAAGGTGGCCTACGAATGTTGTCATTGCCATCAACTAATTGGCGAACATTATAAAACACAAATGCTTGCCCAAGGGCATTGGCAAGCAACTGCCACCGGGGATGGATTAACCGCAGGTTTCCACTTATCCTCACTTTACTCGCCGGTCGGGTGGCTTTCATGGAAAGAATGTATGGACATTTTTGAAAAGACCAAAACAAATCCGGCACTGGTTCAGGGATTTCGGAATACCATTTTAGGCGAAACTTACGAACAGGAAAGCGATGCCCCCGAGTGGCAACGTCTTTATGAAACCCGCGAAACCTACCCAATCGGGACGGTTCCGATGGGTGGATTGTTCTTGACAGCCGGTGTGGATATTCAAAAAGACCGTATTGAATGTGAGGTTGTTGCTTGGGGCCGGCAAAAACAGAGCTGGTCTGTTGATTATTACGTTTTAGATGGCGACACGGCTAAACCTGAAGTTTGGGCCAAACTCACTGAAGTCATTAATAAAGACTACCCTCACGAAAGTGGGATCACAATGCCCATCCGGGTAATGTGCGTTGACTCCGGTTACGCCACACAGGATGTTTACAATTTTGTGCGGCGCTTTAATCAGGCAGTTTGGGGGGGATCGGGTGCTAGAGCCAGCTTACCTCGGACAGTCGTTGCGATTAAAGGGCAAAGTCGTGATACAGCAATGCTTTTGTCCACCTCTAAAGCCGACACCAAGAAAAAGGGCTTGAAGGTCTGGAACGTATCCGGTCCGGTGATCAAGACCGAGCTTTACCGGTGGTTAAAGATGGAACGGGTTGGCGAAAATGCAACTGATTTTGGAAAATGCCATTTCCCTCAATATGCCGAGGAATATTTCCGCCAGTTAACAGCTGAGCGCCAAATCATCAAGATTTCCAATGGCTATCCAAAACCTGTTTGGGAAAAGGATCCTGCCAGACGGAACGAAGCGCTGGACTGCCGGGTTTATGCAAGAGCCGGTGCGGCCATATATGGTCTTGATCGGATATCAGAAAAAGGCTGGCAAGAACTGGAGGCTGTTATTCCGCAAACACCAAACCAAAAGGTAAAAGTTAAAAAACAACCTAAATTTATACAACTTCAACCAACAAAGGTGAATGATCCATGGTTATAAACATTGAAATTTTGAAAACAAGACTGATTGAGGCAGAAGAAGCCTACCATAAACTGCTCATCGGAGCCAAAGAAGTTTCGGTTAATGTCGGCAATTTCGGTTCGGTGACCTACAACCAAACCTCACGAGCGGCTTTGGAAAGTTATATCTCAAGTCTAAAATCTCAAATTGCGGCGGCCGAAGGTAAAACGACAACCTCTCGCAGACGTATGATAAAGGTGGCATTCTAATGACAGACACATCACATAAATCAGCCTCGCACTCTTTACGAGAGATTGCTTCTTGGCTCCCCGGACGTGGGTCGGCGGACAGCGACCTATTACCGGAATTAAATACAATTGTTGCCCGTTCAAGGGATTTGGCCCGTAACCATGGTGTGGCTTCGGGTGCCATGCAAACCTTATCCGATAACATTGTCGGTACAGGGTTTCGCTTGTCGGTCAAGCCGGATTATAAAGCATTAGGTAAAACCAAAGAATGGGAAGAAGAATGGCAATTAAAGGTGGAAGGTCTTTGGCGTTCATGGGCAGAAACATTTAACTGCGATGCCGCCAAGAAGTTAAACTTTCATGGCCTAACGACACAAGTTTTCAAGTCCTGCCTTATCAATGGCGAGGCTTTGGCTTTGCCGTTATGGTTGAAAGACAGACCTTTTTCAACGGCCATACAGTTGGTAGAGCCTGACAGATTATCAAACCCCAATAATGTCAGCGATACCAAAACACTCCGAGGTGGTATTGAAATTGATAAGTATGGAGCCCCCATTGCCTATCACATTCAAAAAGACCATCCGGGCGATTATTGGACAGGAATTGCGTCTTGGGAGCGTATTTCGGCTTTTACTCCTTTTGGCCGAAGACGAGTTCTACACGTTCACGATATCAGCCGAATTGGTCAAAATCGTGGAAAGCCTGTCCTAAGTGCCATTATGCCGATGTTCAAAATGCTCGATCATTATGAGCGGTCAGAACTGCAGGCCGCCATTGTGAATGCAATGATTGCCGCATTTATTGAAACGCCGA
>SUVA01000010.1 GCA_015062245.1 Alphaproteobacteria bacterium
CATATACGGACGGCGATAATACATTCAAGTTAAAAATTTCAAATATTGACGATAATGTTTGTGAACAAATGAAATCATCTATGGGTGGAATGGTTCGAGATATTGTTTGTGATGAAAACGCCAAGACCGCATTGATGACGTTTAATAAGGATTTATCGACAACGGATTTACCAAAGACGGAATCGGTAATTGATAAAAACATTACAAATCCGGAAGATTGTCAAAAGGCCGGTAAAACATGGTGTGTTGAAGCATCCAGCGGTAGTGGTCAATGTTCCAATTCCACGGATTGTTGCCGTGGTGTGACAGCTCCTGCGTGCAAGCAATGTCAGACAATAGAAGATATGTATGTGATTGGAAATTCTTTACAGAACTCTAATTGTGATTCAGATGGTGATGGCACAAAAGATGGTCAATGCTTGCCCGATGGTTCAGAAGAGGGAAATTTAACCTGTCAACAGGTTTCATGTACGGAAACACAAACTTGTTGTGTCTTTTATGATATGGATTATCTTCAACAATTAATGGATGAAATAGCGAATTCAGGAGATGAATTAAAAGCGATGGCTCTTGTAAAACATCTGAATGAATTTCAATGTGGCACTTGTGATCCAGAAAGTGGTCAGATTACTTTTTTGCCAGATGGAACCCCATGTGATTTTCTGGATTTCATGACAGGGACTGTTAATGGAAACTGTGTGAATGGTTCTTGTGCTACTTTTAATCCTGATGCTTTTTTAAAATCCTGTACCTCATACATCAATTGTGATTCGGGTGAATACTGTCAATTTTTTGAAGAAACGATTCCCACAGATCCGAAACCTGAAAAAGGATATTGTTTTCCTTTATCTGAGTGGAAAGTGGAATCTAAATTTCAAAAGTTTACCTCTTATGCTTCAGAGGGTAGATATCCGGCAAGTGCTAATTGGTGGACGGCATTGGATATATGTTCAGCGATGGGAAAAAGATTGGCGACATGGGAAGAATTCGGTTGTGATGTCAACAGCACCCATTGTGTTGGATTGGCGGAAACTTGGTACGAAACTGATGGAACTTGGGCGTACTCTTATGTTTGTAAGTCTGCATCTGATCAGACGGGGGGATTTTTGTCAAACAATGGTTCCTATGGTTCAAATTTATTTAGTTTTGAGCAAGATGGTGAAAGAGTGGGAGGTGTAATTTGTACAGATAAATAAAACCTCAGCCCCTCAGTTTGAGGGGCTGTTTTTTGTGTAAAATTGCCCGGAATGTTCTTTTTTGAAAAAATGTTTTGGTGTTTTTTAAAAAACAGTTGACAATAGATTGAATATCGGTTATAATAGTCCAACCTTTATTTTAGATAAAGGCATGAAAGGCATAAAAAATGACATCACCGGCACAATTTATCAGACAAGTTAAACAAGAAGTGGCAAAAATTACTTGGCTGCCCCGCAATGATGTGTTGCGTGGGACTTTTGTGGTTATTGTGGCCAGTGTGGTTTTGGCGGCCTTTTTATTTTGTGTGGATTTATCTTTTGCCCGTGTGGTGAGTTGGATTATTGGAGGATAGGTAATGCGTTGGTATGTGATTCACGCGTATTCTGGTTTTGAACAGAAAGTGGCTGATTTTATTAAAGAGCAGGCTGTGAAAAAGGGTTTGCAGGATAAAGTGGCTGAGGTATTGGTACCGACAGAAAAGGTGGTGTCTGTTAAAAACGGTGCTAAAAAAGAATCAACACGCAAATTTTTCCCCGGCTATGTGTTGGCCAAGATGGAAATGACGGACGATACATGGTATTTGGTTGCCAAAACACCGAAGGTAACGGGTTTCTTGGGTGGTAAAAAGCCGACCCCGATTACCGAAGCAGAAGCTCAGCACATTTTGAATCAAGTGGAAGAAGGGGTGTCTAAACCCCGTGTGGCTTGTGTTTATGAAATTGGTCAACAGGTTCAGATTATGGATGGTCCGTTTGCCAGCTTTGTGGGTGAAATTCAAGAAATTGATGCCGAAAAAGAACGTTTGAAATTGCAGGTTTCTATCTTTGGTCGTGCAACACCGGTTGAATTGACTTATTCTCAGGTAAAGAAGGTGTAAGATGGGTTTAATGTTTGGTCGGATGGATTGTGATGAATTGCGTATGGAAATAGAGTATCAAGCCAGAAAAGAACGTTTGAAAAAATTAAAGGCTTTGGCTGATATGAACGAGGATGTTTCAGAAAAGAAAACGCCGACTGTATCGGTCAGAAAAAATGCAAAACGTTTGGGGTGTCGTCAAAAAGAACGTTAAGAATTTTAAAAGGGTGGGTAAAATCAGTTCGTACCTGTCCCTTTGTAGTAGATGAGCCATCATCGGACTACGAAACTTCAAGGCTGAAAGGCTGAATGAACTGAAAAACATTGCTAGAAAAAAAGAGGTTATAAAATGGCAAAAGAAATATTGGGCTTTATTAAACTTCAAATTGAAGCTGGTAAAGCAAACCCGTCCCCGCCCGTGGGTCCTGCCTTGGGTCAAAGAGGCTTAAACATTATGGATTTTTGTAAGGCTTTTAATGCCAAAACACAAAAAGAAGAACCCGGTTCTCCGATTCCTGTGATTATTACAGCTTACAAAGATCGTACATTCAGCTTTGTGACAAAATTACCGCCGGTCAGCTATTACATTAAAAAGGCTGCCAACTTGAAAAGCGCCAGCAAAGCGCCTGGTCGTGAAAAGGCTGGTAAAATCACAAGTGCTCAAGTAAAAGAAATCGCCGAAAAGAAAATGCCGGACTTGAACTGTCATACAGTGGAAGCTGCCATGGAAATGGTGGCCGGTCAAGCACGTTCTATGGGTATTGAAGTTGTGGGGTAAGAGATGAAATACGGTAAAAGATTGAAAAAAGCTTACGAAGGTATTGAAAAGAAACTCTATACTCTGGACGAAGCAATTGCTTTAATTAAAGCCAATACAAGTGCCAAATTTGACGAAACAGTTGATATTGCCGTTAAATTGGGCGTTGATCCGAAACAATCCGACCAAATGGTGCGTGGTGCTGTTTCTTTGCCCGCCGGTGTGGGTAAAACATTAAAAGTGGCCGTGTTTGCCAAAGGTCCAAAAGCGGCCGAAGCAAAAGCCGCCGGTGCCGATATCGTGGGTGATGATGATTTGATGAACGATATTTTGGCCGGTAAAATTGAATTCCAACGTTTGATTGCCACGCCTGATATGATGGGTTTGGTGGGTCGTGTTGGTAAAATTTTGGGTCCCAAAGGTTTGATGCCGAATCCCAAATTAGGAACAGTGACAATGGATGTGACCAATGCGGTGAAATCCGCCAAAGCCGGTCAAGTTCAATTCCGTGTGGATGCGGGCGCCATTGTGCATGCTGGTATCGGTAAGGCCAGTTTTTCGGAAGATAAAATTGCCGAAAATGTCCGTGCCTTTGTGAAAGCTTTACAAGGCTTAAAACCTGCTACTTCTTCAGGTGTCTACTTGTTGCAAGTGGCTTTGAGTACAACTCAGGGTGTCGGTGTGAAAGTATCCATTCCGACAATCGTTGGGTAAAAAGTTTTTGCCCCTGTCCCAAAGACGGGGGCGAAAAAATGCCTGTCCAAGACTGTGGGCGTTTATCACGGGATAAACTCAATCGGGGAGCACCCCAGCCGACATAGACAGAACGGTCAAATTTCTTTGTTAAAGGAATGCAAGCCGGTTTCTGGACAGGGTAGAGTGGGGAAGGAATTGTCCGTCCCTGTGTAGAAACCAAGAGGGTTCGCCCTCTTAAAACGGAGTAAAAAAGTGAAACGTGAAGAAAAACAACAGATGATTGCTCAAATGTCTGACGTTTTCAAAAAAGCCAAGTTGGTGGTTGTCGTCCATAATAATGGTTTGTCAATGCCCCAAACAACAGCTTTAAGAAATGCGATTCGGGCTGATGGTGCCAATTATAAAGTTGCCAAAAACCGTTTGGCGAAACTTGCTCTGGCAGGAACACCCTGTGAATCCATGGCGGATTTATTGACAGGGCCCACCGGCATTGCGTATTCGGAAGACGAAATTGCGGCTTCTCGCGCAGTGGTTAAAATGGCAAAAGAATCCGACAAATTTGTAATTGTCGGCGGTGTCATGAACGGTGAGAAAATTGATGCAGCCAAAGTTCAACAATTGGCCGCTTTGCCGTCTTTGGATGGTTTGCGTGGCAAATTGGTTGGCTTGTTGCAGGCACCTGCTGGTCAGTTGGCCAGACTTGCAAAAGCTTATTCCGAAAAGGAACAAGCTGCTTAATTTAACAGTTACATAAGAAAGGAAAAAGAAAATGACTGATTTAAATAAATTGATTGACGAATTGTCTGCTTTGACAATTTTGGAAGCTGCCGAATTGGCAAAAGCTTTGGAAGAAAAATGGGGCGTGAGCGCTGCTGCTCCTGTGGCCGTTGCTGCCGCTGGTGCTGGTGCTGCCGCTGCCGAAGAAAAGACAGAATTTGACGTGATCTTGGCCGAAGCCGGCGCCAACAAGATTGCCGTTATTAAGGAAGTCCGTGGTATCACAGGTTTAGGCTTGAAAGAAGCCAAAGACTTAGTGGACGGTGCTCCTAAGGAAGTCAAAAAAGGCGTTGCTAAAGAAGATGCCGAAAAAATGAAAAAACAACTGGAAGCCGCTGGTGCTAAGGTTGAATTAAAATAAGGTTCGTTTAACCTCGGGGGAGTTGCTCTTTGTTTTAAGGGCAACTCTTTGCCCGTAAAATAAACAACAAAGGTAATTGGTGCCTTTTCACCAAAAAAGATTTTTTAAAATGGGGTTGCTGAAAATGATAAAATCTGAAATAAATCACCGCCGTGTGCGCAAAAACTTTGGTAAAATTGAAACTGTGGCCGAAATGCCGAACCTGATTGATGTGCAAATCAGTTCTTATAAACAGTTTTTACAGGCAGATGTTCCGGCCGATAAGCGTGAAGATGTGGGCTTACAGGCCGTTTTTAAATCGGTATTTCCGATTCATGATTTTGCCGGTCGTGGCGATTTGGAATTCGTCAAATATGAATTAGATCAACCAAAATCAGACGTACAAGAATGTTTAAAACGTGATTTAACTTTTGCGGCCCCTGTGCGTGCGACATTGCGTTTGATGGTTTGGGATGTGGATGAAGCCACCGGTGCCCGCACGATTCGTGATATTAAAGAACAGGATGTATATATGGGTGATTTACCCATGATGACCGACCGTGGTACTTTTGTCGTGAACGGTACAGAACGTGTGGTGGTCAGCCAAATGCATCGTTCTCCTGGTGTGTTCTTCGGACATGATAACGGTGAAACACATTCATCGGGTAAATTTTTGTTCTCTGCCCGTATTATTCCGTATCGTGGTTCTTGGATTGATTTTGAATTTGATGCCCGTGACTTGATGGATGTGCGTATTGACCGCCGTCGTAAATTACCGGCCACAACATTGTTGTATGCTTTGGACAGCGAATATACCGAACAAAAACGTTTGGAAGCCGCCAAAGAGGGCAAAACCATTGATCCGGCCGATGTTATCGGTATGAGCAAAGAAGAAATTTTGAACTACTTCTATGAAACTATTACATTGACACGTGATAAAAAAGGTTGGAAAACCGAATATAATGCCGAACGTATGAAGGGTACAAAGTTGGCCTATGATTTGGTCAATGCCGAAACAGGTGAAGTCGTGTTGGCCAAAGGCGAAAAACTGACACCTGCTTTATCCAAAAAATTGGCCAAAGACGGTTTGAAAGAAATCCGTGTTCAAGAAAGTGATTTATTCGGTCGCTTCGTTGCGATGGATATGATTGACGAAAAAACCGGTGAAGTGTTGATGGAAGCCGGTGATGAGCTCAGCGAAGACGATTTCAAAAAATTACAAGAATTAAAAATCAAAGAAATTCCTGTTTTACATATTGATTATACAAACGTGGGGCCGTATATCCGCAACACTTTGGTGGCCGATAAGAGTTCTTCCCGTGAAGAAGCTTTGATTGAAATGTACAAAATTATGCACCCGGGTGAATTGCCTGTGGTGGAAACAGCCGATAATACTTTCCGTTCATTGTTCTTTGATCAGGAACGCTATGATTTGTCGGCCGTCGGTCGTGTAAAAATGAATATGCGTTTGGGCTTTACAAACGAAGAAGTTGATCCGTCCGTTCGTGTTTTGCGCAAAGCCGATATTTTGAAAATTATGAAAACATTGGTTGAAATCAAAGACGGCCACGGTGAAATTGATGATATTGATAACTTGGGCAACCGTCGTGTGCGTCCGGTGGGCGAATTGATGGAAAACCAATACCGTATCGGTTTGTTGCGTTTGGAAAGATTGGTGCGTGAACATATGACATCCACGGAAATTGATTCGGTGATGCCGTCTGATTTGGTCAATGCCAAGCCTTTGGCAACGGCCGTTCGTGAATTCTTTGCATCCAGCCAGCTCAGCCAATTTATGGATCAAAACAATCCGTTGTCTGAAATTACACACAAACGCCGTTTGTCGGCTTTGGGCCCTGGTGGTTTGACACGTGATCGTGCCGGTATGGAAGTGCGTGACGTGCATCCGACACACTATGGTCGTATTTGCCCGATTGAATCACCCGAAGGTCAAAACATCGGTTTGATTAACTCGTTGGCCACTTATGCCCGTGTGAATGAATACGGATTTATTGAAACACCCTATCGTAAGGTTGTGGATAAAAAAGTGACGGACGAAGTTGTTTATATGTCCGCTATGGAAGAAGCCCGCCATACCATTGCTCAGGCCAATTCTGAATTGGACGGCAAAGGTTGTTTGGCCGGTGAATTTGTGACAGCCCGCCAGGCCGGTGAAGTGGTTCAAGCCAGATCCGAAGAAGTGGATTTGATGGATGTGTCGCCACGTCAGGTTGTTTCCGTTGCCGCCGGTTTGATTCCGTTTTTGGAAAACGATGACGCTAACCGTGCGTTGATGGGTTCTAACATGCAAAAACAAGCTGTGCCTTTATTGAAAAACGAATCACCGTTGGTCGGTACAGGTATGGAACGTGTTGTGGCCAAAGATTCAAAAGCAGCTGTTTCTGCTTTGCGTACAGGTATCGTCCAATCTGTGGATGCGGCCCGTATCGTGATTCGTGCCACGGAAGATTTGTCCGCCACCGCCAGTGGTGTTGATATTTACAACTTGGCCAAATTCCAACGTTCCAATACAGGAACCTGTATGACACAAAAACCGCTTGTCAAAGTGGGCGAAAAAGTTGAAAAAGGTGATATTATTGCCGATGGTCCTTGTACAGAAATGGGCGAATTGGCCTTGGGTCGCAACATTTTGGTGGCCTTTATGCCTTGGAACGGTTATAACTACGAAGACTCTATCTTGGTCAGCGAACGTATTGCCCGTGATGACGTCTTTACTTCAATTCACTTGGAAGAATTGGAAGTTACCGCCCGTGATACAAAGTTGGGCCAAGAAGAAGTGACCCGTGATATTCCCAACGTGGGTGAAGAAGCTTTGCGTAACTTGGATGAAACCGGTGTGATTTACATTGGTGCCGAAGTGAAAGCCGGTGATATTTTGGTCGGTAAAGTGACACCGAAAGGTGAAACAGTGATGACACCGGAAGAAAAATTGTTGCGCACCATCTTTGGTGAAAAAGCTGCTGATGTGCGTGATTCTTCTTTGCGTGTGCCCCCTGGAATTTCGGGAACGGTTGTGGATGTGCGTGTCTTTACCCGTCGTGGTTTGCAAAAAGACGAACGTGCTTTGTCTATTGAACAAACCGAAATTTCAAAACTTACCAAAGACCGTGATGATAAAAAGGCGATTTTACAGGGCGACTTTGCCACACGTATCCGTGCCATTTTGGTTGGTCAAGCTATTACAAAAGCCGAAAGCTTCAAGGCTGGCCATCAATTGACAGAAGAAGATTTGGCCGGTTGTAATATGTCTGCTTTGCGCAAAATCAATGTCAAAGATGACAAAGTGATGCAAGAAGTGGAACAAATGATTGCCACCTATGATGAAGCCGATAAAGCTTTGCAGGCTGACTTTGAAAATCGTGTGACGAAATTGCAACGTGGTGATGATATGTTGCCGGGCGAATTAAAGAAAATTAAAGTCTTTATTGCCGCCAAACGTAAATTGCAACCTGGTGATAAAATGTCCGGTCGTCATGGTAACAAAGGTGTGGTTTCCAGAGTGCTCCCGATTGAAGATATGCCCTATACCGAAGACGGTACACCGATGGACATCGTGTTGAATCCGTTGGGTGTTCCTTCTCGTATGAACGTGGGGCAGATTTTGGAAACACACTTGGGTTATGCCTGTCATGAATTGGGCAAACAAATTGACGTGGCCGTGAAACAAGTTCAAAATAACCAAGCCAAAGTGGAAGATTTGCGTCAAGCCTTAAAGGATGTCTATGGTGATAAAGAATATACCAAGAAAATCGCCAAAATGTCCGATGAAGAAGTGATGCAAATGAGCCAAAACCTCAAAGACGGTTTGCCGATTGCAACACCTGTGTTTGACGGTGCCCATGGCGAAGATATTGATGCGATGTTGAAAAAGGCCGGCTTACCGGTATCGGGTCAGGTGACCTTGTACGACGGTCGTACGGGTGATGCCTTTGACCGCAAAGTCACCATCGGTTATATGTACATGTTGAAATTGCACCACTTGGTGGATGAAAAAATTCACGCCCGTTCTATCGGACCGTACAGCTTGGTCACACAACAACCTTTGGGTGGTAAAGCTCAATTCGGTGGTCAGCGCTTCGGTGAAATGGAAGTGTGGGCTTTGGAAGCCTATGGTGCGGCCTATACCTTACAGGAAATGTTGACGATTAAATCCGATGACGTTTCCGGTCGTATTGCGGCCTATGAAACAATTATCCGTGGCGATACCTCATTTGAAGCCGGTATTCCCGAATCCTTTAACGTGTTAGTCAAGGAAATGCGTTCCTTAGGGTTAGACGTTGAATTAAACCAAAATGAACAATAGGAGAAAACAATGAACGAATTAATGAAAACTTTCAGCCCGTTGGCGAATCCTCAAACTTTTGATGATATTCGTATTTCGGTGGCCTCACCCGAAAGAATTCGGTCTTGGTCATATGGTGAAGTGACACGTCCTGAAACCATCAACTATCGTACTTTTAAACCCGAACGTGACGGTTTGTTCTGTTCCAAAATCTTTGGTCCGACAAAGGATTACGAATGTTTGTGCGGTAAATATAAGCGCATTAAATATCGTGGTATCACCTGTGAAAAGTGCGGTGTGGAAGTGACCCTTTCCAAAGTGCGTCGTGAACGTATGGGACACATTGAATTGATGGCCCCTGTCACACACATTTGGTTTTTGAAATCATTGCCCAGCCGTATCGGCACATTGTTGGATATGATGCTGAAACAGTTGGAAGCTGTTTTGTATTTTGAAAAATACATTGTGATTGAACCGGGCTTAACCCCATTGAAACAGATGGATTTGTTGACCGAAGAACAATACAATCAGGCTTTGGAAGAATATGGTGAAGATTCTTTCCGTGCCGGAATTGGTGCCGAAGCCATCAAAGCTTTGCTCAGCCAGATTGATTTACCGACTGAGGCCAAAAAGTTGCGTGCTGAATTGATTGAAACAAAATCAGATATGAAACGCAAAAAGATTGTAAAAAAATTAAAATTGGTGGAAGCCTTCTTGGAATCCGGTTCACGCCCCGAATGGATGGTGTTGGATGTGTTGCCGGTGATTCCGCCGGATTTGCGTCCGTTGGTGCCATTGGATGGTGGTCGCTTTGCCACATCTGATTTGAACGATTTGTATCGCCGTGTGATCAATCGTAACAATCGTTTGAAAAGATTGTTGGAATTGCGTGCCCCCGAAATCATTGTTCGCAACGAAAAACGTATGTTGCAAGAAGCCGTTGATGCTTTGTTTGACAATGGTCGTCGTGGACGTGCCGTAACAGGTATCAACAAACGCCCATTAAAATCTTTGGCCGATATGTTGCGTGGTAAAGGTGGTCGTTTCCGTCAAAACCTGTTGGGTAAGCGTGTGGACTATTCCGGTCGTTCCGTGATTACGGTGGGGCCTGAATTGAAATTGCACCAATGCGGTTTGCCCAAACGTATGGCTTTGGAATTGTTTAAACCGTTTATCTATGCTAAATTGGAAGCTCAAGGTAAAGCAGCCACCATTAAAAACGCCAAGCGTTTGGTGGAAAAAGAAACACCGGATGTTTGGGATATTTTATCCGAAGTGATTAAAGAACACCCTGTGTTATTGAACCGTGCGCCGACATTGCACCGTTTGGGTATTCAGGCTTTTGAACCCGTGTTGATTGAAGGTAAAGCCATTCAATTACATCCGTTGGTTTGTACAGCTTTTAACGCCGACTTTGACGGTGACCAGATGGCTGTTCACGTTCCTTTGTCAATGGAAGCTCAATTGGAAGCCCGTGTTTTGATGTTGTCCACAAACAACATTTTGGCACCTGCCAGTGGTCAACCGATTATCGTTCC
Organism: Alphaproteobacteria bacterium; assembly: GCA_015062245.1. Taxonomy (GTDB): domain Bacteria; phylum Pseudomonadota; class Alphaproteobacteria; order CAAHEQ01; family UBA3637; genus UBA3637. Next base: position 10,465 of record SUVA01000010.1, read on the forward strand.
GACTCAGGATATGATTTTGGGTATGTACTATTTGTCCATGATGCGTGAAGGCGAAAAAGGCGAAGGTATGCTCTTTAACGGTCGTCAGGAAATTGAACACGCTTTGTTCAATAAAGAAGTTTCCTTGCACGCCAAAGTTAAAGTGCGTTTGCCAATCGTCACAGATAACGGTGAACACAAAACACAAATCGTTGAAACAACACCAGGCCGTGTGATGATTTCATCCATTTTGCCCGACAGCGATCATATTCCGTTTTCTATGATTAACCGTCAGATTGGCAAAAAGCAAGTGGCCGAAATGTTGGGTCGTGTGTATCGTGCCTGTGGTCAAAAAGAAACCTGTATCTTTGCCGATAAGATTAAAGAATTAGGCTTTAAAAACGCCGCTTTGGCCGGCATTTCAATTGGTAAAGATGACTTTGTGATTCCGGCTGAAAAGAAAAAATTATTGGCCGAAACGGAAGCCAAAGTCAATGAATTTGAACAACAATATCAGGACGGTTTGATTACCCGTTTGGAAAAATACAATAAAGTCGTGGATGCTTGGGTGGCCTGTACAGATGCTGTTTCCAAAGCCATGATGAAGAAAATTTCACAAACGGAAGTGGGTCAACCTGTGAACTCGGTCTTTATGATGTCTGATTCCGGTGCCCGTGGTTCTGCCACTCAGATGCGTCAGTTGTCCGGTATGCGTGGTTTGATGACCAAGCCGTCAGGTGAAATTATTGAAACACCCATTCGTTCAAACTTTAAAGAAGGTTTGACCGTTATGGAATACTTTAACTCCACCCACGGTTCCCGTAAAGGTTTGGCCGATACCGCTTTGAAAACCGCCAGCTCGGGTTATTTGACCCGTCGTTTGGTGGATGTGGCCCAAGACGCCATTATCACAATGCCGGATTGTGGGACAGAGCATGGTATCACCATTCAACCGATTATTGAAGGCGGTGACGTGATTGCCACAACGGGTGAACGTATTTTGGGCCGTACAACTGCCGAAGATATCAAACATCCCGAAACAGGCGAAGTCATTATCCCCAAAAACAAATTGGTGGATGCCAAAGATGTTGAAAAAATTGATGCGCTGGGTATTGATTCCGTCCGTATTCGTTCCGTGTTGACCTGTGAAGCCGAAGACGGTATTTGTGCCGCCTGTTATGGCCAGGATTTGGCCCGTGGATGCCCTGTGAACTTGGGTGAAGTGGTGGGTATTATTGCCGCCCAATCCATTGGTGAACCGGGTACTCAGTTGACATTGCGTACCTTCCACGTGGGTGGTACAGCGCAACGTGGTGCCGATTCTGCGGTGGATGCAGCCTTTGATGCTCAAATTCGTTTGGGTCAAGGTGAAATCGTTAAGAACTCACAAGGTGCCAGCATTATTTTGTCCCGCAACTTTGAAATTTCCTTGTTGGATGCCAACAAACGTGAAAAAGCCCGTCATAAAGTGCCGTATGGTGCTAAATTGATGGTGGAAGATGGTCAGGAAGTGAAAAAAGGCACTCGTTTGGCCGAATGGGATCCGTATTCAACACCGATGATTGCCGATGCCAACGGTAAAGCCAAGTTTGAAGATATCGTGGCCGGTAAAACATTGGATGAACGTACCGATCCGTCAACCGGTTTGACAGAACGTGTGATTATGGAAGCCGATAAACAATCGTCTGCCAAAAACTTGCGTCCGCATATTTGCATCTTGGATGCCGACAAGAACGTGGCCAAGACCAGCAAAGGTAATGAAGCCCGTACATACTTGCCCAAGGGTGCGATTATCACCGTCAAAAACGGTCAGACAATTCATGTGGGTGATGTGTTGGCTTTGGTGGCCCGAGATTCAAAAACAAAAGATATTACGGGTGGTTTGCCACGTGTGGCTGAATTGTTTGAAGCTCGCCGTCCGAAAGATGCTGCCATTATGGCAGAAGCTGCCGGTCGTGTGGAATACGATACAGATTTCAAGGCCAAACGTGTTATCAACGTTGTGGATGAAGACGGCAACAAACATGCGCACTTGATTCCGAAAGGAAAAACACCGGCTGTCTATGAAGGCGATATGGTGCAAAAGGGTGATATGATTGTGGAAGGTCCTTTGGCCCCGCATGATATCTTGCGTATTTTGGGCGTTGAAGCTTTGGCCCATTACTTGGTCAAAGAAGTTCAGGCTGTGTACCGTTTGCAAGGTGTGCGTATCAATGACAAACACATTGAAGTGATTGTCCGTCAAATGATGCGTAAATTGGAAGTTGTTGATGCCGGTGATACCACCTTGTTGGAAGGTGAACAGGTTGAAAAACAACAATTGATCAACGAAAACATCAAGGCTGAACAAGCCGGCGGTCGTCCCGCCAAAGTGATGCCCGTGTTGTTGGGTATTACTAAGGCTTCGTTGCAAACCAGTTCGTTCATCTCGGCGGCCTCCTTCCAAGAAACAACTCGTGTCTTGACAGAAGCGGCCATTGCCGGTAAGCGTGATCCTTTACACGGTTTGAAAGAAAACGTTATCGTGGGTCGTTTGATTCCCGCCGGTACCGGTGCGGCCATGAAACGCTTGCGTGCGATTGCCCAAGAACGTGATAAGGAAGTTTTGCAAATGCGCAACAAAGAAACGCATAACGAAGCAAACGCTTAAAATTATTTAAATAAAACCACAAAGCCCCTCGTCTCCTGAGGGGCTTTCTTTTTTTTACCCAACAATCCGCTTGACAAGGGTGATAATTTATGCTAGTGTGGGGATAAGCAAAGAAAACGGGAGGCTATTTAAAATGTGTTTAAAAGGCGTTAAAGGTATAAATAGATGGACCTTGTACACACACACACACACATTTAATTTTGAATATTAAGTTGTGCCTTGGCACAACCGACCCACTGTATGATAAATACAGTGGGTTAAACTGTATTTGTCATTCCACCCCATCACTGTTATTCTCGGACTTGATCCGAGAATCCATTCCCACTCTGTCATCTTCGTGCTTGACACGAAGATCCATAGAATCAAATCCTTATGGATTCCCCATCAAGTGGGGAATGACAAAAGGTAATTACTGTCTGAACAAATAAAAGAAAGGAGAAAAACATGTCAGTAAAAAATAAAACAAACAAAAATTATAAAAGAAGCCAAAAGGGGCGCTCTATGGTTGAAATGCTGGGCGTACTGGCCATCGTGGGCGTCTTGTCCGTGGGCGGTGTGTACGGTTATGGCGTCGCCATGAAAAAACACAAAGCCAATGAATTATTACACCAAGCCAGTATGTTGGCTGCCACTGTGTCAGCGCAAATTGAAACCGATAAACCCCTAAATGTTCAAGACTTTGGTAATAGCAAATATGGAACATTTGGCACACCGGAAAAAGTCAACGATGAACAATTTGAAATGAAAATCACCGATATGGATTCTGCGGTTTGTGAACAGATGGCAAAGATGGCGGGCGGTATGGTTCGCAAAGCCGAATGTGAAGGCACAACATTGACCTTAACCTATAACAACAATTTATCCAGCGAAAAAGTCGCCGCCGATTATAATGATGATACAACAGGTGAAAACTGTACAGGTGCTGGTTATAAATGGTGTTCAGAATTATCCACGCCCGCTTGTAAAAAAGATTGCTGTTCAGGAATAACCTTGAATGATTGTCAGGAAAGTTGTGATTCCACCACAGGTGAAATCGCCAACAAAGATGATGAAACAGATTGCACCACAGCAGATAACAAAGAAGGAACGTGTAATGCGGGCGTGTGTGAGGAAGCGACAACAAATAACATTAATCTTGCTGAAACTTCAGGTCATGATTTAGATGGTAAACCATGTGAACAAGCAGGTTATTATTGTGTGGGTCCGACTGATTATATCGGTATGGATGGAGAAATTATTTCTTCTTCTGGTCTCCTTGGTATTGCATTTTGTAATGTAGAGGGGTATGAAGACAATCTTTTTCATTACGTCAATGGTTTTGGCTGCCGTGGGACCTGTGTAGATCATGGTCCACATGATACACCAGAGGGTACCTGTGACGGTTATTTTGAGGTATAAGTCTAAAAGATCACAGTTAAATAAATCAAAAAATCCCCACATTAAGTGGGGTATTTTTCGCAAAAACCTGCCTGTGGCCGGAGTTTTGCGGTGAGACGCAATGAAACACAATGAGTTATGACGGCAGCCATAAACGAATTGATGTTGGAATTGAACATCCTATATCAAAATAAAAAGTCTTATCAATTTTGATAAGACTTTTAAATTGGTGGAGATAAGCGGGATCGAACCGCTGGCCTACGCATTGCGAACGCGTGGGTCGTTGACGTTTTCTCTTACGTCGACGCCGTCAGCGACTACACTCGCGACGGCGGCCTCTACCCCACCTTGTGTCAGGAGTGAATGTTCAGCTTTTAAAAAACAGCCCCTCGGTTTGAGGGGCTTTTAAATACAAAAATAAAAATAATGCTTGATTTTTGTGGAAAAAATGATATATTATGCAACGTTTCAATTTTAAAAAGGAGAAAAAAATGCCATCAGTTGTAAATGATTCATGTATTAAATGTAAAGCTTGTGTGGAAGTTTGTCCCGTTGGTGCTTTCCATGAAGGTGAAACACAATTGGTTGTTGATCCCAACGTTTGTATTGATTGCGGTATCTGTATCGGTGAATGCCCTCAAGGTGCTATTCAAAATTCCGAAGAAGCCGATCAAAAATGGGTTCAATTTAACGCCGAAAAAGCAACAGAATTTCCTGTCGCTCAATAAGGCCGTGAATTTAAGTTCATAAGCCTATCCCAAACGATAGGCTTATTTTTTCGGATAAAGTCCCTTTTATGATTATTCCTGCCAATTCCCAAAATATTTTAAAGGCCGCCCAATTGATTCAATCGGGCCAGGTGGTGGCTTTTCCAACCGAAACGGTCTATGGTTTGGGGGCAAATGCCTATGACAGTAAGGCCATCGCCAAAATTTTTGCCGTCAAAAACAGACCGACCTTTAATCCTTTGATTTCCCATATTGCCGATATTGACTTTTTGGCCGAATACGCCCAAACGGACGAACGTATCTTAAATTTGGCAAAAAAGTTTTGGCCGGGACCTTTAACCTTTATATTAAACAGAAAAGACAATAATCCCGCTTTGGATTTGGCTTGTGCCGGCTTGGATAAAATTGCCGTGCGTATGCCCAAGCATCCAACGGCTTTGGCCTTAATTCGGGCCAGTCAATGCCCCATTGTGGCACCTTCGGCCAATAAATCCCAATCCATCAGCCCAACAACAGCCCAACACGTTCATAAAAGTCTGGGCGACTTGGTTCCAATGATTTTGGATGACGGCGCCTGTTCGGTGGGGGTGGAATCCACTATTTTGGATATGACCCACAATCAGGTGGTGGTTTTAAGGGCAGGGGGGCTTTCGGCCGAAACAATAGAAGACTTTTTAAATGAAAAAGTTTTGTTTTCTGACGGCAATCCAAATAAACCGTCTTCACCCGGACAATTATTAAAACACTATGCCCCGAAATATACAACACGTATCAATGTATTAAATCCCGAAGCGGACGAATTTTTTATCGGTTTTGGTCCAATGGAATGTGATTTAAATTTAAGTCCCAATAGTGATTTGCAAGAAGCTGCGGCCAATTTGTTTTTGATGTTGCATATGGCTGAATCTCAAAATACGAAAAAAAAGATTGCCATAGCCCCCATTCCAAATATTGGACTGGGCAGGGCCATTAATGACAGAATTAAAAGGGCTTCATATCAATAAAATTCAAAATAACATACTGATATTAAACATTTTTATTGTTTTTACTTTACTTTTGTCAACTTTTGGTGTATAATTATCCAGAACTCGAAAAAAGGAGAGGAACAATGGTGGAGAAAAAACATAATTTGAAAAAAGCAACAATCATCCCTGTTTTGTATGCTGTGGCTTCTGTGATGCCAATAAATGCAAAAGCCAATGGCTGGGGTGCTGTGGCAAATTTTATTTCAGGTGTCGGAACAGGTCTGACGGCCTATCATTCAAGCCGTGATTCAGCTGCAACATCTTGTACAACCCCCGCTGTTGTACATGCGCATCCGCAAGAACAACGTGTTGTATATGTCGGTGGAAATCAATCCCAAGTTCAACCCGCTTATCAGCCGACCCCTGTGGTTGCTTACAGCGAACCCGTTGTTGAACAACGTCAGGTTGTTCCTGTCCAACCCCAAAAACGAAAAGTTTATTATCGTGTCGTTTCTGAACGCAAAATTGAACGCCCAGGTCAAGACCCGATTATTGAAACAGTTTATGAGGAAGTCCCCGTCCAACAACCTCAATACCAACCAACAATTCGATACACATCGAATCAAGGACGATAATTTAAAAAGGAGAAAACAAAATGAAAAAACAAAACAAAAAATTTGCAAAATTTGCAGCTATCAGTGGCTTGTGTGCTTTGGGTAGTTTGTCGGCTGATGCTATTGGTTTGGATGCCAATATTTATGCCAACTTTAAAGACGGTATCGGTGCCGATGTGGATGTTGATGCCGGTGTGGCCCAAGCGAAGGTCGGTGCTAATGTCGGTTTAACCGGTGTAGAGGCCGAAGTCGGCGCTGATGTGTTGGGTGTGGGTGCTAATACTGCCCCCCGTGTTGGTTTTGACGGCGTTAAAGCCCGTGCTAATACTTACGCTTGGAATGTGGCCAATGTCGGTGCTAATGCCGGTGCCACATGGAAAGACGGTGTTTATGCCGGTGGTACAGCCCGTTTCTTTGAACCGGCCAATACGCAACCGGTTGCCGAACAAAACGGCCAAACAGTATATGTTCCGCAAACGCCGGCCCCGCAAGGAACACAGTGGGTTTATGCCAACAACGGCCGTATTGTGGGATATAAAACATTGCCGATGCGCCAACGTTTCACAACAGTTCAATCACAACCGGATCAAACAGTTGTTTATGCCAATCCGGATGTGCGATATGTTGCTCAACCGACTTACCGTGTTGTGCGTCGTGTCGTTCGTCCGGCTGAAATGTCTGTGGTTGCTGATGCCTCAGAAACTCAATTCAGTCATGTTCAACATGAAGTACATCCAAACGGCAGTACTTTCCAACGCAGTGATTATTACGAAGTAAATGATCCGGCCAATGGTTATCGTTATACCGATAAACGTCAATTAAAACGTACAATCATTCGTCGCAGAGTCATTAGCAGATAAATAAAATGACGGCTTTTGGCCGTCATTTTTTAACCAAGGAGTTTTAAATGAACTATAAAAAAGCAGGAATTATTGCAGGTTTGCTTTGTCTGGGGGCTGTCGGTTGCCAAAAAGAAACCGTTGTAAGAGTAGTTCCAATGGAATATGAGCAATCCCCAAGAACAGTTTATACGACACAAAGATCTTATGAACAACCGATCCGGTATGTACAACCAAGACAAACTGTTTATGCAACATCCTATGCGCCAAGTGTTCAAACCGTTGTTGCCCCCGCACCGGTTGTTTATGGAAACAGATCTGTTATCGTATATGATAATCCATATCGTTATAATAATGTTTGTTATCCAAATGGTTTAAGACATGTTTACCGTTATAACAGATGGTATGATTGTTATCCCAGAAATTGGGGTCATCACCATCACAGATACCATCATCACGGGTGGCATGGTCCACGTCATCACCATGGCGGACATGGACATTGTTGGTAATTTAAATTCAGCCCCGATATTATCGGGGCTTTTTATTAGCGTATTTTTTTATTTTTTCTGTTTTGAAATTTCTTCCAATTTTTTGGGTATCTGCAAAAAGGAAACGCAAATATCAATTGTGAAGTAGTAAAACAAAAATAACAGGTATCCAACCAAAGGTAGTAAAGCCATGCCAAAGCAATAGAAAGCTTCATAAGCTGAACCCATTACCGAATAAACGGCAGTTCCTTCGGCCACAAAAAGAATGTCCAATAAATGGATAACGCAAAAAATCATTGCTGAACCAAAAGCAACAGGAACAAGTCTGTATAAGGATTTTGCCAATACAGAAAAAATTCCAACAAAATTTTCGGCAGGTGTGGCATTTTTTTCAATAACGATATTTATTGATTTTACAGGATCCAATAACATTGCCATACAATATTCACAGAATATAAACATAAATACACCACTTAAAAATGTATTCCAATCACCTGTCGTTATTGCAAAATAGATTGAAGCGCATAAGACAACTAATCCGCCAAAACCAATAAAAACCGTCAATACATCCAATAAAGCACCGGATGAAATTTTGGTTGTTGCTTTGTTGATTGTGTCCTTTACATACGATAACATTTTTTCCGCCGTATAGCGAAACAAAACGGATAAAATGCACACAATAACAGGAATCCACAAAATAACGGCATTCAATTCAGCCCTTACCAAAATGGCAATGGTGGCAATAATGCTCAATATCGGAATGATATATGACAGGCAAAATAAACCTGATTTTACCAACCAATTTTCATTGGATTCCAAAAAGTTAAAATATGTTTTTTTACGCAAATACTTTAATAAATTGTCAATTAAGTTTGTTGTATTCATACAATTTCCTTTCTTTTATAATTAGTACACAATAAAATCATAAAACATTTGCCAAATAAAGTAAATACCATTTTATGTAAAATATTTAAAATTTAAGAAAATTTTAAAACCATAAAACAAAAAAGCCTTGGTTTTCCAAGGCTTTTAAATGGTGCGGAAAGCCGGAGTCCAGGGGGCAAATAAAATAAGCGTCTGTAAAATAAGAAGAAAAAAATGACTTTTTTTAGGACTATTTTCCGGTGACGGCTACCCGTCAAAGTTGTCTTCAAAAAGCCGTTCCAGATATTTCATCTTATTTAAGCCATCATTGATTTGCGATATGTTCGCTACCGAAGACCGTTATGTTCGGTGCATTTTGAGAAACATCAATAATATCAGGGTCTATCTGGGTGTTTTTTGTTGCTATAATAGAAATAAAATAGAATCTATTATAGACAAAAATATGACAATAGATTCCTTTGTTTTTAAGTAAAATAGAGCCCATTAGGGAGCCAATAACAAATTGATACATTAAACAGCCAAAAGCCATCATATCCCCATATAAAATAACCTCAGCCGCCTTTTGGCGAGGGAGGTGTATTTTTTTATGTGGAGAGGGGGAATAATGTTGCAATTGGTGGGAATTTTGTGTAAACTGGTTCTATTCTTTGAATAGAAAGGAGTTTTTTATGTCAGACTGAAATCGTAAATTTTCTTAATGATGAGCGTTATTAGCGAAGAATTTAGATAATTTAGATTTCAATCAGCGGGTCAAAAGAGCAAATGAAAGGAAAAACAAGATGAAAGCAAAAATGAATTGGAAAAAGGTAATTGGCTGGGTTGTTGCCGCACTGGTGGTTATCGGCGTGGTTGGAATAAATATGTACAATCAACAAAACAATAGTACAGGGAAAAGAAATGTTTATGCGGTGCTGCCTTTGACTGGAGGGCTCGCGAGTGTGGGTGACGAATACAAGAAAGTCATAGACAATGAAATCAAAAATACAGAATATCCCTTCCATATTGTGTATGTAGATTCTGAATCCAATCCGATGAAGGGCTTAACTGCTTTGCAGGCCGCAACTGTTTCTGCGGAAAATCCAATTGTCTTTTCGTTTATGTCTTCGGTTGGTTCGGCAATAGCCCCCTATGTTGACCAAAAGAAAGGTTTTATGTTCGCAGTTTCTTCTCAATCCATCAATACAGATGTAACTAGTTATCAACAGGTAGCTACTTCGCTTGCAGAACAACTTGATCCACTTATCAAACACATTTTATCCCACTACAAAACTTTGGACATTGTGTACATTATGGATGAGTATGGTTTGGCTCAAAAGCGTTATGTAATCAATCAATTGAACGCTAAAAGATTTACAAAAATTCGTGAATTGGCTGTTCCGATGAATGTGTCAGACACCAGAAATGAAGTCACAAAATTGTTGGCGCAAAATCCAGAAGCAATCTTTGTGATGGGCAATCCAACTTTGGGCTATATCAATATGTTTAAAAACTTGAAGGAACAAGGTTTTCATGGTGATGTGCTGGCCGATGCCACTTTAAGCAATCCTTCTGTTCGTGCCAATATTGGAACACATGCAAACGGAGTCGTTTCTGTTGCGATAAAAATTGAAACAGAGGCAAAACAATCCCCTAAGGAAGAAGTGTTAAAGAACAAAGTGGAATCCTATGGTATTGAAATTAATCCCAAACCAATTCAAGCCATAGATACGTTAAGTTTAATCAAATATACTTTGGACAACAATTTACCATTTGAACGTAAAACATATGAAAATTTAAAGAATTGGAAGAGTTGCTCAGGAGATACCATTACTTTCAAAAATGGCTTGAGCACCTACCCGACAATCTTGGTTATCTACAAAGATGGAAAGTATTATCCTGTTGAAAGTGAGGAAAAATGAAGATAAATTGGAAAAAGATTATTGGATGGGGTTTGGCTGCGTTGGTGGTCATTGGTGTGGTTGGAAATAATATATATCAACACCGCGAGCAAAAGGGAGACAAACCAGTCATAAAAATTGGTGCTATTTTACCTTTAACAGGCGTTGTTGCACAAGGCGGACAAACGTATAAAAATCTGTATGAATTAAAGATATCTGAACTTTCAAAAGATAGCAAGTATGACTATAAATTGATTATAGAAGATGATGAATTAAACGCCCAAAAATCTATTACCGCAGCTCAAAAATTACTGAATTTGGATGATGTTGATGTTTTGATGATGTCTTACTCTGGGGCTGAACCAACTATTGCGGATATGGCCTCTAAGCAAGGTAAGGTCAGTTTTTCACTTTTATGGGATGATAAAACACCATATGAAAACAGATACACATTTAATGCTTTACCGCTACCAACAGAATATGTTCCACAACTGCTATCAGAACTTCAAAAAAGAGGGATGAAAAAAGTTTCTATTGTCTTCGAGAATCATAAAGGGGCACTTCAGGCATATGAAGCTTTGAAGAAATATGCCCCGGAATATGGAGTTGAAATTGTTGATACGGAATGGATAAATGTTGGAGAACGTGATTTTAGAATCCTTGTTATGAAATTGGCCAAGAATAATCCAGATATTTACATTGTACCATCTGCCCCAATTTCGTCAACACGTTTTGTGGATGAGTTGAGAGCACAAGGAATTCAAACGCCTGTTACAGCTATTGGTTCTTTTGATTATATTGAAGACAAAACTCCCTATGAAGGTGTGTGGTATGTTTCCGACAGTATCATCAACAATGAAATGGAACAAAAATACAAAGAAACGTATGGAAAAGATTTGTTAATGTCCCAAACACTATGGGGATATGAAGCACTAAATGCTGTAATTAACGCTTATGAATCGTTTGATGTAAAACCAACCGCAGATCAATTAGTTAAAAAATTGTATGAAAAGAGAACAAATACCGTTGTGGGTGATGTACAATACAAAGGTAATGGTATTTTACATGGCAATGGCATTATGAAAATTATTAAAAATGGCAAGGCAGTGAAGTTAGAAGAATAAAACATGCAGATATTATTAAATGGACTTTAAATAGAAAGGAGTTAAAATGAGTAAGATTAATTGGAAAAAGGTAATTGGATGGGCTGTAGCCGCACTGATGGTCATTGGTGTGGTTGGATTCAATGCTTATAAAGAGCAAAATCTAACAAATAAGAAAAGAATTTATGCAATCTTACCAATTACAGGAAGTTTATCTTTTCAAGGTAAAGAAGAAAAGAAAACCATGGAAGTTTGGATGCAAAATCATCCAGATGCCCCATTTGAATTGGAAATTTTGGATAATGAATCCAATCCAACAAAAAGTTTAACCTTGGCGCAACGTGCCGCTATGAATGATAAAGAACCTTTATTCATTTGTCCAACTGGTGCAATGTGTCATCCGATTGTTCCACAACTTAAATCCATGAATGGTTTTATGATTTTGTCACCAAGTACACAGGAAGAAGATGGAACATATAAAGAATTTCAGCGAATTTCTTTCGGTTCTGCCGATATGAATAAACCTTTAATTGATTATGTAGAATCTGGGAAAACTGTGGTTATCATGAATTCAAATGATATGGCTGGGCATACAGGGGCTACAAAAACAGAGGAAACCCTAACAAAAAAAGGAGCAAAAATAATAGAAAAATTGGCTTTTGATACAAAAGAATTAGATATGAGAATTATTGCGTTAAAAGCAATGTCTTATAAACCAGATATTATTTTTGTTATCAGCCCACCAACCATTGGCTTTTTGAATGTAATTAAGGAATTAAAAGTACAGGAATTCCCAGGTGTTGTTTTGTCAGATCCTGCACTAAGAACACCATCTATTGCAAGTCAATTAGGAAAGGATGCAGAAGGAGTTTATACCTCTATTATGCCAACAGAACGGATTTATAAAGAATATCCACAGGTGGCCAAAGCGTTAGAGGAAAATGGTTTGGAATTGTATAATTTCCCCATTAATGTTTGGGATATTATGGACGTTATGAATCACTTTATAGCCAATAACATTCCTTTCAATCAAGATGAATTTTTGAAAATGGCTAAATGGCATGGTATTTCCAGTGATATTACTTTTACACCTAATGGAAACAGTGCTTATGAATTCATGTTGTCCATTGTAAAAAATGGGAAGTTTGTTTCAGTGGAGAAAAATCAATGAAAACCAGGGAGGCATGGAATCAGGTTTATATAGAACATGGGGAAAATGTCCCTTGGGCTGTTGAACCAGAATTAAACCAATGGAATATCCAAACTGTTTCAAAATATTTAGAAGAAAATCCAACAGGGAGAACCTTGTTGGATTATGGCTGTGGTTTAGGACAGGTAGCTGAACATTTTCGCCAAGAAGGTTATCAAATAGAATTAGCCGATTTATCAGAAATAGTCACGGAAAAATTAAAGAAAAAATACCAAAATAAAGTTCCTGTGTATTTAGTTGAAGAGCCAAAGGATATTTCTAAAAAATCAGCCTATGATGTTATTTTGGCTATTGGCGTTTTTCACCATCTAAATCCAAACAAATGGGCATCATTTTTGGAAGATTTTTATAATCTTTTGAAAAAAGACGGCATTGTGTTTATTGCTGGTTGGGATGAAACAGATGAAGAAATTAGCCGAATTCAAGAGAGTGCATACTCACATTTGTTAAGATGGCCTGTAAATAGTTTGAAACAATATGTCAATCAAGATAAATTTCAAATTTTAGCAGATTCCGCTTCTAAAATCAGGTATGAAAGTTTTTCATTTTTAAGAACTATGCATTATTTTGTTTTGAAAAAGAAAGATTAACATGCAGATATTATTAAATGGACTTTAAATAGAAAGGAGAAATAAAATGAGTAAGATGAATTGGAAAAAGGTAATTGGATGGGGTGTGGCCGCATTGGTAGTCATTGGTGTGGTTGGAAATAATATATATCAACACCGCGAACAAAAAGGCGATAAACCTGTCGTAAAAGTCGGAATTATAGCCCCACTTTCTGGTGAATATGGGCAGGTTGGCCAAGAAGTGCTAAAGGGTATTCGTTTGGCGGTCAAACAAAATGAATCAAAAATGCCATCTTTTGCTGTATCCATAGATGCAAAGGATAGTAAAGCATCCACATCAGAATCAATTACAGCCTTTCAACAACTTTTATTTTCAAAAATTCAAGCAGCCATATTAGTGGGTGACCCACCAACAATGGCAGTATCTCCTTTAGCAATTCAAAACAAAATACCAACAATTGCTACATTGGCTGGTGAAGCTGGTTTTATTTCGCAAAATCAAGATAGATACTTATTTTTGAACTTTTTACCGCCAAGGGTTGCAGGAATAAGAACAGGTAAGTATGCAAAAGGTTTAGGATTGAAAAGAGTGGCTATTTTGTCTTTACAAGCCCCTGAACCTCTTGATTTAGCAACGGGTTTTGAAACGGGATATGGTATTCCACCAGTAATTCATGACACTTATGATGTGAAAGATACAGATGCTCGTACAGAAATTTTACGTCTTCTTGCAAAACAACCAGATGGCATATTCATCACAGGTTATGGGATGACCTATTATGCCTTTATAAAAGCATTAAAAGAGCAAGATTATCAGGGTGTTTTGATGTCTAATGCATCTATCACAGACCCCAAAGGAATTGAAGTGACAGATATCAGCAACATTATATTCTCTCAAGCCAAAGATATGAAGTTAGACGAAAATTCGGATTATCAAAAATTTGAACAAGAATATGTGGCAGAATATAAGGAAAAGCCAACAATGTTTTCTCGGTATGGATATGATTCTATGCGCTTACTGTTAGAGGGTATTCAACGTGGAAACGGAACTACTTCTGGTCAAATTCATGAAGGTTTGAAGACTATTACAAGTTATGATACATTTGCAGGAAAATTGGAATTTTTACCAAATGGAGTTTCCAGTTTGTCAACATCAATCTATAAAACCAATAAAGATGGTTCAGCAAATCTGTTGGAAGAATAAAACATGCAGATATTATTAAATGGACTTTGTAATGGAATGGTGATTGCCTTGTTGGCGATTGCTTATACTGTGGTGTACTTGCCAACTCGGATATTCTTTATCGCCTTGGCGGGGATTTATGTGGGGTGTGCGTACTTGACGTGGGAGATGCTGGGCAAAGGCATCCATGTCGGCTATGCCATCGGGCTCAGCGTGGCTTTGGGTGCAACCCTTTCGGTGTTGTGCGAACTGTTGAACCATCGGGCATTGGAAAAGCACAAAGCATCGGACGGGGCACACATGATTTCCAGCTTGGGCATCTATATGATTATGATTCAGGCGGTAGCGATTATCTGGGGGAATGAGCCAAAGATATTAAAAACAGGGCTGGAAACAACCTATCACTTGATGGGTTTTACGGTGGCCAGTTCCCAAGTGATTAACTTGGTTGCGGCCAGTATTGCTGTGGGTGGATTCTTTTTGTGGTTGAAACGTAGCAGTTTGGGATTGTTGTTCCGAGGGTTGGCGGATAATCCAACACAGATGGCACTGCTGGGCTATGATACCAACAGATTACGCTTGGTGGCGTTTGGATTGTCGGGGGCTATGGCGGGATTTGCGGGAATCCTGTCAGCGTATGATTTGGGCTTTGACCCCTATACGGGAATGAATGCGATTTTGTTGGCGGTAATAGCCACGATTATCGGAGGCAAGACAAACTTTGTGGGGCCGTTGCTGGGCGGATTGATTTTGGGCATCCTGCGTGCAGAGGTTGTGTGGTTTTACTCAGCCCGCTGGCAAGAGGCCATCACTTTTGTGATTTTGGTGGTGTTTTTGCTATTAAAGCCGGACGGATTATTGGCCAAGGAAGGCCGTTTGGAATCGCGGGAATAAAGGAGGAAAGATGAAACTAAATTGGAAAAAGGTAATTGGTTGGAGTGTGGCTGCAGCAGTTGTGGTAGGTATTGTGGGATTTAATATGCACCAGCAACAAAACACCGACACTTCCAAGAAAAATGTGTATGTTCTTATTCCTTTATCTGGACCAATAGCACAATCTGGGCATGATTATCAAAAAGCCTTAACCTATGCGTACGATAATTTGAAAAATCCTCAAATTCGTCTTGTTTTTTTAGATGATGAATTTAATGCAACAAAGGCTGTCACTGCTTTGAGTCAGGCAACACTTAATGATGAAAATCCTTTAGTTGTTGCTTGGGGGGCTATTATTTCTTTTGCCGCAATACCTGCGGTGAAAAATGGTTTTGTTATGGCGGGAGGAACGGTGGAATTAGATGACCTAAAGAAATTTGATAACTACCACAGATTTTCTGTCGCTTCCAGTGCGACTACCGAATTAGCGACCAATTATTTGGCAAAAGAAAACAAGAAAATCGGACTTTTATACTCGTATGACATGTATGGTTCCAATGGTTATAAAGTATTTTCATCTATCATGAACCAAAAGAACATTCCTTTTGTTGCAATGGATTTTGATCCGAATACCCTTTCTATTCGGGATATAACTGCAAAATTCTTACTGAAAAATCCAGATATAGACACTATTTTTATTTCGGCCACAGCAACAGCACCTTTCTTAAAACTGTTTCAAGAATTAAGAGAGCAAGGATTTACTGGAAAAATTGTATCCGATATGTCATTTGCCCAGAAGTTTGTTTTAGATTCATTGGGAAAGTATGCTGAAGATGTTGTTTTTGTGACACTTGAACCACATTTGGACAATCCAAGGACTACGCAAGCAAAAGAATACCGCGATTTTGCCTTAAGAAATGGGATGTATCCTTCATTCAGTTCAATAGAAGGCTATGATATGGTTAATATCATAAACAAAATGATGGAAAAAAAGATTCCATTTACACAAAAAAGTTTTACGGACATGAAAGAATATGATGGTGTGTCAGGAAAGGTGTTATTTCCAAGTACAGGGAACACAGCATACCCATTTATTTTAGCACAAGTTAAAAATGGCAAGATTATCCCTGTGACCGAATAAAGAAAGGAGAATTGACATGAGTAAGTTAAATTGGAAAAAGGTAATTGGATGGGCTGTAGCCGCATTGGTGGTCATCGGCGTGGTCGGAACAAATATGTACAATCAACAACAAAACAGCGACAATTCCAAAAGAATTGTATATGCAGTATTACCTTTAAGTGGACAATTTGCTTCCTATGGTAAAGATGTGCAAAAAACAATGGATGTATATATGGCTCAAAAAGATTTTGCTTTCCAAATCAAATATATTGATTCTGAAGGTAATCCATCAAAAGCAATTACCGCACTTCAACAAGCGACACTAAATGATAACAACCCATTGGTTATTTCTGCCTTTTCATATATAAGCACGCCACTTGCGCCGGTAGTTCATAACAAAAATGGATTTTTATTTGGTGTTATTACTGCATCTATATCTTCCGATACAAACAGTTATCAGCGTATTAGTGGAAATGCTGCGGATGTCGTAAAACCCATTAGTGATTACATAGCAAAACATCCAAAGAAAACAAATTTGATTTATATTCAGGATGAATTGTCTATTAAAGAACTTAATGCTATCAAAGAAAGTATCAAAAATTCAGAACAAACAATTAATCGTGAAATGGTATTGGATATGAACACATTGGATGTTCGCAACAGCGTTGTAAAATTATTATCCGATAAGCCAGAGCGAATTATTCTCTTGGGACAACCAACTCCTGGATATTTGAATATTTTACGAGAATTAAAAGCACAGGCTTACCAAGGTGAAGTATTCACTGATTCTGCTCTTTCAAATCCACCAACAATAAAAGCATTGGGTGATAATATGGAAGATATTTATTCCCCGACAATGACAATAGAAGCGGATATTCCTCAACCAGAAAAAGTTGAAAAAATGCGTATAGAATTGGCAAAAGTGGATTTGCCTGTTTATATTAGTGTTTCCGAAGCCATTGATACATTAGATTTGATACAATATACTTTAGAGAATAATTTACCATTCTCTCAAGAAACATATACAAACCTCAAAAAATGGAATGGATTATCCGGAAATATTCACTTTCCAGGGAAAGGTGAAACATTTGTTGATTTTTATATTTTAACTCAACGAAGGAATGGAAAGTTCATCCCCGTGACCGAATAAAGAAAGGAGAAATAAAATGAACTATATGTGGCATTTGATGATATACTTCGGGATTTACGGTGTTTTGGCCTTATCCTTGAACATTTTGGTGGGGGCATGTGGCTTGCTGACTTTGGCACACGCGGGATACTTTGCTTTGGGTGCCTATACCTACGCCATTACAACAGTGGCCTTTGGTGTAGATACCATGACAGCCATCGGGCTTTCGGTCGGAATGGCCGCATTGTTCAGCTTGATGATTTCCTTGCCCACGTGGCGATTAAAGGGAGATTACTTTGTTATTGCTTCTATCGCTATTCAAGTGCTGATTTACAGTGCTATTTACAACTGGGTGGAAAGTAATGCCCCCTTGGGCACAGCGGACAACATGACAAACGGTCCGTTTGGTATTTCCTCTATCCCCAGGCTGAACATTTTTGGATTTCATCTGGATACGATGCCGAAAGTGACGCTGATTACTTTGTTGGTGTTGGGGGCTGTGGCATGGATAAACAAAAAGTTGCTCTTTTCGCCATGGGGACGCGTGCTGAATGCGATGCGAGATGATGAACTGGCCGCCCGCAGTATTGGGAAAAATGTGCAATTCTATAAGGTTGAGGCGGTCTTTATCGCTTGTGTGTTGGCGGGCTTTGCAGGTGCGTTGTATTCCGGATACGTCAGCTATATTGACCCAACATTGGCCACGATGGACCAATCCATTTTGTTCCTGTCTATGGTGCTGGTCGGTGGAACAGGCAATGTGCGTGGACCTTTGACAGGGGCGTTATTGT
The DNA here is from genome assembly GCA_015062245.1 of Alphaproteobacteria bacterium. Classification (GTDB taxonomy): domain Bacteria; phylum Pseudomonadota; class Alphaproteobacteria; order CAAHEQ01; family UBA3637; genus UBA3637. Next base: position 28,845 of record SUVA01000010.1, read on the forward strand.
TATTGGTGATTCCGGAAATCTTGCGTATGTTGCAAATTCCTGATAATATAGCGGCTGAAGCACGGATAATGTTATACGGATTGTTGCTGATCGTGATGGTGCACGTCCGCCCGAAAGGTTTGCTTGGAAACTATAAACTGGATTAAGAAAGGAGTAAGATGAATTGGAAAAAGGTAATTGGTTGGGGGGTGGCTGCACTGGTGGTCGTGTGTGCTGTCTATACCAATGTGCAACGAAACAAAACAGATAATTGGCGTGTTTATGGTTTCTTTGCATTGACAGGAAAAGTTGCTTCTGCTGGAACGGAAATGTCAAAAGGGATGGAGTTAGCCGTTGAAAAATGGAATAATAATGGTGGACTGTTGGGCAAAAAAATCTCTTATATTGCAGAAGATACCAAAGGTGATCAAACTGAAGCTATTACAATTTACCAAAGAGCAATTGCAGGAACTGATAACAAACCCATTGCAATCCAATCCATTGTCAGTGGGGTAACATTAAATGTTAAGAACTTTAGCGAAAAAGATGGGATTCCTTTAATTGGTGCAATAGGTTCATCAAAATTTTTGGAAGAACCAAACAACTATGTTATCCGTGATTTTGCTTCCCCTAACATCATTGGGAAAGGTTTTGTAGAATACATTCAAAAATATCATCCCAATAAACGCATTGTTTATTTTTATGAAAATTCGGATATGTCTATTGAAACAAAAAAATCTTTTTTGAATGCATTACCAAAGGAGACAAATATTCACTTGGTTGATTTTGACCCTAATACAACACATTTTAGAGAACTTGTTTTAAAAGCAAATATTCAAAATGGAAAAGATGTTGTTGTAATTACAGGATTGGGCTCATATATGGGGATTTTGGTTCGTCAATTGCGGCAATATGGGTATACAGATAACATCGTCAGTGATACAAATATGATGATTTCTGGAACAAAAGAGTACGCTGAAGATGCAATGAAAAATGTTGTTATTTTGGATTTTATGCCAAACTCAGAAAATCCGTACTGTCAAGAAATCGATAAGGCCTATCAAGAAAAATATGGTAAAAAAGTTCCGTTTAATGCTCCATATTTGTCCTATCAAGGGATTGATACATTATTGGCATTTTATGAAAAGATGGGAACAACAGATATTCCAAATTTAGCCAAAGCAATGGAAGGTTTTGAACATGATGGTTGTTTGGGAAAAGTTACTGTTAAAAATGGAGAAATGAATTATCCGTTATCCTTCAAAACTGTGACCGAATAAAGAAAGGTGTGAAATGGCAATGAAAATACAGAAAAAAACAACAAAACGTGTGGCTCAGTCCCCCCTCATAAAATTAAGAGGGGGGAACGGGGGGAGCTTAACGAATATAAGCCCCTCTGACACTAAAGTGCCATCTCCCCTTAAAATTATGGGGAGACATGAAAAGCTTATTTCCAATGCCAGACAATTACGCCACAATGCAACAGAGGCAGAAAACAAGATATGGCAATACTTACGCCAAAAACAAACTGGTTATCGCTTCTATCGCCAATATGTTTTTGATGACAAATATATTTTGGATTTTTATTGTGCCAAAAAGAAACTTGTTTTAGAAATTGATGGTGGACAGCACAATCAAAATGCTGATGATAAAGTTCGTGATGCTTATCTAAATAATCGTGGATGCCAAATCTTACGGTTATGGAATAATGATGTATTAAATAACATAGAGGGCTGTTGGGATATGATTGAAAGGGCTTTAAGCTCCCCCAACCCCCTCTTGAAATCATGAGGGGGCAATATGCAAAAAAAAGGTGTTAAGAAAATGCAACCTAAACCACAGGAATCACGCCGTGTTATCCTGCGTGCCAGTCATATCCGCAAGGCCTTTGAGGGCAACGAGGTCTTGAAAGATGTGAGCCTGGAACTCCACGAAGGTGAAGTTATGCTGTTGCAAGGGGATAACGGTTCGGGAAAAACAACCCTTATCAACATTTTAACGGGGAACTTAATGCCCTCACGCGGTCGGATTACTTTGGCCACAGACCCGAACAAAATCCGCCATTTTCGCTTTCCAATTCCGTTTTGGCGCAGGACTTTGTCGTTCACTTACTTTTCGCCGGAACGTTTTGCCAAAGAAGGTCTTGCCCGCATGTGGCAGGATGTCCGTTTGTTTTCCAGCCAATCGTTAAAGGACAACATTGTGGTTGCAAAAGCCCATCAACGGGGCGAAAATCCTTTGCGGGCTCTGATAACTCCGTGGCAGATTGATAAAGATGAAGCCACTTTGACCCAAATGGCCAAAGAAACCCTGAAAAAATTCGGGTTAGAGGGGCGTGAAAATTCATCAGGCAGTCGCGTATCCCTTGGCCAATCCAAACGCGTGGCAATCGCCCGGGCCATCTATTCGGGGGCCAAGATTTTGTTCTTGGATGAACCTTTGGCCGGCCTGGACAACGAAGGCATTAAACAAATGCTGGACTTTTTACATGCTTTGGTCAAAGAACATAACACTTCTATCGTGATTGTGGAACACGCCTTTAATATTCCCAAGATTTTGGACTTGGTGGACGGCGTGCTGACCTTGAAAGACGGCGTCATTACCCGCAACACCAAGGCCGAAGTGTTTAAATCAGAGGCACGTGAACACAAAGACGCTATGTTGGAATGGCTGACGGCTTTTGCGGGAAAGACGGGGCGGACGGATATTATCCCTTTACCCAATGGGGCACGCCTGACCATTGCCCGCAGGGATCCTGTGGCCCCTACGGTGTTTGAAGTCAAAAATCTAACCGTTGCACGAGAGCACAGACCTGTTATTATTGAACCGATGGCATTTAAAATAAACAAAGGTGATATTGCTTTGTTGGAGGCCCCGAACGGTTGGGGAAAGTCCACCTTGATGGATGCGATAACGGGCGTGATTGCACCGAAAACGGGAACGATTTTACTGCATAATGAACACATAACAACCCTGCCGATTTGGACAAGGGCCAAGAAAGGATTGTTGCTGTCGCGGTCAAGCAATGTGCTTTTCAAGTCCGTAACGGTGGCCGAAAACAAACGCTTGGCACGGGTAAAACGTGCCGAACTGGGCGAAAGATTTTTGACGCGTCAAGGGGGTAGCTTATCCGGTGGTGAAAATCGGCGGATTTCATTGGGACTGGCTTTGTATCAGTATAAACGTGATATGGTATTGTTGGATGAGCCCTTTCAAGCCATGGACACCGCACAGGAAGAAATCGCACGTGGTAAGATTTCTTTGGAGGCCCACAACGGCAAAACCTTCCTGATTACCATCCCCAAGATTTATGAGTAGGTGTTGCAATCGTGAACAGTTTTGGTTATAATGAAAAAAATTCAAACAGAAAAGGAGTTTTAGTATGAAAAAGTTTTTAGGTTGGGCTCTGGCCATTTTAGTCGTTGTCGGTGTCGTGGGATATAATGCATATCAACATCGTGACCAAAAGACGGATAAACCTGTTGTTAAAATTGGCTTAGTTTACCCCATGAGTGGTGCTATGGGGCACATTGGAAAAGGTGTAATGAATTCGGCAAATATGGTTTTGAATAAAATCAACCAAGACCCTAATCGCCAATTTAATTATCAATTGATTGCCCAAGATGATGAAATGAAAGCTCCAAATACAATTACCATCGCCAATAAATTAATCGGTGTAGATAAAATTAATGTTTTAATGACAAGCTGGTCTGGACCAAGCAATGCTGCAAAACCTTTAATGATTGAAAACAATTTGATTCATTTTACGGATAGCTATACAACATTGTCAGACGGAAAAAATATTTTTAACTGTTCTGTTACCAATGAAGATTTAGCCCCAATGGCATTTGATTTTATTAAAAAAAGGAATGCTAAAAAAGTTGCTTTGATTTTTCAACAGGTTCCTGCAGGTGCAGAAATTTTAAGTATGTTAGAGCCCAAACTAAAAGAAAGTGGCATCAAATATGATGAATATTTATATGGAGGAACAGAGTTTGATGCTTTTCGCACAATGGTAGCCAGTGTGAAAGCAAACAATTATGATTTGATTTTATTATATGGATGGTCACCCGGCATTGTTTTTGTAGCACGTGAATTAAAATCTCAAGAAGTCAATGTCCCCGTATTAGGATTTGATACTGTGGAAACCGCAAACTATGATTTTACTTACTTTGATGGTATTTATGAAATTGGAAAACCTTATAAACAAGAATGGGAAGAATTTTTAAAATCAAAACATCCAGACGCTGTTTATATGTATGATGCCATGAATGTGATTGTGAACACTTATGAAAAAGCGGGAAAACAATTGGGACGTATTCCAACAACAAAAGAATTCCGTGATATAATGTACCAGCAACGTGATTATCAAGGACTAATTGGAAACGTACATTTGGAAGATAATGGATTACTACGTGTCCCAACTTTCTTGAAGAGAATAGAGGGAAATAAAATCATTCCTGTGGAAGAGTAAGGTCTTTTTGAACTATGTCCCAGATTAATACCATCAATAGGAAAACTATTGGGCAATCTATATTCAGTTTGGCTTTTCCGGCTGTTATATCCTCATTGGTCACGGTTTTTTATAATTTAGTTGATTTGTTCTTTATCGGCCAAATCAACGACCCCAATCAGGTAGCTTCTATTGCTTTAACAATGCCGGTATTTATGTTGATTATCGGATTTGCTTCGGTTCTGGGGGTAGGTGGTGCTTCCTATGTTTCCAGATTATTAGGGGAAAAGTTATATATTCAAGCCAAAAAAGTATCTTCTTTTTGTTTTTGGATAGGTTTAATCTTAGGTGGCATTTTTAATATCGTATTTGTTATGAATATGTCTTGGTTGGCGGATTTAATGGGATGTTCCGAAATGACAAAAGGTCCTGCATCCGGTTATCTGACGATTTGCAGTTATGGGGCGTATTTTTTAATTTTACAGGTTATCTTCAGCTTTATTATCCGGGCCGAAGGAGCATCCAAAGAATCGACTATCGGTATGGCGTTGGGAACAGTTATCAATATTATTTTAGACCCTTTGTTTATTTTAAAAATGGATATGGGTGTCCAAGGTGCTGCGTTGGCAACCGTTATAGGGGCAGGTGTCGGAACGCTTTATTATCTTTATTATCTGTTTTATGATAAACAAACGATTTTGTCTATCTCTTTAAGATGGTTTCGCTTGAAAAAGAATGTCATACAAGAGGTTTTCGGTGTGGGGTTCCCAACGGCAGTTTCTTTTGGGTTAATGAGCACCTCCATTATCATTTTAAATAACTTTCTTTCCTCTTATGGGGATGTGCCTGTGGCCGCAATGGGAATTACCGTTCGTTTATTTTCGTTTATTCCCTTAATTCAAATTTGTTTTTCTTCGGGGGTTCAACCGCTTATCGGCTATAATTTCGGGGCTAAAAATATAAATAATTTACAGGGCATTATTAAATTATCATGCAAAATCTTATTTTTAATAGGAATGGGATTTTTTGTTGTTTTGGAAGTATTTGCACCGTTTTTCGCCTCTCTTTTTATCCAAGACAAAGAAGTATTACAATTATCAACTCATTTTATCCGAATTCATACATCAATAGCACCGGTATTGGGCTTTTTCTTCTTTTCTGTTACCATTTTGCAATCTGTGGGGCAAAAACTGATACCTTTGATTTTATCCGTCGTCCGACCAATCGTCTTATTGGTCCCGATGGTGTATTTACTGTCTTCAACTTGGGGGTTATACGGTATTGTTTGGGCGCAACCCATTTCGGATATTTTATCCGTTATCTTGGCGATACTGTTATCAAAATTGACATTGAGGAAAATTTTTATAAAGGAATAAATCCTAAACTCCCCACCAATCGGGGAGTTTTTTTACACCCCCTTGCAATTGGGAATAATTTGGGTTATAATAGGGAAAATTTAAACAGAAAAGGAGTTTTAGTATGAAAAAGTTTTTGGGTTGGGCTTTGGCCATTTTAGTCGTTGTCGGTGTTGTGGGCTTTAATGCGTATCAACATCATGAACAAAAGGGTGTTAAACAAGTTGTAAGGATTGGTGTGATTGCACCGATGACAGGTGCTAATTCCTTAATGGGAAAGCAATTTCAAAGAGGTTTGGAATTATTGAAAAAAGATAAAAAATATAGCGTTGATTATGAATTAATTTATGAAGATGACCAAATGTTGGCAACGAACACTGTGACAGCGGCTAAAAGATTGATTGACTTGAAAAATGTTGATGTCATTTTAACATATGCCTCGCAAGCCGCAGGGGCTATTGCCTCAATTATAGAAGAAAATAAGGTTCTCCACTTTTCTGGTAGCTCTGATATGAGTTTAACACAAAAAGGATACAACTATATTATGGGACCAACACCTGAAGATGATATGAAAACATTGTTTGATTATTTACAAAAACGTGGGTATAAGCGTTTAGCTTTGATTTTAGAAAATGATTCTTATGTGAAATTGATACAACCCCACATTCATCAATTTGCAAAGGAAAAGGGTATTGAAATCGTTTTTGAAGATAACATTCAACCATCCGATAGAGATTTCCGAATTTTGCTGACAAAAGCAGAAAAAACAAATCCTGACATATATCTTTTACAGGCGTTTAATCCCGTTTTTGACATTTTAGTTAGACAATTAAGTCAATATGCACCTAACAAACCATTTACAGGGGCGTATGTAGCTGGTTCTCAATCACAACAGCCAGAACTCATGGAAGGTCAAGCATTCTTGGATGTGGACACAACGGATTCCAATTTTATTCAAAGATACAAAGAGGAATACAATACAAAACCAGAACAAATGGCTGTTATCGCATATCCTATGTTAGACATATTATTGAAAACAATTGAAACGGGGGTAAATTTGAAGGATGAAAAAGCCTTTCAAAAAGCATTGAATGAAGTCAATGTGAATAATATGACGATTTTAGGTAAGGTTCGTATAGATGGTCGCAAATTGAATTATTATCCTATTATTCAACAATTCAAAAATGGGAAACTTTCTCCTGTTGAAGAATAAATCCTAAACTCCCCACCACTCGGGGAGTTTTCTTACACCACCACATTATCCACAGTATCTGAAAGCCTTTTTGAATAATTTGTTCATTTTTTATAAAAATCTTTAAAAACGATCTTGACTTAAGAATCGTGGCCCGATAGGATATGTTTATAAAACGGCAGGAAACTGCGGATAAACACAAACTAAAGGGCTTTTTTATGACACTAAATACTACTCAACATTCCACAATTGAATCAAACAAACTGGAAAATATAATGTCCTATTGCTATGGGACTGAACATTATTACAAAATCCCTCAATATTCATTTAACTACACTGATGGCGTAAAGACTTTCTGTGAAAAGGTTGATTCTGTATCAAAAAATTGAAGTGATAAGATGTCCATAACGGGCGAATTGACGGGAAGCACTGACGGGTAGGAAAAAATCCTAAAATAAAACGTAAAAAAACCCTTTGTTGTCAAAGGGTTAATTTAAAAGTGGTGCGGAAAGCCGGATTCAATCCATTTTATAAATAAGCCTTGATTTTACTTACTTTTTTAATTTGCTGCATTCCAAAATTACACAGTTTGCATCACAATCAAATCAGTCAATTTATTATACGCTAAAAATATGAAAAAGAAAACTGTTTTTTATCATCCCGATAAATTTTAGACCATAAGTAAGCCTCAACCTCTGCTTTTTTTGCAGAGGTTTGTTAAATTAATGATATTTATCTCCAACCCATTCTTTGTATAAATCTGTAAACGGTTGTTCTTCGTACTTCAAGTGTACGGGCAATTTGTGATATTGATACTTTATTATCCAATAAATCTTTTATTTTTTTACTGTTTTTGGATAGTTTCAATTTTTTTGATTGGGCAGAAAGGGGTCGTCCGAGTCTTTTACCCGTTGCACGAACGTTTTCAAGAGATGCCTTAGTACGCTGACTAATTAAATTTCTTTCAATTTCGGCGGACAATCCAAAGGCAAAAGCCATAACCTTGCTTTGTATATCATTGCCCAATCTGTAATTTTCTTTGATGGTCCAGACCTGACAGTTTTTGTTGAGGCAAGATTCCAAAATACGCATTACTTCTAACAAAGATCTGCCCAATCGGGAAATCTCACAGGCTATCAGAATATCACCTTCTTTTAATTCATCCAATAATTGTCCTAATTTACGCTTATTGAGTGATTTTCTGGATGATATCTTTTCTTCAACCCATTTGTCAATTCTAATGTTTTGAGCTTTTGTAAATTTTTTTATTTCAAATTCTTGATGTTCTAACATTTGTTTATTTGAACTAACACGAATATATCCGATAATTGCCATTTTTTTGCCTTTCATTTATGTTGATTTTCTTGTTCAAAACACCCCAAAAGTGTTCTTTTTAATAGAACGTTTGTGGTCACCTCAGTTCAAAGTTTTACTAAAATCTCTTAGGAAGAAATTTTCTTTTATTTTCCATACATTTATAATTTTACATAAAAAATAAAAAAATGGAAAAAAGTGCTTGATTAAATCGTTAGATTGTGGTTAAATATCTTCGGATTAAATTGAACGGAGTAAATGTCTTGGAAAACAAAAAAACAGTATCTTGTTTTTTGAAAAAAGTCGGCTCAAATATGCGAGAGATTCGCAAGAACCGAAGAATGACGCAATCGCAAATGGCCAAAGCATTAACCATGGCTAAAGTCAGTTATGGTATTATTGAACGTGGACAAATCGGAACATCTCTTAAAACACTTTTTAATATAGCAACAATTTTAAATGTATCTCCAGCTCAGTTATTATTAGACAAAGATGAAATCTTTTTGACCAAAAAGGATATTGTTGCTCTTTATGCTCAGGGGGAAAAATGACTGTTATTACAACAAAGCCCCAAAAGAGCAATCTTTTAAAGTTAGATGTAAGAGCTATTCGAAAAATGTATCAAAATGGTATGAGTTATCGTGAAATAGCTCGACTCTTTAATAAACCACCTTCAACGATTTATTATTATTTAAAGAAACAAAACACGCCTATGCGCAAAGGTAAGCCTTTCTGTTTGGA
>SUVA01000011.1 GCA_015062245.1 Alphaproteobacteria bacterium
TCTTTGTTTTATTTTCGTCTTCTGGCTCTGTCATCAACTCTTGAATAACAGACAAAACTTTTGGACCTGCGATTTGCTTAATTTGTTCCGGCGTTAAAGGAGATACACCTTCAGCAATTCGTTTTGTCTCAAAACATTTATGTAAAAGAGAAGCGCATACAGCAACTTCTTTGTCTTCGTTATCTAATGTAGAATGTTTTTGTACTAATTCTGTCGTTCCCTTAACTTGGTCCAACATAACCATACCTCCACCATAGGTAACACCTTCGTGTAAACGCGTGGCGTGATACAAACACTTGTTTTTTAATTCTGTCATTTTATATTCTCCTTTAATTTTAATACTATAAAGAAATTGTATAATAAATGGAAAGATTTATCAACATTTTTTTACTTAGAAAACCTCTAAATCAGTCCGTGTATTACCAGACTTCTCCAGCCAAACCGAACATAACGCCAAATTTTCCACTTACACGGACTAGAAATGCTAAATTATCTTTTAAAAATACAATATAAAAAAAGATTTTTTATAATTTCAATTAACCAAATAGACTATGCGTTTGTTTTGTGATTTAGCATATTCTATTTCTTGTTTTGTACTTTCACCAATATAACCATTAACGTTTACAACAAAAATTTCATCTGACATATCTATTTTTTGCTGATGTATTTCACTTAGCATGTTTTTCAACTTTTGAAATTCAATCTCTGTCATTTTATCAAAAAGTCCATCAGAATGGCTAAAAAATGGCAGACTTAAGACAATATTTCCCGCTAAAGTCAATTCTTTTTGTAAGCGGAGAAATTCATCCTTAAACTTTGAAGAACCACATAATGTTATAATCTTGCGTTTCATATTTTCTATTTTACTGTATTGAGAAATACAATGCAATATAAATTTTAGTCCGTGTATAGCAAGATGTCCCCAGCCAACAAAAAAAAGCCCCGATAAACGGGACTTTTTTCATTGGTCGGAGGGATGGGATTTTGCTGACGCTGATCTTGGAAAATTTTATTTCATAAAACCGGCGTTTTTCTATCCGCCTTTTCCTGCGGTTGAACCCACTTCTTCGTGGCTTCAAACCATCACCCTATTTCAAAAAAAACGCCCAAATGGGCGTTGCTTTTGAAATGCTTGGAGGGATACTCAATTCACGAGCGCACAAAAATTGACAATTGTTGTTTTTTGAAGTATAATCTCATCGAGAGGTTATCACCATGGCAAACGAAGTTATTCCTTATGAAAATCCCCCTGCTTCCCAAAAGAAATCTTTTTTAAACGGTATTTTGGGATTTTTGTTATGTTTAAGAACGAATACTTCTCAACCTGCTTATCAAGAAATTCAAAGTACTCATCATGTTCTGCCTCGCGAAGAAATTTTGCGTCAGATGATTGATTTATTTATTGCTAATACAGAACGTCCAGCACTTTCTCCGCATCAAGATCCTCGTCAAGGAGGTTCTTGGCAGAATTTTTTTGAAGAGAAAGGGGCTTCTTACTCCGAAGCCATGTCAGGTGCTCCAATTTGCGCTTTGGTAAAAACGCCAAAGGATGCTTGGTTAGTGGCAATCACACGTACTGTAAAATTGCGCTGGCCTGAACTTATTCATGAAACAAAACCTAAAACGTATGAACGTCATAATTTGGATGATTATGAAGCTTTTTTGAAAAAACAATTAGAAACAAATGAATATGAAATTTTGCGTGATACAGAATGTTGGAAAGCTATTATTTCTCCACTTAAAGATAAAAAGTTAGACTTGATGTCTGGCTACTTATTCAAATGGAAGAAAGATTCAATAACGGACTTCTTAAAGCAGGCACCTTTGTCTGAAAAATCCCCAATGCAAAGTGCCCGCTTGTTTGCTTTGAACGTTCCAAATTTGTTAAGAAGTATGCAAAACTTTCATTCAACAATTGAAGAAGATCAGGAAAAAAAGAAAAAATATCTTTCTTCCGAAATATATACACGTCCAGAGGATTATGAACATATTCGCGGTTGGGGTCACATGACAGAATATCGTTTTTCTGGGGGAGATTTATCTGGTTTGCGTGGCCGCTATTTTTGGGACCCAGGCTTGGTTGTACATGGTGTGGAGGAAAATTTTGAAGGCCTTTATCCCATGCACGAGATTTCTTTTAAAGATGGTAAGCGCCGTATTGTGATTCCACCCCCTAAAAATGGGGAACGTTTAATTTATAAAGCTGAAGAAAAATTTTATCTTCCAATGAGAAAGACACCCGAATTAGAATAAATTTTTCTGGGATAGTGATTTTAGGCTCCCGAGAGGCGGTATTGAAAAATAAGGATTTTTTGGTTCAAGAGTTCGTAAATGGTTGAAAATGGCTGTTTTATATTGACATTTTATGTTTTATATTTTAGTATATCGAACGTAATCATTTTTATGAGGAGAAAATATGGAATTAAATTTAAAAAATAATCTTTTTCGTTACGGAAAAAATGAACCCTTAACATTTGGTGTTATAGTTGCTCTCATTCTCTTTGATATTTTGATTTGGAGTTTAATATCAATGGGAATGATTAGCGTAGATTACCGTTTTGCTGATGAAAATGATTGCCGTTCCCAAGTATATTCTGTTTTAAATCGTGATATTCCAAGATTTGACTATTATTCTCCTAAAACGGGCAAATATTGTTCTTTGTTCCAAAAAGAATATAATGAGGCTCGTTTAAACATTTCTGTTGAAAATTCTTTAAATATAATCAATCAAACAGAAAATAAAATTAATCAACTTGAACAAGAGATTAGAACAGCTCGACGTACCTTGGATGGAAATGCAACAGCCTATAACCTTGCGATTCAAGAACAAAAAGGGCTTGATTTATCTTACACAGAGAAAATAAAAGAAATTCAAAATAATGAACAAGAATTGGACAGAATTAAGCAAAAACTAATACAACAAAAACAAGCATTCAAAAATTTACCTGCTGTTCAGAGATTAATCCATTACACCCAACAACATCAATCTTCTATATCTAGCAGATATACTTTTATGACAAAGGTAGATTTATTCTTAACTTATATCTTTGCTACGCTCTTTATCGTCATTTTAATACCTATTTTTCTATTTCTTCGTAAAAATTTAGTCAAAAGAGAGAAGTATATTCGTTTGCTGTTAGTAAATCATATTGTATTAGTGGCGTTCTTACAGGGTGTTTATATTACTGTTTGTTTTATCTTAAATATACTACCTAAAACACTCTTACAGGACCTTATTGATATTTTCAAATCACTGCATTTGATGGCTTTATGGTACTATTTAGCAATTGGTTTGTTATTTATCTTGTTTGCAGGCGTTGTATATTTTTTACAAACAAAAGGGCGGCGAAGAAATTTATATAAAAAACTGATTAAAGGAAAATGTTGGAGTTGTGGTGCTCGTGTATTAGATAATGATTTTTGTTTCTCTTGTGGAGAAAAACAGGTGTGTATTTGTCCGCATTGCCATAAAAAAACGTACATAAAAATGCCCTATTGTCGCTTTTGTGGTAAAATAATAACTGGCAAAAAAGATTAATTTGTTTTGCCACAAAATAGGTTCTGAAAGTACCCTTTTTCTGGGATAGTGATTTTAGGCTCCCAGAGGGCGAGTATTGATTTTAAAGACTGCGTAAAGCCAAAACATCCAGTGAATGTTTTGGATGCGTAAAGCAATGAGCCTTATTGAAAACAAGTTTGCCCCGACAAACGCTGTTTGAAATTTAGGCGGAATTGTTGCTCAAAAGTTCGTAAATGGATGAAAATGGCTGTTTTGGGGATGGGATTTTGCTGACGCTGATCTTGGAAAATTTTATTTCATAAAACCGGCGTCTTTCCATCCGCCTTTTTCCTGTGGTTGAACCCACTTCTTCATGGCTTCAAACCATCACCCTATTTCAAAAAAAACGCCCAAATGGGCGTTGCTTTTGAAATGGTCGGAGGGATGGGATTTGAACCCACGACCCCTACGTCCCGAACGTAGTGCTCTACCAGGCTGAGCCACCCTCCGACACGAAAAATTGATGTTATTATAACTGAATCAAACCAAAAAAGCAAGTTATTTTTATAATCTCTTGTAAAGCAAATGAAAAAGTGATTGAAAACAGAATATTGAAATAATCACCACAAAAGCCAATGAGTGCTTTTTTCTTGCCTTTTTTGGGGGAATTTGCTATACTTTGACCATGAAACCAAAGTTTATACATTTGCATGTGCATACGGCCTATTCATTGTTGGAGGGGGCGATTAAAATGCCCAAGTTGGCCAAGTGGGCATCGGATAATAAAATGCCCGCCATTGCTATGACTGATACGGGCAATATCTGTGGTGCGATGGCCATGATGCACGAAATGCCCCCCTTGGGGATTCAGCCCATTTTGGGGACGCAAATTTTGGTCAAATCCCCTAAACAAAATGCTGGGTCTTTGGATACAACGGAAGATACTTTTGATAAAGTCGTTTTATTGGTGCAAAATGAAACAGGCTATAAACATTTATTAAAGCTGTTTTCGTTTTATTATATGGGTGCTGATAAACAACAAACACCGCATATTACCTTTGATGAATTATGCGAACATACAGACGGTTTGATTTGTTTAACCGGTGGATGGGAAGGATTGATTGGTCGGCCTTTGTTGGCGGGAAAATATGAATATGCCAAACAAATTGCCCAAAAAATGCAAAACGCCTTTGGCGACAGGTTGTATATTGAATTGATGCGCCATGGTATGGATCAGGAACAACAAACCGAAGAGGACTTTTTACAATTGGCTTTGGATTTAAACATCCCAATTGTGGCCACCAATGATGCCTATTTTTTAACCCCTGATATGTATGAAGCGCAAGACGCATTGATGTGCATTGCCGAAAAAAAAGTTTTATCGGATGAAGACAGGCGCCGTTTGACCCCCGAACATTATTTAAAAACCGAAGATCAAATGTGCGAATTGTTTTCGGATTTACCTGAGGCTTTGGCCAATTCGGTTTTAATTGCACGCCGGTGTGCCTTTATGGCCGAAAAGAAAAAGCCGGCTTTCCCGAATTTTGATTGTAAGGGTAAAACAGAAGATGAAGTTTTGGCGGATATGGCCGAGGCTGGCTTTAAAATTCGTATGCAGGGCAGATCACCGGAAGAACAACAAAAATATCACGATCAAATGTTGTTTGAATTGGGCGTGATTAAACAAATGGGTTTCCCTGGGTACTTTTTGATTGTGGCCGATTTTATTCAATGGTCCAAAAACAACGGTGTGCCGGTGGGGCCAGGGCGTGGTTCTGGGGCTGGCTCGGTTGTGGCATGGTGTTTGATGATTACCGATATTGATCCCATGCGGTTTGATTTGGTGTTTGAACGATTTTTGAATCCCGAACGTGTGAACATGCCTGATATAGACGTGGATTTTTGTCAGGAACGGCGTGAAAAAACAATTGAATATGTGCAAAATCATTACGGCTTTGATCATGTGGCACAAATCATTACTTTCGGTAAATTACAGGCCAAAGCGGTGATTCGTGATGTGGGCCGTGTGATGCAGGTGCCTTTCCCCGTGGTGGACAGATTGTCCAAGATGATTCCCAATGATCCCAAAATCACTTTGGAAAAGGCCTTTGAACAAGAACCCCGATTAAAAGAAGAAATAGAAGCCGAAGAACAAATCAAAGAATTGTTTGCCATTGCCGTTAAATTGGAAGGTTTATTTCGCAATACATCCACCCATGCGGCGGGTGTGGTGATTGGCAATAAACCGTTGGACGAAATTGTGCCGATTTATAAAGATCCGTCATCGGATATGCCGGTTACGCAATTTGATATGAAATATGTGGAAGAAGCCAGCTTGATTAAGTTTGACTTTTTGGGGCTGAAAACTTTGACCACTATCAAAAAAACATTAGAGCTTTTGCAAAAACGTGGGATAGAAGTGGATATTGATCATATTCCGTTGGATGATCCTGAAACCTTTAAATTGTTGCGTGCGGCCGATACGACAGGGGTGTTCCAGTTGGAATCAACGGGGATGAAAAAAATTCTGCACGATATGCAACCCGATAAAATTGAAGATATTGTGGCGTTGGTGTCGCTTTATCGCCCGGGGCCCATGGATTCTATTCCCACCTATATTGCGGTGAAAAAAGGTTTGGAAGAACCTGATTATATGCATCCGATGTTGGAACCGATTTTAAAGGAAACCTACGGTATTATGATTTATCAGGAACAGGTGATGCAAATTTCACGTGATATGGCGGGCTTTTCCTTGGGCGGGGCCGATTTGTTACGCCGTATTATGGGTAAGAAGAAAGCCGAATTATTACCACCTGAACGGGTAAAGTTTATTGAAGGGGCCAAAGCCAAAGGGGTCAGTCAGGACGTGGCCGAAAAGGTCTTTGATAAAATGGCTAAGTTTGCCTCCTATGGTTTTAACAAGGCACATGCGGCCGCCTATGCCTTTATTGCGTATCAAACGGCCTATTTAAAGGCACACTTTCCGGCCGAATTTATGGCCGCCACGATGACGTTGGATAAAATCAATACGGATAAGTTGGCGATATTTAAAGAAGATGTCTTGGCGCACAAAATTGAAGTTTTGCAACCCGATATTAATTTGTCCGAGGTCAACTTTACCGTTCAAGACGGCAAAGTCCGCTATGCACTGTCTGCTGTTAAAAATGTGGGTGAAGCTGGTATGATGGCGGTGGTTGCCGAACGTGAAAAAAACGGTCCCTTTAAATCTATTCAAGATTTTGCCTCCCGTGTGGATGTATCGGCATTGAATAAAAGATATGTTGAAAATCTGGCCAAATCAGGGGCGTTTGAATGTATTGAAAAAAATCGGGCAATGGTCTTTAATAATGTGGAAAATATTGTTTCTTATGCGGCCCAGGCCACACAAGGGCGCAACAGTGCACAAATGGGATTATTTGGTGCGGATGCTTCGGCCAATGCGTTAAAATTGACACGTTATCCCGAATGGCCACAAATGGAAAAACTGGAACATGAAAAAGAAGCGCTGGGCTTTTATTTATCGGCCCATCCTTTGGATTCATATTCAACTGTTTTGGAACGTTTGCGTGCGGTGGATTATGCCGATGTTGCCCCTATGGTTTCGGCCAGTCCGGCTGTGCGTACTTATTTGGCGGTTATTGTATCGGATGTGCGTGAACGTATCAGCCAAAAAGGTAACCGCTTTGCCTTTATATCGGCCAGTGATAAATCCGGCAGCTTTGATTTAATGTGCTTTTCGGACGTGTTGGAAACGCATCGTGAAAAATTAAAATCCGGTCAGCCTTTGTTGTTGGCCATCAGTGCCGTTAAACGTGAAGGTGAAGATCAGATTCGCATCAACATTCAGGATGTGATTTATTTATCGGATGCGATGGCCAAAACGCAAACAACCTTGATTGTGCGCTTGGAAAACGTTCAGGCCGTTGAAGATATCAAAAAGCGTTTGGAAAAAGTACCAACCGGTCGCAGTAAAATTTTCTTGATTTTAAAAACAAAAGAATATGATGTGGAATTTGAATTACCCAATCGTTATACTTTGACCCCTGATGTGATGGACGATTTATCCCAAATTTTGGGCGTTGCCGAAATCAAACAGGTTTGATTTGTTTTTTTGTTGACATTTAAAAAGAAAGTATTTAAACTCTCTGATATCAGGAAAAAAGGAGGGATTAGTGAAAAAATTACTTTTATCAATCAGCGCTTTTGGTTTGATGGGATATGCAACTTCTTTATATGCCATGTATAAAGGGGATTGTTTGGAAATGATGTGCCAGTGGGGATGTAAAGAAGATGCGAATGGTAACGCTATAGATGGTAAATGTTGTCCACAGCCCACAAAAACCAGTTGTATTGCCGAACAAAAAGAACAATTCGGTTGTGTGACGGTTAGAAAAATTGAATGTCCGTTGGATAAATTCTGTGCATCGGATGGTTCTTGTAAACCGTGTAGTACGGCGGATAGTACCCCAAGGCGTTTAACAAAAGAATCAAAGCATTGTTCTTGCCCGACGGGTTATAGTAAGCGTTGTGGTTCAACAAGAACGGATAAAAATTGTTTGGATGGTGGTGATTATGTGTGTGCCAACGGTTGCTTTGACCATACAGATTGTCCTGCCGAACAACAATGTTCCTGTGTGGGGCGCAGTTGCCCCAAAACAGGGGGTACCTGTCAGCCTTGTCCGCAAGGGACACATCGTGGGGAAACTTCGGCCACCGTTTGTATGCCCTGTACAGGATGTCAAACTTGGGACGTGGCAACACAAACATGCTTAAATCAGTGTCCCGAAGGACAATTCTGTGGACAGTTGCCGGGTGGTTCTGCCCCCAATTGTGGTGGTGATACATGTATGCCTATTTTGCCCAAAGATAAATTGGTGAAAAAATTGGGCAGTATAAATGAACGCAGTTATTATATACCACCGCCAGAAACACAATGGCGTATGACCCACACCAGTGCTTCACGTTTTTGTGAATATTATGGTATGCATTTGGCAACAATTGATGAAGCTTGTATGAAAGATTTTAACTATGACAGCGGACACGATTGTCCTAATTTTGTCAGTGTGAAAAAATTCCAATGGGGGTCTTTATGGTTTAATTTGGCGGATTATAATACGAATTCCAGTGGTGATTTTTGGTTGGCCGATTTGGATGGTAATAATGCGATGCGTGTGACACATTCTTGTGGTAACAACCATCAAACCAACATTTGTAATATGGTTTATCCGTTATGTGCGGAAAATTAAATAAGGAGGAGAAAATGAAAAAAATATTTTTAACAACAACAATGTGCTTGTTTGCATTGCCTTTGATGGCTATGGATTGTGTTTATTCACCGGAACAAGAAATTGTTCGTTCGGCCGAAAATTATGCCGAAATTGAAAAATTGGGCTCAAATTTTAATGCCAATGCGACATATCCTTGCGGTGGAACCTTATCTCAGTTGGCTGTTTTGCGTGGTAATTTGGATACTTTGTATTATCTGTATCAACATGGCGCCAATTTTAATGCGGATGTATCGTTGAAAGGGTATGAAATCCCCGGTGCACCGGATGTGATTCCTTTCCCGTTATTTGTCGCCCGTTATGCCCCCAATTCACAAATTGTGGATACAATGTTAAATTCGGGTATTGATTTTAAGGTAAAAGACAGTATGGGACATGATGTTTTTTGGTACTTTGACAAAAATCCCGTGTTGCGCAACACTTATTTAACCAAAAAAGGATGGGATTCATTGATTCCTGTTTCTGAAATAGTGCAACGGGCCAAGCAAGGGATTCCTTATTAAAATATCTTCCCCCTTGCAAAAGGGGGATTTTTCTTGCCAAAAAGGGCTTTTTATGGTATAATACCCGTCAAAGAAAGGATTTTAAAATGAAAAAGCCCCCTTCACAACGTCAATTGCGTGTGGCCGAAGAAATTAAAAAATTGTTGGCCAAGATGTTGATTGAAAATAACCTGTTTATCCAAGGGTTAAAGGCACCTTATTTAATGATTACTGAAGTTCAAATTGCGCCTGATTTTGGTTATACGGATATTTATATGCGTGCTATGGCACCGGTGGATACAGATGAACAGGTTGCCTTGTTAAACGAACATAAAGGGGCTTTTCGCAAGAAAATCGGGCAAAATGTTCGTTTGCGTATAACCCCCGAAGTGCGCTTTTTTTCCGATACACGCTTTGAACAAGATGCACATATTGAATCCATCTTGAACAGTCCCCGTGTGAAAGCAGATCTTGACAAATACAAAGAATAACATAAACGGTTGGTTGGTTATCAATAAGCCGTATGATATGGGATCTACCCCAGTTGTGGGACGGTTAAAGTATTTATTAAAGCCGTCTAAAATTGGGCATGCGGGGACTTTGGATCCGTTGGCAACGGGTGTTTTGCCGATTGCGTTGGGTAAAGCCACACGTTTAATCCCCTTTGTGATGGATGGTAAAAAAATATATGAATTTACTATCCGCTGGGGCGTTCAAACGGATTCGGATGATTTGGCTGGCCATGAAATTGCCCACGACGACATTCGCCCGAACAAAGAACAAATTTTATCGGTGTTGCCAAAATTTATCGGAACGATTATGCAAAAACCCAGTATTTATTCGGCCCTAAAAATCAACGGACAAAGGGCCTATGATTTGGCACGCAGTGGTCAGGATGTTCAAATTCAACCCAGACCTACAAAAATCTATGATTTAAAGCTGTTAAATCACGATGGCGAAACAACCTCTTTTGTGGCCGAAGTTGGGAAAGGCACCTATATTCGTACTTTGGCACACGATATTGCTGAATCTGTGGGGGCTTTGGGGGTGGTGGTTCGTTTGCATCGCACAAAAGACGGCCCCTTTGATATCAATCAGGCTGTTGATTTGGATGATAATGTGGCAAAAAATATTCTGCCTATGGAAAATGTTTTGGACAATTTACCAAAACTGAACGTATCATCGGATGTGGCCAAACGTTTGATTTATGGTCAAAGAATCAAGGATGATGCTTATGCCGACTTATCGGGTATTTACGCTGTTATGAGTGAAAATCATTTGGTTGCGCTGGGTGAAATTGAAAAAAATGTATTACACCCACGGGCAATTTTTGTATCAAAAGAGGGTTAAAAAGATAGCGATTTGCAATTTATGTTAAAATATGCTAATGTTTCAAAAAAAGGAGAATTAAAAATGGGTAAAATATTTAATAAACGCTTTATGCCGTTGCTTTCGTCACATTTTTTGTCGTCAATCAATGATGCCTTTATGCGCACGTTGTTTTTGTTTTATGCGACCTATAACTTAACCCGTGAAAGCACAATCTTTATTATCACGGGGCTTATTTTTTATGCATTGACCTTTTGTGTGGGCAGTACGATTGCCGGCCAGATAGCCGATAAAATTTCCAAAAAGAAGTTTTTGATGTTTTTCCGTTTAATAGAAGTTGTTGCCCTGTTGTTGACCTTGGGTGGTGTTTCGCTCAGTTCCCGTTGGGTTTTGTTGTTGATTATGGGCGGATTGGGTTTTATTAGTGCCTGTTTGCGTGTGGCGGATTATTCTTTGATGCCGGCTTTGGTGGCTCAGCGTGATTTGGTGAAAGCCAATGCCTTGATTAAAATTGCCTCTTTAATCGGTTTGGGTTTATCGGCATTGATGATGATGCTGATTTACAAATACAACGTGTTGCCCGCTTTTGTTTGTTTGGGTGCTGTGGCTTTATCGGTTATCAGTTTGGGGCTGACTTATTTAATGCCTGAACAAAAATCAGTGGATCCTGAAACAGAAGTTGTTAAAAATCCCATTCACGTTTTTGATTATGTTGGTAAGACCTTGAAATATAAATTTGATGATTGGGCTTATTTAATCGGTATTGCTTGGTTTTGGGTATTAATGAGCTTGGTCGGCATGTTATCGGGTGAATACGGCCAAAATATATTACAGGCCCGTTGGTCCGTGATGGCCTTTTTATCCGGGGCAATATTCCCGTTGGGTTATATTATCGGTTCAATCATTTGTGTGCGTTCTAACCGTAAACGTTTGGGATCTCAGGCTGTTTGGGTTGGTGCTTTGATTTCTGTGGTGCTGTTGGACTTTGTTTTTGCCGGCAGTGCATTAAGTCAGATTGAAGTCAATAAAGCCATTACCATTTCCCGTTTATTGACCGGCAGTCTTTTATATTGGCATGTTTTATTGAATGTTTTTGTATTGGGATTGTTGTCGGCCCTTTATGTGATTCCGTTTTACGCACAATTACAAATGCATACTGAAGAACGCATTATGGGACGTATGTTTTCATTCAGTGGATTGTTAAACGCATTGACCATGGGTTGCGCTTTGTTGATTGTGATGGGTATGCGTATTTTATCATTTGACCTATCGGCTGTCGTTGTTGTGTTTGCGATATTGAATTTGTTTGTATCGCTTTACTTTGTGCGCTTATTACCGATAGAACAACGTCGTCGCTTTTTCAAAAAAGTTTTGGGGCGTTTGTTCCGTGTTAAAGTCTATGGTTTGGAAAGAATGCCCAAAGTGGGTGAACGTTGTTTAATTGTTTGCAATCATACCAGCTATATGGATGTTTTGTTGATTTCCACATTTATTGACCGTCCGATTGTGTTTTCCATCAACAATCGTTTGTTGGAAAAAACAATTGTGAAATTTATGACAAATTTAGTGGATTTACGTCCCTTGGATCCGACCAGCCCCTTTGCCGTCAAAACAATGGTCAATGAATTAAAGCAAAATAAAACCTGTATGATTTTTAACGGTGGTTTGTTGGAAGGTGGAAATACACGCTTGAAAATTTATGAAGGTTCGGCCATGATGGCATTAAAAGGCAACGCCCCGATTGTACCCATTCGTATTGATGGTGCCGCCCATACATTCGGATCCCGTGTGTTGGGTAAAAAAGCGTGGTTTAAGGCTTTCCCGCAAATTACGATTACAGTGATGCCCCCGGTTGAATTTAAATATCCCGAAACAATGCCCACCCGTGAACAACGTATGCGTTCTTCGGGCAAGTTGTATGATGTGATTTCCAATATGGTTTTTGAAAGCTATGAAAAAGACAGAACAATTTTTCAGGCGGTGGCTGATGCCATGAAAATGCGTGGTCGTATGTTCCGTGTCTTGGATGATACAGCCCGCCATCCCCAAACATACGCCAGTGTGTTTTTAAAATCATTTGTTTTGGGGGCTTTGATCAATAAACATTTACCCGATGATGAACGTGTGGGTATTATGATACCAACCTCTTCGGCCTGTGTTTATACTTTCTTGGGCTTGCAGGCCTATGGCAAAGTGCCGGCCATGATCAACTTTACCGCAGGTGCTCAGGCGGTGGTCAGCACCTGTCAAACGGTTGGTTTAAAACACATTGTGACAGCCCGTAAAGTGGTTCAGTTGGCCAAATTGGAAAATCTGGTGGCTGAGTTAGAGAAAAACGACGTCAAGGTAATGTTCTTGGAAGATATGAAAGCCGCCTTGACATTATCAGATAAATTGCGTGGTATCTATGGTGCTTTGTTCCCCAAACGCTTGTATAAAAAAACAAGTGGCGGTAAGGTTTCATCCAAAGATACGGGGGTTATTTTGTTCACATCCGGTTCGGAAGGTTTGCCTAAGGCCGTTTTATTAAGTCATTATAACCTGTTATCCAACTGTTATCAGGTGCCGTGCCGTTTTGATTTATATCAAAATGATGTGTTCTTGAACTGTTTGCCGTTGTTCCATTCGTTTGGTTTGGGGGCAGGGACAATTTTACCGATGATTTTGGGTGTTAAAACATTCTTGTATCCGACGCCGCTTCATTATCGTATTATTCCCGAAATAGCGGCCAGCATTCGTGCCACTGTTTTCTTTGCAACGGATACATTCTTGTCATCCTATGCCAAATGTGCCAATCCGTATGATTTTAACAGCTTGCGTGTTGTGGCTGGTGGTGCCGAAAAAATCCGTGAAGAAACACGCAAAGTGTGGCAGGAAAAATTCGGTGTGCGCTTGTTTGAAGGTTATGGTGCCACAGAATGTTCGCCCTTTATTTCGGTGAATACGTTCTTGTTCCAGAAAAAAGATTCCGTGGGGCGTTTGTTGCCGGGCATTGAATCTCGCCTGAAAAAAATTGAAGGTATAGCCGAAGGTGGTGAATTATACGTTAAAGGCCCCAACATTATGCAAGGTTATATGCGCCATACAAATCCTTGTGTATTGGAACCGCCAAAAGATGGTTGGTATGATACCGGTGATATTGTTGAAATTGATGATGACGGATTTATCACCATCAAAGGCCGTTGCAAACGTTTTGCCAAAATCGGCGGTGAGATGGTGTCTTTATTGGCCGTTGAACAAACAATCGCCAAAAAATGGCCGGATGCTTTGTCGGGGGCTGTGAATTTGCCTGATGAAAGAAAGGGCGAAAAAATTGTCCTGATTACCAATGAAAAGCAAATCACAAAAGATGCTTTGATTTCCTTGTTTAAAGAAAAGGGCATGACAGAATTGGGATTGCCGGCTGTGATTGTTCATACGGATAATCCGCCCCTTTTGGGAACGGGTAAGTTTGACTATCCAACGGCCAAGAATATGGCGATTGAGGCCTGTAAGCCCAAAGCATAAAATTAAAGCCTGAGTTTTTATCGGGCTTTTTTTTAAAAATAACTTGCATTTTATTGTATTCTTTTTTATGATGAAAAAGATGAAGGAATTGTCCTTCAAAATAAAATGAAAGGAAAAAATTATGTTTAATCATTATGTCAATTGTATTAAAAAATACGTCCAATTTTCGGGTTGTTCAACACGTTCGGAATATTGGTATTTCGTATTGGCCAATTTTATTATTGCATTGTTGGTGAATATTTTTGCTGGTCTTATCAATGTGCCGTCTTTGGCTTTGTTATATGCATTGTTTATTTTCTTACCTGGATTTTCGGCGGCAGCCCGTCGTTTGCATGATGCTGGTTTTTCGGCTTGGTTTATGTTGTTGAGTTTTGTTCCATTTGTTGGCGCTATCGCTTTGTTGGTGATGATGTGTATGCCCACCAAAACACGAGATAATAAGTATGCAAAATAAAACAGTATTAAAAATAAAAGCGAACGACTAAAAAATCGTTCGCTTTTTTTTATTTATTATAGTGTGCCATGATGCGTTGTTTATCCCGCTGCCAATCACGTTGTTTGATTGTTTCACGTTTATCGGCATAGGTCTTACCTTGGGCCAAAGCGATTTTCATTTTAGCAATACCACGGGCGTTAAAGTATAAATCCAAAGGAATGATGGTGCGTCCTTTTTGATTGACTTCACGCAACAACTTGGATAATTCTTTTTGATGCAGTAATAATTTTCTGGGGCGTGTTGCCTGTTCTGACACAAAGCCTTTATTGGCGGGTGAGTATTCTTCAATTCGGGCATTGACCAAAACCAATTCGCCATGTTCGGGCGATACATAGCTTTCCCCGATACTGGCATGTCCCATGCGCAAAGA
This sequence comes from Alphaproteobacteria bacterium, assembly GCA_015062245.1. GTDB lineage: Bacteria > Pseudomonadota > Alphaproteobacteria > CAAHEQ01 > UBA3637 > UBA3637. Next base: position 14,969 of record SUVA01000011.1, read on the forward strand.
TTTGACTTCTCCGCCGGTTAAAATAAGGCCGGCCTCATAGGTGTCCAAAATCATATAATGAAAGTGGGCTTTGCGATTTGTGGCCACAGGGCCGGTTGAAATTAAATTATTACTCATGTTGTGGATTTTAACACCTTTTATGTTAAAAGTCAATGAAAAAGCCCCCTGAATTCAGAGGGCTTTGAAATCATTTGCTTACAAGCTTATTTTTTGATAACCAAAGCTTTTAAGGCTTGGGCCAAACGAGAAATTTGGCGGGCCATTGTATTGGCTTTAATTGTGCGCTTGTTTTTGGCTTTTGCCAAAGAAGATTCCGCTTTACGGAAAGCCTTTGTGGCTGTTTCTTTGTCGCCTTTTGCAATAGCAGCACGTGTTTGTTTAACGGCAGTGCGTGTTGCATTCAAGCGGTTAGCATTGATTGTTTCACGTTTTTTGTTGCGTTTAACACGTGTTTTAGCTGATTTTAAGTTTGCCATTTGTATGCCTCTCTCAAATAAAGTTAAATAACATTTTGTATTATATCTGATTTATTCAAAAAAGTCAAGGGGTTTTATATTTGAGTTGCTTATGTGTCTCAATTCTTGACATTTGTGTGGCTTTTTGGTATACTTTAAAAATAATTTTTTAAAAGGAGAAAGCTATGTCAATAACCTATCGTGAACTGCGTCAAAAATGGTTGGAATTTTTTAAATCAAAAGGGCACACCGAAATTCCATCGGCTTCTGTGTTTCCCGAAAATGATGCCACAGTGTTGTTCACGACCGCCGGTATGCACCCGTTGGTTCCGTATTTGATGGGGCAAAAGCATCCGGCCGGCAACCGTTTGACGGATATTCAAAAATGTATCCGCACGAATGATATTGACTCGGTGGGTGATACCAGCCATTTGACCTTTTTTGAAATGATGGGCAACTGGTCTTTGGGCGATTATTTTAAAAAGGAAATGGTGGCTTGGAGCTTTGAGTTTTTGACCCAGCATTTGGGATTCAAACCTGAACAGTTGGCGGTTACCTGTTTTAAAGGTGATGAAAACGCCCCACGTGATGATGAAACAGCTGGGTTTTGGAAAGAGCAGGGATTAAAGGATAATCAGATTTTCTTTTATGGTGCGGATGATAACTGGTGGGGTTTGGCCGATGGCGGTCCGTGTGGTCCGGATACGGAAATGTTTATTGATAACGGTCAGCCGGCCTGTGGTGCGGATTGTGGTCCGGCCTGTCATTGCGGTAAATATACCGAAATTTGGAATGACGTGTTTATGCAATATGAAAAAAAAGCCGATGGTTCTTTGGTAAAATTGGCCCAACAAAACGTGGATACGGGGATGGGCTTGGAACGTACGTTGGCCTTTATGAATGGTGTCAGTGATGCTTTTTCAACGGAATTGTTTGCGGGTATGCGCCAAAAATTGGAAGAATTATCGGGCAAAAAGTATGCCGAAGCCTTGGTGCCTTTCCGTAAAGTATTGGACCATGTGCGGACATCTGTTTTTATTTTGGGTGATGATAAGCATTTGGCACCGTCCAACACAGATCAAGGCTATGTGTTGCGCCGTTTAATCCGTGTGGCCATTCGTTCATTAAAGCAATTGGGAATTACGGATTTTGTATTGCCCGCTTTGGCCGAATGTGTTTTGGATCAATATGCTGAATACTATCCTGAATTGCAACGCAACCGTGATTTCATTATGACTGAGCTGGCCAAAGAAGAACAATTGTTTAACCGCACGATTACGGCCGGCTTAAAGGAAATGGATAAAGTCATGAGTCGTGTTCAAAACGGATTGATTGACGGTCAAACGGCATTTCATTTGTATGATACCTATGGTTTTCCGTTGGAATTCACACAACAAATCGCCACCGAAAACAACTTACAGGTGGATGTGGACGGCTTTAATAAGTGTTTTCAGGCGCATCAGGAACTTTCCCGCAAAGGTGCCGAACAAAAATTCAAAGGCGGTTTGGCCGACCATTCGGAAAAATCGGCGCACTATCACACCGCCACACATATTATGCACGCCATGTTGCGTCAAATGTTTGGTGAAACGGTGGCGCAAAAGGGCAGTAATATTACACCTGAACGGATGCGCTTTGACTTTTCCTTTAATCGCAAGATGACACCCGAAGAGGTCAAAGAATTGGAAAATCGTGTGAATGCGGTGATTGAACAAAAAATCCCTGTGGAATGTGCCGAACGGACTTTGGCCGAAGCCCAAGCCGAAGGTGCAATTGGTTTGTTTGCCCACAAATATGATGCCGAAAAGGTTAAAGTTTATACCATTGGCACGGTTTCCAAGGAAGTTTGTGGCGGTCCGCACGCCCAAAACACAGGCGATTTAGGTCACTTCCGTATTTTAAAGGAAGAATCTTCATCGGCCGGTGTGCGCCGTATCAAGGCCGTTTTGGAATAAAATCTCGCCTATCGGGCGTCCTTCCCTCTTGTCGTCATGCCCCACTTGATGGGGGATCATAAACAATGATACAAAATGCGGACTTGCATCCGCTGGATGTCCGACTTGATCGGGTGTTCATAAAAAAACAAAAAAACTTCTTGACATTGTGTTTTTTCTTGTTTATTCTGAATCCAAAAGGATTTAAAAAGGGGGATTTTTATGAAAAATTTCTTACAAGTATTATTGGTTGGCACCATTTTGGTCAGTGCCGGGGATGGTTTTTCTTATGTAGCACCGGATTTTTCGTCTGATTATTGGAGTCAAGGTGTGGGTACGCCAAACCAACAAATTATTACTATTCCTGGATATATTGGGACTTCAGGTGCTCCTGGTGCTGCCGCTGCTATTGAAGCTGCTAGAGCTGCTTCAGCCAATGCTACAGGTGGTGCGGCCAATGCTACAGGTGGTGCGGCCAATTCTGCAGGTGGCGTAGCTTTAGGTGCTGGTGGCTCTGGTTCGGCTGGTTCTGCAGGTGGCGTAGCTTTAGGTGCTGGTGGCTCTGGTTCGGCTGGTTCTGCAGGTGGCAGATTGGTGATTACAGTTGAAAAAGCAGCGCCGGCGGATTTGACGGGTGAATCATTTACAGATTATGGAAGTCATGGCAGTTTTTCTTCTGTTTCAGGTACGCGTTTGGAAGCGCAACTTGATGGTACATATTTGGATCCGGCAACAAATTATACTTATACAGTGGAAAATGGTTCGTTAGTACGTGTGGGTGGTTCTGCTTCCGGTTCTGGATCTGGGTGGGATTATAGCAATGTTGAAGGTGGTGATGGCTTTGATTGGGGTAATGCCGGTCCAGGTAATCAAGGCGGTTCTGGTGCTTCTGGTACGGATTGGGATAATCTTGATACGGATAGTCCGCATCTTTACGGTGATGATGTTGCTTCGGGTGGTTCTGGTGGTGGCGCAGCTCTGGGTTCGGGCGCCGGTGTTTCGGGAGATGCGCTTGGTGGTATAAGTCAAGGAATAGCTGGTTCTATTGGTGCAGGTCTTAGTAATGTTGGTGCGACTTTTGGAAATTATTTTGACACTTTAACGGGGACGCTAACTAAGCCTTTCTCTATTATTAAAGGATTGTGGGATGATGCAGGAGGGACGATTGGTGATGCGCTGGGTAGTATTAAAGAAGGCTTTGTGCAACTTCCCGGAAACGTTAAGGCAATATTTGGAGCAGGAGATAAAATTCTTAGTGGAACAAGTGCGGTTGATTCTCTTTTAAAGGCGCAAGGAGTTGATGCGAGTAAGTTGACAGCGAAGCAACAAGCTGCATTAGCCACCAAAATAGCACAAGCTTTTCCCATTCTTATTTGGAATTATGGGGAATATGCCACAGTGATTATGCAAACGCTTGAGGCTGGAAAACAAAACGATACAACAAAAGAGGTGAAGGTCAAAGCCGAAAATGCTTTATTGGCCTCTCAGGGGGCGTCAACCGATTCAACCGTTGGTAAAAATGTTTCGTTGCAGGGGACAAATCTGGCATCGGCGGCATCGCAAATGGCTTTGTTGTTGGATGCCAATCCGGTGGATTTGAATTTGTTGAAAACAAATGATTTGGATTTGAAAAAGGACAAAGATCAAAAAACTTTGCGTCAACGTCGGGATTTATTGTTGCAAATGTATGCCACATCGGCCCAAATTATTGCCGAAGGTTCCAATGATATTTCCGAAAAATTCTATGAACGTATTGAACAATTATCCGAAAGTTTGCCGGGGACAGTTGGTTCTTTGGGATCGGCATCCGTGTTAAATGATTCGGAAAGATATCCGTATTTTGAAATGATTCGTCAAACGGCTTTGACGGCCACTCAATTGGGATTAAAGGGAGCGTCCATTTTGCCGAATTTAAGAATTGTTGCCCCGAAATCGCAAGAACAATAAAAAAGAGAGGTTGATATGAAAAATAAATTCAAAAATACTGTTGCCTCGGTTTTAATGGCGGGAAGTTTGTTTACCACAATTCCTGTGCATGCGGATACGTTGGGCGGAGCGATGCAAATTATCAGATCGTCTGTTGGTTTGATGATGAATTTTATAAGTTTAGCGACGACGCCACATATAATTCAGACACCTTTGGCATCAAATATAGATTCTGCTCAGTTATCGGGTGAAATTAAGATTTTAAACACCATGAAACGGGTCACCTATGAATGGCCCCCCATGCAGGATGAATATACAAAAGCCGGCCAAAATAATGAAGATGATAAGGAAATCAGCAATCCGACATCAAAAGAAGAAGCTTTGCCCTTTGAAATTTCTTCTTTGACCGCTGTCGGATTGGAGGCCTTGGATTTAAAAGGTTTTGAACCTTTGGTCAATGGTCGCCCGATTGTTATTGAAGATATGTCAAAAATGCAGGTAACCTCAGCCGGTGGGGCGCAATTAAAAAGTGCCGAAACATCGGATAAGGTTTTGGCCGAAATTGTGCAAAAACAAGATCAAAACTATCGTCTTTTATCATCGGCGGGTGTTGCCCGTGCTGAATTGGCGTTAAAATCAACCTATCAGGCATCCGCATCGGCCAGAGGCGGACAGGCCCCCACAGAATCGCAAGCATCGGATAACGAAGTTCAACAAGAGGCCGAAGAGCAATTTTCGGAACAACAGGATTTGGTTGATTTGCCCGCAGGGATTACCTCAATTGCCTATGCGATGCGTGTTCAAACGTTGATGAATTTGGAATTGGCCCAACGAATCAACTTATCCAATGCCTTACAGGGCAATATACTGTCCATTGAAGCTGCCCGTGAATTGAAAAACGCCGGCACCCGCAGAAACAATTAAACAAAGGTGATGACATGAAACGAAAAACTTTATTATCTTTGACAGCAAGTGCTTTGATTTTAATGACAGGTTTTGAAGTGAAAGGAGTGACTCATCTTCCAGGATTTTCGCCTTTTGGGTCTCCGATAGAGCATTATCCTGGGTGTGAGGCGCCTCCGCCCGTGGGGAATGCGTGTACACCTTTATGGTCTCCTGTGACACATTGGATTGATCCGCCCTTAGCTATTGTTACATGGTTGGATTGGTATGCAACAAAAGATCAGTATGAAAAATCGGTGAATGCGGATGAGGCATTAAAAAAATTAAATAAAGCTTTAAGTCCGGGCTGTGGTGGTAAACAAGAAGATGGTTCCAAATCATCTTTAACCCCAACGGATAATTTGCCCGTTGCGCCCGATGTGGTAACCAGCTTGTTGGATGATGCGGATTCTTTGGAAGCTGTTCGTGTTGTTGCCGAAACTTATTTATCCGAAAGTGGTGATTGCAACCAAGATTGTATGGTGCAACGTCAAAACGAATGGTTGTTAACTTCTTTGGCTTTGGCGGTTGGGGCCAGCGATAAACTTTTATCAGTCTCAGACGATATGTCAAAAGAATACGGCGATTTATTAAAAGATTTTAATTCTCAAACCGGGCCCAAAGGAATGTGGGGAAGTTCGTCCAAAATAACATTACATACCCATGTTCAACAAAATGATATCAATGCTTTGTATGCCCGTGATTTGGAAATAAATGCCTTAAACGGTGTGCGTGAAACGGTCAAAATTGATTGTGAATATAAAGTTGGAGATAAACCTTGTCCTAATGTGGCCAGACATCGTGTTCCCAAAAGCGGGAATGCAGGGCACAGTTGGTTTTGTCAAGAACATGCGCCTAAAAAATAATTAAAGGGGGATAAAAATGCGTTCAAAATTACTTATTTCTGCCACAACTTTATTGAGTTTTTGTGTTTTGTTTCCATTATCTTTAAATGCAGGTGGGACGCCGTTTATATTTCCGGCACCTCCTCCTGTTGCATCTGATTTAGGGCGTTCCATAACTGGTATTGTTCAGGGCGTTTTGACTTTAACTCAAGATGGTGATTCTAAGGCCGAATTGATGGTTGTTCAAGAACAAATTAATACAAATGCAGATGGTACGGGGGATGATACGCCCAATCCGTGTTCGGATGGATCTGTCACACAAACACCCCTAGAAAACACAGCTTATGATTATATAAAAGCTCAAATTTTGGATAGAACGGATTTAACAACTTATGGAAAACTGCAAACGGCGTTAAGCAGTTCTTCAAAGGGGGCGCATGCCGTTTCGGTTTGTGAAGAATTAAATTGGAAGGCAGGGGGTAAAGGCAAAGAAACATGTCAGGCCGTTGTGGATACTTTCTTTACCAAAACCGGTGCGACAGATCGGGAAATGGAAAAAATACAAAGCCAACGTCAGGCATATGCTTCAACCGTTGTTCCACGCTTCATAACATTGGGGTATGAAACGCAACAAAAATTAAAAGCTGATTTACAGGCCGCCGCCGTTGCCCCTGTGGCCGCCGATAATGAAATAGCTTCTATTGCCAATGATGGTCAAACGTTGGATGAAATGTTAAAAATTACGGTGGCCGATTTGGCATTACAGGTGGAAATGATGGAAGCCGATGCCATGGGATTTATGTTGCAACAACCGGTTGCCATGATGCCCAAAGAAAAACCAACAAATTGATCAGGAAGGAGAGATGAAAATGCGTTTATATAAATTACTTTTGTTGTCGGGTCTTTCCTTTGGTATGCTTTTTGCATTGAATTTTGATGTTAAGGCTGCGCCAGCAGGAACTGTTCATACGCCTTGGCCTTTTGGGGTTACTGGCGATGCAGGAACAGCAGTCAGCCGTACTATCAGTACAGCCCTTAAATACTTTTTATCCGATGATACGGAATTGGTGGCCGATTTGGTATGGAAAGATGGAAAAGGTTGTGGCGGATGTTATAAGGGCAGTTGTTCCGGTTCATGTAATGCCGGTTTAAGTGCCATCTTGGTGGATCTTTCCATTGAAACGGATTTATTCCAAGGGGATGCTTTACAAAAAACATGTGTGGCGGATGTTGCCCAAAAACGTTTGGATGCCTCTACTCGTGAACGTGCCTCTTTGGCCGATTTAGATGAAATAACCTGGGAATTGCAGTATCAATCTCAACGTCGTGCCATTCAGGCTTTGACGGATGCATTAAATGCCAAACGTATTTATAACGAAATAAAGGATGTGGCAACCACAACGATGAATGATTATTTGGATTATTCAAATGCGGTCAGTTCAGTGGCGTCCAAGCGTTTGTTATTGGATCAATTGTTGGCCCTGAAAAAAAGAATTATTGCGGCCCGTTTGCGGATTCGTGCCCAAACGTTGGATGTCAATGCGCCGGATTTGCAACGTGTAACAACATCACCTGATTTGTCTGGAATATGTCCTGATGCTCCTGATGTTGAAGAAGGTGGTGCAGAGGATGAAGAAGAAGGGGAGGAATAAATGAAAAATACAAAAAGATATTGTTCTTTGTTTTGCGCTTTGATGTTGATTGGTGTGGTTTCAACGCCTGCTTATTCAGCGATATCATTTTCCACATCACCTAAGGTGTATCAGAAAACAATTAAAACCGTCAAATATTTGGATTCATCCAATCCGTCATTGCGTCGGGCGTTGAATATCCACAATATGTTAAATGAAATTTCCGGTATTTTGGATGTGATGACAACTGGGGATGATTTAACCAAACAAAGGGACATTTTTTCTGAACAAAAAGATGCTTTAAGTTCGTGTTATTCCAAAAAATTAGGTGGTGTTTTTAAAGAACCGAAATCTGCTTGGAATAAAATGGCAGATGCCTATGAACAAAAACGTTTGGCTGTTCCCGAAAAAGGACAAGATAAGGATTCTTTAGTTCCGTCTGTAAAAAGTTCAAAGGATACAAGTCGCAAAAATATGGACATCAGCCGTGAAGTAATGATGGATGTTTATCAAAATCCGGCCAATTGGGGTGAAATCAATAAAGATGCGTCTTTTCCATTGTGGCAAGATCAGTCGGTTGTTTTTGAAAAACAATGGAACGATTATTATGATAAAATGAATACAGCCTTTGGTGCCCCCAAAAAAGGAGGCCCGAATGTGGATGAAAAAACACGTCAGGACGTTAAAAAATACAATCAGGTATTAAAGGCTCATAAAGAATATCTTGCTTCTTTGCAATCCAATAAAAAAATGGAATATTCTGAATTACCGCCAAAGGCACCACAACCATTACCTGCATGGAATGAAATTATGATGGTGGAAGCGGACGGTAAAACAGTCTATCCCGAAATGCCAGATGTTTGGAAGGATGCCAAAACACGCAAAGAATTAATTAAAGCAAATCCCAATGGTGAACTGGCTCAGGTTTTTGAAAACGGTGATACAAATACGCCAACAACATCAGCAATGATGGCCAATCAAAGTTCATTGGAACAAGAATTTCAATTGCGGTTAATGATGGATTCTTTGGAAAAAGGAACTTCCTCTTTTAACAACACAACCCGTGATATGCAACAGGATTTTAAAAACAGATTGTCTGAACTTGGTATTGATACAACGGATCTTAAATTGGAAACACGTGGCGATTACTTTAAGGTCAGAAAGGTTTTAAAAGAAGAAAAAAATAAAGCGATTTCTGAGGCCGAAAAATACATTGCCCGATTGGAAAAACAAGATGCCGAACATCCTGAATTGGTTGAAAAAAGGCGTAAAAAAGAGCAGGCCAAACGTTCTCGTATGTCTGAAAAAGCCCAAGAACAATTGGGAAAATCAGATGAAGGGATTGTTCAAATCAGCCAAATGTCACCTGCGATACAACAAAAACTTGTGGTTGATGCTTTGAAAAAAGATTCGGATGCTTTGGTTTATTTAACCGAAACAAATGCCATGGATGTGGATCAATTAATGCGTGAAAGAAAATCAACGAATAAGATTATTGTTGAATCACAAAAACAAATGCAAGATGTTTATAAACGCCAAGTGGATATGCTTCCGAATTTTAAGGATCAATGTCCTTTTTAATAGGGGAAAAAAGTGAATAGAAACAGACCAGAACGCTATGCTTTAATTGTCGCAATAGGGGCTATCTTTTCTGTTTCTTTGACCCTTTTGTTTGCATTGACCTTGTTTTATCAAGCCCATCGGGATAATAATGGTCGGGGGATATATGTATTGCCTCAGTTTTTATCTTCCCGTTTAATGGATTCAAAACAGTTGATAACAACCTCTCCTTTTGATAAAGGTTTTGTTTTTTACGATCAGGATTATGATCGACTTATGATTGAGGAAATGTTGATTCGTTATTACTTGGAAATGCGGTATACTTTTTTCCCGAACAGCGCTGAAATGATGCGTCGGTGGGGATGGAATTCGCCCATGGCTTATTTATCAAGATCGGATATTCATAGGGAGGTTGTTGGCAAAGATTTGGAACAAAAAATTCGTGATATGGGTGAAAATATCCGAACCGTGAATATCACAAAAATTGAAAAGGATCTTAAAAACGATTACGCACGTTATATACAAATGGAGATTTATATTTTAAGACCAGACGGTTTTTTGGAAAAAGTTCAAAAATACGATGTACGTGTGGTTTTTGATTATAATAACAGATATAAAGTTTTTACGCCGAATTTCAATAATCCATATGGTTTGTATTTTACCTATATAAAATCAACTTTGGTGGAGGAATAATTTTTTTTTAAAAAAAAAGTTGGCTATTTTTATTTTTCTGTGCTACACTTGTTTTCAACAAGGAGGCATAAATGAAAAAAATACTTTGTTTTTTATTTGTTTTATCTGTGTTTGGAATTGTTGCTTGCGGTTCTATATATGAACCCGAGCCGGTGGGAATCGGTCGGGATTATTCGGAATTGAAAAAATCGCCCTGCGCTTGTTTAGAATTGAAAAAAGCGCCTGTTTTACCTGAATGGTTGGTGTAAAAAATAGGGAAAAACAATGGTGCAGGAAAATCAAAAAGCACTTTCTTCGCAAGAACAATTGAAAAATGAACGCTATTTGTGGATTGCGCGTGCATTTTCGGTAATGGCTGTTTTGTCCATTTTGGCAAATATATTTTTGTTGGTTGCTATTGGTTCTTTGGTGCCATTGGTTCGTGTGCGGCCTTATTTTATGACGGTTTTGGATAAGAATCAACAGGTGGTTGAAATTACCCCTCCAAGGGCGGATCAGTTGAATAATCAAGAAATTTTAGAATCTTTAATTCGTCAATATGTTTTGGCGCGTTATACAATTACGTCGGATGTTTCAGAGGTGGAGGAACGTTGGGGACCAAAAGGAATTGTCAGCTTGATGAGTTCTCAGGGTGTCTATGATGCTTTTATGACAAGGCATTATGATAAGTTGATGCCGAATATAAAAACAGAAGGTTTGATAGCCAATGTAAAAATTGAAAGCGTAACACCCCAAAATGAAAATTCGTCATGGTGGAATGTGAATTTTAAATGGTTAAGACAAGATCAAACATCGGTTGAACCGGAAGTTTTTGATATGTCTGATCAATTGGAGGTTCGTTTTGACCCTTTGTATAATCAGGCTAACATTTCAACATGGCAGGACAGATTAAAAAATCCTTTGGGATTTCGGGTGTTAAATTATGGTACACGAAAAAAATGATGGACTTTTGTTTTATTTTGAGTTAGTTTATTAAAAAATGGAGTTTTATTTGGAGGGAAAATGCAACGTATTATAAAAAAGATTATTTTGGGTGCCCTGGTTTTAGGGTGGTTTTTTCCTGTTTATGCTCAACAAATTCAAACGCCGGCGGATGCGAATGCAGCGATGGCAATGGATGCAATGGCGCAATCGGCGGGCGATTTTGATCAAGTTGATTTAAGCTATATTCATACTTTGGGTATGCAACAAAAGGCGTGGAATAACCCGATGGAACATTTGGGGGAAGGTCAAACAAAACCCGGTTATTCCCGTTATAATTGGATGCCGGATACGGTTTTGCCTTTGCGTTTGCGTGAAGGAATGATGACTTTGATAAATTTACCCACTTGGGAATTGATTGAAAAAGTGCATATCGGTTCGCCTGAATCTTTTGGTGGTGAAATTGTGGCACCAAATTCTTTGTTGTTGTATGCTGATCCGAACTATATCGGGGTGGACAGCAATATGATTATTTTTGGTCGTTCCGGTAATCGCTATGTTTTTTACTTGCGCAGTGAAACATTTAATACCGATAAAATTACCCAATCCGTTGTGGATGTTTTGGTGGGGCCACGATGGACACCGGTTTCGGCCGGCGGTCAAATGGGTGATAATAACGGGGCCAGCTCTATGGCGGCATCACCTTTGTCGGGTGGTGTTGGCAAGGCAAATGCGACATCAAATACAACTGGCGCCTTTAATGTTGCCGGTGAGCCTCAGGATTGGTTAAAAACGGTGCCGATGGATCCTGAAAGCATTCGTTTTGATTTGGATATGTTCTTGCCCAATCCCGAGGATGTGGATATTGCGCCCGATAACATTTGGCGTGATAATATTTTTACCTATATTGATTTGGGACCAAAGGCTTTAACGATGACACAACGTCCGGTTGTTTCTTTGTTGCAACAGGATGTGGAAGTGCCTGTCGGATACCGCACACGTGGTCCGAACAGCCGATTGATTGTTGTGGAAGCAATCGGTGATTTGGTTTTACGCAACGGTCGTAAATTGATTTGTATTAAATTGCGCCGTGATCCGGCCCGTGGATTGGAATATACCGATTACAGCGGTTCCAATGCTATGTTGCCTGTATCGGGAACGGTTTCACATCAGGCTGTTCCGAATCAAGCGTTGGTATTAAATGAAGGGGCGGTTTTATCACAAACACCTCCGGTTGTTATGACGGATGTTTCGCATGCCTCTTATGCTGTTCAACCTTACTGTAATGATGCAACAGGCGCTAATCGTTGTGTGGGATCCGGATTTTCAAATATAAAATCCATTCCCGATGATATTATGCAGGCCAATCGTGATGTTTTGGATTCTGTTGGGAAAAATGCCATCGTTCCGATTGTTGGGACCGAAAATATAGCGGTTGAATTTGGAACCAGTACTCAGATTTCTGAATTGGAAAGTCTTTGGAATACGATTTATAACGAAAATAAAGATTTATTATCCGGATATGAACCGTATTATTCGGTGGATGCAACTGCTGATGGGGATGTTGTTGAATTGTTCCGTTTGCGTGCCGGTATGTTAAAGGATGTTTCCGTGGCCGATGCTTTGTGTCGCAAATTGGGACGCAAAGGTTATTCCTGTTCGGTGGTTCGGATTCAATAAAGGGGTTTGATTGATGAAAAATAAAACACAAAGTCTTTCTGAACAACATCAACGGCGGGGCGATCTGATTTTATTGATTGTCGGCATTGTTTTGCTGGGCTTGTTTTTTATGACAATGTGTTCTATGTCAAAAGAACAAAAACAACCGGAACCGCCTCGTCCGACAGATGGTGGAGATACTGAGATTTATATACCGGGAATAGGTGAACCACAAAAGCCGGATGTACCCGATTGGGAACCGGGGAATGGCGAATTATCGATAACACCAGAATCCGTTACAATAAATTCCGTTGTTGGTAAAACATCCCAAGCTGAGATTATTTTAAAGGCTGAAAAAGCCCCAATTTTATTGGATAAAAAATCTTTGACTTCTGGTGAAAAATCTCCTTTTGAATTGTCAGGATCTTGTATGGAAGTCGGCAAAGATAAATTGGCCAATGGTGAAGATTGTACAATTGTCGTTTCATGGCAAGCTTCAACAGTTGCTCAATTGTCCGATACGTTATTTTTGAAATGGCGTGAGGATAATCCTCGGGTGACATTGTGGCAAGAAACAAAAGTTCCCATCAATGTCAATATTACCGATTCAAATCCGTGTGTTGTTTGTCAATGTGATAAATGTGAAGATAAAAAACCGGACGAACCTAGGGAAGTAATGACGCCCGGGGGTAAAAAAACGGAAGAACCCGAAAATCCCCCTGAAGGTCCATGGGGAACGGATGGTGATAAGAACCCGATTATTTTGGAACCAAAATACATTCCATTGAATTTAAAAAATGAATTGATGGGAGCTGTGGCCAAAAATCATGATGTTATGGATTTTAAAGGTGAAGTAATTGGTCGTTTGTTGGGGGATAAGACGATTGTTTCACCCAAAATGGAAGTTTTGGGAAAAGCAATTCCTTTTGTTCCAGCCATGAAAGAAGACGGCGAAATTATTGGTAATATGATGCTTGACGAAGAAACAAAATCCGTTCGTATTGTGGATGCCACAGGTAAGGTTATGGGGTATCCCAGAATTGATTCTCAGGTCGTTGATTTGGACGGAAAGCCTTTGGCATTTTTGGCCCCATGGGGAATTGTGATTGATTTTAACGGTTCTGTTTTGGGTGGTGTTTATCCGACAAAGGATTCTTCGGGTAAAAAATATATATTGGGGGTTATTGATGAGGGCAAAAAAATTATCGGTTATATGCGCCCGATGGGATTGGCCCTTAATAAAAAAGGTGAAGTTATCGGTGGTGTTGTCCCCGATGGTGTTGCTGTTGGGGCCGGGTGTCAATCTTTTGGAACTGTTTCAATGAACGGTCAGGTTTTTGATTCATATAAACAACATATCGGTCGTGTTTTGTTGGATAAAGCCGTTGTGGATAATCAAGGCAATGAACTTGGTTCCGTGGTGCGTCAAGGTGTTGTTATTGATTCCAAGGGCAAAGTTGTCGGTTTTGTCAATTCCGAAGGAAAGGCTATAAATTCAAAAGGTGCGATGATTGGATGTGTGCATCCGGATGGCAGTGTTTTTGCAAAAGAAAAATTTGTTGGTGCCGTGATGCCGACAGGCCGTGTGATTTCCAATGAACAACTTTGTGGTCAAGTGGGTTCTGTTTATCCGAATGCTCAGGTTGTTTCTATGGATTTGAAAAACTTGGGTCGTGTTTTGCCCGATGGAACGGCCGTGGGTGAAAAAAATAAAACTTTGGGTATGGTGGCGCCTTGGGGAACGGCCATAGCCCCAGATTGTCAGTTGTTGGGCTTGATTTCATTAAACGGGACGGTTGTTTCTGTTCAAGGAAGTGTTATTGGTTGTATCACCCGTGATAAAAATGTTCAGGATATGAAAGGCAATATTATCGGTATGGTAACCCCGACCGGCATTCAAATGAATGATAAAAATCAAGTTGTTGGTCGTATTGGAATGGATGGTAAAATTATCAGCGATAAAGGCCAAATTATCGGTTGTGTAAATTCCAGCAAAGCTCCACCGCCGATTATGCCCAATTCAACCCGTGGTGTTGTGGTCAATGAAAATGGTTATCCGACCGGATGGTCATTTGTGGCGGGCAAAACATATGACAGTTCCGGTACATGGAAAGGTGATGTTGCCTTTAATGGCTGGGTGATCGGTGATAAACGTCAATTGACGGGTGCTGTGCCGTTTTCGGGGGCTGTTTTTTCGGATAAAGGTGAAATTGTGGCCCGTTATGATCAAATGAGTGGTTCTGTTTTGGATTCAACAGGGGCCTCTGTTGGTCGTGTGTTGCCCAGTATGTTTGTGATAAACAATGCGGGTACGGAAATTTTGGGCGTGCTGATTCCTGAAAAAACAACTTTTGTGGATATGAAAGGTCAGGTTTTGGGTGTTTTACAGGCGGATGGTACGTTGTTGAATCGGGGCAAACCTGTATCCGGTAAGATTTTGGCCAATGGCTCATTATTGGATAATGATAACAAATTAAAAGGCGCCCGTTTGCGTGTCGGTCCTGTTTTAAATGGAATGGGTAAATATATCGGCTCCATCACTCAAAACGGCGATTTTATCAATGAATCCGGTGTTCAATCAGGGCGTGCTTTGGCCAACGGATTGGTTGTCAATAATCAAAAACAGGTTTTAGGTATGGTTTTTCCATCGCTTTCAACGGCTGTTTCCGTGGATGGTTGGCTGGGTGCTTTAACGCCACAGATGATTCAAGACGGTGAAAATAAATCTTATCAGGGGCAAATCAGTGATATTAAAGGCAATTTAATTGGCCAGATTTCTGCCTTTGGAAATGTTTTGGGGCTGGATGAATCTTTGAAAGGCTCTTTGGTGCCGATAGCCCCGTATATTACAACAACAGGTTCTTTGATGGGTTGGGGTAATTTTTCGGGTGATGTCAATAATCCCGAAGGTCGTGCAACGGCATCTGTTTTACCGTCTGGCTTGGCCTTAAATTCGGCCCAACAAATTCAAGGTATGGTTGTCATACCTACGGCTGTTGTCGGCACTCAGGGGGAATATTTGGGCCATACAACATCCAAAGGACAATTATTATCTGATAAAGGTGAGGTTTTGGCAATCACAGGATTATCCCGTTTAATCTATGATACTCAGGGTGTTTTGTTGGGGCAATTATTACCACCGGGGATTGCTTTGGATTTTGACGGTAAGTTGATGGGATGGACCCGCTATGATGGCCAAATAGAAGACGGCACAAAGGTAATCGGTCAGGTGGGCTTGGACGGTCATGTTTTTGATTCAAATGGTCAAATGATAGGTACTTATTTCCCCTTGGGAACCGAGGCTTTTTCAGCTCAAAATAAATCTTTGGGATTGGTCAATGAAAAAGGCCAAATTCAAAATACACAAGGAAGTTCAATGGCCAATATCTTGACCACTTCTTATGTCTTTGATAAAGCCGTGTTAAAGGGGCGTTTGATTTCAAAATCACCGATGACTGCTTCTTTAAATAACGCCAAAACTTTTGGGATTTTATCACCAAAGGGGAATAATTATGCCCTTTCATCACGAAATGAAAGCGGATTTGCTTCTTCCAACGGTTATACGGTTGGTTCAGCCGGCTTAGTTGATGGTGGCATTTTGCCCACTGGTTCGGCATTCAGTTCAACTTTGGGCTTGTTGGGTCAGGTTTATCCGGACGGTTCTGTTATCAGCGGGGGTAAAAAAATAGCCTCATCAACCGGAACGGGGTTTGTATTTTCTTTGGCTGGTGAATTATTGGGTGGTATTTTTTCACCCGATGTGATTATTGATAAAAAAGGTAAATTTGTCGCCTCCACCGGTGCCACGGCGGCCATCACATTGAATGGTAAGCAAATCGGTAATAAAATGGCCTTTGATTCGGCTTTGTCGCCCACAAATAATTGGCTGGGGAATTTAATGCCCAAAGGTGTTGTGGTTGACAGTAATCCGAATGTCATTGGTGTGGTGGATTCTGATGGTTCTGTTCTGAACAGTGAAGGCAATTTTATCGGACGTGTATCGGCTGATGGGTCTGTGGTGGGGGTGCCACAAAAAAGCGTTTATAATACGATGCCTTATATTGGTCATACGGTGTTTCAAGGATTGGCTTTGGGCTTGAAAAAGGATGTCTTGGGTCGTACTTCGGAAATGGGTGAAATTTTGGATCGTGATAATCGTAAAGTTGCAACAATTACGGATGATGGTATGATTTTAAAAGACGGTAATACACCGGCCGGTTATGTGATTCCCTTTGTGACGGCTATTGCCAAAGGCGGTTCTTTTATGGGAACGGTTTCATCGGAAGGTACGGTTGTTGATTTGGATGGTAATTCCATGGGAACAATTGCTACCAACCGAACCGTTAAAGGGTCCGGTGATTTGGAAATTATTGGTCGTTTGATACCCGATGAATTGATTGTCAATAATTGTAAAATTGTTGGTCAAACCGCCTATGACGGGCGTGTTATCAATGGCCAAGGGGCTGTTGTGGGACGAATTCGTTTGGATAAAAAAGCCATTGATGCCCAAGGTAATGAAATCGGTTATGTTTCGCCCATAGGTCCGGTGATGTCCGAAGAAGGTTATGTGGGGCGTTCTTTACCCGATGGTACGGCGGTGGATATCAACGGTGTTGAATTTGCCTGTATCAAAGAAGATGGAACGTTGATTGATAAGGTTACCGGCGAAAAGATTGAAGGGATAAAAGTTGTGCCACCTTCAATTATTTTGGATGATAAAGGAAACCCTGTTGGGCGTACAACATCCTTGGGACAGGGAAAAGGTAAAAACGGTGAAGATTTTGGTTTTGTAAAACCAGATGGTACATTTGAAGGACATCCCGAATTGCGTGCGGTTGATGCGACAGATATGGAATTGATTTTTAATGAAAAAGGTCAGGTTGAAATTTTATTAAAAGCCCAAGGGGAAGGTGGTGCAATAGCCTTTAACCCAAAAACAGGAGAAAAATTATTTGAAGTATCGGAACAAGATGGCGGAATAAAATATAACCAATGGACTTTGCCACCGGGAATTGAAAAAAAAGGTTTTGGTATTTGTGAAGCCATTGGTTATTTTACCGATTGCGTTTGGTATGATGGGGATACGCATCAAAAAATCGCTTCATTGATGCCAAATGGCCAATTATTGGATGAAAATGGTAAATTATGGGGTACTATGACACCGACGGGTGAAGTTTTTGCCACCAACGGTACCGAGATTTGTAAAATGACCTCATATAATGTTGATTTACAACAATGCGGTATTAGTCCCGATGGAACGTCTTCCGATCCGACCATTTCAATCGGTGGTCGTCCGTTTAAAGTAATAGACGGTATTTTAATGGATGAAAATAATCAAATTATGGGGACTATGGAAAACGGTATTTTGTATGATTTAAATAAAAAACAAATTGATCCAACTGCGCCATCAGGTCGCACCCGTCCCAAAGAACCGGAACCCATTAAAGTTTCCCAAGATCAATTAGAGGAAATCCAACAAAAAATGGCGCAAAAACGTCAAAGTATGCGTCAGGGATTAGGGGGCAAACCTTTGGTGATGTCGGCCGAAATGCAGGCAAAATTCAAACCCAAAAAAGATAAAGATTGGTCGTCTTTGGGGGTGGATAAAAGCATTTCCACTTGGCCTGTGGATATGAGCCGTGTGATTTTGCAAGGGCGTGTTATTCCGGCTGTTTTGGCCCGTTCCATTGATTCACGTCATAATAATTCCAGTGCTTTGGCAATTGTTGAAACGAATGTTTATGCCGAAGAAGGACGTAATATATTGATTCCGGCCGGTTCGCAATTGATTGGTGATTATTCCGATGGCAATTCCGGTTCAAACGGTGTGGCAAAAGTGAATATTTCCTGGAATCGTTTGATTCGTCCGGATGGTGTCGCTTTTGATTTAAGGGGCTCGCCTTCGGGGGATGCCATGGGACGTGGCGGTGTTGCGGCCTATTTGGACAGGCAATTATTCCAAAAATACGGTTCTTCACTTTTGGGGACGATGGCCGAGAGTATGTTCTTGCAGGCCTATCAAATGACTTCACCGGACGGCGATAAGATTATTTCAACAACCACAGAAAACGGACAACAACAACAATCAATGACGGAAGCACAAAAAACACGTGAAGAAATTCGTCAGCTTTGGTTGGATCAAATGGAGGCAATCAGCCAAGAATTGCTGGCCGAATTGACGCAACAGCCACCTGTTTTATATGTGCCGATTGGAACACGCCTGTCCGTTATTTTGAATCAAGATTTATGGTTGCGTTCGGCCGATGATGATGCACAAGAATTTGATCAAGAATTCGGTCCTGAATCAACCGAAGCACGGCGCCCCGATATGCCGTCTTGGGAAGAAAAACGCAAACAACAAATGAATGATATGTCGGATGGTCCAAATAATACCACAAATAAAGCGCCAACTGCGAATGATATAAAAAAACAAAATCAACAAATGATGGAAACACCACTTTATGATGGTTCGGATCGGATGCAAACGGAACAATTGTCTGACCGTGTTGTGCAACCGACCCCATCTGATATGGGCGCCAATTATTAAAGGATAAAAAAATGGGAAATCTTTCTATTACAGATACCTATCGTGTTTTGGAAATGACGCTTCGGCCGTTGTCATATTGGTACAGCCAAGACAATGTGGAAGAAGTCGCCATTGACAAACCGGGCGGTATTTGGTTGCGTTTGCGCGGTCGTCATGCCCATCCGTGGCATTATTATGAAGACCCCAAATTGACCCGGGAATACTTAAATAATATGATGTATATTATTGCCAATACCTATGATTTATCCTATGATCCGACGGCGGGGATTCCGGTTGTATATGCCGCATTACCCGGCGGACATCGTTTTACAGGGATTGCCGGTCGTAACGTGATGTATGATAATGACGATTTAACCGGTGGTATTGCCATGGCCATTCGTGTTTATAAGGAAGATTTGGGTATCGGTATGGATCAGTTCGGTTTGGTTCAAGGTGGTCGCCTGCGTCAAATCAATAAATTAAAAAATGTGGAAGATCCGGATGATCCCTATGAACGTTTGGTTTTGTCCATTCAGCGGGGGGATAATATTTTAATCAGCGGTGCCACGGCAACCGGTAAAACAACCTTTTTAAATAATATGATAACACTGCTCAGCGAACACAAACGTATTATCACCATTGAAGATACCCGTGAATTGATTGTAAAACAGCCCAATCACGTTCATTTGGTTGTTTCCCGTACGGAATCCACCAATACCTTTACCTATGCCAACGTGATTGACTTGGTGGTGCGTTTTACGCCTGATGCGATTTTGGGTGGGGAAATTTCCACCACAAACGCTAATGCCATTTGGAAGTTGATGAACTCGGGCCATGAAAACTGTTTTGCCACCATTCATGCGGCCAGCCCTGATGAAGCGTATCGTGCCTTTATCGGTCGTATTGCCGAAAGTAATCATCAAAGTTTTGCCGGTGAAGAAGAAGAAAAAATGTTTCAAGAAATGAAAGAAAAATTGCGTGTGGTTCAAATCAATCGTGATGGGAATATCCGTGCGATTACGGAAATCACTTAAAAGGGGGAAAAATGGCACCAAAGCTTTTTATTTGTCGTACGGCCGACGGAACGGGATTATCACTTCCCAGTTATTCATCAAAACATCATGTCGGTTTGAATTTACAGGCCGCCATTACCACGCCTGTGCGTTTAAACCAAGGTGAACGTGCCTATATTCCCGTTGGATTTGCTGTTGGTATTCCGGATGGTTATTGCGGTCAAATTGTCAGTCAACCTGAATTGGCCCGTGAAAAAGGCTTGGTTGTTTTGGATGGTCCGCAAATTATCCATCCGGCCGACAGAAATCCTTTATTCGTTTTGTTGCAAAACACATCCCCCAAAGCCGTTGTGATTCACCGTGGTTTGGTGTGTGCCCAGTTGTTGATTATGCCTGTGGTTCAGGTTTGTTGGCAGGAAGTTCAGCCCCGTACTGTTTCTGCCCCCACTGATAACGTTATTTTGGATGAAACGCAAACGCCTAAAAACAATTTGAAATTTTCCAGACGCAAGGTTCGTTCCATTCGTAATCGTTATAAGGAAGATGATGATGAATAATAAAATGATTTTTCTGGCTTTATTGGGGGTTTTTTCTTTTCCTGTTTATGCGGGCGAATATGCTTCATTAAAGTTTGATGAGGTCAATATGCGAGCCGGCCCCGGCGAACGTTTTCCCATCAAGTGGGTTTATCAGGAAAAACATTATCCGATAGAGGTGCTTGATCGCTTTGAATTGTGGCGTCAGGTGCGTGATAAAGAAGGCGAAATCGGTTGGATGCATCAAAATATGCTGACCAAAAACAGATATGTGATTATAACGCAAGAAGCATCGTTATTAAAAAAGCCGGATGATGTAAAAAGCGTGGCTGTTTTGCAACCGGGGGTCATTGCCAAATTGGACAGATGTCCGGCCGGTGATTATTGTCGTATTACTGTACGCCATATGGATGAAAAATATTCGGGTTGGTATCGCCGTTCCAATTTGTGGGGTTTAGATAACAGTGAAATCGTGCAAGAATAACCCCCCCTCGCAAGAGGGGAGGTATTCCGATTTTAAAAAGATTTTATATAGTATTGCAGATATATTCAGCATTTCCAGATCCCAGACCAGCCTCTGGATTGGGGTCTGCTGTACAATCTACAGCAACCATTTCTAAACATTTTTCTGAGCAGATTTTATTGGCCTCAGATATATCTTTGAAACAATAATCTCCATCTGGTGTATTTACCGAAGAGCATCCTTTGCATACTTCTCCATCTTTTTTACATTTATAAACACTTTGTGGTAAATCACACGCTTCATCAAGGCATATATCAGTATGATAAATATATTCACATTCGCTACAATCAACTGTTATTCCTTCTTCATTTTCGTCCCCTGTTGGGCTTTTTTCACCTTCGGCCTCTGTGGTCGCCAAGTTTTTGTAATAAGTGATTTCAGCGTTCTTTTTACCCTCGCTACTGCCTGCTTTACAGTCAACACCTTGAACCGTTCCGCCCTTTTTCAATTGATCGCAAACGGCAGAATCCACATCTTGAATCGTTAAAACAAACTTCTTTTTATCTTCCGTTTGGCTTACTGATGTGGAAAATGTTCCATAGTTTGTTGAACCAAAGTCTGTGATTTTTTCGGGTAAATCGCCACCTAA
>SUVA01000027.1 GCA_015062245.1 Alphaproteobacteria bacterium
AATGACAAATACAGTTTAACCCACTGTATTTATCATACAGTGGGTCGGTTGTGCTGGCGCACAACTTAATATTCAAAATTAAATGTGTGTGTGTGTGTGTACAAGGTCCATCTATTTACACCTTTACCATGGTTTAAACACATTTTGAATAGCCTCCAGTTTTTATCACTTATCCCCACACTAGCAAACTTTTAACGCTTTGTCAAGCGATTATTATTATTTTGTTGACAAATATGAATTTTGTGGTAAACTAAAGTTATCAAGGAGGGAAATATGACAAAAACAACAAAACCTAAAACACCAAAAAAAGGCATTGTAAAAACATTGGCAATGGGCGCTGTGGCCTTGACGGCCGCTGCCGCACCAATAAATAAAGCCGAAGCCAGAGGACACCATCACCACCATCATGGCCGAAATGTCGGCGCCGCTTTGGTGGGTGGATTGGTCGGAGGCTTGGTTGGCAGTGCTGTCCGTGAAGCCTTGACACCGGAACCAACCGTCATCGTACAACAACCGACAGTGGTTGCACCCCCGGCACCTGTGGTTGTACAACAACCCGTGGTTCAGCAAGTGGTAACACCTACCCCAGTGGTGGTGCAACAAACGACACCGGTTGTGGTTGTGGAAGAAACACGCCCTGTGGTGATTAAAAAAGTGGTCCGCAGACCGCCGCCCCCACCTGTCAGACGTATCAGACACAATCGTGGTTGTGGATTCTAAAATAAACAACAACAGCCCTCTGATTTCAGGGGGCTGATTTTTTCTTTAAAAAAGCTTTGATTTGGGGCAACATCTGTTGTGCATCTTCCCGCCCCAGTTGATACATTTGCTTTATAGTATCTAAATTTGTTTCCATTCGGGAAATATCAATGAATCGGGACGGACGAATGACGACAATTTTACCCTGTTTTTGTAAATCAGCCACCAAATCCACCTGATTATTATACATTTGATAGCGTTCAAACATCGCCTGAATAAACTTGGGGTATTTTTTATAAACACGTTTTGCCAAAATTTTCACAAACCAAGGCATCGGCTTTTTATGGTATCCCACAGGACGGGTCAAAACAACAATATTTTTATCAAACCCCATATCCAAAGCCTTTTGAATCGGAATGCTGTCGGTTATACCGCCATCCAAAAGATACTTACCTCGGGTTTTCACAATTTTTGAAACAAACGGCATAGAGGCCGATGCCCGAATACAATCAATATCTTTGAACATATCCGTACATTTCAAATAATCGGCTTTACCTGTTTTTAAATCCGAGACAACGGCATAAAATTCTATCCCCTGTTTTTGAAAAGCATCATTATCATAGGGATCCAATTTTTCGGGTAATTCGTGATAGGAAAATTGAGTATCCACCACAGAACCGGATTTAAAAAACGAACGCCAACTCATAAAACGGTAATCATTATTGTATTTTAGCGTATATCGTATACTGCGCCCGTGTTGCATGGATGCATATGAACAACCATGAATGGCACCGGCCGAAACCCCAAAAACAGCATCTGTTAAAATTTCATTTTCCAACAAGACATCCAAAACGCCGGCTGTATAAATACCACGTTTTGCGCCACCTTCCAAAACCAAAGCTGATTTCATTTTTTTGTCCTTTTTTTAAAAGAAAAATAGATTATTTTACCCAAATTGTCAAGTCCGAAAGCAATTTATAAAAAGAGTAAAATTTGACAAAATTAAAATTTTGTACTATAATATATCACGTTCGGAGTTATTTGATGACAGATTATAGGATTTTATACCTTTTTAAAAACAACCCAAAAATTGTTCAAAGATTTTTAAATCAATTTTTACTTTTTCAAATTTATTCACCTGAAATCATTCGCCAAGCTTTTCGCCGTTGGCCGGAAGTGCCTGAGTTTATTCGTCAAAGCACACCGGAAGATGCTGAGGATTTAATAGAATCTTCTTTTATGTTTTCCGAAGACGAATTAAAATCAAAAATTAACAGGTATTATATTGAAAACGCCGTTTGGGTTTTAAAAAACTATCAAAACTGCGCTGTTCCTTTGACAAAAGACCCAATAGTTAAACAAACACAACGCAAATTGACCTCAAAGCAAGGTGATAAGGCTTTAAAAATTTTACAAAAAGCCAAAGAAAAAAAACAATGGACCGATAAGATGGCAAAGTTGGCTGTCGCTTGTTCTCATAAATTTTTATTTGACCCCAAATATTATCGTCAATTTAACATAACGGCCGGTTTGGCAAATGCAATGGCTATCCCACATTTGGATGAAAAGGCAAATCCGACAGGCGATTATCGCTTTCCGGCCATTCAATTGACCAAAGGATGCACCAATAACTGTTCCCATTGTTGTGAAAGGGCCGAGCCTCATTTATCGCATATGCCCTGGCCTATTTTCACAGCCCTTTATGACAGTTTTAACAAACATTACCGCCATTATAAACAAGAAAAAACAGACGCTTATTTTTGCCAATTCTTTGATGATTCGGATATGCTGAGCTATCATGATCCGATTATGGGGGTTGATTCAGGTGATGTATGCCATTGGATTGATGCACGAAAAGGATATAATCAGATTTTAACACGGGGTGTTACCGATAAAAAGTCAGAGATTGCCTTGGCCAAAGCCACCCTTTCAAACTGTCCTATTTCTGTTTCTTTTGTGGATACGCCAAAGGAAAATATGCCCCATAATATCAATCAATTAAACAAGACGTTGGATATTTTACAAAGATATCCACCACAAAAAAAGGTTCCAATTATAACGCATTTGCATTTGGCCAGCGGTCCATCTGTGGATGATAAGATTTTTCGGGGATTTCATGTTGAAAAATCACCGATTTGGGCGTTGGGCAAAGGCAAAGAATTCCCACATCATGAAACGCAACACCATCAGGATGAAAATTACGAAGTTCCCTTTGTTATCAGGCCCAGTGGCAATCTTGATGCCCAAAAAGTCAGAAATGGCGAAATCGTCAATGAAACCATCAAGTGTATATACCATCCCCAAAAATATAAAAAGGGATTTTTCACCCGCATTTTTGGCAGATAAATGAAGTCAGCCCCGAGATTTCGGGGCTGGGGTTTTATTTATCTGTACAAATTAAACTAGGAACTTTATCACCTCTCTCGCCTGGAGTATATGCATGATCATACAGAATTGCGGAATAGCCACCTTGAACAAAAAATCCCCCACCAAGATGCTGGGGGATTTTTTATGGTATTTAATATCGGCAATACGGGCCATCCATCCAACGTGCATGTGCACCATCATCCGCACATTTTTGACAATTTTCTGCAGAAGCATTGAAGAGATAAGTTGCTGGATGATACTTATCGTCATATAAGCGACTATCACAAGGGATGCAAAAGTAATTATTCGTCAGATAATACCCCGTCGGATAGTTTGTATTCGCCGGCACACAAAAACCATTTTCCATTTTTTTGGGGAAAAGCGTATTCTGACAGGAATTTACGCATCCTTCCGGTGTCATCGGCGTGCCTCTGTGTGTAGAATAGCAAAATTCCCAAACATCATTTGCATAACTACTGTCTATTTGCCATATTGGTTCTCGATTCCATCCATCCAAAACACAAAGATAATCACCATCATGCGTGATTGATATAAACTTACGATTTGGGCATTTATTTTTAACATCAGCAGCCCTTGTATCAAATAGCGCTACTTCGGCTGTGGTATTGCATGGATAACAAATACCATCATCCCCGTAAAAACCATCACAAAAATCCACACACCTACCATTTTGGCAAATACCGGGTAAAGGCTCCCCTATCAGGCTATAATATCCTAAATCAACATAACCACACTCTGTACCATCCGCCAAAGAGGTTGTGTTACCCGTATCCGAATCACACGTGGTACATTGTGCAACATGAATTTGATCTATATACGAATATACCAGTGGCCAATTGTAAGATTCCTTAGCATCCATACCGGCTTGCATTAAGGTATCAAGATCATATTCATAACAACACTGACTTAAATTCATGGATTCTAACGCTTTACAGGAAACAGGAACGCACATCATATTATCAGAAGGTTGAAATTGTACACCATTTAAACATAACTCATCCAAACTGGTACCCGAACAACTTTCATCCGTTTGTTCCACAGGGAAACAAATACCATCATTTGAACCATCGCCATCACTATCACAAGAAGAAGCTTGCACGCGATTGATAATTTCGCCTGTGACAGAAAAACAACTTTGACAAACATTATCAATAGAGACAGATTGACAACAATCTTTCACATTGGAACAAGCGCCTTGCCCTTCATTTAAACCCGTACACCATGTTTTACCGGCCTTTTGACAATCTTCCGGATTCGTAATGTTTTTATCAATTACCGATTCCGTCTTTGGCAAATCTATGGTTGACAAATCCTTATTAAACGTCATCAATGCAGTCTTGGCGTTTTCATCACAAACAATATCTCGAACCATTCCACCCATAGATGATTTCATTTGTTCACAAACATTATCGTCAATATTTGAAATTTTTAACTTGAATGTATTATCGCCGTCCGTATATG
>SUVA01000012.1 GCA_015062245.1 Alphaproteobacteria bacterium
GGAACTAAAATTTAAAAATTATATTAATGATGAGCGTTGTTAGCGAAGAATTTAGATAATTTAAATTTTAATGCCTGAACAACAAAAACAATTTTTACAAATAACTTAAATAGAAAGGAGTCAAAAAATGTCAGTAAAAAATAAAACAAATAAAAATTATAAAAGAAGTCAAAAGGGGCGCAGTATGGTTGAAATGCTGGGCGTGCTGGCCATTGTGGGTGTCTTATCCGTGGGTGGTGTGTATGGCTATGGCGTCGCCATGAAAAAACATAAAGCGAATGAGTTATTACATCAAGCTTCAATGCTCGCCACCACCATATCGGCACAGGCCATGACCAATGATGGAAAATTGCCCGAAAGGATTACAGATTTTGGAAACACCAGTTATGGAAAATTCCAATCAGCCGTTGGTGAAACAGCCGATAAAACAGGCTTTACGATTACAATTTCCGAATTGGATGGTTCTGTATGTTCTCAATTAAAAGAAGGCGGTATGGTTCAAAAAGTGGAATGTAATCCAGATGCCAAAACCGCCACTTTAACGTATTACAAAAACCTGGCGACCAATGACGAAGAGGGAAAGAATAGTCCAACAGGGAAAAAACCGGAATGTTCTCCCGCTTGTCAAGAAGGACAACAATGTATCGGTGGTGTTTGTGCAACTGTGACTCCAGAGGCAGGAAACGGATGTTCCAAAAACAGCGATTGTGATGATTGGTGTGTAAAGAATGGTGGTGGCAAAGAGTGTTATTGCAAAATCACTGCCAAATGGACAACAAACGCTTCAGATTGTTATAATAATTTTACGGGGCAATGTGCCGTAGCAACGCCCCAATCGGGGATTAGTGGTGGTTATACAGTTTCTGAAGATTGGATGACCTGGTGGAGTGCAGTGAACTTTTGTAAAGCACACGACAAATCCCTTGTCAGTCTTGCGGATTTGGGTATTACTGGTGGTGGTGCCTATTGTGCCAATAATTTCTGTACAGGGACATTTACATGGTCGGATTTGGAGGACAAAGTGGGTTATAATTATTGCTGGACGACGGATGCGGCTAGCTGTGATGAAAATTTTAATTGCACTCTAGAAAACAACAATAATACCTGTTATGCAGTTGCCGTTTTTATTGGTAGCAATTATATATCTCCAACAGAGCGTGATGATATTAGCCTTGATTATAAGTATGCCTTGTGTGTAGATTAGTAGTCTTTCTGCTTTTAAAACAGCCCCTCGGTTTGAGGGGCTTTTGAATTTTACTTTTTAACAGGGGTCAATACTGTTTTTCCACCCATATAAGGTTGCAACACCTTTGGAATCAACACCGAACCATCGGCCTGTAAGTTGTTTTCAAAGAAAGCAATCAAAGCCCGTGGTGAAGCAATCACAGTATTGTTCAATGTGTGGGGGAAGTATTTTTTACCGTCTTTACCCGCAACACGGATTTTCAAACGTCTGGCCTGAGCATCACCCAAAGTGGAACAAGAACCCACTTCAAAGTATTTCTTTTGACGGGGCGACCAAGCCTCAACATCACAGGATTTGACCTTTAAATCAGCCAAATCACCCGAACAACATTCAAGCGTTCTGACCGGAATATCCAAAGAACGGAATAAATCCACGGTGTTTTGCCACAAATTATTATACCATTTCATGCTGTCTTCGGGTTTACAAACGACAATCATTTCTTGTTTTTCAAATTGGTGGATACGATAGACACCTCGTTCTTCCAAACCATGGGCGCCTTTTTCTTTACGGAAACAGGGCGAATAGCTGGTCAAATTATAGGGCAAATTTTCTTCGGGGATAATCTGATCAATAAACTTACCAATCATGGAATGTTCAGATGTGCCGATTAAATACAAATCTTCACCTTCAATTTTATACATCATGGCTTCCATTTCGGCAAAGCTCATCACACCGGTTACCACTTGGGAACGAATCATAAACGGTGGCAGGCAATAGGTAAAGCCCCGATCAATCATAAAATCACGGGCATAGGTCAAAACGGCCGAATGCAAACGGGCGATATCGCCTTGCAAATAATAAAAGCCGTTACCCGAAACACGGCGGGCCGAATCAAAATCCACACCGTTAAATGTTTCCATAATATCCACATGATAGGGGATTTCAAATTCGGGTACTTTTGGCTCACCATAGCGTTCAATTTCAACGTTTTCGCTGTCATCTTTACCAACGGGAACGGTTGCATCAATAATGTTCGGAATCACCATCATGCGTTCTTTGATTTGTTCGGACAGTTTTTCCTGTTCGGCTTCCAATTCAACGATTTTTTGGCCGATTTGTTGACTTTCCGTTTTAATGGCTTCGGCCTCATCACGTTTTCCTTGCCCCATCAAAGCACCGATTTGCTTGGACAGATTTGTTCTTTTGGCACGCAAAGCCTCAACTTCGGTAATCGCCGCACGATTCTTTTTATCCAAATCAATCACTTCATCAACCAAAACCAACTTTTGATCTTGAAATTTTTTCTTTATATTTTCTTTTACAACTTCCGGATTTTCACGGATAAGCTTGATATCTAACATTTAAAACTCCTTACATAAAAAGACTGACAACACGTCCAAAGAACGGATAAAGCACATTGACAAAAATATGCACAATATCTATTCCCATCATTGGTAAGATGAATAATACAACAATTAAAATAAAAAGTCCATACTTTTCTGTTTCCTGATACTTATTTGATAATTTTGGGGGTAAAATAGAACTTAAAACACGTCCACCATCCAACGGCAAAATCGGCAACAAATTAAAGCAGGCCAAAAACAAAGAAAAAGTGATACCGTTTTTCACGTTATCCATAACCCACATTGTCAAAAAAGAATCGTTTGGCAAGACAAACAACATCAAACGTGCAAATAACACAAATAAAATGGCCAATAAGACATTGGATACAGGCCCCGCCAAAGCCACCAACCCCATATCACGCTTGGGATTTTTCAATTGGCGAAAATCCACCGGCACAGGCTTTGCCCATCCAAACAAAATAGGTGAGCCTGTCAACCACAACATCCCCGGCACCAAAGCCGAACCAATTGGATCAAAATGACGGGCCGGATTTAAATTTAAACGTCCCATCAACCAAGCTGTTTTATCCCCCAGTTTATAGGCAACATATCCATGAGCAACCTCATGTAAAATAATACATAATAACAAAGGGATAATCCAAGTTGTTAAAGTGTAAATAGAATTCATTTTATATCCTTTTATCAGCTTATTTTGCGGGGATGCAATCTTGTTTTTGGGCCTTTAATTTCGCACACAGGTTAGCGGCCCGTTCTTTTGTGGAAAAATCCCCCACCTGTAAACGATAGAAAGTCCCTTTGCCTGCAATTTCGGCACGAACGATATTCATGGGCATATCGGACAATAATCCTTTATGTTTGGCCGAAATTGTTTTCCATGTCTTTTCCACTTTGGCTTTATCGGTGGACGAGAACAATTGTGCATGCCATACTTCTTTTGGTGTGGCGGGTTTTGGCGCTTCTTTTACTTCAACCTTTTTGGGCTCAGTCGGTTTGACTTCTGCCTTTTTTGGTTCAACCGGCTTTTGTTCCGGCACAGGCGCATCAATCACTGTTTCAACAATCACCGGAATTTCTTCTTCAACTTCGGCCACGGGTTCTTCAATGATTTCTTCCACAACCGGCAAGATGGGTTCTTCATCAGGAAAGAGCTTTTCCACCTTGACAGGAACGGGATCTTGTGAAATTCTTTCGTAAATTACTTTGTCTTGGTCGGGAATCACCATGCCACCTGCATTTTCGGGTTTTACTTTAACCGGTGTGGGCGTGGGTGAAATTGTCGGCACTTGTTCGTTGCCGTCCATCGGACCTTTTAAAAGTAAATAAATGACGAACAATAACGCAATAAATATAAAAGTTGCCAAAGTCAAAACACCCCAAAAGGCTTTGTTCAATTTTCTTTGCGGGGGTTGTGGCTCAGATTCTTGATTGGACCATTCACGCAAAAAATCAGGGTTAGACTGAGTATTTTCTTCTTGAACATCTTCTGTTTGTTGAATGTTTTCCTGACGCAAGGCTTCTTCTGTTTTTTGGCTCATCTGTTCGGAAAAAGCGCGAATCTTTTCAAATTCATCCATGGTGCAATCCTTTCTTTTGATTAGAACAGCCTAGCAATTTTTTTTTACAATGTCCAGTATTTTTTGATTTAATTATGAAAATATTCAATAAAAAAACTCCCCAGATGGGGAGATTAAATGGCGGGATTGAGTGTGCCAAATAATAATTGTCCTGTGGCCAATTATTATGCACCAACCAATGAAACACAATGAATTCAAACGGCAGTGCCGAATGAATTGCTGTTGGAATTGGCGAGAACCCTTGGGTGAGAGTCCCTTCAATAAAAAAAACTCCCCAAATGGGGAGATTAAATGGCGGGATTGAGTGTGCCAAATAATAATTGTCCTGTGGCCAATTATTATGCACCAACCAATGAAACACAATGAATTCAAACGGTAGTGCCGAATGAATTGCTGTTGGAATTGGCGAGAACCCTTGGGTGAGAGTCCCTTCAATAAAAAAAACTCCCCAAATGGGGAGATTAAATGGCGGGATTGAAGGGGCTCGAACCCTCGACCTTCTGCGTGACAGGCAGACGCTCTAACCAGCTGAGCTACAACCCCATCGCCAATGAATAGCATTCTAGCAGATTTAAAAATGAAAATCAAGTAAAAAAATGAATTTATTTAAAAATATTTTTTAATTGTTTATTTTTTTTATTTCAGATATACTTCATTTTATGAAAAAAACAATCTTGATTTTAGGGCTTTTTTTGTTGGGATGTCATTCGGTTATTGTGCCAAAAAACTTTGTATATCAAATGGTTAAAACACAAGATTATACTTTGGCTTTGTGGCAAAAACAAACGGACGATTCATCCCCCGTGCGTATTTATTTAGAAGGGGATGGTCATGCCTTTAATTATGCAGGACAACCGACATCTGACCCGACCCCAAAAGGGAATTTTTTGCGAAAAATAGCCTTTAACGACCCAAATCCGAATGTGGTTTATCTGGCCCGTCCTTGTCAATATGTTATGGATGAATCTTGCACACAAAAGGATTGGACAACGGGCCGTTTTTCCCAAAAAATTGTTGATTCTGTGTCTTTGGCGATTCAAAAGATTGCCGATAATCGCCCTGTAATTTTAATCGGATATTCGGGTGGGGCATTGCTTGGCGGTTTGGTGATTCGTCAAAACCCTAAAATTAAAGTTCAAAAATGGATTACCTTGGCCGGCGTGTTGAATCACAGCCAATGGACACAGGATTTAAATTTACCGCCTTTATCGGATTCTGTGGACTTGGATGAATTACCCCAAGTGAATCAACATCATTATGTTGGGGCAGGGGATAAGATCGTTTCGGCTGATTTAACGCAAAAAATCACGCAAAATCAAAACCTGACGATTATCCCCGGGGCCACACATACCTCAGGCTTTGATGATTATTTGAACGAAATTTATCAAAATAAATAGATTATTCATCTAAATTTGTTTTAAAACTGCCCGTTCCTGAATTTTTAAATAATTTTTTGCTGACTTTATCAAACATACATGCTTCCCCATCAGGCGCAATAACAGGAACAAAATCACGGATTAAAGTATTATTTCTGTTCCATTTCAATGAATAAACTTTTGCTTTGGAATGATAGGCTGGACCACCATTATTATTTGTTGCATAAAGATAAGCATTGTTTCGTGAAAAATCTGGTATATCTGGCCATCCTGTAATATCGTCTAAATATGTTTTTTTACTTCCCTTTTCAATGTGTAAATGATATTTTTTGCCCCATTCTATGGGATATTTGTTCGATTGAATACCCAACGATAAAGGTCCGAAAGTTCCTGTTGTTTGGAGTTCTCTTAATCCAAAAAAGTAAGTTGTGCCATCTATGGTTTCATTTTGCCCAAAAATTGTTTGATATTCTTTACTTTCTGTATATGAAAATATCAAATCAACAATATCACGGCTCAATTGATAAGGATAGCCTGTATCAATATACTGAGTTCCTGTTGCCTGTAAATATGCCACCTGTTCACAGGCGTTTTGACAACTTTGACTTTCTTCATTATAGACAATACATTCGTTTTCACCACAATTATTTTGTTCATCGGGTAAGGGGATTAAACATTCATTTTGGCAATATCCATTTGTACTGCAAGTCCCACAAATATCACAGTCAGTATCGGATGCACATTTTTTGGGTTGCATTTGTGGATTTAAAGTTTTATGAAAAAGGAATTCTATTTGGTTGGTTTCATCGCAATCATTGGGGGATATAGAACTGGCCAATGCCATTCCTTTATTTAGAATTTGACGGCAAACTTTTTGGGGAACCTGCGACACAATCATTTTGAAAAAATCATCATCTATTTTTTTTACGGATATAGGCCAAAGGTTATTATTTTTAAAATCCGTTAAATCACATACATCTTTGTTTTGCATAACCAATTGTGCGCTACACAGATGAATTTGCTGATTTAATTCATTTAAGATTAAATTCGCTTTGTGATTATTGATGGCTTGACTATATCCCCATACGGATACGGTTGATAAAACACCCATGATAGACAAAACCCCCAGCATTTCAACCATACTTCTTCCGTTTTCTGTTTTCATCTTTTTCTCCTTTTTAAAATATTAAAAAATCCACTTTAAAAAAGTGGACGGACGCTGAGAAAACTGGGTCAAGAAGACCAGTATCGCTTATTCTATATTGGGCGATCATCCGCCCGATGTTTGAGCGGATTCTTGACCATTCGGATTTCTCAGTTCCGACTTTGTATGCAACGAAACAAAGCAAAAACAATCTAGATTATTTCTTGTTACAAGTCAAGCGAAAAATTGACCTTTTTATTTTTTTGTGGCGCTTTTTAATAAACCACAGGCCGCCATAATGTCTTTGCCCCGTGAACGACGAATAGGGGCGGCAAAATATTTATTTTCCAATAACTTAGAAAAACGATTTATCTGATTGGTTGAAGAACATTCAAACGGCGCCCCCGGCCACGGATGAAAAGGAATCAAGTTAAATTTAACCTCTAATCCTTTTACTAATTGACTCAACTCTTCGGCGCATTCCAACGAATCGTTCACGTCTTTTAACATCACATATTCCATGGTGATGAACATACGTCTTTCGGAACGTTTTTGATATTCTTTACAGGCGTTTATCAATTTTTCCAATGGGAATTTATGATTGATAGGCATAATTTTATCACGAATTTTATCGTTTGGGGCGTGCAAACTGACGGCCAATTTAACGCCGATATCGGCCAATTCAGGGATTTTGTCGGCACGTCCCGCTGTGCTGACGGTGATTTTGCGTTTGGATATCGCCATGCCATCCCCATCATTGAAAATAGCCAAAGCTTTTTTCAGGTTTTCAAAATTGCAAAGTGGTTCGCCCATTCCCATAACCACGATATTGGATAACATTCTGTTTTCATCTGTTTTGGTGGGCCATTCATTATAGGAATCTCTGGCCACCATGACTTGGCCCACAATTTCACCAACGGTTAAATTGCGTTGGCATTTTTGGGTGCCTGTGTGGCAAAACTTGCATCCTTGGGCGCATCCGACTTGGGTGGATATGCATACGGCCCCACGATCAGATTCGGGAATATAGACGCATTCCACACGGGCGCCGTCCGAAAATTCAACCAACCATTTTCGTGTGCCGTCTGTTGATGTTTGTTCTGTAATGACCTTTGGGCGTGTGATGGTATAGTTTTGTTTTAATAATTGACGAAAAGGCTTGGCCAAATTGGTCATTTTATCAAAATCGGTTTCACCAAAAAAATACAGCCATTGCCATAACTGTTTGGCCCGAAAAGCCTTTTGGCCGATGGACAACATTTCCTGCGTGAGTTCTTCACGTGTT
Organism: Alphaproteobacteria bacterium; assembly: GCA_015062245.1. Lineage (GTDB taxonomy): Bacteria > Pseudomonadota > Alphaproteobacteria > CAAHEQ01 > UBA3637 > UBA3637. The sequence continues at coordinate 7,930 of SUVA01000012.1, forward strand.
AAACCAATCAGCTCTTTCATTTACCGCAAGCCTCAGAAATTTTTTGATAAGCCTTTGAAAATCCCTTTAACGAAAAGGTATCCGTTGTGGCGGTTCCACGGCGGGATGTGCCACGCAATACCACTTTGGATCCCGGTTTCATCTGTTGAATCAGCTTTTTATCGGTGGTGCTGTCTTTGGCCCAGGCGGTATCTTCATAGGACGCCAAAGTAATGGCCTTTTTTTTATCAATTGTTAAAGTGGGTTTTGAACCTTTTTTATAGGTATAACCGGCCACTGTGCTGACTTCATCAAAGCTTTTGTCGGCGGGTCTGTGCGTAATGCGCAAAAAGATATCGTCACGTTTTTTGTATTTGCCAACGGATTTTTCCGGTTCCGTTGCCATATAGCATATTTTACCGTCTGCACCTTGGTAAACATAGGCTGTCCACACACCGAATGTTCCCAAGTTTGTCAGCGGATTTTCGGCTCCTTGTGCTGAAACACTGCCCATCAGGCATAATAAAGCAAATACAAAACGTTTCATGATTTCTCCTTTTTTTAAAGAAGCTAACACAAAAAAACTTTTACGTCAAGAAAAATTACACTTTGTGTAAAAAAAAGACAAAAGTTTTTGATTTGCTTTTTCAATTAAAATACTGTATATTGATAGATATTTGTCATCAAAGGAGGAAAAAATGGCAGCTTTTGTTTTAACTTGTTTATTGGGCTATTTGGCCGGTTCTGTGCCGTTTGGTTTGGTTTTAACCCGCTTGGCCGGATTGGAAGATATTCGCAAAATCGGATCGGGCAATATCGGGGCGACCAACGTGTTGCGAACAGGGCGTAAAGATTTGGCATTACTGACGGTGATCTTTGATGCCTGTAAGGCCGGTTTGATGGCTTTGTTGTTCAAAGATATTTATAACAGTGAATTTTTGGGTTTTGTGGCCGGTACAATGGCTATTATCGGACATAACTATCCGATTTGGCTTAATTTCAAAGGCGGAAAGGGTGTGGCCAGTACATTGGGATTGATGGTTTTTATGACGCCGATTACGGGATGGTTGACCGTTGCCACATGGATTGGTATGGCCTTTTTGAAAAAGTATTCCTCTTTATCGGCTTTAACAGCATTGGCATTGGCGCCTGTTTATGCTTTCATTTTTAATTCATCAATGTCGGCCTGCTTCTATTTATGTTTGGCGGTTTTGTCATTTTATCGTCACCGTGAAAACATCAAGCGTTTATTAAACGGTACCGAAACGAAAATCCGTTTGAAAAAAGATAAGTCAGAACAAAACAAAGAAACAAAATAACAAAGATGCCCACCACAAATAAAAATTTATTGGCTTGGATTCAATTGGCTCTGTCGGAAAACGTCGGGCCGGCAACTTTTCGTCAGTTGGTTAAATTCTTTGGTTCGCCCGAAGAAGCCTTAAAGCACATTGATGAAATTGCCACACGGGGCGGGGCAAAACGTAAAATCAAGTTGGCTGATGAAAAAATGGCTCAGGCACAATTAAAACGAATCGAACAAATCGGTGGTCAAATTTTGACCTATAAAGATGATTCATATCCCAAATTGTTAAAACAGATTTCGGATGCACCGCCTTTGTTATTCGCATTGGGGCATGTGGGGTTGTTAAATAAAAGATGTGTAGGGATTGTGGGCACACGAAATGCCTCCATCAACGGTCGGAATATGGCGCGATTTTTGGGGTGTGAGTTGGTTAAAAAAGATTTTTGTGTGGTATCGGGTATGGCCAAAGGTATAGACCGTGCTTCACATGAAGGGGCTTTATCCGATACGGAAACTTCGGCCGGTACAATTGCTGTTTTGGGAACGCCTGTGGATGAGATTTATCCCAAAGAAAATGCCGATATTTATGCCCAAATAAAAGAACGTGGCTGTATCATCAGCGAGTTTGCCTTTGCCACGCAAATGTTGCCCACTAATTTTCCCAGACGCAACCGTATTATTTCCGGTCTTTCGGAAGGTTTGATTGTGATTGAAGCTCAGGTGCATTCAGGGTCTTTAATTACTGCACGTGAGGCTTTATCGCAAGGGCGTGAAGTGATGGCCGTCCCCGGTTTTCCGTTGGAACCCCGTTCCCGTGGACCAAATGCTTTGATAAAAGATGGGGCAAAGTTGGTTGAAACGGTGGATGATGTGTTGGATACTTTAAATCAAAATCGCCAATTTCATTTGTCTGAAATTTTGCCGGATGAAGATACATTGCCGGCTTTTCACGCTTTAACGGATGATGTGGCTAATGACCGAGATGAAGTTTTAAATGCTTTATCGGCCGAACCGATAGAAATCGGTGCTTTGGTGCGTGCCACAGGGATAGATTTATCAGTTATCAATATTATTTTGGTAGAATTAGAATTGGCCGGTCGATTGGAAAGACACCCCGGCAACAGTGTATCTTTGATTTATGGAGGATAGAATGCGTTTGGTTATTGTGGAATCACCGGCAAAAGCAAAGAAAATCAACCAGTATTTGGGAAAAGATTATTTGGTGATGGCCAGTTTTGGGCATATTCGTGATGTGCCGGCCAAAAACGGTTCTGTCCGTCCGGAAGAAGATTTTGCCATGGATTGGGAAGTTCAACCCCGTGGTGAAAAGACTGTTCGTGATATGATTAAAAATCTGGCCAAAGCCGATGCGCTTTATTTGGCTTCTGACCCGGATAGAGAAGGGGAGGCTATTGCATGGCACGTTTTACAGGAATTGAAAAAACGCAAAAAAATCAAACCTGACTTGCCTGTTTATCGTGTTGTTTTCCATGAAATTACAAAAAAAGCCATTTTGGATGCCATAGAACATCCCCGTGAAATTGATATGCAATTGGTCAATGCTTATTTAGCCCGTCGAGCTTTGGATTATTTGGTGGGCTTTCATTTGTCGCCGGTGTTGTGGAAAAAATTGCCCGGTGCCAAATCGGCCGGCCGTGTTCAATCGGTGGCATTGCGCCTGATTTGCGAAAGGGAAAATGAAATTACGTCCTTTAAACCCCGTGAATATTGGGGGATAACGGTGGATTTGGATACCATCCGAAAGGAACAGTTTACCGCCAAATTAAATGCCATAGACGGTAAAAAGTTGGATAAATTTGATTTGAACAATCAAACAATTTCAGAATCAATCAAAGCCCAAATAGAAGCATCCCAATTCCTTGTCGGCACCATTGAACGCAAACAAACCAAGCGTAATCCGGCACCGGCCTTTACGACTTCCACCTTGCAACAGGAAGCCTCACGCAAGTTGAATTTTGGTGCCAAAAAGACAATGCAGATTGCCCAAAAGCTGTACGAATCGGGGTTGATTACCTATATGCGTACGGACTCGGTGGCTTTGGCCGATGAAGCTGTGGCTGTTTTGCGTCAAGTGATTGAACAAGAATACGGGCGTGATTATTTGCCCGAAACACCACGCATTTACAAAAACAATTCCAAAAATGCCCAAGAAGCACACGAAGCCATTCGTCCGACAAACGCTTTGAAATTACCTAATGCTTTGGATTTGGATATTGATTCACGCAAATTGTATGAATTGATTTGGAAAAGAACAGTGGCCTGTCAAATGGCATCGGCCCTTTTGGATAAGGTGGGGATTGATATTCCGTCCACGGATAATAAATTTACTTTGCGTGCCACGGGGCAAACGGTTGCCTTTGCCGGTTTTATCAAGGTTTATAAAGAAGATATTGATGATGATAAAGGCGAAAATGATAATTCGTTGTTGCCGATTATGAATGAAGGGGAAAACTTAACAACCTTACAGGTTAATGCTGAACAGCACTTTACCGAACCGCCACCACGCTTTACTGAAGCCAGTTTGGTGAAAAAATTGGAAGAATTGGGAATTGGACGTCCTTCCACTTATGCGTCCATTTTATCGGTTTTACAGGAACGTGAATATGTGCGTTTGCAACAAAAACGTTTTGTCCCCGAAGATCGTGGTCGTATTGTGACTGCCTTTTTGGAAAATTACTTTAACCGATATGTGCAATACGATTATACGGCCAATTTGGAAGACAAGTTGGATGACATTACCAATGCCAAAATCCAATGGAAAGATGTTTTAACGGATTTTTGGGCTTTGTTCCATAAGACAATTCAGGATGTGGAACCTTATAAAATGGGTGAAGTTTTGGAAAAAGTGGCCAAGACCTTGGAGCAAAATCTGTTTCCGACCCCTGAGTCACGCAAATGTCCCGAATGTCAAGGCGGTCAATTATCTTTGCGTGTTGGGCGATTTGGTGCCTTTATCGGTTGTTCCAATTATCCCAAATGCAAGTATGTCAAACAGTTTGCCGTGATGGAAGGGCCGAAGTATGATGAAAACGGCCAGGTGGTGGAACCTCAGGTTTCCACAGACAATCAAGTTCGTGAATTGGGTAAAGATGCCGCCGGTCATGATATATCTGTTCGCAAAGGGCCCTATGGTTGGTATGTTCAACAGGGTCAAGGTAAAGAGGCTAAGCGTATCAGCATTCCAAAGACAACTGATCCGCAAACGGTGGATATAAAGATAGCGCTGGGTCTTTTATCTTTGCCCCGTGTTTTGGGAAAAGATCCGGATTCAGATGAAGTGATTGAGGCCAGCATAGGTCGTTTTGGTCCTTATGTTAAACGGGGACGCACTTTTCAATCCTTGACACCTCAGGATGATGTGTTGACGATTGAATTACCTCGGGCTTTGGCTTTGCTCAGTGGTGCCAAAGAAAAACCGACAGCAACCGTTTTGGGACAATGGGAAAAACAAGATGTTACCTACCAAATTGGCAAATATGGTCCTTATGTGCGTTGCGGTAAAATGATGGCAAGCGCCAAAAAAGACGGTACAATTCCCACCTTAGAGGAGGCGATAAGTCTTATTCAAAATAAGATGCGTGAAAAATAATTTAAAAAAATACTTGACAAAACAAAAAACTGTGGTATACTGACATCACAAAGTCAAAACTTTGTAGGGATAAAAACAAAAAAAGGAGAAAAAAATGAAAAACATTATTCAAAAATCAAAAATTTTATGCATGATTGCTTTATTTGCCACTGCTTTGTTTGTGGGTGTCACTGCTGATGCAGCTATTGGTTCCCCAATGCGTCATGGTCATTATGCTTCTGTGTGCACAAGTTGCGGTGGTCATCGTGTGGCTTATCGCCATCATGGATACCGTGGCCATCGTGGGTATCGTGGTTACCGTGGCCATCGTGGCTATAGAGGATATCGTGGTCACCGTGGGTATCGTGGTTACCGTGGCCATCGTGGCTATAGAGGATATCGTGGTTATTGCGGATATCGTGGCTACCGTGGTTGCCGTCGTGGTCGTTGCTAATACGGAATTTCAAAAAATAAAATACCCCGCTGTTTTTCAGGCGGGGATTTTTTTAAAAAAACTTGACTGTTGTTTTGTTTTTGTTAAACTAAATATATCTATGAATATAATGAAAGGAATAAAATGACAGAAATAAAAAAGAAATCAGGTTTAAAAAATCGTTTAAAGGGTTTGATTAAAGGCTCCAAAAAAGCAACGGTTATCGGTGCGGCTATTGCCAGTATGACAGTCGGGGGAAAGGCTGATGCGGCGGTTGGATCCCCAATGCGTCACGGTCACTATGATCCGATTGTTGTTGCACCACCAGTTGCACCTTCTGTACCAGTTGTGACGCCAACACCCAGTGCACCCGTTCGTTATCCTTCATCGGCCAGACCATCGGGTCGTCCTGTTCGTACAGGTCGTTGTGCTCCCGCACGTGCTCATCATCAAGGCCACAGACCTGTGGTTCATGGGCATACACCCCACCATTCCCGTCCTATGTTTGGTGTGGGCAGTCGTGGTGGTATGCACGCACACCGTGGCCATATGCATCATACATTAAAGAGGCATTCGTTTGGTGGCGGACATTTTCCTGCACCAAAGCTGCATCGTGGTGCTTCCCATCGTGGTGGTATGGCCAGACCTCACCCTCCTCGTGGGCATCGGGGTGGTTTTGGTCCGCATGGCGGTCGCCGATAAAATAAAATCCCCTTTTTGTGGGGATTTTTTTCTTGCAGAATCGATGAAAATTTGCTAACCTTTTTCTATAACAAAAGGAGTAATCATGTTGGATTTATCAGGAAAAACAGTTTTATTGACGGGTGCCACCGGTGGTATTGGCCGTGCTATTGCCCAAACATTGTATCGTCAGGGGGCGAACTTGCTCTTAACCGATATGGATCAGGGGAAATTGGACGAATTTGCCCAACAATTGGGGGAACGGGCATTGGGCGTGGCCGTCAATGTGGCCGATGAAAATGCCCCACAAACATTGTTAAAGGCTTCGGAACAATTCGGTGGCGTGGATATTTTAATCAATAATGCCGGTATTACCCGTGATACTTTATCTATGCGTATGACGGATGAACAATGGGATGCTGTTTTATCGGTCAATTTGACATCCGGATTTCGTTTAATGCGTGCTGTTATCCCCTCTATGATGAAAAAACGTTGGGGGCGGATTATCTCAATGGCTTCTATTGTCGGTGTTATCGGTAATGCCGGTCAGGCCAATTATTCGGCCAGCAAAGCCGGATTGATTGCGGCCACCAAGTCTGTGGCGCAAGAAGTGGCCACCCGTGGTATTACCGCCAATGCCATAGCACCTGGATTTATTGCAACGGCGATGACGGAAAGTTTGCCCGATAATTTAAAACAGGCGATGTTGGACAGAATTCCGGCCAAGCGTATGGGAACACCCCAAGATATTGCGAATGTTGTGGCCTTTTTGGCATCCGATGAATCGGCCTATATCACCGGCCAAACCATCAACGTCAACGGCGGTATGTTGATGCTATAAGGAAAAATATGATAAACAGTGGTCCATTACAAGAAATGATAAAGGATTGGAACATTTACAAAAATCCTTTGGAATCTCCCAAAAAGAGGAAGAAAAGATTATAGAAATTCTGAACAAAAAGGTTATTAAGGGGAGAGAAAATGAAGATTAAATTTAGCCAAAATGCTGGACAAATCAGGTTTTTGTGGTACAATATACACATATTCATCCAAAAGGAGACAAAATGAGCCGTTTACAAAATACACAATACGTTTTAGAAGGTTTGCCCGAATTAATGAAATTAGATACGGGATTGCGTAAATCCCAAATAAAAGTCTTAAAAACATATTTGGAAGCTGATATGGATAAGAAACAAACGGGTGTTTTTAACTTGGCTACAGGTTTTGGTAAAACACGAATGATGTCCATTTTGGCTCTGGCATATAAGAGAGCTAATCCCGATGGAAAAGTTTTAATTGTTGTCCCAAGTACATCATTGATTAAAGATGAAAATGGTGATGGCGTTGTTAAAAAGTTCCATGTTTACAATAAAAAAGACCTAAAATCTGACAGCAATTTGGATTTTGGGACTTATTATGGAGAAGGCGTAAAAAGTACAGGAACAGAATTCACGGTGACAACATATAATTCTTTGCCAAAATATGCCAAAAAGATTAACCCAAAGGATATTGGTTTGTTATTGTTGGATGAAGCACATCACGCTTTATCTGAAGCTAGAAGTGAAACAATACGTCAATTTTCCAATGCGGCTCAATATGGGATGACGGCAACACCTGGGTATGATCCTGAAAAAGATTTAAAAAATCTGTTAGAAAACTACATTGCCCAAGTTACTATTGAAGAAGCCATTAAAGAGGGGGATTTGGCTGATACCAAAAACGTGATTTTGGTCTCGGGAACCCCTGTGGATTTAACAAAAGTACCAAAAGTTCGTGGTAGCAGTGGGGATTACGACCCAAAAGAATATATGAAAGCCATAGCAAGGGCAATGAATGGTAATTCCATTGATTCAGGGAATGAAGATAACTGGAAAGATGTACACCGCCGCATATCTGAACAGATTGCCGAGTTTTATCGTGATTATGAAGATGATGAAGCTGGAAAAATCTTTGGTAAAAAGTGTATGATTAACTGTCGTTCTCAGGAAGAAGCCAGAATTACAGCCTTAAGCATTAATAAGATTTTTGGAAAAATGATGGCGGCAACCTATGTTTCTGGAAATAAAGGGACAGAAAATGAAACTGTTTTAAACAGCTTTGTGGGTGGAAACTTGCCAATACTGTGTCAAGTGGGTAAATTATCAGAAGGGTTTGATTATCCTGACTTGGATATTGTTTTTAACTTCCCAACACATTCACGGGTCCGTGAAGCACAATTGGGGGGACGTGCCATACGTACACCAAGTGATAGGAAACGTAAAAAAACAGCCCTTATTGTGGATATTGCCTTTACACACCCGGATGCTAAAAACGTTATTCAGGGTATTCATAAGAATGGACAAGTTCTGTTCCAAGATATTATGGGCGAACCCATTATCCAAAAAGGCAAAGGTCCTGGTGGAGGAGGAAGGGGAAAAGGAAAGCCAACCATCAGGTTAAAAGATTTTAACATTATATCAAATAAACAAACATTGTTTTATTTGAGTAATGAAGCAAAAAGGATAGAAGAGGAGGAATATGTTCCCCCCATTCGTCCAGGGATGAGAACGTCAACGGATTTTAATGTATCGCATGATTCAGTAGGAAGATTGTTAAAAGAAGCATATGAATTAGGATTAAAGTTTGTTTTGAATTCAGATACTAACCAAGAAGGTTCTTTGGTAGAACGTGTAAAATCAGGAAAACACGAATGTCTTGCCTTGCATGAAGCTCCTGAAGCATTAGAAATTTTTATAAAATGGGCTACAGTAGAAAAGAAAAATTCAATGTTTCTTCCCCCTCTTTCTTCCGACGACATGTATTCTGTGACACTTGGTAAAAAATATGGAGTTAGTATAAAAACAGTTCTAGATTATTTTAAAAAACTAGAAGGGGAAAAATTTCTAAACCCTAAAACAGGAAAAGAAGAGGATTGTATTATTTACAAAAAGGCCAGAGGATCTACCCCAATTCCTGTATTACATCCTGAAGCGCTTCATATCATTGAGGAATACTACATAAATAACTGGAAAACATCATCACAAAAAGGACTAATAACGACCTCTGGAATTATGGAAAAATATGGCATAAATAGAACAACTGTCCTAAATCTTTTTGATGAAATACGTAATCAAAAATTCTTAGATACTCAAACAAAAGAGGAAAAATCATTTTTGGTAAAAAAGAAATTGGAAAGAGGAGGATTTGCTGATGCATTAAGGCCTGAAGCTATTCCATTTTTTGAAGAGCGTTTTAGAGATAGGTTATTTGTTCAAGAGCTTCAAGAAGGAATGCTATCAATTGTGATGGTTGCTGAAAAATATGGTTGTTCAGAATCAACAATTTATAATTATCTAAAAGAATTAAAAGGAGAAAAATTTTTAAACCCCGAAACAAAAAAAGAAGAAGATTATACAACCACTGTAAGAGATCCCAAATATAAGAAGCCCAAACCGATGCTAGCATTGCGAGCAGAAGCCGTTCCATTTTTTGAAGAGCGTTTTAGAGATAGATTATTCTTACAAGAGTTTCAAGAAGGTATGATGTCAATACCAATGTTTGTTCAAAAATATGTTATCAGTCCACAAATTATCAATTCTTTGTTTAAGGAATTAAAAGGAGAAAAATTTTTAAATCCTCAAACAAAAAGAGAGGAAGATTATATTATTACTGTAAAAAGTAAGGGTAAGGGGGGAAAGCCTATTGATGTATTGAGATCAGAAGCCATAAATGCATTCAAAGAAAAGCTTAAACAAAAGAGAGGGGGCAAAGAGCTACAGGAACGCACCACTTCCCCAACTTTGCAAACAAGGTTGAAAGCGGGTTCTGATAAAGGCAAACCCAAAGCCCCTCCCGTCCGCAAATCTGCTACACCTGAGCTATAAAATGAAACTTTACCACTACATTCCAAAGGGAAATGAGTCTTTAACAAGGGGGATTTATTCTGTTTCACAACTTCCCGAAGAGCTTTTAAAATATGAAAAAAGGCTGGGAACGGATGCCCCAAAGAAAATCCTTAGCTGGATGGAGGGAACATTTCATGGGCGAAGTCGTGCCATTTCTGTTTTAACCGAACCTGTTCATTGGCAAGGAAATGACCCCATGCTGAAAGAATGGGTGAACAAAATGGATTTGATGGAGATTGACTTTGATGCCCTTGCCAAAGACGGGCAAATTGAGTCTATTTGGTGTAAAGAGGGTTCAGATGCCAATGGAACGAATGAAAATATCCGTAAAATCAGTGCAGATAAGATAGATTTATCCCCACTTCCTTGGCATTTGTGCTCCAAAGAAAAAGGTCTGTTCTTTGGTGTCATCCACCATTATTTTTTGGTCATGAAAGACGGCGTGATTCCTGCAAAATATATTAAGGAGGTTAAATGAAACTTTATCATTACGTTCCAAAAGATAGCACCGTTATGACAGAGGGGCTTATGTCGTTTTCGAAAAGTAAAAGAGTTAATCTAAAAAGTTATATTTGGCGTGCCAAGGGGTTAAAGACAAAGAAGGATGTTTGTCGTTGGATGGAAAAATGTTTTAAAGGACGCAGTCGTGGTATCAGACTTTTTACAGAACCTATCAAGTGGTATGATCATTCGGTTGAAGTTTTGAAAGGCTTTGTTGATGAATACACTTTAATCTCCGTGGATGTTGATAAATTAAATAAGGATCATTTAATTGAGGCCATTTATGTCAGTCCACCTATTCATAAAACGCATCCAGAAGTTTTCACTGATCCCAATTTTAATCTAAAATGTGATGAATTTTACGTTAAATTAAAATCCATAAAAGATATTGATTTTTCTCCCGTTGATTGGAGTATATGTAATGATAAAGAAGGTCGCCGATTTGCTTTCATACCCTATTATCTTGTTGTTGTAAAAGATGGGATAATTCCGCCGAAATATATTAAGGAGGTTAAATGAAACTTTACCACTATGTTACAAAAGGCAATAACGTTTTAAAAACTGGACTCTTTTCTTTTTCAAAAAGTCCGAATGTGGATTTAAATTATTATACAAAACGTTCTGGTTGTAAAACACAAGCGGAAATTTCCAAATGGATGGAAAAATGTTTTAAGGGGCGTTCTCGTGGAATCAGACTTTTGATTGAACCATTACAATATACAGAACGTACTCCAAAAATTAAAGAATTTATAGAATCAGCAGACTTATTTGAAATTGATGTTTCTGCTCTTGAAAAAGATGGATTGATTGAGGCAATTTATGTGAGTCCATCTGTTTTGGAAAAAGAACCTGAAAATAAAAATGATGAGGCATTGTTTAAAATTTCCGATTTGGCCGAAATTGATTTTACGCCCAATGATTATACGATTTTAGATGATGAAAAAGGTTGGCGTTTTGCTTTTATGCGTTATTATCTTTTTATTATGAAAGATGGCGTGATTCCTGCAAAATATATAAGAAAAAGTAATATGTTAAAAGTAAGACCAGCTCAAAAAGAAGATGCTTTGGCAATTGCTACCATCAATACTTTGGGTTGGAAAAAGGGGTATAAAGGATTATTACCAGATAGCATTTTGGATGCGATGGAAGTTACAGAAAAAAGAATAGAGCGGACAAAAGAAATCATTTCCAATACAGAGATTTATTTGGTAGCAGAAGATGAATCAGGGGTTCTTGGTTTTCTAACGGGTGGAAAAACAAAAAATAAGGGGTTGCCTTATCTTTATGAAATCTATGTTTTTTATGTACATCCTGACCATTGGCGAGGTGGTATTGGAACAGCTCTTATCCAAGCCTTTAAGAAGAAAATTAAAGGAGCCGATTTTTGTGTTTATATGTTAGATGGAAATAAACGAGCCTTGAATTTTTATCAGAAAATGGGGGGAATACGCTATCCCGAATTCGATTGTGATACCGAGATTAACCATGTGATGACTCATGATATCTTTTTAGGATTTAAGGGGGAAAATAAATGAAGAAAATTATATGTAGAAGAGCAAATATAAAAGATTTTGAAGGCATTTGTGGGTTACGACATCAACTGCTTGACGACCCTGAGGATAGGCTAACTCTGGAATACGCCCCTTATAATGAGAAAAATGATAGGGCTTGGATACAAAAATGCCTGCGTTCTAAACAAAGAATATCAATTTTGATTGCTGAAGATGAGGGCGGAATTTGTGCTCATTCTATCGTGTTAATTGAGAAAGTATCCCCTAAGATGCAAGCTTATTTTACATATAAAAAGAAAGCTAGATTAGTGCACTTATATGTGGCTATCAAGAAACGTCATCAAGGGATTGGAAAAACACTTTTAAAATACACATTAGACTACCTAAAAGAAAAGGGTGTAGAGTTCGTTGATTTAGAATGCTACATGCATAACGATAAAGCTGCAGCCCTCTACAATAAAGTTGGGTTTAAAGATGTCTTTATTGAAAAAAGATATAATTTAAAGGAAAATAAATGAATTTCAATATCCATATTCCCATACCCACTTTAAAACAAGCCTATCAGTTGTTCTTACAGAACATCAGCAGGATTGATTGGTATGAGGAAAACGGTCGCCCTTATTTTTTACAAAGTTTGAAACAGATGAATAAACCTCTTATTAACCAGATGATTGAAGAAAGAGATTTGTTAAAAACTGATGAAAATAAGTATGTTAAAAAGTTTCAACATCCCTTTGAAAAAGAACTTTATCATCCTGAACGATACGAAAGACTTGCTAATGAAATTTTGTCATATAAGGACACTTTTGATAAGATTTATAACAAATTCAAAGCTATGCATGATTCTTGGGGATTCATTATTTTGTCTGAATATACAATTGATTTAAATATGTATGTTGGAAATGGGAGTTATAATGCAAAAACAGGACATATCTTATTGGGAATTAAAGGTGGTGGAATTCAAGTAAATATGTCCACAATTAAACTGATTATGCATGAAATGATTCATCTGGGGATTGAGAACTTGATTGTTAAGGACAAATCTGGGAAATTGCTATTACAGCAAGAGGAAAAGGAAAGAGTTGTTGATAACCTTTGCCAATATGTTGGAAAAGGTATTTTTGATGAGAAATTATTACAGTTTCAATCAATTACAGAACCGTATTCTTATATGGATAAATTGTGCACAGGACAACCACAAAAAGATTTGGTAAAAGAAATTCAAAGATTTTTAAAGGAAAATGAAAAAGTTTAATATTCTACTTTCATAAAGTAGAGGCCTTGGGCGGGGGCGGTCTCGGCACCCTTTGTTCTGTCGCAGGCTCGGAAAGCTTTTTCAAAATCATCCAAAGACCAACGATTCAAGCCGACCTTCACCAAAGCCCCCGCAAAATTGCGTACCTGATGATATAAAAATGATTTGGCTGAAACGGTGATTTGCACTTCTTCGCCCACACGTTTGACAACCAACGAATCCAAAGTTTTGATGGGGCTTTTTGCCTGACAATTAGCGGCTCTGAATGTTGAAAAATCATGCTTTCCAATCAACATTTGTGCCGCTTGATTCATTTTTTTGATATCCAATTTTTGATTGACATGCCACACCCGATTTTTATTTAAAACAGGCGGAAAAGCCGTGTTTTGTATCCGATAAAGATAGGTGCGTTTTTGGGCGTCAAATCGGGCATGAAAATCATCCGAAACTTTTTGCATTTTGCGAATGGCCACAGGGTAGGGACGCATCAAAGCATTTAAGGAATAAATTGCTTTTCGGCTGTTTAATTTTTGTGGGCTATCAAAATGTGCCACTTGCCCCAAAGCATGCACGCCTGTATCGGTTCTGCCACTGGCCACAACTTTTGTTTCCTGACGCAGATAGGTTTTTAATGCCTTTTCCACCACCGATTGCACGGATATCTGGTTTTGTTGTTCCTGCCAACCGACAAAAGGTGTTCCGTCATATTCCAAAGTGATTTTATAGCGCACGATTAAACCTCGGGTAATTTGTTGCCCAACAAAAAGTCATGTAAGTTGACGGGTTTTTGGCCTTCATAATATAAACGCAAAGGTCGCAAAAATGTATTATCGCCACATTTTAGGCAATCTTTGGAGTTATCTTTTGCCACTTCGGCTTGGGTGATATATAATCTTTTGTTGCCCACCATGATAAAGCATTTACCAAACGCACGAATTTTGCGTTCTAAGTCATTGGCAGGTAAAGATAAATCCAGTTGCAATTCTTCTTTTTTTAATTTAGGGGCATAGCAAACACCTTCATCCGATTGTGCAACAGGAGTCGGATTGTTTTTCAAAACATCCAATAACAAACGAATGGCGATTTCGGTCAAAGAATTGCCCAGTGTTTCGCTGGTTTCTGTGCCTGTTAAATCAATTTTTTCTTGGGCCAAAACAGGACCAGTATCCCAACCGCTATCCAATTTCATAATGCTGACACCGGCTTGCTTATCGCCATGTTCAATAGTGCGGATAATCGGTGCCGCCCCACGCCAACGGGGCAATAATGACGGGTGAATGTTGATGCATCCCATTGGCGACATATTTAAAACACTGTCGGGAATCATCTGACTGTATGCATAAACAATCATAGCCTCGGCATTAAAGTCGGCCAATTGCTTTTGAACAGCTTCGTCTTTTAATGTTTCGGGTGTTAAAACAGGAATTTGATGCGCTTCGCCCCATTCATGAACGGGGGATTTTCTGATTTTCATACCATGTCCGGCGGGGCGGGGCGGTTGGGTATAAACGGCCACAATATCGTGTTCACCTGCCAAAGCTTCCAAAACGGGTAAGGTAAAGCCCGGTGTTCCCATAAAAATCAGCTTCATTCGGCCTCCTGTTCTTTGGCTTCTTTTTTGCGTCTTTTTTCCAAATGTTTTAATAATTTATTGCGTTTTAAGGATGAAAGATAATCAATAAACAAAATTCCCTCTAAATGATCCAGCTCATGTTGAATGGCAACCGCCAACAATCCCGAAGCCTTACGTGTTTGAGTTTTTCCTTTTTTATCCAAGTATCGGACGGTTACCTCTTTGTGGCGTTCCACATCGGCATATTCACGGGGAACGGATAAGCACCCCTCATTACGGCATCCTTTTTCTTCGCTTCGTTCAATGATTTCGGGATTGACCATTTGCAATATGTCAGGTTCTTCATCTTGGCCGGCGCAATCAATTACCACCAAACGCTTTAATAAACCCACCTGATTGCCTGCCAAACCCACACCGTTTGTGGCATACATTGTTTCCAACATATCATCCAAGATACGCACGATTTCGTCATCAATTTTTTCCACGATTTCGGCTTTTTGGCGCAAAACGGGTTCTGGGACTTCAAAAACTTTTAACTTTGTCATTTTTTTTCTTTCCTTTTTTATAAAAGCATTATACACTAAAAACAAATTAAAAGCAAAGGAGTTTTTATGAAACGTTTATTTGTCGGTCTTCAAATACCCGAAAATGTTCAACAAACACTGCAACAATTACCGCCTGATTTAATGGGGGCGTTATGGAAAAGTCCGGAAAAGTATCATTTAACGCTGGCATTTATCGGCAATGTAGATGAACCGACCGCCCAAGAAGTGGAACGTGAGCTTTCTTATGTGCGTTTTCCGGCCTTTTATATGGCATTAAAGGAAATCGGCTATTTTGAAACAGGCGATATACCACACCACCTGTGGACAGGGATTGCCCCTGATAAGGCTCTGCGTGAATTACAGGAAAAAGTGGCCAATGCCGTGCGTCATGCCGGTGCGGACGGTCAGGATAAATTTAAGTTTCACCCACATGTCACTTTGGCCAAATTGATGGGGTGTGGTTTATCGGATGTTTTGCACTATATTGAAAAAAACAATTTATATCATTCGCCCGAATGGCAGGTTAGTTCTTTTTGCCTGTTTGAAAGTCTTTCCCGTGAAAACGGTGAAGGAAAATACTATAAAGTTTTGCGTGAATATCCGTTAAATTTAATTTAGTTAAAAAAATATGTGTTTGTTAACTAATTATTTACTATTTTGTATTACAATGAATCAAAACAGATAAAAAGGGCAAAAGGTGAGACAAAAAATAATTTCTTTTTTGCTGGCTGGTACAATCCTGACAATAGGAAGAGGTGTGTTTTCGGCACCGTTTTTGTCTGCCTATGATCGTGTGATGGTTGCTGTTTATACGCATGATGATGATTTGTTGGAAGAAATGGTCGCATCTGGGGTAAATGTCAATGCCCTAAATCCATCGGGGCAAACGCCACTTTGTACAACTTTACGAAATCAAGATGTGAAAGCGTATGAAATGCTTGTTTCAAAAGGGGCGAGTGTTTTTGTTCCTTGTGTTAATCAGATTCATCCGAATGTCTTGTCCTCTTTTTATGGTGAAAATCCTCAATTCGGACAATATGTCGGTGGTCGTATTATCCCGCCGGTTGTTGAACAAAGTTCTTCTGCTTCTTTATTGGTGGGAGTTCCTTGGCCCCATGTTGGTGAGGTTTTGTTGGCTGGGGTAACGGCTGGGGCTGTTATCATTGGAAATAATTCTTCATCCGATAAGGAAGAAGAACCATCAGCACCTGAGTCCAATCTTAATTATAATCCGGTTGATACGGGGATGACGGACAGTTATTATCGTGATTTAGGGCCTTATTTTAAAAACAGAGAATATTTTAAGGATAAAGCAACTGCTCAAGATTTTTTGGATCATTATGAAAATAAAGATTGGGACATGGCAATGGATTATGTAAAAGAATATAATTCAAGCGAGGGTTGGATTGTTCAGATTAATGATCCAGAGTATCAATATTCAACAATCAATCCAATGCGTTTTTTGCCGATGATTGATGCGGGATCGGCTTATGTGCGTGGTTATACGGGGTTTGTTGTGGATAGAACAGATCCGGAAAAACCTTATAAAACAAATGAAAAAGTAAAGGTGGCCGTTTTGGATACGGGGTTAGAGATTGGTGATTATGCGCATTCTGAATTAAAGGAAAATATCAGTTCAACTCGCTTGAATTTTGCCTATGGCCCTTGTACCTCAGCGAACAACGCTAAATGTTGGGAGTATGATGTCAGCACCGGAAAAGCTTATCTAAATGATAGCACCAGTTCAGGTATAAAAATGACCTTGGGGGAATGGAACCGATATGCTATGGCATTTGCACCGATATGTTCTGCTACTGGTCAGAAAAATTGTTTGACAGAATCTAATCCATTAAATGATACATATGAAATAACCTATTATCCCGAAAGTGGAACTCAAATACAAGTTGTTGTTCCGGAAGATGTATGGCAAGAATATAAAGATAAGTATGGAACAACGGGTTATATATATGATGAAAATGATCCGACGCCGGCCATTTTGTTTGTAAATGAAAGTAAAAGTGACGCGAACCATGGAAGCCATGTGACGGGTATTATTGCGGCTGTGCAAGATGGTAAGGTAATGTCCGGTGTGGCACCGAATGCTGAAATTATTCCGGTTCGTGCTGATTTGGTAATGGGGCAATCTTTAAATCATTTGAAAGAGGTTGTTGATACAGATGCTCGGGTGATTAATTTATCTTTGGGAACTGATAGCTATTATATTGATAATGATGCGACATATAACAAATATTTTTGGAATTTGTTTGATTCAGATATTAAAGATGGCTATCAGGCCGCTGCGGATAATAATACGGTTTTGGTTTTTGCGGCCGGTAATGAAGCAAAATCGCAACCCCATATATATACGGTGGCGCCGTTGATTGGTGATTCAAATGATAACCGCCAAAATTATGCGAACAGTATTTATAAAAATTTGTTGATATCTGTTGTGGCATTGGGTGAAAACAAAAAATTGGCTCCATATTCCAATTCCTGTGGTGCTTCATCAATGTATTGTTTATCGGCCCCCGGTGGAAATATTGATGAAGGTAATCCAATGATTTCAACGTCCATTGGTAATGAATATTTGGGTATGGAAGGGACATCTATGGCGACACCGGTTGTGTCCGGATCCGTGGCCTTGTTGATGGGAGCTTTCCCGTTTTTAACCTCTCAACAGGTTGTTCAAATTTTGTTTGAAACAGCTGATTATATTGAACCGGAAGCAACAGAAATCGATGACTATAATAAAAAAGCATCAGCGGAAGGGCTCTCTTCCACTTATGCAGATATGACTAAAGAGGGTGAATATAATGCCATTTACGGTCATGGTTTGGTGAATTTGAATGCTGCCACGGATCCCATTGGCTTACAGTCAATTGGTTTTGATACGGTTGCGTCTTCTAAAAACACATTTTCTGTTAAAAATACAAGCTTGACGATTCCAAATAAAATGGGTCATACTTTGGATAAATTGCCCAATAAGATTATTGTTTTGGATAAATATACCCGTCCTTATGCCTTTGCCACCTCTGGTTTTATCAAAACGAAAAAAACATCTGATGCATTAAAGCGTTCATTTCAATCCTTTATGGCTTTTGATGAAAAACAGATTAAATCGTCCGATAATATCAGCTTTGCATTCACATCAACTCCGTCCGATTCTGTGGGGTTGCCGGTTGGATCATTATCAATGCAATTAAATCCTTCATCAGACGTTCACCTTCGTATGGGGTACAGTCAAGATACTCGTTCTTTTTCAAATACTTATACCGAACGTTTAATCCAAAATCCATTTTTCAATATGCGTCAGGCATGGGGGGCGGATGTTTCATGGGATATGTCGCAAAAGTTGGCCCTTATTGCCGGTTTTAAATACGGTCAAAATGGCTTTATTGATTCCGAGGTTTTGGAAAATATGGAACATAAACCAATGGTTTATGCAATACACACCGGTTTAAGATACGCCCCCAAAAAGTCTGTTGTTTTTGATGTTTCATTTGGTCAAATGAATGAAGAAGATTCTTTAATGGGAATGGATGGACAGGGTGCCTTTGATACAGATGGTAACAAAACACATTTTGTATCATTTGCCACGCATATCAATCCAATTGATAAATTTAAATTATCGGCTTCATATACCTATGGTATGACAGAAGCCAATGATACAAGATCTTTGATGCAATTTTCACGTTTAACCTCTGATGCTTTTGCAATGACGCTTTCTTATACACCGGATGAACAATCGTTATATGGTTTTAAAGTTGCTTCCCCGCTACGTGTGCGTTCGGGTACGGTTTCGTTTGATTTACCGACAGGTCGTGATATGTATGCAGATAAGCTTTATCGCACGCAATATGTATCAAGTATGAAGCCTGAGGCCCGTGAATATGATTTATCATTATTCTTTATGAATCAGTTGAAAGAACAATTGTCTTTGGCCGGTGAGATGGGTGTCCGATTAAATCCCGATCACCAAAAGCAACAACCGGATTGGCGAACATTATTTAAAATGAATTGGAATTGGTAATGAAAAGAAAATTATTGACATTATTTTTATCCTTTTTGTTTGTATCTGCAAATGCTTTTGCGATAAGTCAGGGGAATTTACAACAAATTTACTCTATGGCATCCCGTGGTGATGTCCAAGGTTTGCGCCAAATGAAAGCTTCGGGCTTTTCTTTGGATTTAGAGGATGCTTCGGGCAATACCCCTTATTGTACTGCGGTCAAAAGCAATAATCCCGTGGCGGTACGCACATTGGAATTGGCCGGTGCGGATATCAATCATTGGTGTATGATTGGTACGAATGTCGTAACCCAAAGTATGATTTATGATGCGGCCAGTGATCGGGATACCAAAAGATTGGCCTATTGGAAAAAACACGGTATTCCTATGGATATAACCGATCCGTCCAGTGGTGATACGGCCCTGTGCAAAGCGGTTTATAAGGGCGATTGCGTGGCCATTGATACATTGATAAAATCGGGTGCCAATCAATATCACGCCTGTTTGCAACGCATTCCCGAAAGCATTCGCCGTTCGTTGAGTTGTCGTGAAGTGGTGCGTGATTGGTCCAAGGTTGGCTATACCCTTTTGGGTATCGGATTAGTTGGCGGTGGCGTGATGGCGCTTTCAGGCAGTGGTGGTGGTTCCACCGAACCGGCCTGTGGTTATGGTGAACATTGGGATGGTGAAAAATGTGTGCATTGTGAAGTGGATCAATATTGGACATCATCGGCAGGCTGTGTTCCGTGTCCAACCGGAACATTCAGTACAGGGTATGAGGATAAATGTACAAGTTGTGCCCCAAATGAAATTTGGAACAATTCGGAATGTGAAGCCTGTCCTGAAGGTCAATTCAGTACAGGTAAAACACGCTATTGTTCTGTGTGTGGCTTAAATCAATTTTGGAATGGTTCGGAATGTGAAAATTGCCCGTCCGGATCATTCAGCGATGGAACAACGACACAGTGTACACGATGTTCTTCCACCCAAATTTGGGATGGAGAATCATGTGTGGATTGCCCCGAAGGTTATCACAGGGAAGGTAATTCTTGCGTGGCCTGTCCACGGGATCAATATTGGGATGGGAATGCATGCCGTAATTGTCCCGAAGGACAACATGGTGATGGTTTAAGCTGTGAATCGTGTCCCGGTGGTACCTTTTGGAATGAGGTAGGGCGTGTTTGTCAAACCTGTCCTACTCCGGCTAATTATTGTGTGGATCCTGTTCCGCTTGAATATTACCCAGGCACACAAAATCGGTGTCCAAAATATCAATTGTTCACTTGTTCGGGTGAATTTCCCAACTGTCATCCCGATACAGGGGCGTGTATTTCCTGTGCGGGAACACCGATTGAACGGGAAGGGTGTAATGTTGATAATGTATATGACAGGGCGGGGTGTTTAATTGAAAGAAATATTGATTGTTCCCTTACCGGTCAATATTGTAACGAAACGGCCGATAGCGCAAAAGGTGTTTGTGTTCAATGTACAAAAGATGAACACTGTGTACAAGATGGCAGACAGGGAACATGTAATAGTAATGTTTGTATTTATCGATGTACAGACCTTTCTACTGGTCTTGATCGAGAACCATATAAAGGTGAATATATTGATTCCAATGGTTATTGTAAGCCGATTGCACCACCCCCAGCATCCGGCATTCCCGCCCCCCCATCAACAGCTTCAGGAACCGAATATTCAACGGCGGGCTTTTTGGCGCAAATAAATGCCATTAAGGCATACGAACGTGGTTATACGGGTTATAAAATCAATCGTCCAAACTCTGGGGCTGATGTGGATTTTGGTTTGCCGGCGACAATGTCCAGCGAAAAAATGAAAGTTGCCATCATCAGCACCGGATTAAATACAGAGAATGCAGATAGAACTTATGTGCAAGAAGACAAGGATTTTTCCGATTATACTGCAGGTTCTGGTTTTGTTGATAATACATCTCCTTCAAATATAAGGAAAGCCACCTATAATAACTTAGATTTGAATGATAATTTATCGGATAATAATTTTAATTTTGATTATGGCTTGTGTAAAGGTGGTGACAAAACAAATTGCTATGGTATATTGGTGAGAGAAAATGATAGTGGTGGTATAGTAGATCCAGATCATCGTTATTTGGTTTTTTATGGTTCTGATGAGACGTATCAATATATACACAAGGATACGGGAGAATTGATTGACCCCAAGGATGTGGGGATTGGTGAGGACTATTCTTTCGCTAGTATGATTCGTGCAGAAACAGGAACGTCTGAATTAACACAACTTCAAGAATGGTTTAATTCGTACGATTATCAAAAAAATTATGATTTGACGACAGGCTCTGCTCTTGTCAAAACGGATATCAATCCGCATTATTTGATAGATGGTCAACAAGATCCATGGGGGACGGCTTTGGCCGGTATTGTTGGTGCAGCCAAAAATAATCAAGGTTCATTGGGGGTGGCCTATAATGCTGAAATAATTTCGGCGGTGGCGGATATTGTGCGTCCATATTTTGGGGGAAATGAAACAACAGATGCCGTCAGTGTTTTAAAGGGTGCCGGTGCCAATGTGATATTGCAAAGTATTGTTCGAACACCTCAGCAAAATACACCCTATTGGGATTATACGGCAGAATGGGTTAGGGCAATCGGTAATATGGCAAACGCATTTTCAACATCGGAAATGAAAGCCTTTAACACTATTGCGAATCAAAAAAAAGACGGCACTTTTTCTAATCAGGCTACGGCTTTGGTGGTGCCAACGGGCGATTATGCAGGTAATAATACCATATCGGCGGATGGTGTTGTCAGTTCATCTGTTATAGATGATGCCAGTGCCGGTGCCGGTGCGCCTTTGGCAACCGATTGGTCGGATTCAAGAAATTTGGATGGCTTGTTTGTGGCGGTAACCGCCGTGAAAAAAACAGGGGATAAATATCATTTGATGGAGAATGCTTTGCCTTGCGGTTCGGCCAAAGGTTATTGTTTAGCGGCCCCTGGAAAAGCCACCACCACAACAACGCCTGATGCCAGTGGAGAGTATGAAACGACTGAAATTTCTGGTACCAAAGTGGCGGCTGCTACTGTTGCGGGTTCTATTGCTTTGTTGCAGGGGGCTTATCAGCACCTTTCAACCCCTGAAATTGTTGAAATTTTATTTAAAACAGCAACGGATTTAGGCGTTTCCGGTAATGATAATTTATACGGTTATGGTTTGATTAATTTGGATGCGGCCACAAAACCAGTGGGTGCCTTATGGGTGCATGATTCGGATGACTATTTGGATCGTATCGGAACAGCAGAAACAACAGCAACACTTTCGGCAATGGCAACTTCGGCTATACAACAATTGCCCACAACGATGGTGGCCTATGATGATTATGCCCGTCCTTTCCCTGTGTCATTGTCAAATATGATTACGGTTAAAAAATCCGAAACAAAAGATTTAAGGGATGAATTTAATGCCTTTATGGCGGGGCGTGATAAAACAATCGTAACACCCAATGAAACATTCTCAATGTCCTATGCGCCCCGATACTCTGATCGTTCGGCACATGTCCCGCATGGACAAATGGAAATGAATATGAATGTTGACGATTACCGCTTTAACCTGTTTTATACCGAAGATATGATGCAATCCCATGGGGGCAGTTATTTTGAACGTGTCTTGAATAACCCATTGGTGCAAATTCAAGAGGCTTATGGTGTTGAAATGGGCTATCAGTTAAATCCGAAATTCTCGGTGATGGGTGCTTTTGCCACAGGCTATAACGGCTTTTTGGGGGATGGGGATGAAGATTATGACGCCCCCGAAAATCGTGTTTCGTCTTATCAGGTGGGTATGGCGTATCGCCCGAAAAAATCAATTACATTCAAGACCGCCTATGGTGTGATGAATGAAAACGAATCCGTTTTGGGTATGATGGGGCAGGGGGCCTTTGATGTCAAAGGGGCCAGCACAGCTTTTGTTTCGGCGGGTTTAACTTTGCGTCCGGCGGATAAGTTAAAACTGGATTTAATGTACACCTATGGTTGGACAAAACCTGAACGTGGTGACGGTATTATGCAATTTTCCAAATTGACAAGCGATGGTTTTGCCCTTGTGGCGCAATATGACTTGGGTGATGATAATATGCTGGGATTCAGTCTTTCTTCACCGCTTCGGGTAAATTCGGGTCAGCTATCCGTCAATATGCCGGTGGGTCGTGATGCCAATCGTATGTATTCCAAATGGTATTCGGCTGATTTGAAACCGACCGCCCGTGAATTGGATTTTGCTTTGTTCTATAAAGACCAAGTAACGCCGGATTTATTCATCCAAAGCGAATTGTCTTTGCGTTTGAATCCGGATCATCAGGCGGACGCTTCACCTGATTACAGGGGATTGTTTGGCTTGAAGTATCAATATTAAATCTTTGATAATAATGATTTTTATGGAACAGGATCGTGTCCGCCTTTGGCCCACGGATGACAACGCAACAAACGTTTAATTGTTAAAAACCCGCCACGAATGATACCATATTTTTGAATGCTTTGACGGGCATATTCGGAACAAGTCGGTTGAAAACGGCAACAATTACCCACCAAAGATGAAAAAGTCAATTGATAAAAACGCACCAAACTATCGGCTGTTTTTCTTAAAATTTTCTTCATTGGACACATCCTTGACATGCGTCAATAAATAATAAAAATCAGCGCTTAATTCTTTGTATGAACGATTTAAGGCTTCTTCACGGGCAATTAAAATTAAATCGTGGGCAGGGTAAAGCTCGGGCAATTTTTTTGAAAGGCGGACAATTTCACGCATTTGACGGCGTAAATGATTGCGAATAACGGCTTTTTTTGAAATCTTTTTGGATACGGTGAAACCCACACGTGTGGCCCCTTTATCATTGGGGCGAATTTGCAATACGAAACTTTTGGTAAAGGCCTTGGTGGGCGTTTGCCTCATTTCAATGAAATCAAAGTGTCGTTTAATGCGTTGTATTGTCATTTTTTCAAAAGAAAAGCACCTATAAATTTATCAGGTGCTCTTTTCATAATTTATCGGACAACCCCAAATTATGCACTCAAAGTCTTGCGACCTTTGGCACGACGGGCATTCAAAACTTTTTGACCGCCACGTGTGGCCATGCGGGCACGGAAACCATGACGACGGGTGCGAACCAATTGGCTGGGTTGATATGTACGTTTGACCATTTTAAGCTCCTTCAAATAAAATAATAGGCGAATTATAACCGATTTTAAACCGCTTGTCAAGAAAAATAATTTCTTTTTTATGTGAAAGTTATGTTTTTAAAAGCATTATATATTGAATGTGGTATAATTGGATAAAATCCCCTGCACACGGCAGGGGATAAAAACGGCCCTTTAAAAAGCCGAGAACACTACTCACACAAAACGTAGGCGTAGTCGGAGGCGCGATTGCTGTAGGAGACGAGAGGAAAGCAAGTGTCCACGGAGAACGCCTGGCAGGAACCATACAAGTCTTTTGTCCACCAATCTATATCGCCCAAATTATGCTTATATTTTGTCCAATCACAGCTCCAACTGGTACCACTGCCGGTACACAAAGATCCCTTTAAACTGATCATGGATCCCCCCACCGCTTGACAGAAGTT
>SUVA01000013.1 GCA_015062245.1 Alphaproteobacteria bacterium
GGGCTTTTTTTTAAATGCGTATCACAAGTGGGAGAGGACTCACGGGGGCAACGTGAAGTCCGAGCCGAAAGGCGAAAGGGGCCCATTGGAACAATGGGAATTTACATTCTCACCTGCGGCACCATGTTTTAAAGCCCTCAAAAAAATGAGGGCTTTTTTACTTTGTTTATATACCTTTTCGCGAGTCCGATAGTCCGATTGTAGAAAATTGCAAAAATTCCTCAATTATCGGACTCTTTTTCAATATATTTTGACAAATGTTGATTTCCACTATTATCAAAATCTACAACCAAAGATCGCTTCCCTGATTCATAATCATAATAAAAAATCCTTTTTTTCTTACCATTTTCAAATTCAATTTCTGATTCTAATGGGAAAACACCTCTTTCATAGTCATATCGCTTCCAAATTCCAATTTTTTTACCATTTTTATATTCACCGATTTCTATGGGCCTATCCAAGTAGTCATAGTGCCCCCATTCACCATCTAATTTAAAATTTAAATAATTTTCTTTCATATAACTATCTGAAAATTGTATAATCAAAGGGCCATTCTTAACTGATTTAAGACGACAATAATAACCAAATTCAACCATTTCTTCAAAACCATCGTTTGTCATATACCTATCGCTACAAATTTCTGAACATTTTGACCTTGGATTCATAAAAATAGGTCTTTCATCTGAACATAAATAGCACTCACCATCAACATAAAATGGACAGAAGATTTGTTTAATAGTGTAAAGTAAAATTCCACCAAACAGAACAATGCTAGAATATAATAAACCCTTCTTCATATATCCCCCTTTTTCTTTTGATAATAACAAAAAGTGCAATTAATTACAACTTTATTTTTTGTAATTTATCTTTCAAATCTTCTGATATTTGAGTCCGATAAGTGCAAAGTAGCCCGCACCATTTAAAAAGAGCCCCATTTTTGGGGCTTTTTTTTAAATGCGTATCACAAGTGGGAGAGGACTCACGGGGGCAACGTGAAGTCCGAGCCGAAAGGCGAAAGGGGCCCATTGGAACAATGGGAATTTACATTCTCACCTGCGGCACCATGTATTATAACCCTCTTCTAAATGAGGGCTTTTTCTTTTAACCGCAAGCGTTTCGCCAAGTCCGATAATTGAGCTTTCAAAAAATAACAAAAAATGCAGATTATCGGACTTTTTTCTTTCGCTGTTGCGCCCATTCAGATTTCAATTTGGAATAGATGGCAGTGCTCCTGATAGCTTTACCAGAGGCTGATAAATCATTGTCACGCATAATTCCTTCTAATTGATATCCACATCTTTCTGCGAGCCTCCTGGACATAACATTACCTTTTTCAGTACAAATTTGAATTCTATTCATGCCACGATTGAAAAATTCAGATTCAAGGGCAAGAATTGCCTCTGTCATATATCCTTTGCCAGTATATTCTTCCCCCATATAGCAACCAATCTCACCACAAGCTATTTTATAATCAATATCCTTCATATTGATTTGACCAATTAATGTCCCATCCTTGAGGTATATATTATAATCAGCTTCTTTCAAATCCTGCCATAATTGACTACTTTTATAGCATTTTCTATAACTTATTTCAGGTGTATTCTCCTTCCACGCAAATCCTATCCATTTGCGAAGAAATTTTGTATTACGTTGAATAAGATCTGCGAAAGCATTTGCCATTTCAAAAGTTGCCAATTCCCTACCACTTAGAATAAGGCGTTTTGTACAAATTTGCTTTTTGAATTTCTGTTGTTTCATATCTTTCCCCTTCCCTAAAAAAGTTTAGCAAAACTTTTCACAGATTACAACTGTATTTTTTGCAATTTCTCCTTCACAACTTTTGATATTTTAGTCCGATAAGCGCAAAGCAGCCCGCACCATGTATTAAAGCCCTCAAGAAAATGAGGGCTTTTTCTTTTAAGCGCAAGCCTTTCCATGAGTCCGATAGTCCGATTGTAAAAAATCAAGAAAATTTATCCATTATCGGACTATTCTATGCAAAGAGCATAATAATTTTTGCATGCCCAATCATTAAGGGCTGCTGTTCCAAGAGCAGACCATGGCTGAATCGTGAAGATGCGATTTGTCATCCAAAGAGGAATACTTTTTGTCCAAAAATTATTACTTGGATTAAAAGTCGAATAAGTATATGAAATTATCTGATTTTCTGAAGGACAATTAAATTGATTGTTCTCCCAATAGTGCGAAGGGAAACCTTCAATACAACAAATGCCTTCTTGATCATCTGGACATCCCAAATCAGATGCTGTGATTAAATGCATACCATTTGCTTCACAAAAATCAACAGCGCTCCACCAACTCAAGCCACCTGATGAAGCAATGTATTTTCCCGTTGTTTCTGTTTGCTTTGAAATATCTTTACAAGTTCCTGAATCAGGTTTGGAATTACCACAATCAAATTCACAGTACTGATTATTTTCACAGTTCGTATAATCGGTACATTTATCATCTTCGCATTTACCCGTATCTTCATCGCGTTCTTTACCAGAAGGACAAGCAGAAACACATTTCTTTTCCCCCGCAACTGTTAAACAACTTTGTCCCGTGAAACAGGTATCACACATATCACTGGCACATTGTCCATTATTATAAATAAATCCAGCATTGGTACAAGAACTTTTATCAGAAAATTCCCCAGCCACAGCATTGGTACCCATATCATTATTATAAACCATCAAGAAAGTATTTGTTTCACCACAAGTTGTAATGGGTGTTGTTGGGGCTTCAGTGGTTGACAATCTGCGAATAACAGTATTATCTCCAATCGTATTTAATATATTTTGACAAATACCTTTGGAAACACCAGATACCTTTATCCCAAATTGTCCGGCCGGTAAGTTATCAGATTTGTTGGTATAAACTTTTGCATCAAATTCGCCATATCCCAAATCATTATTAATAAATTCAGTTATGGTTGGATTTTCATCTCCCATCAATTGAATCTGTGGCACAACCAAAGTCGCCCGTTTTTGAGCTTCATGAATAATCGTATTTGCGCGATTTTTATCCATCGCACGACTAAATCCTGCAATACCCATCACGGACAATACCCCTATAATTGCCAATACCCCCAGCATTTCCACCATTGAGCGACCGGTTTCGTTTGTTTTTCTTAAATTTTGCATTTTCATTTTCCTTTCACTTTTTTTGTTGACAGTTAGTTAAACGAATAAACCCCACTGTATAGCACATACAGTGGGTCGGTTGTGCCAAGGCACAACTTAATATTCAAAATTACATGTGTGTGTGTGTGTGTACAAGGTCCATTTATTTATACCTTTACCGTGGTTTAAATTCATTTTTTAGAGCCTCCTTCACTCCCCACTTATCCCCATACTAGCCAACTTTTCACCCTTTGTCAAGCGACTTAATCAATTTTTTTTGCAATTTTTTCATCAAATCTTCTGATATTTGAGTCCGATGATTGCAAAGCACCCTGCACCATGTATTAAAGCCCTCAACAAAATGAGGGCTTTTACTTTTATTTGCAAGCATTTCGCCGAGTCCGGTGGCAAGGGACGCATTTGTGTCCCGCAGACAGGACGCCGTAGGCGGTCCCGAACAAAGCGAGGGATAAATTGTGCGTCAGCCAATTTACATACACCGATTGTTAAAAACAGGAAAATTCGCCAATTATCGGACTCCAACAGATCAAGAACATTGACAATTAAGACCTTTTATGCTATAATTCAACTGCATTTAAAATTTAAACAAAAGGAAAAGTTATGAGTAATGAAGAATGGCGTCAACCTTGGTATTTGCTGATAAAAAAGAGCGGCCACCCGCAAACAATAATCCCGCCTAAACCGGATGCGAAACTTGTCTCCTTTGATCCGCATGAATATGATAAGCATTATTATACCCTTCAACAGATTGACTCCGATTTGTTGATTGCTATTGATAATGATGATGTTGTATCGGTAGAAAGAGCCCTAAAGAAAGATAAAATTGATGTTAATACGCCCTATATGATTCCTTCCTGGGAGGTTCCGGATGGCTACACTCCACAACTTCAAACATTTTTGCATCGAGCTTTATGGGAACATTCCGAAAATGTCTTTAAATTTTTATTGGATAATGGGGCAAACCCACGTATCCAAGGACATTGTGATGATACAGTTATAAGCAATGTGTTTGACAATCGTCGTAAAGAAGAAGATTTCCTTAAATTTGGAAAAATGTTAGTTGATGCTGGCATGACCATGAAAGAAATACGACGAGAAGCAGAGTATAAAGATGATAAGTCGGCCGTTTCAAAACTTATGAAGTATGCAGAGGCAAAAAGAAAACCTCAATCAATATCCAAAAAGAGAACTGTTATTCGTACAGCAAGAAATATCCGAATTAAAGATTAAGCAATTTTTCCGTAATTTGAGTCCGATAAGCGCAAAGATGATGGCGGATAGAAAAGATAAAAATTAAAATTAAAAAAAATCTATTGACAAATAAAAACAAAAATCATATAATCCCACCATCATGACAAAAAACGTAAACTTGTTGGGCTTTTATTATACTTCTTTGTGGTTCTTGTTTAACACAAAGAAGAGCTTTTTGTTGTGATTTTAATTAAGTAAATTTAAATAAAAAACGGTAAAAGGCTCTTTCAAATTGAAAGAGTTTTTTGTATATGAAAGGAAAAATAATAAAAAAATGTCAAATGATATGGAAATTTTAAAAGCACTGCCTGTTTTACAAAAAATATGGAACACCCCTACTTTATCGGATTATTTCAAAGATACAGTCAAGCCGTTGGCTCAGATGAAAGAAATGCCCGAAAAACAGATATTCATCAATGCCGTTAAAGAAGAAGCAGAACGTTTGTATTCAAAAGATACCGCCCAAGAAATTTGTGAACAAATCAGCGGTTTTCCCGTTGTCGAAACCGGCACTCATTTGGCTTTTTTGCGTGATTATGACACCCAGCGCAAAGACGATTTACGTTCACGTTTAAATCAAAACGTTTTGATTTCCAGCGCTTTGATGCGTCATATGGGGCAAAAGTATCATATCGGTATTTATGGCAGTAATGTCAGCTTAAATCATCCCTGTGGCGGTGGTTTTTTCCAATTGGGCGATGAAATTTTTCCCGTAACTTCCATTAAAAACATCAATCAATTTTCTTTATATGATGCCCCAAAGATTGAGCAAAAACATTTTAACACTTCTGTTTTGATGACAGCAAAGTTAAAAATGTTGAATGAAGTTTTAACAGATGAGATCATCAATAAAACCCCCTCACCCCGTAAGGAAATGTTAGCAAAAACAAAAAAAATCATCGCCTCTTTATTGGATCCCGTCAAAGATGGAAAAACAAACTATGAAATTGTTGATAAAAAATTCAACACCTTAAATGCAAACAACCAAGGCTTCATCAAATCGGCCATGTTAAGTTTGTCGGCCGAAGCATATAAAAAGTATGGCTATACCTTTTCGGATATTGACAAACAATATCAAGAATTGAAAGAAGTTTTTGATCGTCAAGATTTAAAATTACCCGATCAGGTCGCTTTGGTTCAATCAAAAACAATCAACCAAGCTTTAAACGGAACCGGCATTAAGCATGTATCCATAGACGGGGTGGAGGTTGTGCGAAAATTTTTAATTTCTGCATTAGAAAATAAAGACAGTTTATGGTATAAAATATTCAATAATCCCGAAAATTTCAAACAAATGCATCAAACATTTACTGATATCAGAGGCAGTTGGAAAGAAAACGAATCTCCTTTTGATTATGTCAGAAAAGATAAAGGATTTTCAAAGCCTGTATCTTTACCGTTAGAGGCAATTGACCATAAACCTCAAACGATTTTACCGTTATTAAAAGACAGAAAAATTATGCCGTCTTGCAGTTTGATTATTTTGGCTTTACAAAGTTGCCAAATTATGGCCCATGGCGGATTTTTCCAAACAACCTATGCCGATAAAATCAAAAAGCGCTTTATCAATTACCTGAAAAGCATCAACGAAACAGAGCGAGCAGAAAACTTGGAAAAACTGCCGGTAGATATGGCTTTGTTATCTTTGGCCGTTCAAAAAGACAAATCGCAAAATCCGATGAAGTTGTCCGAAATTGCAAGAATGCCCCTTGAAAAAAGAAAAGAATTGATGGATAAAATACCCAATCATCCTTCGTGTCAGGCAGTTGTCAATGCTTTACCAATACTGGGAAAATATTTGGATTCAACGGCACCAGGTTATGTTCAAAATGAATCCAAACAACAACCTGAACCAGGGCTGGTTTGTCGGCATTGTAAAACAAACCAAATTTCTTCGCAAATCCAAGAACAAAAAAGCTATGCGAGGTCTGCATGATTTTAAAACGTATTTGTTCATCCCACATACAATCAAAGCTTTTGTATGCCACAAAAAATAATTCTTTTTATCAAGATATGTATTCAGAATTTGGATTAAAAGAAGCCTTAGTCCATCCTGAATTATACAATCGTCTGATGCAAGCAGAAAAAGAATTGATTAAACAAAATTTAATTTTGGTCATCTATGATGCATTCCGACCTTTGGCTGTTCAAAAGTTTATGTACGAAACAGCACCGGATTATTTAAAGCCTTACATAGCCCCTCCCCCAGCGCCTGATTCCAAACGGGGCTTTCATCCAAGGGGAGTAGCCATTGATTGTTATTTAACGGATATGGCAGGAAAAAGCCTTACCTTTCCAACCGAACCCGATGCCTTTTATCCAGGTTATGAAAAAGATCCAAACTATCAAACCTATTTAAAAAAATGCCACAGAGATTATGATGGCCCAGATTTAACCAATGAGCAAAAAAACAATCGTACTTTGTTGGAAAAAATAATGCAATCTGTTGGCTTGGAAGGCCTTCCCCATGAATGGTGGCACTTTAATTTGCCCAATGCTTGGCAATATCCTTTGATTGAATCTTTGAAAGATGTGGAAATAGAGTAACAAACGCCCATAAACTGAGATGTTTTTCCGTCAAAAGTTGCTTTTTTGGCGTTTTGTGGTATAATTATATTATAGAAGGAGGGAAAATATGATTGATACTTTAAGAAAAAATTCTCAACCTGAGTTTTCTTTTACCAGATGTTGTGGGATGTTGATGAAGTTGGCGATTTTGGGCGCTATATTATATGCCGGTAAAGGTACTTATGACACCTTAACAAAAGACACCGATACTTTTACAAAAAATATCGGCACCGAAAAAATCAATCGGATATCAAATTCTTTGGGCAGGTAATCATTCCATTTAATTAAAAGACAGGGGGCGTGTTGCCCCCTTTAAAAATGCATAAAAACCTATCATTTTTGCTTGACAAACGAATTGTTTTTTTCTATAATGTGAAAAAAATCACAAAAGGAAAAAGATGATAACAATAAAAGTTTGTTTGGGAAGTTCGTGTTATATCCGTGGTAATGATAAAACCCTTGCGTTTTTAGAAGAATATATACAAAAAAGCAAAAAAAATATTCAAATTGAATTATCAGGTTGTCGCTGTGGTAATTTATGCCAAGACGGCCCGAATATATTTATCAACGATAAAAAATATTCGCACCCAACCCAAAAAGAACTTATTCAGATTTTGGAGGCTTTATGAGCAATCAAAACGCCGCTGTTTATACGCTTTTTAACGAATGTCAGGATTGTTATAAATGCGTCCGTCGTTGTCCGGTTAAATCTATCCGTATTCAAGACGGTCATGCCTGCGTTTTATCGGAAAAATGTATTGCTTGTGGCCGATGTGTGGCCCCCTGTCCCAGCCACGCCAAACGTGTCAGAAATGATGTGGATGCCGTTCGCCGTCTGATCAATTCCCAAAAAGATGTTTATGTATCATTGGCCCCCAGTTGGCGTGCTTCTTTTCAATGTATATCCAGACAATTGATTGCCACATTGAAAAAGCTAGGTTTTAAAGGTGTCAGCGAAACAGCCTTGGGCGCACAAGAGGTTTCCATAGAAACAACCAGAATCTTAAATTCAATGGATAAAGGTTTACTGATATCAAGTGCTTGTCCTGTTATTGTTAAATATATCAGATTATATAAACCACACTTATCTGATTGTATTGTTCCCATTGCCTCACCGGCTTTAACACATGCTAAAATGTTAAAAGAGCATTACGGAAATGATATTTCTGTCGTCTTTATTGGCCCTTGTATCGCCAAAAAAGAGGAATCAGATACACATAAAGATTTAATTGATTATGCTCTGACCTTTGAAGAATTAAAAATGTGGTTAAAAGAATCCGATATTGCCATAGAAGAAGGCGATTGTATAAATGAAGCTTTTGTTCCGCAACACGCCCATGAAGGATGTTTATATCCTATGGATGGGGGAATGTGTGAAACCATCAAAAAAGTCGGAATTAAAGATAATGTTCATCTGTGCCCAACCTGTTCTTTGGAATCGTTTGATTTGGCAATAGAATCGTTATCAAACGAACATTTTAAAAACCCTGTTTTTGTTGAGGCTTTGGCCTGTATCGGTGGTTGTATGCACGGTCCATGCATTGCAACAAAAATGTCGGATATCAACAATGTTTCACGCCTTTTACGTCACATTAAACAGCGCAATAACATTCCACAGACGGCAAAAACTGTTGTTTGTGAAAAATATAGCCCTTCTCCTGTTATTGAAAAAACCTACACTATGGAAGAAATTCGGGAGGCTTTACACAGAATCGGAAAATATACCCCGGAAGACGAATTGAACTGTGCCGGATGCGGATATCAAACCTGTAAGGATATGGCAAAAGCTCTATTAAAGGGAAATGCCGAACCGTCTATGTGCGTTTCCTATATGCGCAAACTGGCGACCAAAAAGGCAAATGCCATGTTAAAGAGCATTCCATCGGCTATGGTGATGTTGGATAAACAATTGAATATTTTAGAAACAAACGAAGCCTTTGTCAAAATGTTTGTGGATGAAGATAAAGATATTTACCTGTCCAATCCGCAAAAGTTAATCGGATTACCGATACAAAAATTCTTTGATGCCGAAAAATTATTTACTTCTGTTTTAAACAGTGGCCAGGAAATTCAAAAGGAAAATTACCGTTTTAATAATAAATTTTATGATTTGCATATATTCCCCGTTGAACCAACCGTCAGTATTGGCGTTGTCATAACGGATATGACAAGCGCAAATCATTCACGTGAAAGGGTTGCCAAAAAAGCAAAAGAAGTGATTGATAAAAATATATCAACCGTTCAACAGATTGCTTGTTTATTGGGTGAGCATATGGTAGAAACCGAAACAATTTTAAATACAATTGCCAGCGAATATAATCAGGATCAGGAATAAATGTTTATTGATATAGATTGCGCCCAGATAAAAAAACACGGACAAAACGCCTTCGGTGATTATTTTGTATCAAAAAGAACAGATAATCAGGAACGTGTTTTGGCTGTTCTTTCTGATGGTTTGGGTAGCGGTATCAAAGCCAATATTTTATCCTGTATGACATCCACTATGTTGTTACGCTTTATTGAAGAAGATATTCCTATTCAAAAAGCCGCCAGCATTATTATGGATTCTTTGCCCGTTTGTCAAATCAGAAAAATCAGCTATGCGACCTTTTCTGCCATTGACTGTCGCAACGATGGCAGTGTTTGGGTAGTTGAAGAGGGAAATCCGTCTTTCGTTTTGATGAGAAATAACTCGGATATTCCTTTAGAATACACAGAATTCAGCTCACCAAAATTCCCTGACAGACAATTAAAATTATATCAGTTTAAAGCCCAAGACGGAGACAGAATTGTTTTTTGTTCTGACGGTGTTAGTCAGGCCGGTATCGGAACACCAGAATATCCTTTGGGTTTTCAACGAAAAGGGTTGATTGAGTTTTTAAAAAGTTATCTGAATACCAATTCAAATGTATCCAGCACAAAATTGGCCGGTGATGTTATACAAAAAGCCTTAACGATTGAACCAAAACAACATGCCGGTGATGATATTTCTTGCGCTGTTTTGTATTTCAGAAAACCAAGAAAAGCCTTAATTTTTACAGGCCCGCCCTATAATCGTGTCAAAGATAGGGAATACTGTTTATCTTTTGGTTTCTTTTCGGGTAAAAAAGCCATTTGTGGCGGAACAACGGCAAATATGATATCCCGTGAATTAAAACGTGAAATTATAAATGTTACCCATAAAACATCCGGTGATTTACCGCCTATTGCAAAAATGAATGGTGTTGATTTGGTAACCGAAGGTATCTTGACATTAACCAGAGCCAGCGAGTATTTAGAACGTGAAGAATTAAAACATAGAGATGCCGCCGGTTTATTGGTTGATTTCCTTTTAAGTTCTGATATTATTGAATTTATGGTCGGGGCAATGCTGAATCAAGCGCACTACGACCCATCTTTACCAATTGAAATAGAAGTGAGGAGAACAATCATCAAAAAAATAAAAAATACATTAGAAAATAAATATTTTAAACAGGTTATTATACATTATATATAGGAGGAAAAAATGAGAAAAATAACTGTTAAAGTCTGTCAAGGGACAACCTGCTTCGTTATGGGTGGGGAAATTATCAAATCCATGCTGAACAGCTTGGAGGAAAAATATGCAGATAAAATTGAAATCTCATCTGTCAGATGTTTAGGAGCTTGTGATAAGAGCGATTCTTTTTCAAAAGCACCCTATATTATGGTAGATGACGAAATCATTTCATCCGCAACATTGGAAAAAGTAGTAACTGTAATTGAAAGAAAATTAAAAAATGACCAGTAATTCTGAATTAGAAACAAAAAGATTAAAACGTGAAGTTTTGGTGCGATTAATCCGTGCCTTTTTATCCGATAATTTTGCCGAAAATGCAAGATTAATCCCTTATGATATGCGTCCGAAATATGCCGAAGCACCTTTTCGTTGCTGTAATTATAAGGAACGTGGAATTTTGCGAGCCAGAACATTGGCTGGCTTGGGCTTTTCCATTGAAGAAGATGATGAAAGAACGCTTTTGTCGGATTATGCCAAAAGGGCCTTGGAACGGGAAAAACCGGACTCTAATCCTTTGACCGTTGTGGAAAGCGCTTGTCACAGTTGTCCTTCATCTCAGGTTTATGTGACAGAATTATGCCAAAATTGTGTTGCTAAACCATGTATGAATGCATGCCGTTTTGGGGCGATATCACACATTGGTGGTAAATCAGTAATTAATCCTGAAAAATGTAAAAAATGTGGCTTATGTATGTCGGCGTGTCCCTATGGGGCGATTGTCAAGACGGTTGTTCCTTGTGAACAGGCCTGTCCCGTCAACGCTATTACAAAAGATGAGCATGGTTATGCCCGCATTGATCACGAAAAATGTATTTCATGCGGAAAATGCGTATCCGCCTGTCCTTTTGGTGCCGTTCACCCAAAATCTCAGGTTATTGATGTTTTAAAACAAATCAAAGCCGGAAAAAATGTCATTGCTTTGATTGCACCGGCTTTAATCGGCCATTTACCGTGCAACCCGGAACAAATACAGGACGCCTTAAAGAAAATAGGCTTTTCGGCTGTTTATGAAGTGGCACAAGGGGCCGATATCACAACCCAAATAGAAGCCAAAGATTTCCAAGAACGTTTAGAACAAAGCGCTACTTTTATGACGACTTCTTGTTGTGCCGGCTATACCGAATTGGTCAAAAAACATTTACCGGAAATAAAGCCTTTTGTATCTGATGCCAAAACACCGCTTTATTATACGGCTGAGTTAATAAAAAAAGAATATCCGGATGCCATAACCGTATTTATCAGCCCGTGTTTTGCCAAACGTCGGGAGGTTTTGGATAATCCCAATGTCAATTATTTGATGAATTTTGAAGAATTAGGGGCAACTTTAATCGCTATGGGCATTGAAATAGATGCTTGCGAAGAAAAAGAATTTGACTATCAAAGTTCTAAAGAAGCCCGAGAGTTTGCCCTGACAGGCGGTGTGTCACGTGCCGTGTTGGCCGCTTGGAAAGGCGAAAAAGATGCTGTCAAGCCCGTTGTTATCAATGGTTTAGATAAAGCATCAATCCGTGATTTGAAAATATATGCCAAAACTGGCAAATGCCCGGCCGGCAACCTAATTGAAGTTATGTGTTGCCCCGGTGGATGTATTGCCGGTA
This sequence comes from Alphaproteobacteria bacterium, assembly GCA_015062245.1. Classification (GTDB taxonomy): domain Bacteria; phylum Pseudomonadota; class Alphaproteobacteria; order CAAHEQ01; family UBA3637; genus UBA3637. The sequence continues at coordinate 12,102 of SUVA01000013.1, forward strand.
ATGCCTGTTTAGGGTCATTAAAGGATGCATTCAAAAAAGTCACAGCTTATGCAGAAAAAGGACAATCACTAGAAGAAAGGAAAAATGATGAGTGAAATTAAAACAACAGAAGATCTTGAATCTTTAATTGAACGGGTGCATATTGCCCAAAATCAATTTGCGACCTTTTCGGAAGAAAAAGTCAATGCGATTTTTAAAGCCGCCGCAACAGCAGCCGATAAAATGCGTATTGATTTGGCGGAAATGGCCGTGGCAGAAACAGGCATGGGGGTTTTAGAAGATAAAATCATTAAAAACCACTTTGCCGCTGAATATATTTATAACAAGCATAAAGGTGTTAAAACCTGTGGCATTATCAAACGGGATAAAGTGAACGGGACAAAAATTGTTGCTTCTCCTTTGGGTGTGATTGCCGGTGTTATTCCGACAACAAACCCGACATCTACGGCGATTTTTAAGTCTTTAATCAGTTTAAAAACACGCAACGGTATTATTTTTTCACCGCACCCACGCGCTAAAAACTGCACGATTGCCGCTGCAAAAGTTGTTTTGGATGCCGCCGTTAAAGCCGGTGCACCCAAGGATATTATCGGTTGGATTGATGAACCGTCATTGGAATTGACGCAGACATTAATGACACACCCGAAGATTCAAGCCATCTTGGCAACCGGTGGTCCCGGTATGGTGAAAGCCGCCTATTCCAGTGGTAAGCCTGCTTTAGGGGTTGGTTCGGGCAATACACCGGCCGTCATTGATGAAACTGCGGATATTGTTCGTGCCGTATCATCTATTTTAATGTCTAAAACCTTTGATAACGGTATGATTTGTGCATCCGAGCAATCCGTTATCGTGGTTGATAAAGTGTACGAAGATGTCAAGAAAGAATTTGTCTATCGCGGTGCATATTTAATGAATGCCCAAGAGATGGAAAAACTCGGCAAAATCATTTTAACGGATAAGGGAACGGTTAATGCTGCTATCGTGGGACAACCTGCCCATAAAATTGCCGAACTGGCCGGATTTAAAGTTCCCGAAAATGCCAAAATTTTATTGGCCGAACAAACATCTTATGAGGTTTCAAATCCGTTCGCCCATGAAAAATTATCACCGATTTTGGCAATGTATAAAGCCGATAGTTTTGAACAGGCAACAGACATGGCCTTTGCCTTGATAAATCTGGGCGGTTTGGGTCATACATCTGTTTTATACACAGATGAACGTGATCAAACACGTATTGATATGTATGCCCAAAAAATGCCGACAGGACGTATTTTAATCAACAGCCCAGCCTCCCAAGGCGGTATCGGAGACCTTTACAACTTCCGTTTGGAACCCTCTTTAACTTTGGGTTGCGGTTCTTGGGGCGGAAACTCAGTCAGCGAAAACGTTGGTGTTAAACATTTAGTGAATTATAAAACAGTTGCAGAAAGGAGAGAAAATATGTTGTGGTTCAGAGTACCGTCTAAAATTTACTTTAAACGTGGTTCAACGGAATTGGCTTTGCGTGAATATGAAGGCAAAAAACGTGCTTTCATTATTACAGACCGTTTCTTGTTTGATTCAGGGGCTGTTCGTACCATTACGGATACCTTTGAAGAAATGGATATTGATTATCAGATTTTCTTTGATGTCAAACCCGATCCGACATTATCCACGGCCAAACAGGCTTTGACAATGGTCAACACATATCAGCCTGATTTGATTGTTGCTTTGGGCGGTGGCTCACCTATGGATGTCGGTAAGATTATTTGGTTGATGTATGAACAACCCGAAACAAACTTTGAAGATATTTCCATGCGCTTTATGGATATCAGAAAAAGAATTTGTGCTATTCCGGAATTGGGTAAAAAGGCCGATTTGGTCTGTATTCCGACAACTTCCGGTACAGGTTCCGAGGTTACACCGTTTTCAATTATTACGGATGACGAATCGCATGTTAAATACGCCATTGCCGATTATGCCTTAACACCCAAAATGGCCATTATTGATGCCAACTTTGTGGATGGTATGCCCAAAGGCTTAACATCGGCCGGCGGTATTGATGCTTTGGTACATGCTTTGGAAGCCTATGTATCCGTTATGGCGACGAACTATACGAACTCTCTTGCCTTGGAAGCCATCAAGCAAATCTTCCGTTATTTGCCGGCTTCTTATGAAGAAGGTGCTAACAATCCCAAAGCCCGTGAAAAAATGCATAATGCGGCCACTATTGCCGGTATGGCCTTTGCCAATGCGTTTTTGGGTATTTGCCATTCTATGGCACATAAATTGGGGGCAATGTATAATATCCCGCACGGAATTGCCAACGCTTTGTTGATTTGTCAGGTTATTCGTTTTAACGCAACGGATTGCCCGAAGAAACAAGCTATCTTCCCGCAATATAAAGCACCGGAAGCCAAAAAGCGCTATGGACAAATTGCCCACGTGTTATACTTGGCCGATGAAAAAGCGTCCGATGACGAAAAGGTAGAATTGCTGATTAAAGCCATTGACGAATTAAAAGGCAAAATCGGTATTCCCAAATCCATTCGTGAATGGGGCGTTGATGAAAAGACCTTTAACGACAACTTGGATAAGTTGGTTCGTTTGGCCTTTGACGATCAATGCACGGGTGCCAATCCGGTTTATCCTTTAATGTCAGATATCAAGCAAATTTACTTGGATGCTTTTGAAGGTAAATATTAAAAATGGTGAATTTATCCGGTAAAGTCATACATCGGCTAACCCTTTATCATTGTATTTTAAAATATACATTGATAAATCAGGAACGTGTTTCAAGCTTTGAAATTGCCGATTTATTGAATCTGGATGATTCTCAGGTACGAAAGGACATCGCCTTGTGCGGTGTCCTTGGTCGTAAAAAGCAAGGTTATGCCACCAAAGATTTAAAACGGGCCATAGAAAAAAAATTGGGTTTTCAACAAAGAAAAGAAGTCTTTATTATCGGTGCCGGCCACTTGGCAATGGCGCTGACAAATTATACGGATTTCAACGATTACGCAATTGATATTTTATGCTTGTTTGATAATAATCCAAACAAAATCGGACAAGAAATCAATGGTAAAAAAATATTGCCATTGGAAAAATTACCCAACCTGATATCACGCGTCAACATCAAAAATATCATTTTGACCGTTCCGCCCGAACAGGCTCAATCAGTAACTGATTATGCCGTTCAATGCGGTGTGCAATTTATTTGGAACTTTACACCAACGGTTTTAAAAGTTCCGACAAACGTCAAAGTATATTATGAAAACATTATCAGCAGTTTTATGCAGATGCATCAAGAAACAATAACAATCCCATCTGTTAAGGCTGATAAGAAAACATCTTAAATAACTGAATTTAAAATAATTTATTTTCCTTTTAAATAGCCAATGACGGCCGTCACAGAGGCCGGTGTAATACCGCGCATACGGCTCATCGCCCCAATGGTGGCTGGGCGTGTTTGTTCCAATCTTTCCACAATTTCATTGGATAAACCACCGACTTTTTTATAATCAAAATCTTCCGGTATCAAAAGAGCTTCTTCTTTTTTAAAGGCCAAAATATCCAAAGACTGGCGAGCAAGATATCCTTGATAAATCCCTTCAATTTCCAATTGTTCGGCAACTTCTGGTTTTATATTACTCAATTCAGGGAATACCTGAACGACATCCGCCCACTTCACATTAGGATATGCCAACAAATCCAACGGTTTTCGATTATGTCCATCCACATTGACTTGGAAACCCAATGCTTTTAATTGTTTGGGCGTTTTATGTAATGTTTTAACAAAAGCCCTTGCTTTTTCCAAAGCCCGTTTTTTAGCACGGAATTTTTTGGCACGCTCCTTGCCAACACATCCTACTTTAATTCCTAACTCCGTCAAACGTAAATCAGCATTATCCGCCCGCATTGTTAAACGATATTCGGCACGGGAAGTGAATAAACGATAAGGTTCATCCACACCCAACGTGGTAATATCATCTATCATCACACCCAAATAGCTGTCCGCCCTGTCCATTATCAGTTTTTTGCGTTTGCCAAGTGCTTTCAAGCCCGCATTCACACCCGCCAATAATCCTTGACCGGCCGCTTCTTCATAACCTGTCGTACCGTTTATTTGACCGGCCAAATAAAGATTGGGAACTTTTTTCGTTTCCAAGGTCAACTTCATTTCCCTTGGATCCACATAGTCATACTCAATCGCATAAGCATAACGCAATATTTTGACATTTTCCAACCCTGGAATAGAACGGATAAAAGATTCCTGCACATCCTTTGGAACACTGGTTGAAATACCGTTGGGATATATACTATTACCATTATAAGTTTCGGGTTCCAAGAAAATATGATGACTGTCACGGCCCGAAAAACGCACCAATTTTGTTTCAATGCTGGGACAATAGCGGGGGCCCACCGACTGAATCTGACCATCATACAAAGGCGCTCTGTCCAGATTATCCAAAATAATTTTGTGTGTTTCGGGCGTGGTATGGGTAATCCAACACGGAATTTGATCAGGCGCAAAATCCCCCGTCATAAAGGAAAAAGGTTTGGGCGGATTATCACCGTCTTGACGTTGACACTTGGACCAATCAATCGTGTTTTTATCCAAGCGAGCGGGCGTTCCTGTTTTTAATCGGCCGATAGTTAAACCCAATTTTTTAAGGGCCGGTGTAATACCATAACAGGCCGGCTCACCAAAACGACCACCTTTTGTTTGTTCTTGACCAATATGCATCACACCGTTTAAAAAAGTCCCTGTTGTCAAAATAACACATTTGGCATAAATTGGTTTGCCATTTACCAAAACACCCGAAATTTTGCCGTCTTTAAAGACCAAATCTTCCACGGCACCTTCCTTTAAGGTTAAATTGGGATAGTTTTTTAACTCTTCCTGCATATATTTCATATATAATGTTTTGTCGGCCTGGGCTCGTGGACCTTGAACAGCAGGACCTTTGCTGGCATTCAACATACGAAATTGCAGACCTGCTTTATCAATCACACGCCCCATAACACCATCCAGTGCATCAATTTCACGCACCAATGTACCTTTACCAAGACCACCGATCGCAGGATTGCACGACATATCGCCAATGGTTTTGATGTGATGTGTCACCAACAAAGTTTTAGCCCCTACTCTGGCCGAAGCTGTACAAGCTTCGCACCCTGCATGTCCCCCACCCACAACAATGACGTCATACCCCTTTTGCATTTTATGCGAAACTCCGTTCTTGTTGTTTTAAAAGGGACATTTCTTGTTTTAGTTTCTTTTCTTGTTTAGTCAATATTGTGTGTGTCACAACGCCTGTGAGAGCAGCCGATATACCAACCCAACGAGCAACCTCCCCAATTTTTGATTTAGGAGAGTAACAAAAAGCACCCAAAACTGCCATATAAAGCAATAATGATGCACAGGAACTTTTAAATTGGAGATCACGATTTTTTACTAACTTTTTATTGACAGAAAGTTGTTGTTGATAATTATCCCGTTGCTTTTCCAATTTCTGTCTTTTTTGTTCTATTTGATTCAAAGAGATAAAACCACCCTCTGGAGTTTGAATAAAAATATCAATTTGTGGACCTTTTTGTTTAGGAATAGAATACATAAAAACTCCTTTTCTCAGGGAACATTATACACCATTTACCCAAAAAAATCAATTATTTTCCTATGCAAAAATCGCGGAAGATGACGTCCAAAAGTTCATCCACATCTATGCGTCCTGTAATACGCCCAATGGCACGAGCCGCTAAACGCAAATCTTCGGTTTTGAGTTCCAATTCAGGGGCAACTAAGGCATTTTGTAAATGTGCCACACATTGGGTCAAGGCCACACGATAGCGTTCACGGGTAATGGCAACACCACCTGAAAAAGAATCTGTTAGAATCTGTTTTATTTCATCCCAAAGAGTGGTAATGCCAGCCCCTGTTTTGGCCGAAATAAAATGTTCTTTCTTGGATATTTTTTTATTTAATAAATCTGATTTATTCCAAATAGTTATGACACGTTTTTCATTTAAAGCTTTTGGTAATTTTTTGGTATTCGGATAATCTTTGGCATCTTGGATAGATAAAATCAAATCCGCCTGTTCAGCCCGTTTTACCGCCCGACGAATTCCTTCGGCTTCAATTTCTTCTTCTGAATCACGAAGTCCTGCTGTATCGGCCAAAATGACCGGAAAACCAGCCACATCCAAATGGGCTTCCACAATATCACGAGTCGTGCCGGCCGTCTGTGAAACAATAGCCACTTCTTTTTTTGTCAATGCATTGATAAGCGAAGATTTGCCCACATTCGGAACGCCAACAATAGCTATTTGAAATCCTTCACGCAAACGTTCCCCCCGCCTGTCATCCGATAAATGGGCGGATATTTTTTCAATTAAATCCCGAATATCATCATCAATTTGCTTTTCTTTTTCGGGCGGAATTTCCTCTTCGGGAAAATCAATAAAAGCTTCGGCATAGGCCAAATGATGAACCAACTGTTTGCGCCAACTTTCATAAAGCTGACCTAAATTACCGCTTAATTGCGCCAAGGCTTGTTTTCTTTGTTCTTCCGTTTCCGCATGAATTAAATCCAATAAGCCTTCGGCCTCGGTTAAATCCATTTTACCATTGATAACGGCACGGCGGGAATATTCGCCCCTTTCGGCTGGCCGACAATTAGGCATCTGAGATAAAGCATTCATCACGGATTGAATCACCCCTCGCCCACCATGAATTTGCAATTCAGCCACATCTTCACCGGTAAAACTGTGTGGGGCTTTAAAATAAAGAACCAAGCCCTTATCCAAAACCTTATCCTGAAAAATCAAAGAACGAAAATAGGCGTAGTTGGGTTTTGGATTTTCAAGGCCACACAGATTTTTAAGAACCTTTAAAACATCAGGACCCGACAAACGAATAACAGCTATCCCAGCCGTTCCCAAGCCCGAAGCCAACGCATAAATCGTATCGCCCGATTGATACATTATAATTCCTCCAAGACTTTATAAACCTCACCACGCAGTTGGGCAACACCCAAACCTGATTGAGAGCTGGTCATTAAAATTTCAGGATAACACGCCACATGGGTTTTACCTTCATCCACGGTTTCTTGATAAACCTTTTCTAATTCACTTTTCTTGATTTTATCGGCCTTGGTTAAAACAATTTGATAGGTCACAGCTGATCTGTCCAACATTACCATAATATCTCTATCCACTTTTTTAAGGCCGTGGCGTGAATCTATCAATAAAAAAACCCTTTTTAATTGTTGGCGACCACGCAAATAATCATGAATCAATCTGGTCCATGTTTCAACCAATTTTTTTGGGGCCGCCGCAAAACCATAACCCGGCAAATCCACCAAGAAAAACTTTTTACCGACTTGGAAAAAATTCAATTCCTGAGTACGCCCTGGGGTATTACTTGCCCGAGCAATCGGCTTGCCCGATAAGGCATTTATCAAAGAAGATTTTCCCACATTGGAACGACCGGCAAAGGCAATTTCAGGCAAACGTAAAAGAGGTAAATCTTCCACACACCTGACACCACGGGCAAATGATATGTCCGTTGAAAAAAGCTCTTTACCTTTTGTTTCAAATGCCATCACTTCACCTTTTTCATAATATAGCGTTGTTGCATAATGGAAAGGATATTGCTCCAAGTCCAATAAATAATCAAACCAACGGCAAACTGTCCCATCATAAAGGTAAAGATGACAGGCATCCATTTAAACATATTCATTTGGGCTTTATCCATACCGGCGGTCTGAGGCGTCATTTTTTGTTGGATATACATGGTCAACCCCATCAATATCGGCATCACACCCAGATTTAAAAAGCTTGGAATCGGCCAAGGAATTAAACCAAATAAAGTAAATACGGAACTGCTGTCAGGGGCCGATAAATCTTTAATCCACCAAAAGAACGGCGCTTGACGCATTTGCAAAGAAACAGACAAAACTTTATACAAAGCGAAAAAGACCGGAATTTGAATCAACATCGGCAAACATCCGCCGGCCGGATTGACCTTTTCACGCTTATAAAGGGCCATTACTTCCTGTTGCATACGCAAACGATCATCTTTATAACGCTGTTGAATGGATTGTAATTGAGGTTGAATCTTTTTCATTTGGGCCATTGACACATATGACTTTGTTGCCACAGGCAATAACAATAAGCGCAACAATGTGGCAAACAACAAAATGGCAATACCCATATTTCCAACAAAAGCATTTAACCATTGTAAGAAATACAAAAACGGCTTGGTTAAAAAGTAAAACCATCCAAAATCAATACTCAATTCAAATTTAGGGATATTATACAATTGCATATAATCATTTATCAAATTCAAATCTTTAGCACCGGCAAAAACACGGGTTGTGCGTGTTATCGTTTGCCCTGAGGCCAAAGTCAAAGAATTGCCTTCAAAAGAAGCCCGATAGGCATCATTATCAAATGCGTTTGTGATTTTCACTTGATCATCGGCCTGAGGGATTAAAATTGTTTGCCAATACTTATCCGTCAAACCCAACCAAGTATTTTTACTTTGATAAGAAATCGTTTCTTCATCAATGGTCGGATAATCATTTTCCTGTAAGCGGTTATCGGCCATTGATACAAAGCCCGTATGAACAACGCTTCTTTGTTCCGATATTGTATCTTTTGAACGATAAATTTGCCCTTGCAACGTGGCCGAAATAGGTTGAGCCGATGTATTGGAAATTTCATCCACAAACGTCAACATATAATGATCATCCAAAGAAATTGTTCTTTTTAATGTTAAATCACGACTCTTTGCACCAAAAACCAAAGGGGTATTTGGTGTTAAAGTTTCGCCTTCTTGTAAAATCAAGGGGATTTTTTGCCCCGCCACAGTCCAATAAACATCCAAGCCATATTTATCCGACAATAATTGCACATCAGGGCTGTCTTCAGCCAAAGTTTCCTTATATTGCGTCAAAGTCCAATCATTGATGGTTAAGCCATCGGCGGTAATTTTACCGGATACAAAATCATTTTGAACGGCAAATGTAGCTTGTTCAAGGGCTTTTTCCACAACTGGCAAAGTCGGTTGAACAACCTGAACGGGCTTCGTTTCAACAACCTGTTCCGCAACCTGAGTTTGTTCAGGGGCAACAGTATTTTCCACTTTCGGACGGGTAAATGTTTGAAAACCCATCAACACAAAAATAATTAAAATTAAAGCGACAAATAAATTTCTTTCTTCACTTTTAAATTGCTTTGGATTTTGCATAATTTTCCTTTCATTATTTTTCTATTTTACCCAAAATGCATCTAAAATGCAAATACTTTTATTTTTTACTTGACTATTGTTGTTTTATTTTTTATTCTTGAAGTACTTTTGCATTGGCAAAAGTGTGGGCTTAGAAAACCCATAGAAACATGAGTTGCACAACACAACTCAATTAAAAAGTTGACATTCGCCGTATTTGGGCGGATGTCAGCGAATAAGGCTCCCGCCAAATAAGCTGAGCCATAGTGTTTCATGGTTTTCTAACATCCGTCCACTTTTTAAAAGTGGATTTTTTTATGATTTAAAAAAGGAGAAGAAAAAATGACGGTAAAAAATAAAACAAACAAAAATTATAAAAGAAGTCAAAAGGGGCGCAGTATGGTTGAAATGCTGGGCGTGCTGGCCATCATAGGCGTTTTGTCCGTAGGTGGCGTTTATGGTTATGGCGTCGCCATGAAAAAACATAAAGCGAATGAATTATTGCATCAAGCCTCAATGTTGGCCGCCACCATATCGGCACAGGCCATGACCAATGATGGAAAATTGCCCGAAACGATTACAGATTTTGGTAATACCAACTATGGAACATTTTCCACAAGCGCAACCAACGCTTTGGACGGAAAAGGATTTACGATTACAATTTCTGAAATGGATTCTGCGGTTTGTGATCAATTGGAAAAGATGGCGGGCGGTATGGTGCGTGATGTTGATTGTGATGAAGCGACAGGCAACGCCACTATCACCTATTACAAAAACCTGGCAACTAATGATGAAGAGGGAAAGAATAGCCCAACAGGGGGAAGTGGTGATACAGAACACACATTGGTTGAAACATGTTCTGATGGAACTTCAACATCAAACATTGGTGATTCAACGAATGAAAAAACAAAAGATGATATTTGTCGCTGTCCAGGCGATAAACCGCAATGGGATGGTAAAGAATGTAAAAAAGCGGATACCGAAAATAGCTGTACCAGCTATACAACTCAAGAATGTCCTGAAGGATATTATTGCCAATTTAATGAATGGAATGATTACTATTTAGATGGTCATGGAAATGGTATTTGTACCAAAATTACAGGAGTTGTAGAGTCTAATGGTTATACAGCTTCAACGCTTCGTTTGAATTGGTGGAGTGGTAACAGTTGGTGTATCGCTCAAACAGGTAAAGGATTGATTACCGGAGAATTGGCTGGTATTTCATTAATTGGATCAGCTGGTGGAGATCATAGCTTTGAAGGAAGTGGACCATATCAAGAGTTGGGTATTACAGGTACTTTTTTCACTGGAAATACAATAGATAATGGAGGTTCTGTATGGTTTATTTCTGTTTCAAAAACAGGCATGTATTTGGACTATGGAACTGATGTTACTAATGATTACCGTCCATTGTGTGGGAAATAGCCTCTGTTGTTTTAAAACCTCAGCCCCTCATAACAAGGGGCTAAAATTTTAAAATCAACTTTTAAAACTATCCCAATAAGGTCAAAATATCATTGATTTTTTGTAAAGATAATTCACTATCAGAAAGTGATTTTTTCTTTTCTTCAACGATATTTACGGGCGCCTTTGAAACAAAAGCTTCATTGGAAAGTTGCGCTTTTAATCGGGCAATAAATCCTGTTAAATTATCAATTTCTTTATTCAGGCGTTCTTTTTCCTTTTCAACATCCACAATACCCGCCAAAGGAATCAATAATGTCAAACCATCCAACACCTGAGCCACTTCGCCCTTGCCTGTTTCATTGGTAAAGGTTAAATTTTCCACACGGGCCAAAGATTTAATAATATCCAAGTTGGTATTGATGATATTTGTTTGTTCATCATTGGCATCTTTGATTTTTAATTGAATCTTTGTGCTGGCCGGCACATTGACTTGGGTGCGAACCGAACGCACGGATGTGATTAAATCAAAAATCCAATCTTGGTTTTGCATTGAATGAATATCTTCATATTTTGTCCAATCGGGCCAAGATGTTTCCATCAACATTTGATTACGAACAGCCGTTTTGTCCCATAATTCTTCGGAAATAAAGGGCATAAACGGATGAATCAATTTTAACATTTCATCCACCACGGCCCCCATCACGGCACGGGTTTCGGCTTTACCCTTTTCATCGTTGCCATAGAAAATGGGTTTTACGGCCTCCAAATACTTATCACAGAATGTGTTCCACACAAAGTGATACAACACATTGCTGGCTTCGTTAAAAGCATAAGTTTCCATCCACTTGGCGATTTCTTTGGCCGCCAAAGATAATTTGGTAATCATCCATTTATTGATAGGCAATTGAACCAAACTTAAATCCGAAGCATTATGTGTCATTTCGTTCATTTCGCAAAAACGAACAGCATTCCAAATCTTGGTGGTAAAATTACGATAATTTTCCACACGGGATTCGCCCATCAACACACTGCGACCTGAACCTTCCTGAACCACCAAAGAAAAGCGCAAAGCATCGGCGCCATATTTATCACACATAGCCAAAGGATCAATGCCGTTTCCTTTGGATTTGCTCATTTTTTGGCCTTTTTCATCACGCACCAAACCATGCAAGTGGATTTCCTTGAACGGCACTTGATGCATATTGTACATACTCATCATCATCATTCGGGCCACCCAGAAAAAGATAATATCAAAACCTGTAATCAAAACGGATGTCGGATAGTATTTTTTCAAATGCACGTCATCTTCATTGGGCCAACCCAATGTTGAAAAAGCCCATAATCCCGATGAAAACCAAGTATCCAAAACGTCCGTATCACGTGTCAAAACGGTCGGCTGACCATAATGTTTATCAGCTTCGGCCTGAGCCAATTGTTCGGTTTCTTCGCAAAAGATTTTGCCATCCGGACCATACCAAACAGGCACCTGATGTCCCCACCACAATTGACGGGAAATACACCACGGTTGAATATCCTGCATCCAAGAATAATACATATTTTCCCAGTTTTCAGGCACAAACTTTGTGTTGCCGGATTTAACCGCTTCCACAGCCGCCGGTGCCAACTTGGATGTATCCACAAACCATTGATCGGTCAACCACGGTTCAATAATCACATCCGAACGATCACCATAGGGAATGGTCATAGGGTTATCTTCTTCGTGATCATACAAACCCAAAGCTTTGATATCTTCTAACACCAAAGGACGGGCCTGCAACGGGGACATACCTTGATATTTTTCGGGAACGTTTTCGTTGAGTTTTGCTTCTTTTGTCAATAAATTCACCAAAGGTAATTGATGGCGTTTACCAACCTCAAAATCGTTAAAGTCATGGGCGGGGGTAATTTTCACAGCGCCTGTTCCTTTTTCGGGATCGGCGTGTTCATCCGCCACAACGGGAATCGGCTTATTGATAATCGGAATCAAAACATTTTTGCCGATAAAATCCTGATAACGTTCGTCTTTATCCGAAACCGCCACAGCCGTATCACCAAACAATGTTTCAGGACGTGTTGTACCCACCATAATGAATTTTTCGGGATTATTTTCCAAAGGATATTTGAAATACCACATTTTGCCGACAGTTTCCTTTTGAACCACTTCCAAATCAGAAATCGCCGTTTGTAATTTCGGATCCCAGTTGACCAAGCGTTTATCACGATAAATCAAACCGTCCTTATACATTTTAACAAAAACTTTGCGCACGGCGGCTGACAAGCCTTCATCCATGGTAAAACGTTCACGGGACCAATCACAAGAACAGCCCAAACGTTTTAATTGGTTAACAATCTGACCACCGGAATGAGCCTTCCATTCCCACACTTTTTCCAAAAACTTTTCACGACCCAAATCATGGCGGGAAATGTTTTCTTTGGCCAACATTCTTTCCACAACCATTTGAGTGGCAATACCGGCGTGATCCGTACCCGGTTGCCATAACACATCAAAACCTTTCATGCGCTTATAACGACACACCGTATCCTGTAAGGCATAGTTCAAAGCATGCCCGATATGCAAATTACCCGTCACATTAGGGGGCGGAATAACAATAGAAAAAGGCGGTTTTTCAGATTCGGGATGACAGGCAAATAAATCTTTATCCGTCCATTTTTGAAAAATTTCTTTTTCGGCAGTTTGTGGGTTAAAAGCTTTTTCCAACATATCAAATTCCTTTTGTTAAATATGGGGGATATTATAGCCTGTCCCCCTTCAAAAGTCAAGGAATTTTAAACAGTAAATATCTTGGAAAAATTTCAGCTTGTTTTTTGCATAACGCACAAAAAGAAACCGTCTGTTTGTGTCAGATAAGGGGAATAGCGCTTTTGTTTTATAACAGTATAATTTGGATGTTCTGCCAAAAATTTTTCAACCTGTTGTTCGTTTTCATCAAAGGTTAAAGAACAGGTAATATATGACAAATATCCCCCTGTTTTTAAATATTGTTCGGCCCGATTTAAAATTTCACCTTGTGTTTTCACAATATGATTTAATTGTTTTTCGGTTAAATGCCAACGCATATTAGGCGTTCTGCGCCACGTACCACAGCCCGAACAAGGGGCATCCACCACCACATGATCAAACTTTTTATCGGGGCGCTCCAATTTTGTAATAATTTTAATAATTTTAATTTGCGCCCGTGTGGCCCGTTTGACCAACTCAAACAATTTTTTGGGCGTTATGTCGTAAGCCTGAATTTGTCCTTGATTTTGCATCATTTGGGCAAAAATTAAAGATTTTCCCCCTGCCCCGGCACAAAAATCAAACACACTTTGCTTGGGTTTTACGCCAATTTCCAACGATAAAAGCTGAGCCCCTTCATCTTGAATTTCCAACATCCCCTTTTTCCAAGCATTCGTATTTTTTATATTGGCATATGTTTTTAAAATAATGCCAAAGGGTGATTTTGCGCAAAGCTCTACATCTAATCCTTCATTTTTCAGGCTTTCTAAAATCTCATCACGTTGGCCGATAGCTCTTAAAATAATTGGCGGATTTTCCAATAAGGCGGGTAACTCATTTTTCGCCTCAGGAATATGCGATAAAAACCATTCGGGCACTTCCCATTGAATCCAATCGGGTGCCTGTGATGTTTCAGGAACGCCGTTTTGTATGAACTTTTGAACACGGCTTTGCCAATTATCATCCGGATAAGCCCACTTTAATCTGGCCTGACAGCGAATAACAGACCACACAAGTTTCAAAAATTCGACCTTTTCAGGACCTTTTATAAATTTATGTTTAGCCAAATAATCATTGATGATTTCAGGGGCAACAGCAGGCTTTTTATCTATAACCCGCATTAAATCAACCAAAACCATCAACTCACGATCATTCATTTGATTTTATTCATAAAGGCAGACATATCGCCATTGAGTAATAATTCAACATTTTGGGCAATTTGTTCAAATAAACCATCCAAAATCTTTTGTTCATCAGCGGACGGTTTGCCCAATACATAATTGGCCGTATCAATCATTTTGTTTTTATCAACGCCAATACGCACACGCATATAATCAACACCAATATGCAAATCTATATTTTTAATACCGTTATGACCACCACTGCCACCACCGATTTTTACCTTTACTTTACCAACAGGTAAATCCAAATCATCATGAAAAACGATAACGTCTTTCGGATGAATCTTATAAAAAGCCATTACGCTTTGAACGGATTCGCCCGATAAATTCATATAGGTTTCAGGTTTTAAAACAAAACATTTTTGACCGTTTATTTCACCTTTTGACAAAAGTCCTTTATGTTCTGATTTAAAGGCATCAAAGGAAAAGCGGCGGACAAGTTCGTCCACCGCCTGAAATCCCATATTGTGGCGGGTTTTTGCATATTCCGTTCCCGGATTGCCCAATCCCACCAACAACTTCATTATTTTTTCTCCTCTGTTTTTTCTGCTTCAACCGGGGCCGCTTCTGGTGTATTGTCAGCAACGGTTTCTTCCTGTGGTGCCACAACGCTGGCCACTGTGAAGTCTTCTTTGGCTGACAAAGAAACACCTTCGGGTAATTGAATGTCAAAAGCGTTAAAGGCATCACCGATTTCGGCTTTGGACAAATCAACCGTAAAGTATTCAGGAATTTTATCAGCCGTACATTTTGCTTCAACCGTACGGTGCACGATGTTCAACACACCGCCTTTTTTGAAGCCAGGAGCAACATCTTCACCAACAAATTGCAAAGGAATATCCAAGGTCAGTAAAGCTGTCTTTGAAATTCTTAAAAAATCCGCATGAATCGGGCGATTTGAAACCGGATGTTTTTGAATATCTTGGCATAACACCAAATGTTTTTCTTTTCCATCCACATTGATTTCATATTGACGGGTCCAAAGACCTTTTTTATTCATTTCAGCCACCATGAATTTTTCTTCAATGGCGATCATTTCAGGAGCCTGTTTATCCCCATAAATAACGGCAGGAATAAACCCCTTAAGACGAATAGCCCGAGAGGCCCCCTTGCCAGCTTTTTCACGCTTTGTTGCGTTTAATGATACTGTTTTCATTTTTTATCCTTTTTTGTTTTTAAGTAACGGATTTTTCCTCCAGGGGTGAAAAATCCCATCCATATCACATGATACGAACAGTGATATTATACACATTTTTCAAAAAAATGCAAGAAAATTTATATTATTGTTCGGTTTTATTTTTTATCGGCAACATAATCAAAACTCGCAAACCTTTCATAGGCGAAGTTTCCAATTTAATTTCACCGCCATGCGATAAAATCGTATCCCGTGCAATTGTCATACCCAAACCGACACCGCCCGTATTTTTATTACGGGACGGTTCCACCCGATAAAAAGGTTTAAAAACTTCTTCGCGTTTTTTGGCGGGAATCCCCGGACCGTTATCATCAACGGTTACCTGAATCATATCGTCCCGAATCCCCATAGAAATATTTGTTTTGGTGGCATAATTTTGCGCATTGGATATTAAATTTGAAAAAGCACGCATCAGTTCATGAGGGCGTGCCATCAACTTAGCCGGTTGTTCAATGTGCAAAAAGACACCAAAACCGACACGTTTATATTTTTCCACCAAGGAAGTTAAAAATAAATCCAAATCAATTTCTTCCATTTTTTCTTTGCCGGCGCCCCGGGCAAAATCCAAATATCCCGTCAACATACTTTCCATTTCGTTGATATCCTGATGCAACATTTGGGTTGTTTCATCGGGTTCCATCATTGATAATTCCAACTTCATTCGTGTTAAGGGGGTGCGCAAATCATGCGAAACACCGGCCAACATTGATGTCCGTTCACTCATATAACGGGCCAAACGTTCCTTCATTTCAATAAAAGAAAGACCGGCCAAACGAACCTCATAAGCTCCCTCAGGCTTGAATTTCACCTCTTGCCCCATACCAAATAACTCGGCCGCTTTTGCCAAACGGGTAATCGCCCGAACCTGATTTTTCATAAACAAAAATGCGATTAAAAACAGCAAAGTAGAAGACCCCAACATCCACCACAAAAAAGACGGAACGGTTGTGCTGAAAAATCTTTTGCGTGGCACAATAACGCTTAAAACACCTTTTGATAACTGAATATCAATTTCCTGTTCGCCTTTTTCATTTGTAAAAGTCGTTTGGGGATAAGGTAAATCTTCAATTTTGTTTCGCAATTTTGCAGACGTTAAACGTTCGTTTATTTTATCATAAGAGAGTTTTTCATCCGCTTTCCATTCAAGATGCATACCTAAATTTTTTTCAAACACATCTAACTTGGCGCTTGGGTCTTCCTGCATTTCCGACCAATGGGCGATTAAACGAATTTCACCGATAACGTCGTTGGCCAAGCGCCGGCTGATCGTATCCCAGTGCTTATTGAAAAAGTAAATACCGACCATTGCCTGTAATATCACCAACGGTAATAAAATAATCAAAATAAATCGGGCCAATAAATGACGCGGGAAAAACTTTCTTTTTAACCATTTAAAAAATATCATTACAACCTCACTAACTTATACCCCTGCCCCCGAATGGATTGAATCCAAACGGGATGTTTGGGATCTTTTTCAATTTTGCGTCTGAGACGGGTAATTTGAACATCCACCGTGCGGATGGAATCCGTTTTTAATTTTTGCGCCAATTCTTCACGGGTTAAAACACTATCAACCGATTGCACCAAAATATCCAACAGTTGTTGTTCTGCACCGGTTAAAGAAACAGGAATATTTTGATTTATCAAAGACTTTTTTGATTTAATGTAAGTAAAATCACCAAACGAAACAGTATCCGAAAAACTTTGTTGATGTTTCATCAGGTTTTTAATTCTTAGCAACAATTCTTTTGGATCAAACGGTTTGGGCAAATAATCATCAGCACCGGCCTCTAATCCATTAATGCGACTGGCCACATCCCCCATGGCCGTCAACATTAAAATAGGTGTTTGAATGCCTTTTTGGCGCAATTCTTGGGTATATTCAACGCCGTTTTTATGGGGCATCATCACATCCATTATCACCGCATCAAAGATAAACAGTTGAAATAATTCTTGTGCCTGAATACAATCTTCGGCCACCGAAACCAAAAATCCCGCCTGAGTCAGGTACTGTTTTAATAACTGACGCAACCGTTTATCATCATCCACAACCAATAAATGTCCAACCATTTAATACCTTTTTTATATCAGTTGGTTTAAAATTCGGCGCCCTTCTTCACCGCCGTCCCCGCTGATACGTTTCCATAAAATGTTTTGCAGGGTTAAAACGTCATTATAAACACTTTCAAATTCTATTTTATTAAAAATTTTATGACTTTGGATGTAATTATAAAGGTGTGAAGCCACATCCGTTACCAAAGGATAACCAAAGACAGCACCTTGATTTTTCAAACGCATTGCAATGGGCAACAATCGGGAATGGATATGTTCGGCCCGATGGGGATTAGACAAATTCCGTGCTTCATTCAAAGCCAAGCGCATTGTTTGAACTTCACCACACACCATCATTGGAAAAGCACGGGCCAAATCCGCCTGAGCCTCAGCTTCAATTTGTTCTTTTGAAGAATGTTTTTTGTTTTCTTTTAAGTTATTCGGCAATTTAAAAACGGGCATTTTGACCTCCTTTTTTGAAAATTATAGAAAAATTTTATTTAAATGTCCAGTTTTTTATTAAAAATCTCAGCCCCTTGGGATTCAAGGGGCTGATGTTTTTCCTACGCATTCAGGTCTTAGATTAGTTTTCACAATCACAACTGCAATTATGTCCGTTACAACTGGACGTTCCCTTAGTTGCTCCTATACCATATTGACAAAAATCATTACATTGTTCTTTGGCATATTCTTCCATCGGCATACAGCCATGAACTTCATAAGCAGAGGCATTCCAGTAATAAAATCCTATTTCTGAACATTTTTCTAAAGTACAACTATCAGCACTACCATCCTCAACACAAGGATTAGGATTAAGCTCTTCACATGTACAAATAGCACTACTACATGTATAATATCCGGAACACTGCGATGAAATCTCATTTTCATTTTTATAGCAATTCGACGAATCAGTTAACCAATACCCCTCTACACTTAGGCAACTTTGAGATGTCGATATACCACACGCAGAATACGAATCGGTGAGTTCTAGACATTCGGCAAGTGTACGTTCACGACATGAACAAATATGACCATCGCAATCTCCAGTTCCCCCCAATTGACTTTGAGGTACTTCATTACTATAATAAACTTCACACAAATTAATCACACTAGCCACATCTTCATGACAGCGGTTGTGTACTGTGTCCCAATAATATCCGTCTGCTAAGCAGTCGGATTGCGAATCATAGCAAATGTATATACAGTCCGTCGAAAGGTCATATTTTGCGCAACATTCAGCTGGTGGCAATTGGACACAACTACAATCATGACCATTACATTGCAAAAATTCATTCTTTTCTACCCCGTCATCACAACACCCACCCGAGGAGTATATCCAACTTTTTAATTGACATTCATTTTTTAATCCGCACCAATAACCACCTTTTGAAAGACACTCTGATTTTGTTTTGTCTGAACCTATACATGTCGAAGGATCTTCGGCACACTCATCCGGAAAACATCCCTCTCTATCATCCCAAAATCCACCTACTGCCTGACAAGCCTCTGGTGTTTCACAGCCCTCCAAATTTCCAACCTCACATAATGGTTTTGCTCCGCTTTCATCACTTCCCCCAGTTGGACTATTTTTTCCCTCTTCGTCATTGGTGGCCAAGTTTTTATAGTAGGTGATTTTGGCATCTTTTTTGCCTGAGGTTGCAGAATCAACACATTCAACACCTTGAACCATACCGCCTGCTTTCAATTGATCACAAACCGCAGAATCCATTTCAGAAATTGTAATCGTAAATCCTTTTCCGTCCAAAGCGTTGGTTGCGCTTGTGGAAAATGTTCCATAGTTGGTATTACCAAAATCTGTAATCGTTTCGGGCAATTTTCCATCATTGGTCATGGCCTGTGCCGATATGGTGGCGGCCAACATACTGGCTTGATGTAATAATTCATTGGCTTTATGTTTTTTCATGGCGACACCATAGCCATACACGCCACCTACGGACAAAACGCCTATGATGGCCAGTACGCCCAGCATTTCAAGCATACTGCGCCCCTTTTGACTTCTTTTATAATTTTTGTTTGTTTTATTTTTTACTGACATTTTATACTCCTTTCTATTTAAGTTATTTGTAAAAATTGTTTTTGTTGTTCAGGCATTAAAATTTAAATTATCTAAATTCTTCGCTAACAACGCTCATCATTAATATAATTTTTAAATTTTAGTTCCTTTCGTTAAATGTTAAGACAGTA